>RXJQ01000024.1 GCA_003963115.1 Burkholderiales bacterium
CTGCGTCGTCGATCGACGACATGGCGGAAGCGGAAGCGGCCACGGCGCTCAGAGCCAGGGCAACAACGGAAAGCTTGAATGCTTGCATGAGAACTCCAGTATGTGTATGTGAGTGATGTCTCTCGCCGGCCTGGTCATGCAACCGTTCGGGTGATCAGCCCAACCGGTTGGCCCGATGCGACGTCGGCATCGAAACCTCGGTGACTCGGCAGCGGCGTGGACGAATCATCAAGCCTGGCCACCAGCCATGGACTGGCCCATCGTGCCAAGTGCATGACCCCGCAAACCACCCCAATGAAGGGCGAGGAAACCCCTTAGGTGGCACCCCTTAAGGAACCGATCACGACTTGGCGAAAGGCGACAAAAAAGGGGCCTGGGCCCCTTGGAATCGCGTGGAAACCCACCCTACGTGTGACGTTCAGGGCGCACGCAACAGTCTTTTTCGGACCCACCAAAAAACAACGATCAGCAAAACCACGCATGTGGCCAGCGCGGCGTAGCTGCTAACCCCGGGCGAGCGCCAGGCTTCGGTCAGGCGGTCCATGAAGAGGGAGATCATGATCGTGCCGGGCGTGAGGCCCAGCAAGGTGCCCAGCACAAAATCACGCAGCCGCACGCGCAAGGCGCCTGCCACCATGTTGACCATGATGAAGGGCGCCACGGGCATCACCCGCACGGCGATCACCGTCACCAGCCCGCGCCGCTGCAAGTGCCTCGACAGCAAGGCCAGGCGGCCCTTGGTCCAGCGGTCCATGGTCTGCGCACCGGTGTAGCGGCCGATGCCATAGGTGACCACGGCACCCGCCACCATGCCGCACAGGGCATAGGCGATGCCGGGCCAGGGCGTGAACACCAGGGCGCCCACGGTGATCAACACGAGCACAGGCATGCCCACCATCACGGCCAGCACATAGCCCGAGATCACCGCCACGGGACCCATCGGCGTGGCCAACAGCTGCCGCCCCATTTCGCTGAGCGACTGCGGGTCCAGCCAGTGGCGCATGTCAGGGCGATGCCAGATCACCGCCAAGCCCATCAGCATCGCCACATAGACGGCCAGGATCAGCCAACGCCAGGCCTGCCCACGGGCAGCAACAGGCTCGTCACTCACTGCGAACTCCAGCTCATGGGGCGCCTGCCGACCCCGTTTTGTGCATCCTTGCACAGGCCGCAGCATATTGAGGCAAGTTGAAGGCGCCGGCTGCCGGTGCTTACCTTGGTTGCAGTCAGTTCATCCCCGGGACGCGGGGGAGGCGTGGCGTGGAGGGTACGCCGCAGGCTCAGGAGGCGCGCTGCCCCAACAGCCAGCGGCCCACGCGGACCGCCACGGCTTCGGGCGTCGCGGGCAGCTCCATGACCTCGACCGACCTGGGCAAGCCACCACGGCGCGCCAGTTCGTGCGAGCCGCAAGCGGTGAGCACGAGTACCCGCATGGCAGCGATCGACTCGCAACGCTCCAGTGTGCGCAACATGGCCAGGCCATCCATGCCTGGCAGTTCCAGATTGGTGATCAACAGATCCGGCACCTTCTGGCCGATCTGCAGCAGGGCCAGATAGCCCGTTTCGGCAAAGCGCAGCTTGACCGCGCCGCCATACGGGGCCATGGCCTGAGCACAGCGGGTTTGCCAGCTTTGGTCGTCGGCAACCAGCAGCACGTCCATGGGCATGGCGATGCGGCCCTGCTCTGCCCGCAAGGGCATGGCGGGCGCGTCGTCCACCTCCGTGACCGGAGCCTCATAGCGCTGGAGTGCGCTGCGCGGCACAGGCTCGCCCCCCAGACCGGTGCTCAAGGCCAAAGCCTCGACGGCGTTATAGGGAATACGGCGGTGCCCGCCGGGGGTGCGTGCCGCAGGCAGGATATCGGCCTCGACCCACAACTGCACTGTGCGCAATGACACGCCCAGGCGCAGCGCTGCTTCGCGCGTGGTCAGCATGCGGGCCGCTGGCCCCAGTGGGATGACGTGAGACATCTCGCCTTTCCTTTCAGTAACCGGTCTTATCGGCCACCATTTCATTTTTGCGAGATCGAAAGCGTTACAGGAAGAATGGTTGTGCACAAACTCGGTGCCCGCGTGAAGAAGTGACGCTTTCCCCCAAGTCGCGGGATTGGGCACAATCGCGTTCTATGAGCAAAGCCTTCACCAAGGAAGCCGACGGCGACGAGGACGACGACGTCGCGCTGCCGCCATTGCCCGCCGGCAGCAAGAACTACATCACGCCGCAGGGCTACCAGCGCCTGCGCACGGAGTTGCTCAACCTGATCGACATCGAGCGGCCCAAGATCGTCGAGATCGTGCACTGGGCCGCCTCCAATGGCGACCGCTCCGAGAACGGCGACTACATCTACGGCAAGAAGCGCCTGCGCGAGATCGACCGCCGCATCCGCTTTCTGACCAAACGCCTGGACATCGCCGAAGTGGCCGACCCCAGCGTGCACCATGGCAAGGACCAGGTCTTCTTCGGGGCCACGGTCACCTACGAGAACATGCAGGGCGTCTCGCGCACCATCACCATCAAGGGCATCGACGAGGTCGACAACCTCAAGGGCGAGGTCAGCTGGGTCTCGCCCATTGCCCGCGCCTTGATCAAGTCACGTGAAGGCGACGAGGTGCAGCTGATGACGCCAGGCGGCATCGAGAGGCTGGAAGTCATCAAGGTGGTCTACCCCAAACCAGAGACCAGCCACTGACAGCGTAGTCAGACCGACTGCCGCTCGGCCTTGAGCACCACCGGACAGCGCTTGAGCGTGCGAATCACATCGGCCAGGTGCTCGGTGTCTCGCACGGCCAGCGTGAGCTTGAGCTCGGCCGTTTCGCCCAGGCGCTCATCACCCATCTCGATGTGGGTGATGTCGGTTTCGGCGCTGCTGATGGCCGAGGCCACCTGGGCCAGCACGCCCTTGCCATTGGCCACGAGCACCGTCACGGCCGTCTCGAACAGGCGCATGGGTTCGTCCGACCAGCTCACGTCGATCCAGCGCTCGCTGTCTCGCTCGAACAGACGCCGCCCCACACCGCAAGCCTGGGTGTGCACCACCAGGCCCTCGCCTCGGCCCAGATAGCCCGCGATCGGGTCGCCTGGCACCGGGCAGCAACACGGGGCCAACTGCACTGTCGCACCTTCGCTGCCATCGATGATCACCGAGCCCTGAACCGGCGTCTCTTCCGAGAAGCGGCCCAGCGTCAAGGTCAGCGCATCCGGCTTGGCGCCGGACTCGGCCATCAGCTGCGCCAGGCGCTTGGCCACCATGGTCGCAATCTTGCGGCCCAGGCCGATGTCGATCAACAGCTCATTGCGGCTGCGGTTGCCGCCCCAGCGAACCAGCCCTTGCCACAGATTGCCCGCCTCGCCCTCGGCGTTCTCGTCGCCCGAAGGCATGGGCAGCCCTTCGGCCCGCAGCGCCTGCATCAGCAGCTTCTCGCCGAGCTCCAGAGACTCCTCGGCTTCCATGTTCTTGAGGTAATGGCGGATCTTGGAACGCGCCCGGCCTGTGCGCACGAAGTTCAACCAGCTTGGATTGGGCTTGGCGCTCGGCGCCGTGATGATCTCGACCACATCGCCGCTGCGCAGCTCGGTGCGCAAGGCCACAGGCTCGCCATTGACCTTGGCCGACACGCAGCGGTCGCCCACGCCCGAGTGGATCGCATAGGCGAAGTCCACCGGCGTCGCCCCCTTGGGCAAGGCCACGATGCGCGACTTGGGCGTCAGCACATAGACCGACTCGGGGAACAGGTCGATCTTGAGGTGCTCCAGGAACTCGGCCGAATCGCGCGTCTCGTGCTGGATGTCGATGAGCGATTGCAGCCACACGGCGGCCTGTTGCGGCGAGGACTCGGCGTCGGCCTCGTTCTCCTTGTACATCCAGTGCGCAGCAATGCCCTTCTCGGCCACGGCATGCATGGCTTGCGAGCGGATCTGGAACTCCACCGCCGTGCCCACGGGGTTCACCAGCGTGGTGTGCAGGGACTGGTAGCCGTTGAGCTTGGGGATGGCGATGTAGTCCTTGAAGCGGCCTGGCAGCGGCTTGTAGAGCTGGTGCAGAACGCCCAGAGCGCGATAGCAATCCAGCAACTCACGCGCGACGATGCGAAAGCCGAAGATGTCGCTCACCTGCGCGAAGCTCAGGTGCTTTTCCACCATCTTGTTGTAGATGGAGAAGATGGTCTTTTCGCGGCCATAGACCTCGACGTCCATGCCCGCGTCATTGAAGGCCTGCTCCACCTCGCGGCGAATGCGCTCCACCAGATCGCGCCGGTTGCCGCGCGTGCGCTTGACCGCCTTGGACAGCACCGAGTGCCGCCAGGGGTTGATGTACTGGAAGGACAGCTCCTGCAGCTCGCGGTAGGTTTGGTTCAGCCCCAGGCGGTGCGCGATGGGCACATAAATGTCCAGCGTCTCGCGGGCGATGCGCGCGCGCTTGTGCACCACCATCGCGTCCATCGTGCGCATGTTGTGCAGGCGGTCAGCCAGCTTGATGAGGATGACGCGTACATCGCGTGCCATGGCCAGCAGCATCTTGCGGAAGGACTCGGCCTGCGACTCTTCCTTGGTCGAGAACTGCAGCTTGTCCAGCTTGGTCAGGCCGTCGACGATCTCGGCCGTGGGCGCGCCAAAGCGCTCGATCAGCTCGATCTTGGTGACGCCGCAATCCTCCATCGCATCGTGCATGAGCGCGGCCATGATGGCCTGGGCATCGAGCTTCCAGTCGGCACACAGGCCGGCCACGGCGATGGGGTGGGTGATGTAGGGCTCGCCGCTGGCGCGAAACTGTCCCAGATGGGCCTCGTCGGCGAAGCGGTAGGCGTCACGCACACGGCGAATGTCCACCTCGTCCAGGTAGTCGAGTTTGTGGGTCAATGCGGCAAAGGAAGCCGCGGCAGCGTCATTGGCCAGGGTCATGAGGATGACTGTAGCGTGATTGGGAAGGCCTCGCGAGCGTCCAAATCAATGGTCCAAATCAATCTTTCAAATAGCAAAGGCCCGTCGAGACGGGCCTCCTGGGTACATTCGCAGCAATTTGCAGGCCGAGGCCCGCCAGTCCGCCTCTTTGATCAGGTCGGGACTTTGCGCAGCATTTCAAGGCCGACCTGGCCGGCGGCGATTTCGCGCAGGGCGGTCACGCCAGGCTTGTTGCGCGACTCGATCTTGGGCGTGTGGCCTTGGCTCAGCATGCGGGCACGGTAGGTCGCGGCGAGCACCAGCTGAAAGCGGTTGGGGATCTTTTGCAGGCAGTCTTCGACGGTGATGCGGGCCATTGGAACGCTCCGGGGTGAAATGAAAAACCAGTCAGCACAGGTTCAGGGCACGGAACACGGCAGACTTGTTCCGGCGCTGAGCTGCGTATTTTAACCGCTGTGAGTGCACGATGGCCTTCAAATCGAACAAGGCCGACTCAAAAAGGGCGTTCACCACCACGAAATCGAAGAATTGCGCCTGCCCCACCTCGATGCGGGCGTTCTTCATGCGCAGGTCGATCACCTCGGGGCTGTCCTCGCCACGGCGGTTCAGGCGCTGGAGGAGCTCCTCGTAGCTGGGCGGCAGGATGAAGATCAGGATGGCATTGGGGAAAATTTTCTTGATCTGCAATGCGCCCTGCCAGTCGATCTCCAGCACGACGTCCTCACCGTTCTTGATGCGGTCTTCGATGGCGTGGCGCGAGGTGCCGTAATGGTTGCCGTGCACCTCGGCGTGCTCGAAGAACTCACCGCGCTCGACCATTGCCAGGAACTCTTCCTTGGTGGTGAACAGGTATTCGCGGCCGTGCTGCTCCTGGCCACGCGGCCCCCGGGTCGTGTGCGAGACGGACACCTGAAGGCGCGAGTCCAGCTCCAGCAAGGCCTTGACCAGGCTGGATTTGCCGGTGCCGCTGGGCGCCGACACCACGAACAGGTTGCCGGGGTAGTCCATGTCGGTGTCTCCCGTTCCCGCAGGCACCGTGCCGGCGAATGACTGGGAGGTCTGAGGAGGGTTATCGGCGCTCATTTGATATTCTGAAGGAAAAGTTCAAAGCGAACTTCAAGTGCCTGATTTTCTGGGATTTTCCCCTCGCACGCCGGCATTTTCCACCGCTTTTGGGCCAACTTCCCGACAAACCCTGCGGTTTCTGAAGCTGAAACACAATGCCGCCACCGGGCTGCATGCCCAGTTTCAAACTCAACTCATGATCCGACGCAATCCCCGCGGCGACCTCCCGGTCGTCCATCCCAATGCCTTCGTAGACCCCACCGCCATCCTGTGCGGCAAGGTGATCGTGCACGAGAACGTCTTCATCGGCCCCTATGCGGTGATCCGCGCTGACGAGGTCGACGCCAACGGCCACATGGACCCGATCGTGATCGGTGCGCACTCCAACATCCAGGACGGCGTGGTCATCCACTCCAAGTCGGGCGCACCCGTGACCATCGGCGAGCACACCTCGATTGCCCACCGCGCCATCGTGCACGGCCCCTGCGAGGTCGGCAGCAATGCCTTCATCGGCTTCAACAGCGTGCTGTTCAACTGCAAGGTCGGCAACGGCTGCGTGGTGCGCTACAACGCGGTGGTCGACGGCTGCGACCTGCCCGACGACTTTTACGTGCCCTCCACCGAGCGCATCGGCCCGCAGACCGATCTGGCCACCGTGCCCAAGGTCAGTGCCCAGGCATCCGAGTTCTCGGAAGACGTCGCCCGGACCAACAACTCACTGGTCCAGGGCTACAAGCAGATCCAAAACGAGTTCTGACGGCGAGTTCTGACGGTTGACCCTGCCGTCACTCGATGTTCTGGACCTGCTCACGCATCTGCTCGATCAGCACCTTCATCTCGACCGAGATTTGCGTGAGTTCCAGCGCGGCGGCCTTGGAGCCCAGGGTATTGGCCTCGCGGTGCAGTTCCTGGATGAGAAAGTCCAGGCGCTTGCCCACTTCGCCGCCCTTCTTGAGCAACCGCCCGATTTCATCGAGGTGGGCCTTCAGGCGCTGCAACTCTTCGTCGACATCGATGCGCAAGGCATAGGCCGCGGCTTCGTTCAGGGCGCGCTCCTGGGCCATCTCGGGCGTCACGTTGCCACCCACGGCCTGCATGGCCTCCTGGAACTTCAGGACAAAGCGCTCCTGTTGACGCTGCACGGCTTGCGGCACCAGCGGCGCAGCCTGCTCGGCCAAGGCCTGCAAGCCCTTGAGCTTGTCCTTGAGCACGCCAACCAGACGGGCGCCCTCGCGTTCGCGCGCCTCTTTCAGGGCCTCCACGCACAACCGCGCCGACTCCAGGGCCGCATCTTCCAGTTTGACGGAAGGCGCCGCCGCACGGCACCAGTTCAGCACCTCGTTGACCGACAGCGGTGCGGCCTTGGGCAGCCAGTTCTGCACCGTGCCTTCCAGGCGAGCCAGGGTATGGAGTTGATCGGGGGCGGGTGTGGGCCAACCCGAATCGGTGGCGCGCTGGGGCTGCAGTCTCAGCTCGATCTTGCCGCGTTTGAAGGACGCGGTCAGCAGATCACGCAAAGCGGGTTCAAGTGCGCGGAACTCGTCAGACAGCTTGAAACTCAGATCCAGAAAACGGCTGTTGACAGAGCGCAATTCCGCCCCCACACCACCCGATGCATGCTTGCCACCGACAATGCGTGCAGCAGTGGGCGAATCCCCCTCGTCGGTGTTTTCACTGACGTGGTCGGGACCCGACGCGACCGCGCTTGCAAACCCGGTCATAGAGTAGACTGACATGGTATCTTGAGACCCAGACAAAATTAGATTATGTCAAAGCCGAAACCTGCCCCGTTGCCTTCGGGCACCGTCGTGGGCGGCTACCAGGTCGTCAAGAAGCTCGCGGCAGGCGGTTTTGGGGTGGTGTACCTCGCCGAAGACCCCGACAAACGGCTGGTAGCGCTCAAGGAATATTTGCCCGCCTCGCTGGCCGAACGTGCGCCGGGCGAGTTGATTCCGCGCGTCAAGCCCGACAAGCAGCCCCTTTATCGTCTGGGGCTCAAAAGCTTTTTCGAAGAAGGCCGCTCGCTCGCGCAGATCGCCCACCCCAGCGTGGTGTCGGTGCTCAATTTCTTTCGCGAGAACGAAACCGTCTACATGGTGATGAATTACTTGCAGGGCGATACCTTGCAGGATTTCATCGTCACCGCCCGCGATCTCAAGCGCGACAAGGTCTTCCGCGAGTCGACCATCCGCTCGCTGTTCGACGAGATCCTGCGCGGCCTGCGCATCGTGCACCAGCACAAGATGCTGCACCTGGACATCAAGCCGGCCAACATCTTCATCACCAACGACAACAAGGCCGTGCTGCTCGATTTCGGTGCGGCCCGCGAGGTGCTGTCCAAGGAAGGCAACTTCATCCGCCCGATGTACACGCCCGGTTTTGCCGCGCCCGAGATGTACCGCCGCGATGGTTCGCTGGGCCCTTGGACCGATATTTATGCGATCGGGGCCTGCATTTATGCCTGCATGCAGGGCTACCCCCCCAACGATGCGCCCCAACGCCTGGAAAAAGACCGCTTAGGCCTTTCTCTTTCGCGACTGCGCAACGTCTATTCCGATAACCTGATCGAAGTGACCGAGTGGTGCATGTCGCTCGACCCGCTGGCCCGTCCGCAAAGCGTTTTCGCCTTGCAAAAGGAACTGGCCCGCGAGACCGAAAGACGCTACTCCAAGCTCACCTTTGCGGAGCGGGTCAAACTGCAACTTGAAAATCTCAAATCGGGTGCTAAGGCATAAGCAGGCATGAGATTCTCCGTCTACCAGATCAGCCGCAAAGGCGGCCGCGAGAAGAATGAAGACCGCATGGGCTATTGCTACACGCGGGATTCAGGCCTGTTTGCCCTGGCCGATGGCATGGGTGGCCATCCCGAGGGCGAGATGGCCTCTCAACTGGCCTTGCAGACCATGGCGGCGCTCTACCAGCGCGATGCGCGCCCCGTACTGGCCGACCCCATCCGCTTCCTGCAAGACGCGGTCATGGCTGGCCATCACCAGCTGCTGCGCTATGCCAGCGAAAAGGGCCTGATGGACACGCCCCGCACGACCATCATCGCCTGCATCCTGCAAGGCAATGCGGCCTACTGGGCCCACTGCGGCGACTCGCGCCTGTACTTCGTGCGCGGCGACAAGCTGATTGCCCGCACGCGCGACCACTCTTACTCTGAACTGCAGCAAACACTGTCCTCGGTGGTGCCGCTCAACGAGCGCTACAACCGCAACGTGCTCTTCACCTGCCTGGGCAGCCCCGGCAAGCCCGTGGTCGACACGGCCGGCCCCCTGCTGATGCAGGAAGGCGACCGCATCATGCTGTGCTCCGACGGCCTGTGGGGCACGGTCGAGGACGAAGAGATCACACGCCACCTGTCCACACGCACCATCTCGGACGCCGTGCCGGAACTGGTGGAAGTGGCCCTGCGTAACGGCGGCCCCAAGTGCGACAACGTGACCGTGCTGGCGATGGAGTGGGAGTCGGCCTCCAATGACGACCAGCCCAGTGTGTCCACCGAGAACCTGGGCGAGGAGGTTTTTGCCTCTACCATCCAGGCCAGCGTGGGCGGCACCGGCACGCCGGGCGACAATGTCGAGGCCGACGACCTGGACGAAGCCGAGATCGAGCGATCGATCCGCGAAATCAACGAAGCGATCCGCCGCTCAGCCAGCGCCGCCAGGAAGACCTGACCACAGCCTCCGGACCGCTCACTCCGCATCAACCGGCCGCTGTGGCCGGTTGGTATTTGTACCGCTCACTTTCATCCCAAGACCAGGAGCCCTCATGGCATACCAGCGCAACCATGGCCGCGCGGCCGACGCCCTTCGCCCTTTGAGCATCACCCGCGGCTACACCAAGCATGCCGAAGGTTCGGTGCTGATCTGCTTTGGCGACACCAAGGTGCTGTGCACGGCCACGGTCGAAGAGAAGGTGCCGCCGCACAAGCGCGGCAGCGGCGAAGGCTGGGTCACGGCCGAGTACGGCATGCTGCCGCGCGCCACCCACAGCCGCAGCGACCGTGAAGCCGCACGTGGCAAGCAGACAGGCCGCACGCAAGAGATCCAGCGCCTGATCGGCCGCAGCCTGCGCGCCGTGTTCGACCTGGCCAAGCTGGGCGAGCGTTCTATCGTCATTGACTGCGACGTGATCCAGGCCGACGGCGGCACCCGCACCGCCGCCATCACCGGGGCCTATGTGGCCGCCGTGGATGCGGTCAATGGCCTGATCGCGCAAGGCAAGCTCACCGCCAGCCCCATCGTGCACCCGGTCGCAGCGATCAGCGTGGGCATTGTGGAAGGCACGCCGCTGCTGGATCTGGAATACGTGGAAGACTCGGCCTGCGACACCGACATGAACGTCGTGATGACCGGCGCCGGCCACTTCGTCGAGGTGCAAGGCACGGCCGAAGGCGCGGCCTTTACCCGCAGCGAAATGGACCAGTTGCTGGCCCTGGCCGACAAGGGTATCCGCGAGCTGATCACCGCCCAGGCCACAGCGCTGGCGCAGCCCCTGAACAAGGCCTGAACCAGGACCACATCATGAGCCGGCAACTGATCCTCGCCTCCAACAACGCCAAGAAGCTCAAGGAGCTGCAGGCCTTGATCAGCCCCCTGGGCGTCGAGCTGGTCACCCAGGGTTCACTGGGCATCCCGGAGGCCGAGGAGCCTCACGTCACCTTCGTCGAGAATGCCTTGGCCAAAGCCCGCCACGCCGCACGCGAAGGACAGGGCCCGGCCATTGCCGACGACTCTGGTCTGTGTGTAGCCGCTTTGGGTGGCGCACCGGGAGTGCGCTCGGCGCGCTATGCCGTGGACGCCGGCCGCGTCGCCGAAGGCCTGCCACGCGAAGTGATCGATGCCGCCAACAACGACTGGCTGCTGGCGCAGATGACGACCCAAGCCAACCGCTGCGCGCATTTCACCTGCCTGCTGGTGGCCGTGCGGCATGCCGACGACCCCGAGCCGCTCATCGCTGAAGGCCATTGGGAAGGTGAGTTGATGAGCACAGGCCAGGGCGAACATGGCTTTGGCTATGACCCCCTGCTGTGGCTGCCGGCCTACCAGCAGAGCGCAGCCCAGCTGGCCCCCGAAATCAAGAACGGTATCAGCCACCGGGCTCAGGCCTGCCGCGAGATGCTGGGCTTGATCCAGGCGCGATGGGGTCTCGATACAGCTGGAGCTGGTGATCACTGGCCCTGGCAACCTTCTTCCATGACCCCATGATCACGCTGCAACGCCCAGGCGCGCTGCAGGCGCTGCCGCCCTTGTCGCTGTACGTGCACCTGCCCTGGTGCCTGCGCAAGTGCCCCTATTGCGACTTCAATTCGCATGAACTGGCCCCCAAGACGCCTGTGGCGTCGCCCTTGCAGGGCGCGCTGCCCCAGAGGGGCAACCCTTCGCCAGGCATCGACAGTCCACAGGGACTGTCGATGTCCGGGCTCAGCCCCCGAGGGGGAGCGTCCGGCTTGGGGCGGCCCGGCGCCGGACATCTCGACGCGCGGACAGAGACCGCCTACCTCAGCGCCCTGTGCGCCGATCTCGAATCCGCCCTGCCACAGATCTGGGGCCGCCGCGTTCACACCATCTTCATCGGCGGCGGCACACCCAGCCTGTTCTCACCCGATGGCATCGACCGCCTGCTGGCCGATGTGCGTGCCCGGCTGCCGCTGGAGCCGCAATGCGAGATCACGCTTGAAGCTAACCCCGGAACCTTCGAGAAGGATCGCTTCAAGGCCTTCCGTCAGGCTGGCGTCAACCGCCTGTCCATCGGCGTGCAAAGCTTTGATGATGCGAAGCTCAAGGCCCTGGGCCGCGTGCACGACCGTGCGCAGGCCCGTGCCGCCATCGAAGAGGCCCAGCAGCATTTCGAGACCTTCAACATCGACCTGATGTACGCCCTGCCCGGGCAGAGCACCGCCGAGCTCGATGCCGACGTGCAGCAGGCTCTGGCCTTCGAACCGCCACACCTGTCGCTCTACCACCTCACGCTGGAGCCCAACACGGTCTTCGCCACGCGTCCCCCCGAAGGCCTGCCCGACGAGGACACCGCCTTCGACATGCTCGACCACCTCGTCGTACAAACTGAGAAGGCCGGCATGCAGCGCTACGAGGTGTCCGCCTATGCGCGGCCAGGCCATCAATGCCAGCACAACCTGAACTACTGGCAGTTCGGCGACTACCTGGGTATCGGCGCGGGTGCCCACGGCAAAATCAGCTTCCCCGACCGCATCGTGCGTCAGGTGCGCTGGCGCGAGCCGGCCACCTACATGGACAAGGCGCGCCTGGGCCAGGCCTGCTCCAATGAGCACGAAGTCAACCTCGCCTCGCGTGGCTTCGAGTTCATGATGAACGCCCTGCGCCTGAAGGACGGCTTCGAGTTGCTGCGCTTCACCGAGCGCACCGGGCTGACGCTGGCCAGCATCCAGCAGCCGCTGGCCGAGGCCGAAGCCAAGGGCCTGCTGCAACGCGACCTGGCCCGTGCCTGGCCCACCGCCAAGGGCTTCGACTTCCTGAGCGATCTGCAGGCCCTGTTTCTGAAGGATTGAGACAGTCGGCACCGGCCCCTACAATCTGGCGTCCATCCCGCCTTAGCCTTCGCCGACAGCAGCATGAACCCCGCCGCCCTGCTCAGCGACAGCACCGTGGCCTTCATCCAGCGGGAGGTGGCCATCGATGTCGCGTCCTGCTCGTCCAATCTGCGCCCCAGCGCCTGCCGGGGTTTCGCCTGCCGCGTCTCGGCTGATCGCCAGCGCCTGACCATCTTCGTTCGCCGCAATGAGGCGGCCCAGTTGCTGCAAGACGTGCTCGAGCAAGACACCATCGCCGTCGTGTTCTGCCTGCCCGCCACCGAGAAGGCCATCCAGATCAAGGGGCGCCAGGTCAACCTTTCGGCGGCCACGGCGCAAGACCTCGACGACGTCAATCAATACCGCGACAGCTTCGTCGATGGCATCGTCCAGCTCGGCTACAACCGCGACTTCGGCATGGCCTACATGGCCACGGAAGAAGGCCAGCTCGTGGCCGTCAGCTTCACGCCCGAGGTGGTCTTCGAGCAGACGCCCGGCCCGCGCGCTGGCCAGCCCATGGAGGATGCACCGGCATGAGCCAGAGCCCCGTGTGCATCGCCCACCTGCGCAACTGCTTCGAAGGCGCCGTGCCCAGTGCCTTGTCCACTTGCTCGCTCGATGGCATACCCAACATCGCCTACCTGTCGCAGGTGCAATACGTGGACCGCAACCATGTCGCCACGACCTTCCAGTTCTTCAACAAGACGCGACAGAACATCCTGGCCAATCCCTACGCCTTGCTGAAGGTGGTCGATCCCTTCAATGGCAGCGGCTACAAGCTGCACGTGCGCTACCTGCGCACCGAAACCAGCGGCCCTTTGTTCGAAAGCATGAAGGCCAAGCTGGCAGGCATCGCCTCGCACACCGGCATGGCCGAGGTGTTCAAGCTGCTCGGCTCGGACATCTACGAGGTGGAAAAGGTCGACACCATCGTCGGCCCCTACCCTGGCACGCAAGTCGCCTGGCAGGACACCCTGCCCAGACTGCGCCACATGAGCGCCCTGCTCGACGCCAGCCGCGATCTGGACGAGTTGCTCGACAACACGCTGACCGCGCTGCAGACGGTCTGCGGCATCGGCCACATGATGATCCTCAAGCTCGACGAATGCGGCGAGCGCCTATTCACGGTGGCCAGCCGAGGCTATGAACAGTCCGGCGTCGGCTCCGAGATCCCCATCGGGCATGGCGTGATCGGCGTGGCTGCACGCGAGCGCACGCCCATCCGCATCTCGCACATGACCAGCGAGTACATCTATGGCAAGGCCGTGCGCGACAGCACCCAGGCCTTGGGCCTGCACCATCAACTGGAAACGGCCATCCCCATGCCAGGCCTGCCCGAGTGCCGCAGCCAGATGGCCGTGCCCATCACCGCCGGGCCGGCGCTGTACGGCGTGCTCTATGTCGAAAGCCATGAAGACCTGCGCTTCACCTATGACGACGAAGACATGCTGCAGATCCTGGCGCAGCAGTTCGGCTGGATGGCGCAAAGCATGGCCTGCGCGGACCCCTTCGATGCGGCTGCCGAACCGGCCCCCATCGTGAGCCCATCCACGTCCATACCGCCGGCCACGCCATCGCACGCCGCAGTGACCGAAGCGCCGCTGGCCGCTGTGGCAAGCACGGCCAACCAGAAGCCTGTGCTGGTGCGCTATTTCAAGTCCGATCACAGCGTCTTCCTGGATGAGGACTACCTGATCAAGGGCGTGGCCGGCGCGATCTTCTGGAAGCTGGCGCGCACCGTGCAGCAGGAAGGGCGCGACCAGTTCACCAACCGCGAACTGCGGCTCGCGCCAGACCTGTCCCTGCCCGACATCGCCGACAACCTCGAAGCCCGCCTGGTGCTGCTGCAACGCCGCCTGGCCGAGCGGACCACCTGCGTGCGCATGCACAAGACGGGACGCGGCCGCTTTCAGCTTCAGGTCTCACAACCCTTGAAGCTCCAGCTGGCCGACTGAGCAGCGCCTGCTGTCAAGCTGCCTGCACCACGGCCTCACGGCGCGCGCCAAAGCTCGACCGCTCCACTTCGCGGCCTGCATTGAGCCACACATTGGCTGCAAACGCCACGAACGCCAAGGCCACGATCAACGAGCCTGAACCCACGATCGGTTCGGCCATCGGCAGGCCATGCATGATCGCGTAGATGCCATAGGCCATCAGCGGCAAGCCCAGGTTGTGCAGCCAGAACTGCACCTTCGCCAGCATGCTCTCGGCCATCGCCGGGAAGGCGTGATACGCCATGGCCATCACCGCCATCGACACCCAGCCCACCAGGTTGACATGCACGTGCACGCCCTTGTTCGCGAAGTCATGAGACGCGGCCATCACGACACCCAGGCTGATGCCGAACAGGGCATACAGCACCGCACAGCGCAGGAGACTCTTAGCCATGGTAAACCTCCCCGATCTTCAGCGCGGCCTGCAGCTTGTGCCAGCCACGTGCGTCCAGCAACGGCCGCGCCAGATCCAGTTGAGATGCGAACACCTCCGCCGGCATCCCCTGGCGCATGCCACTGAGCATGCCCACGCGCTCGGGGTGCGACAGCTGCGGCAGCATCCAGCGGAAATGCACGGCCATCTCGTCGGCGGGGATGCTGGCCAGCAGCGCGTCGTGGATCTCGTGCAGTTCGTCGTCGCTGAAGTGCGCCCACAGCACGGCGTTGTGCTGGCGCTCTTCCAGCAGCATGTGCTCGTAGTTGTCGGCCACGAACAGGCTCAAGGCCTGGTACAGCTGCAACCAGGCAGCGGCTTGTTGCGGCTCGGTGGCGAGCAGGGCCTTGCTCAAGCTGGCCCCGAGCGCGTCGATGTGCACGAGGTGCTCGACGTGCTCCTGGGCACACTGGCCGGCGCTGCCTGGCGCGCGCTGCTCCATGGCCGCGTGCAGAAACTGGTTCTCATGCGCCAGATGCTCGGTGCAGATGTGCAGGAGCGAACGCAGCTGCTCGGCGCTTTCGCTGCGTTCCTGTGGGTCGGTGAAGTCGGTACGGCCGATGCGGGTCAGTGTGTCGGCCATGAAGGCGCGCAGGCCTTTGTGCACAGCCTGGTACATATTGAACCGGTTGGACTGGGCTGTCTGTTGACTGGTCTGGCCATCCTGAATATCGATGCTCATGATCTCGCTTCCTTTGTTGGCTTGCTTTCCGGGCAAGCGCCTTGTTGACGATGGACGCGACTGTAGGGATTTGGCTCTCACCCGTTTCGTAAATGCTTCTTCAGCAATCCTTAAACTGCTCTTAACCCCCCAACGGGGTGAGTTGGCAAGGGTGTTGGTGTTTTTGGCGTTTTGGCGTTTTGTCGGGGCGGCGCAGGTCGGGTGGCTGAGGGGGCATCCGGCGGGGCTTCGATGTTGGTGGTCCCGCTTTTCAAGCGTGACTGCCCTGCGCTGCTCAGGCCAAGGTGGCGCTGGCGAACTCGCTCCAGGGCCCCTGGCCCTTATGCTCAAACAACGCCAGCGAGTCAGAGACGAAGCGCACTGCGTGCGCCCACCTTGGCCTTCCGCTGCTCGGCACCAACAAGGCGCCCCGCCGGATGCCCCCTCAGCCCCTTGTCCGACCTGCTCGTGGCGTGCACAGGTTCTTAGGCTGGGGTATGCAAAGATTTGCGCGCTCAACTGGCACTGCCAAGCACTCACTGCAGCCAAGCGCCTGCAACATCGCATGCCTCTATTCGTGGCATGCCACCAGCGGGGCGCAAAAAGGACTGAGTCGGTGTTGGGCGGGGCGCCTTGTTGGTGCTGAGGAGCGCAGCGAGGAAGTGGGCACGCGCAGCGTGCTTCGTCATCTGACTCGTCGGAGCTGTTTGACCGGAGCGGCCTTTGGGCCGCGCAGGGAGTTCTCCGACGCCACTTCCTTGCGAGCACCACAGGGCAGTCCCGCTTGAAAAGCGGGACCACCAACATCGAAGCCCTGACCAACACAGACTCAGTCCGCGCCCCCCGCTGCCCCGACAAAACGCATAAGCCCAAGCCAAGCGCAAGCGCACAGCCAGATCTACCGCACAAACAAAAAAGCCGCTGACTCTCACCAGCGGCTCTCTCTCATTCAAAAGCACTCAAAGGCGCAGCGCCATCAAGCCGCCTTCTTCTCGTCGCGCAGCTCACGGCGCAGGATCTTGCCCACATTGGTCTTGGGCAGATCCTGACGGAACTCGATGTGCTTGGGGCACTTGTAGCCCGTCAGTTGCTCATGACAGTAAGCCTTGAGCGCAGCCTCCGTCAGCGTCGCATCCTTGCGCACCACGAAAAGCTTCACCGCCTCGCCCGACTTGTCATCCGGCACACCCACCGCCGCGCACTCCAGCACGCCCGGGTGCATGTTGACGACCTGCTCGACCTCGTTGGGGTACACATTGAAGCCCGACACCAGGATCATGTCCTTCTTGCGATCGACGATCTTGAACAGGCCCGATGGGTCCATCACACCGATGTCGCCCGTACGGAAGAAGCCATCCGCCGTCATGACCTTGGCCGTCTCATCAGGCCGGTTCCAGTAGCCGGCCATCACCTGCGGACCACGGATGCAGATCTCGCCCACACCGCCCACGTCCAGATGATTGCCATCGTCGTCGATGATGGCCACATCGGTCGAAGGAATCGGGTAACCGATGGCGCCATTGAACTCTTCCAGATCAAGGCGATTGGCCGTGGCCACGGGTGAAGTCTCCGACAGACCATAGCCCTCCACGATGGGGCAGCCCGTCATCTTTTTCCAGTTGTCAGCCGTGGCCTGCTGCACCGCCATGCCGCCACCGTTGGACACCTTCAGACCCGAGAAATCGATGCTCTTGAAATCCGGGTGATTGACCAGCGCGTTGAACAGCGTATTCACAGCGGGGAACTGGTTGACCTTGTACTTCTTGAGCGTCTCGATGAAGCCGGGGATGTCGCGCGGGTTGGCGATCAGCAGGTTCATGCTGCCCATGCGCGCGCCCATCATGTAGCAGACCGTCAGCGCGAAGATGTGATAGAGCGGCAAGGCGCAGACCACGGTCAGCGGCTGGTCGCCCAGCTTGGCCAGTTCGGGCTTGAACCAAGCCTCGTTTTGCAGGATGTTGGCCACGATGTTCCGGTGCAGCAGCGTCGCACCCTTGGACACACCCGTCGTGCCACCCGTGTACTGCAGGAAGGCGATGTCATCGGGCTTGAGCGCAGGGCGCGTGTACTTGGCCGCGCGGCCTTGCGACAGCGCGTCCTTGAACTTGGTGACCTTGCACTTGTCGTTATTGGGCAGCGTGAAGGCCGGCACCATCTTCTTGACGTTGCGCACCACGAAGTTGACGATCAGGCCCTTGGGGAAAGGCAGCAAGTCGCCCATGGCCGCCAGCACGATGTGCTTGACCGGCGTGCGCGCCACGACCTCTTGCAGCGTGATGGCGAAGTTCTCCAGCACGATGATGGCCTCGGCACCCGAATCCTTGAGCTGGTGCTCCAGCTCGCGCGGGGTGTACAGCGGGTTGACGTTGACCACCACATAACCGGCTCGCAACACGGCAGCGATCGCCACCATGTACTGCGGGATATTGGGCATCATCAGGGCAACGCGTGCGCCCTTGGCCAGGCCACGCGCCTGGAACCAGGCAGCCAGCGCACGGGACATCTCGTCGATCTGTCCGAAAGTCCAGTGCACATCCATGAAGGCTGCCATGTCGCGCTGCGCGAACTGCTTGAACGACTGGTCCAGCAGGTCCACCAGGGAGTTGTACTCGCCTGGGTTGATCTCTGCCGGCACACCTGGCTCATAGCTGGCCAACCATGGTTTGGAACTCGTCATCGTCATCCTCATTACTGGATCAATTCAGGCCACCGCGTATTCAGAAGCCCAGGGAAACCTGCGTCAAGCGCTGCACGGATTCTGCAACATTCGTGACCAAGGGTATTCCCTTAAATCAGGACGCCGTCGTTCTGGTGCATTCCGCCGACAGCCCCGTAAAAACGGGCCCCCAGAGGTTAAACGCCTTGTCGTCAGTGGGTACACGCAGGGCACAATCCTCCGGCAATCTGACTCACAACCTTTCCTTATTTGGGAACTGTCACGCACTTGAGCCAAACACCATGGTCGACCGCTCCATAGATCACCCTCTTCAACCCAAGCGCCGCTGGTTTCTCAAGACAGCACTGGCGATCGGGGCTGTAGGCAGCGCGCTTGGCGCTCTGGTTTACTGGCACCGCGGCATGAACGGCAGCAAGCTAACTGAACACGGCCGTGAGGTCATTCGTGGCCTGACCATCGGTTATGTCGGCCCCATGCTGCCCAAGGATGCGGCCGAGCGCGAGGCCACCTTGAGCACCCACCTCCAGAACGTGGAGACGATGCTCAACGGCATGCCCGGCGTGCTGCAGGTCGAGCTCAGCGCCCTCATCGGCCTGCTGGGCAACTACCCCACCCGCAAGATGCTGACCGGCATGGGCGCGTCCTGGGCCAGTGCGACGGACGACGAGATCGCCCAGGCCCTGGAGACCATGCGTCTCAACCCCCTGCCAAGCACCCGTCTGACCTACCAGGTCATGCGCGGCGTGATCTTGTTGTCCTTTTTCTCCAATAGCACCAACTGGCATCTGACCGGCTATCCCGGCCCCGTTCAAATATGAGCAAACTCCCCGATCCGTTCCGCGAAGGTCTGGCCCGCGGCTGGAAGGCCACCAACGGCGAACAAGGTCTGCCCGAGCAGGTGCAATGTGATGTGGTCATCGTGGGCACCGGCGCCGGTGCCGGCATCACCGCCGAGCTGCTGACCAAGGCTGGCCTGGATGTCGTCCTGGTCGAGGAAGGGCCGCTGCGCACCAGTACCGACTTCAACCAGAAGGAATCCGAAGCCTACGCCACGCTTTACCAAGACGGCGGTGGCCGCAAGACCATGGACGGCGCCTTGACCCTGCTGCAAGGCCGTTGCGTGGGCGGCACCACCGTCATCAACTGGACCAGCTCCTTCCGCACCCCGGCCACGACGCTGAAGTACTGGGAAGACAACTTCGACCTCAAGGACTTCAACGAAGCCTCGATGGCCCCCTGGTTCGCCCAGGCCGAAAAGCGCCTGAACATGCACCGCTGGGAAGAAGCGCCCCCCAACGCCAACAACGAGCTGCTGCGCACCGGCGCCAAGAAGCTGGGTATCTCGGCCGATGTGATCCCGCGCAACGTCAAGGGCTGCTGGAACCTGGGCTCCTGCGGTATGGGCTGCCCGACCAACGCCAAGCAGTCGATGCTGGTGACGACCATCCCCGCCTCGCTCGAAACCGGCGCCCGCCTGTTCTACCAGACTCGTGCCCAGCGCTTCGAGATCAGGGGCGACCAGGTTCAGGCACTGATCTGCGTGCCCATCCGCATCAACGGCGAGAAGACCTCGGACAAGGTGATGCGCATCACCGCCAAGCACTATGTAGTGTCGGGCGGCGCAATCAACTCGCCCGCTTTGCTCAAGCGCTCCAAGGTGCCCGATCCCCACGGCATCCTGGGCACGCGCACCTTCCTGCACCCGGTGGCCTTTTCCGGCGCCGTGTACGAGCAGCGCGTCGAGGGCTGGGCTGGTGCGCCGCAGTCGATTTACTCCGACCACTTCGTGCACAACGCCCCAGTGGACGGCCCGATCGGCTTCAAGCTCGAGGCCACGCCCATGCACCCTGGCCTGACCTCGGTCTTGCTGGGCGGCTACGGCAAGGGCCTGGCCGAGCGCTTCCAGCACTACCCCAACACGCAGATGATGCTGGCCCTGCTGCGAGATGGCTTCCATCCGGAGTCCATCGGTGGTTCCGTCATCCTCAACGTGGATGACAGCCCGCTGCTGGACTACAGCCTGTCCGACTACGTGCTGGCCGGCTTCAAGCAGGCCCTGCTGACGATGGCCGAGGTGCAGTTTGCCGCCGGTGCCCAGAAGGTGGTGCCGCTGCACGAGCAAGGCAAGTACTACGAAAGCTGGGCCGAAGCCAAGGCTGGCATCTCGGCCTTCGAGATGAAGCCCTACTACGTAGGCGGCGGCAGTGCCCACATCATGGGTGGCTGCCGCATAGGCGGCACCGAGCAGCTAGGCGTGGTCCGCCCGGACGGTCAGCACTGGCAGCTGAGCAACCTGTCGGTGCACGACGGCTCGCTCTTCCCCACCAGCATCGGTGCCAATCCGCAGCTGTCGATCTATGGTCTGACCAACCGTCTGGCCACAGGTCTGGCCAAGCGCCTGACCGGCAAGGATGTGGCGCTGGCCTGATTGGCATCAGTCGCTCTAGCCCCAAGGCCCCCCCGCGAGAGCCCCAAGGACAAAACCCGCCAATCGGCGGGTTTTGTTTTTCGGCCAGATCCGGACAGAAAAACAAAAGGCCCTTAGGGAGGGCCTTCTGAATCATCCGGGCTGAAACCGGATTACTTGGTGCGCGTACCCACCACTTCGATTTCAACGCGACGGTTCTTGGCGCGGCCAGCTTCCGTCTTGTTGTCGGCGACAGGTTGCGACTTGCCCTTGCCTTCGGTGTAGACGCGGGAAGCTTCGATGCCCTTGCCAGTCAGGTAGGTCTTGACGGCTTCAGCGCGCTTGACCGACAGCTTCTGGTTGTAGGCGTCGGTGCCCTTGGCATCGGTGTGGCCCACGGCGATCACGACTTCCAGGGTCAGGCCCTTGACCTTGTCGGCCAGGTCGTCCAGCTTGGCCTTGCCTTCGGGCTTCAGGGTCGCCTTGTCGAAGTCGAAGAAAGCGTCAGCAGCGAAGCTGACCTTCTCGGTGGCAGGCGCAGCAGGCACCACCACAGGAGCGGGGGCCGGTGCCGGAGCAGGAGCCGGAGCAGCGGCAGGAGGCGGTGCAACAGGAACCGGTGCGGGAGCCGGAGCGGGCACGCCGTCGCAGCCTTGAACGCCAGTTTCAGGCGTAAAGAAATTGTCACGCCAGCATTGTTCGTTGGAACCGTTCTTCCACACGGTGCCATCGGTAGCACGCCAGTTGTTCACGTCGTCGGCGAAAGCGGTGCCAGCAAACGCAGCGATCACAAACAGGGCGGCAACTTTATTGAGTTTGTTCATGCAAATCCTCACGATTAAGACGCAGATTCCACTGCGGAGCGCCCAAGCAGGGCAAGCCTCCCAGAAGAGGGTGGGGTCGCACCCATGAGGTTTACCCTAGGGCACTTAACGAAAACGATTGTGCCATAGCCACTTTCCTGCTCAAGTAAGTCGGCCACAAGAGGGCGTTGCCTTGCGGAGAAGCGGCCAGATTGTTGCGCCAGGGCGACATTGGCGGCCAATTACAATCTCTCCTTTGCTCGCACGCGCGCCCGACATGGTGGCGCCCCGCGCCAGTGGAAGCCCCTGACGGTCTCCTGCCATCCCGGTTGGGCCGCCTTTTCTCATCGCTATTGCCCGCATGACGCAATTCGCCAAGGAAACCCTGCCCATCAGCCTCGAAGAGGAGATGCGGCGTTCGTACCTCGATTACGCCATGAGCGTGATCGTCGGCCGGGCCCTGCCTGATGCCCGCGACGGCCTCAAGCCCGTGCACCGCCGCGTGCTCTTCGCTATGCACGAGCTCAACAACGACTGGAACCGGCCCTACAAGAAGTCGGCGCGTATCGTTGGCGACGTCATCGGTAAGTATCACCCTCACGGTGACTCGGCGGTGTACGACACCATCGTCCGCATGGCGCAGGACTTCTCGCTGCGCCACATGCTGGTCGACGGTCAGGGCAACTTCGGCTCGGTCGACGGCGACAACGCGGCCGCCATGCGGTACACGGAAATCCGCCTGTCGAAGATCGCCCATGAAATGCTGGCCGACATCGACAAGGAAACCGTCGACTTCGGTCCCAACTACGACGGCTCGGAAAAAGAGCCGCTGGTGCTGCCCACGCGCCTGCCCAATCTGCTGGTCAACGGCTCGGCCGGTATCGCGGTGGGCATGGCCACCAACATCCCGCCGCACAACCTCAACGAGGTGGTGGACGCCTGCCTGCATGCGCTGAAGAACCCCGACTGCTCGATCGACGAGCTGATGGAGATCATCCCCGCGCCCGACTTCCCCACCGCCGGCATCATCTACGGCCTGTCGGGCGTGCGCGAAGGCTACCGCACCGGTCGCGGCCGCGTGGTCATGCGCGCCCGCGTGCACTTCGAAGACATCGGCAAAGGCGACCGCCAGGCGATCATCGTTGACGAGATCCCCTACCAGGTCAACAAGAAGAACCTGCTGGAGCGCATCGCCGAGCTGGTCAACGAGAAGAAGATCGAGGGCATCAGCCACATCCAGGACGAGTCCGACAAGTCTGGCATGCGGGTGGTGATCGAGCTCAAGCGCGGCGAAGTGCCCGAGGTGGTGCTCAACAACCTGTACAAGCAGACGCAGCTGCAGGACACCTTCGGCATCAACATGGTGGCGCTGATCGACGGTCAGCCCAAGCTGTGCAACCTCAAGGACCTGATCACCGTTTTCCTGGAACACCGCCGCGAAGTGGTGACCCGCCGCACGGTGTACGAGCTGCGCAAGGCGCGCGACCGTGGCCACGTGCTGGAAGGCCTGGCCGTGGCGCTGGCCAACATCGACGAGTTCATCGAGACCATCAAGACCTCGCCGACGCCGCCTGTGGCCAAGGCCGCGCTGATGAGCAAGAGCTGGGATTCGTCGCTGGTGCGCGAGATGCTGTCGCGCGTCGAAGGCGATGCCCGGATGTACCGTCCGGAAGGCCTGCCCATGCAGTACGGCATGCAGCCAGACGGCCTCTATCGCCTGTCGGAAGACCAGGCCGGCGAAATCCTGCAGATGCGCCTGCAACGCCTGACAGGCCTGGAACAGGACAAGATCATCGGCGAGTACAAGGACGTCATGGCCCAGATCGCCGATCTGCTGGACATCCTCTCCAAGCCCGAGCGCGTCTCCACCATCATCAGTGACGAACTGGGCGTCATCCGCCAGGAGTTTGGCCAGACCAAGCTGGGCGCGCGCCGCGCCACCATCGAGCACAACGCACAAGAGCTGGGCACCGAAGACCTGATCACCCCGACCGACATGGTCGTGACGATCTCGCACACGGGATACATCAAGAGCCAGCCTTTGAGCGAGTACCGTGCGCAAAAGCGTGGCGGGCGCGGCAAGCAGGCCACCGCGACGAAGGAAGACGACTGGATCGACCAGCTCTTCATCGCCAACACGCACGACTACATCCTGTGCTTCAGCAACCGGGGCCGCGTCTACTGGATCAAGGTCTGGGAAGTGCCGCAGGGCTCGCGCAACTCGCGCGGCAAGCCCATGGTCAACATGTTCCCGCTGGAAAAGGAAGAGAAGATCAACGTGGTGTTGCCGTTGACCGGCGAGTTCCGCAGCTTCCCTGACGACCACTACGTCTTCATGGCCACGCGCATGGGCACGGTCAAGAAGACACCGCTGACCGACTTCAGCAATCCTCGCAAGGCGGGCATCATTGCCGTCGGCCTGGATGACGGCGACTTCCTGATCGGCGCGGCCTTGACCGACGGCAAGCACGATGTGATGCTGTTCTCGGACGGTGGCAAGGCCGTGCGCTTCGACGAAGAAGACGTGCGCCCGATGGGCCGCAGCGCCCGTGGCGTGCGCGGCATGATGCTTGAAGAGACCCAGTCGGTCATCGCCATGCTGGTGGCCGAGGACGAAACGCAGTCGGTGCTGACCGCCACCGAAAACGGCTACGGCAAGCGCACCAGCATCGTCGAGTACACGCGACACGGTCGCGGCACCAAGGGCATGATCGCGATCCAGCAATCCGAGCGCAACGGCAAGGTCGTGGCGGCCACCCTGGTGCGCCCTGCCGACGAGATCATGCTGATCACCGACAAGGGCGTGCTGGTGCGCACCCGCGTCTCCGAGATTCGTGAGCTGGGCCGCGCCACGCAGGGGGTCACCCTGATCGCGCTGGACGAAGGCGCCAAGCTGATCGGCCTGCAGCGCATCGTGGAAAACGACGCCAATGCGGGATCTGAAAACGAAGACACCGCTGGTGACACACCTGACACAGGCTCGGCCGATACTGGCAGCGAATCTGACAACTGATCGACAACTGATCGACGCAAGGACTGATGATGAAACTCAAGCAAACGGCCTGGATGATGACTGTGGCCGCGGCACTGGCCTTGACCTCCTTGTCCGCTCACGCTGACAAGAAGGAGCTGGTGCAAAAGATCCTGACACTGCAACAGGCCGGCCTGGACGACCTGTCCAAGACAGTGGCCGAGCAGCCCGCCCGCCAGCTCGTGGGTGCCGTGCGCCAGGTCATGGCCCAGGCCGTGCCGGAAGACAAGCGCGAGGCCACAGCCAAGCAAATCGACGCCGAGGTCAAGAAATACATGGAAGCGGCCACGCCCATCCTGCGCAGCGTCGCTGCCAAGATGGCGCAAAGCACGGTGGGCCCGATGATCGAGGAGAAGTTCTCCGAAGACGAGCTCAAGCAGCTGGTGTCCATGCTGGAGTCGCCCACGCTCAAGAAGTACCAGAGCCTGATGCCCGAGTTCACGCAAAGCCTGCTTGAAAAGGTGGTGGCAGAAGCTGGCCCCCAGGTGAAGCCCAAGGCTCAGCAGCTTGAAGCCAATGTGCGCAAGATCCTGGACACGGCCACGGGCGGCAAGCTCAGTGGTGGTGCACCTGCGCCGGCGGCCGCACCGGCTCCGGCCCCAGCACCCGCAGCCAAGCCTGCAGCCAAGAAGTGACAAGGATCGGTGCCCTTGGATGGCACCGTGTTTGCAAGAGACCCCGCTGATGACCCGCCCCTTCAATTTCTCTCCAGGCCCGGCCGCACTGCCGGACGAGGTGCTGCAACAGGCTGCCAGCGAGATGCTGGACTGGCAGGGCTCGGGCATGAGCGTGATGGAGATGAGCCACCGGGGTAAGGAATTCATCTCGATCGCCGAGCAGGCCGAGGCCGATCTGCGCGAGATCCTGTCGGTGCCCAAGAGCCACAGGATCTTGTTCATGCAGGGGGGCGCCATTGCCGAGAACGCCATCATCCCGATGAACCTCTCGCGCGGCGGCCGTGCGGACTATGTCATCACCGGCTCCTGGTCGGTCAAGTCGGCCAAGGAGGCCCGCAGGTACTGCGAGGTCCACATCTCGGCCACCAACGAGGCCGATCACCACACCACCCTGCCTGCCTATGGCAGCTGGAAGATCAGCGACAACGCGGCCTATGTGCATGTGTGCAGCAACGAGACCATCCATGGTGTCGAGATGCACGAGCTGCCCGATCTGGCCGCATTGGGCAGCAAGGCCCCGCTGGTGATCGACTGCTCCTCGCACATCGTCTCGCGCACCATCGACTGGTCGCGCGTGGGCCTGGCCTATGCCGGTGCACAAAAGAACATCGGCCCCTCGGGCCTGACCATCGTGATCGTGCGCGAGGACCTCATCGGCCACGCCCTGCCGATCACGCCGAGCGCCTTCGACTACCGCATCGTGGCGGACAACGAGTCCATGTACAACACGCCGCCGACCTACCCCTGGTACCTGGCCGGCCTGGTGTTCCAGTGGATCAAGCGCCAGCGTGAAACCACGGCTGCAGGCGCGCTGACCGGTCTGGCCGCCATCGAGGCGCGCAACATCGCCAAGGCCGAGCTGCTGTATGGCTACATCGACGCATCGGGCTTCTACCGCAACACGGTGGCTGCCAACTGCCGCTCGCGCATGAACGCGCCCTTCTTCCTGCCCAAGGACGAGCTCAACGAGCCTTTCCTGGCAGGGGCCAAGGCTGCGGGCCTGTTGCAGCTCAAGGGCCACAAGAGCGTGGGCGGCATGCGCGCCTCGATCTACAACGCCATGCCCCTGGCAGGCGTGCAGGCCCTGGTGGCCTATATGCAGGACTTCGCTGCACGCCATGGCTGATCCGCAAGCTCCCAGCGGCGCGCCCGGCCACTTCCAGCCTGATGGCCGGCCGGTTGACGATCAACTCGCCGATCTGCGCGTGCGCATCGACGTGGTCGACCAGCAGTTGCTCAAACTGCTCAACGAGCGCGCCAAGCTGGCCCAGGCCGTGGGCGAGGTCAAGAAGCTCGATGGCTCGCCCGTCTTCCGCCCGGACCGCGAAGCCCAGGTGATCGATCGCCTCAAGGCCCGCAACCCCGGCCCCGTGCTGGCCGACAGCATCGCGCCGATCTGGCGCGAGATCATGTCGGCCTGCCGCTCCCTGGAGGCACGCCAGCGCGTCGCCTTCCTGGGCCCCGTGGGCACCTTCAGCGAACAGGCCACGCTCAACTACTTCGGCTCGTCCATCGAGCCCATCGCCTGCCCCTCGATCGACGAGGTGTTCCGCGCCACCTCGGCCCGCTCGGCCGACTTTGGCGTCGTGCCCATCGAAAACTCGACCGAGGGCGTGGTGGCCCGTTCGCTGGACCTGTTGTTGCAATCGCCTTTGACCATCATCGGTGAGACCAGCCTGCTGGTGACCCACAACCTGCTGCGCAAGGAAGCCGGCCGCGAGGGCATCCAGGTCGTGGCCGCACACCCGCAGGCCCTGGCCCAGTGCCAGGGCTGGCTGAGCCAGAACCTGCCCGGTGCCGAACGCCGCCCGGTGGCCAGCAATGCCGAAGGTGCCCGCCTGGCCAGCGAGGACGCCGGCATCGTGGCCCTGGCCAGCGAACGCGCCGCCTCGCAATTTGGCCTGCATGTGCTGCAACGCGCCGTGCAGGACGAAGCCCACAACCGCACCCGCTTCGTGGTGGTCACCCTCACCGATGCACACACACCCGCAGCACCCACCGGCCATGACTGCACCAGCCTGGCCGTGTCCGTGGACAACCGCCCCGGCGCCGTGCACGATCTGCTGGTGCCGCTCAAGCAGCATGGCGTGTCCATGACCCGTTTCGAATCCCGCCCGGCCCGATCCGGCCAGTGGGAATATGTGTTTTTCATCGACCTGGCCGGCCATCCGGCGCAGGACAACGTGGCCGCCGCGCTCGAAGAGCTGCGTGCCCAATGCTCTCTCTTCAAGGTGCTCGGCAGCTACCCGCTGGACGCGCACTGATCGCTCTCTCAGGACTTTTGCATCATGTTCAACCAACTCGGCCTGATCGGCTGCGGCCTCATGGGGGGCTCCTTCGCGCTGGCCCTGAAGAAGGCCGGCCTGGTCAAGCGGGTCGTGGGCTACAGCAAGTCGCCGTCCACCGTTGAGAAGGCTCGCCGCCTGGGCGTGATCGACGTGATGGCCGAGTCGGCGCTGCTGGCCGTGTCCGGCTCCGACATCGTGCTGATCGCCGTGCCCGTGGCCGCCAGCGAAGGCACGTTCAAGGCCATCCGCCACATGGTGGACCCCAATGTGCTGTTCATGGACGTTGGCTCGACCAAGCGTGACGTGGTGGACGCCGCCCGGCGCGTGCTCAAGGAGCGCCTGCCCTCCTTCGTGCCCGCCCACCCCATCGCCGGCCGCGAGGTCGCAGGCATCGAGCACGCGGATGCCGCCTTGTACCAGGGCCGCAAGACCATCCTCACGCCGCTGCCGCAGACCAACCCGGTCCTGCTCCAGAAGGCCACAGATGTGTGGGCCGCCATCGGCTGCCAGGTGCTCAAGATGACCCCCGAGCACCACGACGCCGCCTTCGCCGCCGTGAGCCACCTGCCCCACCTGCTGGCTTTTGCCTACATGAATGCCATGGGCGAGCAGCCCTCAGGGCAGGAATACCTGTCTCTGGCCGGGCCGGGTTTTCGCGACTTCACCCGCATCGCCGCCAGCGACCCGACGATCTGGCGCGACATCCTGCTGTCCAACCGCGAAGAGGTGCTACGCCAGTCCGAAGCCTTCCGCAACGCCCTTGAGCAGATGGAACGGCAGATGCGCGACTGGAATGGCCCGGCCCTGGAAGACTTGATCGAGACCGCCTCCGATGCCCGCAGCCAGTGGCAGCTGGGCAGCAAGTCCCCCAATACCCGTACCTGACTTCTCTTCGACAGCCCTGAGCTCCCGTCCGGCTTTGCGTCCCGCATGTACACCACCGCCTTCCTCGACCTTCCCCCTCTGCTCTCGGCCGGCGGCACCGTGCGCCTGCCCGGCTCCAAGAGCATCTCGAACCGCGTGCTGCTGCTGGCGGGCCTGAGCGAAGGCACGACCGTGGTGCACGACCTGCTCGCGTCTGACGACACCCGCGTGATGCTCGAAGCCCTGCGCGTGCTGGGCTGTGACATCGAGCAAGACGGCGACACGGTGCGCATCACCGGCCTGGCCGGTAAGCTCTCGGTGCTGCAGGCCGATCTCTTCCTGGGCAACGCCGGCACAGCCATGCGCCCGCTGACGGCCGCGCTGGCCCTGCTGTCGGCCACACAAGGCGGCGTGTTCACGCTCTCGGGCGTGCCACGCATGCACGAGCGCCCGATTGGCGACCTGGTCGATGCGCTGCGCCCGCTGGGCTGCCACATCGAATGCACGGGTAAGGAAGGCTATCCGCCGCTGCGTCTGTCGGGCGGGCAACTCAAGCTGTCGGCACCAATCAAGGTGCGCGGTGATGTCTCCAGCCAGTTCCTGACCGCGCTGCTGCTGGCCCTGCCGCTGGTGTCGCAAAACCAGGCCCTGACCATCGAGGTGGTGGGCGAGCTGATCTCCAAGCCCTACATCGAGATCACGCTCAACCTGCTGGCCCGCTTCGGCATCCAGATCGTGCGTGAAGGCTGGGAGCGATTCACCATCCCGCAGGGCAGCCGCTACCAGTCCCCTGGCGAGATCCACATAGAGGCTGATGCGTCTTCGGCGTCCTACTTCATCGCGGCCGGTGCCATCGCCGCCCAGAAGGTGCCCGTGCGCATCGAAGGCGTGGGCGCATCGTCCATCCAGGGCGACATCCGCTTCGTGGATGCCGCCAAGGCCATGGGCGCGCAGATCACGTCCGGACCCAACTGGCTGGAGATCCGCCGAGGCCAGTGGCCGCTGACAGCCGTGGACATGGACTGCAACCACATCCCCGATGCCGCCATGACCCTGGCCGTGATGGCGCTGTATGCCCAAGGCACGACCCGGCTGCGCAACATCGCCAGCTGGCGCGTCAAAGAAACCGACCGCATCGCGGCCATGGCCTGCGAACTGCGCAAGCTGGGCGCCACCGTGGTGGAAGCCCAGGACTTGATCGAGATCACGCCACCAGCACCCGGCCAGTGGACGCACGCCAGCATCCACACCTACGATGACCACCGCATGGCCATGTGCTTCTCGCTGGCGGCGTTCAACCCGCTGGCGCCCACGGCCGCGCCCGACAAGCCCTGGGAGCACGCCATTTCGGTTCGCATCGAAGACCCGCGCTGCGTGGGCAAGACCTTCCCGGACTACTTCGAGTCGCTGTTCCAGGTGGCCGAGACCCGCCCCGAGCTGATCCCCGTGATCACCGTGGACGGCCCCACCGCCTCCGGCAAAGGCACCCTGGCCAGCGCCCTGGCCACACGCCTGGGCTACCAGTTCCTGGACTCGGGCTCGCTCTACCGCATCACCGGGCTGCTGGCTATCCAGCGCGGCATCAGCCTGGATGATGCCCAAGGCCTGGAGACGCTGGCACGGCAGCTGGGCGTGAGCATTGCGTTGCGTTTCGACCGCGAGCAGATCTGGGTCGACCAACGCGACGTCTCCGAGGCCGTCCGACACGAGGAAATAGGCCAGGCCGCCTCGCGCGTGTCCGTTTTCCCAGGCGTTCGCCAGGCTTTGGTCGACCTGCAAAAGGCTTTCCGCGCCCTGCCCGGCCTCGTTGCCGACGGCCGCGACATGGGCACGGTGATCTTTCCCGACGCCCCCATGAAGGTCTTTTTGACGGCATCCGTCAAAGAGCGCGCGGAACGCCGCTATAACCAATTGATTTCAAAAGGGATTTCTGCTAACCTTGAAGAGATCTGCGCAGACCTTGAGGCGCGCGACCTGCGGGACCGTACCCGCGCCGTGTCGCCCCTTGTGCCTGCGCATGATGCCCACAAGATCGACAACTCTGCCTGGACCATCGAACAGTCGGTGGAAACGGTGCTGAAGTTGTGGGTCGAGGGCTGGCCCCACGTGATCGCGCGGCACTGATCGGTGCCGCATCGACACCACGCTGGGGTCTTTTCACCAAGGCTGTGACTTCCGGCGCATGCTGCCAGGCTGCGCTTGAGCAATCGGGGTGGCTGCAAGGCCGCCCGGTGGTCATGTTCTTCAACCCAACCCGCTCAGGTCGTTCCTGTCGACCCGAACGGTCACGCTGGCTCACCCCAGCACAGGAAATTCCATGTCTGAATCTTTTGCCGCCCTTTTTGAAGAGTCGCTGCAGCGCGCCAACATGCGCACGGGCGAAGTCATCACCGCCGAGGTGGTGGCCGTCGAACACAACTTCGTGGTCGTGAATGCCGGCCTGAAGTCCGAGGCCTATGTGCCCATCGACGAGTTCCGCAACGACCAGGGCGAGATCGAAGTCCAAGTGGGCGACTTCGTGTCGGTGGCGGTTGACGCCATCGAAAACGGCTACGGCGACACCATCCTGTCGCGCGACAAGGCCAAGCGTCTGGCCTCGTGGCTGTCGCTGGAAACCGCACTGGAGTCTGGCGACTTCGTGACCGGTACCGTCAATGGCAAGGTCAAGGGCGGCCTCACCGTTCTGGTCAATGGCATCCGCGCCTTCCTGCCCGGCTCGCTGCTCGATACGCGCCCTGTCAAGGACATGTCGCCGTTCGAAGGCAAGACCATGGAATTCAAGGTCATCAAGCTCGACCGCAAGCGCAACAACGTTGTGCTGAGCCGCCGTGCCGTGGTGGAAGCCTCCATGGGCGAAGAGCGCGCCAAGCTGATGGAAACGCTGCGCGAAGGCGCGATCGTCCAGGGCGTGGTCAAGAACATCACCGAATACGGTGCCTTCGTGGACCTGGGTGGCATCGACGGCCTGCTGCACATCACCGACATGGCATGGCGCCGCGTGCGTCACCCCTCCGAGGTGGTGACCGTTGGCCAGGAACTGACCGCCAAGGTCCTGAAGTTCGACGCCGAGAAGAACCGCGTCTCGCTGGGTCTCAAGCAAATGGGCGACGATCCCTGGGTTGGCGTCGCTCGCCGCTACCCTGCCGGCACCCGTCTGTTCGGCAAGGTCACCAACATCGCTGACTACGGTGCGTTCGTCGAGATCGAACCGGGCATCGAAGGCCTGGTGCACGTGTCTGAGATGGACTGGACCAACAAGAACGTGGCGCCCAACAAGATCGTCAACCTGGGCGACGAAGTGGAAGTCATGGTCCTGGAAATCGACGAAGACAAGCGTCGTATCTCCCTGGGTATGAAGCAGTGCAAGCCGAACCCCTGGGACGACTTCGCTCAGAACTTCAACCGTGGCGACAAGGTCAAGGGCCCCGTCAAGTCGATCACCGACTTCGGCGTGTTCGTGGGTCTGGCTGCCGGCATCGACGGCCTGGTTCACCTGTCCGACCTGTCCTGGAACGAGCCGGGCGAGTCCGCTGTCCGCAACTACAAGAAGGGCCAGGAAGTCGAAGCGATCGTGCTGGCCATTGACGTGGAACGCGAGCGCATCTCCCTGGGCATCAAGCAGCTGGACTCTGACCCCTTCACCAACTTCACGACCCTGAACGACCGTGGCGCCACCGTCACCGGCACCGTCAAGACCGTGGATGCCAAGGGTGCCGAGATCAGCCTGGGTGACGACATCGTCGGTTACCTGCGCGCCTCCGAAATCAGCCGCGACCGCGTCGAAGACGCCCGCAACGTGCTGAAGGAAGGCGACGAGGTCACCGCCCTGATCGTGAACGTGGATCGCAAGACCCGCTCCATCCAGCTGTCGATCAAGGCCAAGGACAACGTCGAGCAGCAAGAAGCCATGCAGTCCCTGCGCGCCGACACCACCAAGGAAGGTGCTGGCACCACCAGCCTGGGCGCCCTGCTCAAGGCCAAGCTGGACCAGAACAACGGCTAAACCCGTGTCGTTCTGACACTTCCGTCGACCAGGCCCTGGTCTGGCTCGGCGGAGGTTGTGATGAGCGTGGCACCACTTCGATGTGGACGAGCCCTGGATCCTGGTCTGCCAGGTTGAAGGGGCTTTTTGCTGATGCTCATCACAGCCTCCAAAAGATTCACGTCGTCCCAACATGACCCGTTCCGATCTCGTGGCCCGACTGGCCGAGCGCTTTGGCCAGCTCACTCAACGTGACGCCGAATTCGCCGTCAAGACCATCCTGGACGCCATGTCCGAAGCGCTGGCCAAGGGTCATCGCATCGAGATCCGTGGTTTCGGCAGCTTCTCCATCAACCGCCGCCCGCCCCGCATGGGCCGCAACCCGCGCTCGGGCGAACAGGTGCTGATCCCCGAGAAGCTCGTGCCGCACTTCAAGCCGGGCAAGGCGCTGCGCGAAGGCGTCGATAAGGTGGATACTCACGCTGATGCTGGCGAGGCCAACTCGACGGCAGCCAACAAGCACGACACCCAAAAGAGCTGAACACCCTCATGCGAGCATTGAACTGGCTGTGGCGCGGACTGCTGTTCTTCATCCTGTTCGCCTTCGCGCTGAACAACCAGCATCTGGTGGAACTCAAGTGGTTCCTGGGTTACAGCTGGCAGGCGCCCATGGTCTTCGTGGTGCTGGGCGTGTTCGCGCTGGGCTGCGTGACGGGCGTGCTGGCCATGCTGCCCAGCTGGTGGCGCCATCGCCGTGATGCGCGCAACCGCCAGTTGCTGCTGCCCGAACCGGTGAGCAGCGACAAACCCTCGCCAGTCACACCGTTTGACAATGGCCCGGCCACCCGCTCAGGCCCCACCACCCTGCCAGCCGAGCTGCCATTCCCGCCCGACATGCCCGCGCCGCGCAAACCGGCCAAATGAACGGCCCAATGAACGGCCTCATGCTGTTGACACCGCTCCATGGACTTTGATCTCTACTGGCTGCTGCTGGCCTTTCCCGCTGCCTTCCTGCTGGGTTGGGTGGCCTCGCGCATGGACCTGCGCCAGCTCAAGCGCGAAGACCGCGCCTCGCCCCAGGCCTATTTCAAGGGGTTGAACCTCCTGCTCAACGAACAGCAGGACAAGGCCATCGACGCCTTCATCGAAGCCGTGCAGCACGACCCAGATACATCCGACCTGCATTTCGCCCTGGGCAACCTGTTTCGCCGCCGTGGCGAATACGAACGTGCCATTCGCGTGCACCAACACCTGCTGGCCCGCGCCGACCTCAAGCGCGACGAGCGCGAGCGCGCCCAGCATGCCCTGGCCCAGGACTTCATGAAGGCAGGTCTGTTCGACCGCGCCGAGGAGGCCTTCAAAGCCCTGGAAGGCACGGCCTTCAGCACCGACGCCCGCCTGGCCCTGCTGTCCCTGCACGAGCGCTCACGCAACTGGCATCCGGCCATCGAAGTGGCCCGCCAACTCGAAGCGGCCGGAACCGGCTCGTTCTCGCAGCGCATGGCCCATCACTGGTGCGAGATCGCCGGTGAAGCCGACTCACGCGGCCACCCCGAAGAAGCCGAGCAAGCCCTGCAACGCGCCCGCGAAGCGGCACCACAAGCGGCGCGCCCGTTGGTGATTCAAGGACTGCGCCTGGCACGTCAAGGGCAACATCAAAAAGCCTTGCGTGTGTGGGACGAGCTCATGGCCATGCAGCCTCAGGCCTTCGCGCTCATCGCCCAGGACTATGCCAAGTGCGCACAGGCCTGCGGTGAAAACAACGCCGCGCTGCACAAGCTGCAAAGCCTCTACACCCAGATCCAGTCCGTGGACGTGCTCAACGCCTTCAACAGCCTGCAGCCCGATGCCGCCGCACGCCGCCAGGCCTTGATGGCCCACATCAGCGCCCAACCCTCGCTGAGCGCCGCACAAGGCCTGATCCGCGAGCGCCTGGCCACGCATGTGCCGCTGGACGAGCCCGAGATCGAGCGCCTGCAGCAGGCCATGGCCACTGCCGCCAAGCCCTTGCAGCGCTACCGCTGCGCGGCCTGCGGGTTCGAGAGCCAGCATTACTTCTGGCAATGCCCTGGCTGCCAGGGCTGGGACACCTATCCGCCCAGGCGCCTGGAAGATCAGTGAAGCTTTGTTGGGTAGTTGCTCAGTTGGCTGCTGATTCGGGCAGCCACCGCGCCTGCCGCAGCACTGTCTTCAATTGCTCGCATGCAGCCCGATGCGCGGGCGTGGCGTAGTTGAAACGCTCGTCGGCCGGTGTCGTACGCAGATACGGGCCCGGTAGATGCCAGTCTGGCACCTTGTGAGCATCAACTGCCTCGCCAGCCACGCCACACAGGCTCACGCCCGGCGGCAAGCGCACGTCACGCGGCAAGGGCTCTCGGCCATACAGCAGCCAGTGCACTGGCACGGGCGCACCTGGATCCGGGTCATCCATGTCGGTGTGCGACACGGTAGCCCAATCCGGCTGCCACAGGGCGATCATCAAGCGAAACAGGCGCTCCATCATGACCGGCTCGGTCAATGCTTGCGCCAGAGGGCCTGTGCGCGGCGGTGTCAGCGACACGCGATTCCATGCGATGTCCACGCCCGAGCCGATGTGCGCCATCCACGCTGCGCCCTGCGACTTGGCCGTCAGCAGCAAGGAGTCGAAACCGACGGGCAGCACCAGATCGGGTGCGGGCGCACCACGCGCACCGTTGCCGCAAGCCAGCACCTCGGCGCGCACGGCGTCCACCTCTTGTGGTTGTGCCACCAGAACATCCTTGCGACCCAAGTAATGCCAGGCCCCCAGTTCGGGACAGGCCAACAGCAATTGCGCCGAACAGCGCAGGACGTCTTGCGCGACAGCCTGGGCCGACTGCTGCCTTGCCCCCCAGGAGCACACCAATCTGTAGTCGGGCTGGCTTTTCATCACTCGCATCCTAAGGCAATGGATCAGAACGAGCCGTCAGTGCCGCTGCCCTGACTACCGCCGGACTTTGGGCACTCGGGCTTGGGCACAGCCACCTCGACTGGGATCCGACCGCTCAACAATTGCTGGAAAGCACGCTGAATGCCCGCATTGGGTACCACCCACCTGATGGCACGGCCCACGGACTTGGCAGCCTGCATCTGCCGATCGGCCTGCCGCAGCAGCTTGCGCTGCATCCTCTCGGACACGTAGCCTTCTTTCCAGACGCCGAGCTTCTCGTCGATCTTGTAGCCGAAGCCCTTGGCCTCGATCAGCAAGGAGCCGTCTGCAGCCTGCCCATCGAACTTGACCATGCCGGTTCGGCTGATGGATTTATCCACGCCCACGGCCACCGTCTGCCCGGCCGGCAAGCCAGTGACACACGCCTGGAATGCCGAATTGGCTGGGCTCATGGACTCCTTGACCGAGATGATATTGACCTCACCTGGCGCGGGTACATCGGCAGCCCAAGCCGGTACGGCGAGTGCCAGCGGCAAGGCAATGCGACCGATCCAGCGCACAGCCTTCGAAAGAAGGCGATTCATGTTCTCTCCCGTATTGAGTTCAGTTGGGGGCGGTACAGCGCTGTGCATCACGCACGGCCTGCGAGCGCAAGCTTGACGAAGGACCATAGACAGCCGCGGCATGCAGGCGATCCAGCTCCTGACGAAATGCAGCTGCCACAACCGGCGAGTGCACGATGAGCAGGTTTTCGTCGTTGCTGCGCAAGGCCTCCGACGACCAGTTCATGGAGCCCGTGATGACCGTGGCGTCGTCCAGCACGGCCACTTTGTGATGCAGCTTGTCGCCTTCCGGCAAGACGGCATACCCAATGGCCTGCGGCGTCACGCGCCAAGGGTGCAGTGAGGGCTTGAGCATGCAGTTGCCATCCAACAGCCTCAAGCCCCACATATCGAGCGTGGCGCTGTATATGTTGTAGACATAGCCTTGATCGAAGATGCCCCGCACGGTCACCCCACTTGCGGCCAAAGTCCCATGGTGTCTGTCAGGCTTGCATCCGTGATCACGAAAGCACCAAGATCAACGCGGTGCGTAGCCGATTTGAGCGTGGCGTCGATCAGCCCCACGGTCGTGTCCTGCGATGGCTTCGTGGCCGAAGATGGGCCAAATTGCAGTTGCACCATGCCATCCGGCGTGTTCACCGTCATCGCAGGGCGCATGCCATTGCGCACACCAAAACGGCTGTCCCGTTGCCCGCCAGGCCCATCCCCCCACATCAGCGCAAACTCTTGCGCGTAAGCCTGGGCGACCTGCTCCTGCCGAACCACGACCAAGTTCTCGGCATTGCCCCGACTGGATGGCCGACCGATATCACCGAAAAAGCCGCTGTGGGTCCAGTTGGCTGACCCCGTCAACACGGTGCGCCCATCCACCACGACAAACTTGTGGTGCATCAGCCCGGATCCCTTGCTGCCGTCTTCCGTGTCGTCGATGACCGGGATCCCGGCGCTCGCCAAGATGAAGGCCACGTCACCGGATGCACGTTCTGCCTCGGTCACCTCACCATCACCGTCCGCATCGACGAAGGTATCGACCTCCGCCCAGAGCTCCTGATCTTCCGCACTCAGACTGGCCACCTCATCGGGCGTCAATGCTGACCAGTCCCTGCGGTAGCTGTTGTCCATGATCACGCGCACGCGCACGCCACGTTGTGCGACATCGGCCAGCGCCTGCGCAACATGAGGCAAGGTGACAACCATGACCGCCACATCGAGACTGCTGCGGGCCTCACGAATAAGACTGGTCACCACCTGCTCGAAGTTATCGCCGGCCCTGCTCCAGCCCCGGTAAGGCTCAACGAAATTGACGTCTGCCCGCTGGTTGAAGTAAGTGCTGAAAATGGCCGATGTGTCGGCAGCCTGGCTCATGGACGCGCATGCGCCCATAACCAAGCCAACCCCGACGCGGCTTGCGCGTGAGCTTGTCATGAGACTCCCTGATGAATGTATTGAATGAAGGCGCCTTGTTGGCGCGCTTCAAAGCATATGCAGGATGTCCTGGCCCATTTGTGAGATTTGGTCTATTGAGACACCCCAACGAGGGTGGCTTGACGGCACCTTCTACATCCCGTCATGCATGGCACTGGCACCACCTGCGGCCCCGCTCTTGACGGGCACCTTGACCTCCTGCGTCAAGCTCTTGCCGTCAGCCGTGCGCAGCTTGAGCTTCAAGGTGATCTCCTCGCCGTCCTTGAGTTGCCGCTTGAGGCCCATCATCATCAAGTGATGGCCACCGGCACCAGGGCTCAGGCTCACCGTCTGGCCAGCAGGCAAGGGCAGCGCGTCCACGGGATGCATGCGCATCACGCCGCCATCCATCGCCATCTCGTGCAGCTCGCTTTCGCTGGCCACACTGGTGCCGAATCCCACCAGGGTCAAGGGGCGAGACGCGGTGAGGTCCATGAAGCCGCCCGTGCCGCTTTGCCCGGGCACCGTGGCGCGAATCCAGGCCTTGTCGACCTTGACCAGAGGCGCTGACGATGCCGCTCCGGCCTTGACCTTGTCAGCCGCTTGCGCCGTGGGTATCACCGCCATCACACCGCTCATCAGCAAGGTGGTCAACACGTGGCGGGCAGGCTTCTTCTTCGTCATGGTCGTCATCTCCAGCAGCTAGACGGGCGCAGTCTAGCCCCACATCACGACGCCTGCAAAACGCGCCGGTATTGAATGGCCTCGGCCATGTGCGCTTGCCGGACCTCATCGGCACCCGCCAGATCGGCAATCGTGCGTGCCAGCTTGAGCACACGGTGAAAGGCCCGACCGGACCAGCCCAGGCGCGCACAGGCCGTTTGCAGGAAGGCCATGGCCTGGCGATCGGCCTGCGCATGCGCCTCGAGCAAGGCGCCGCTCAACGCGGCGTTGAGCACGCCCTGGCGAAGGCGCTGCCTGTCATGGGCCCGCTGCACACGCAAGGCGATGCTGGCGCTGCTCTCGCCATCAGGGCTCGCTGCCAGCACCTCGGGTGACACGGCCGGCACATCGATCTGCACATCAACCCGGTCCAGCAAAGGGCCGCTGAGCTTGGCCTGATAGCGCGCAACCTGATCGGGCGTGCATCGACAGGCTTTCAGCGGGTTGCCAAAATGGCCACATGGACATGGGTTCATCGCAGCGATCAGCTGGAAGCGCGCCGGGAAATCATGGCGCCTGGCCGCCCTGGCAATCGTGATGTGGCCTGTTTCAAGCGGCTCGCGCAAGGCCTCGAGGGCAGCGCGGGGGAACTCGGGCAATTCATCCAGAAACAAGATGCCATGGTGCGCCAGCGAGATCTCGCCAGGCCGTGGTGGCGAACCACCACCGACAAGCGCCACCGATGAGGCTGTGTGATGCGGGCTGCGCATCTGACGCTGGCGCCAGCAGCGGGGATCGAAGCGCCCCGCCAGACTCAGTACCGCGGCAGATTCCAACGCCTCGTCGTCATTCAAAGGCGGCAGCAGCCCCGCAAAGCGCTGTGCCAGCATCGACTTGCCCGTGCCCGGCGGACCCACCATCAGCAGCGAATGCCCGCCCGCCGCCGCCACCTCCAGCGCACGCTTGGCTGCGGTCTGGCCTTTGACCTCCATGAGGTCAGGCAGCACGAGCGATTGGCCAAGCGTTGCAGCGGGTGTGGCCCGCACGAGGTCCTGACCGTTGGCCTGAGCATCCTGTGCGCGCAAGGCCTCGACCACGTCCATCAGATGATGGGCACCATACAAGCGCACGCCGTCGACCAGCGCGGCTTCCTTCGCGCTGTCAGATGGCAAGACCAGGCCGCGTGGTCTGTCGCCCGCTCGGGATTCGCCTTTGCCACGCTTCAGCTGCACGCGCCTGAGTGCCAAGGCCATGGGCAAGGCACCTCTGACAGGCCTGAGTTCCCCACCCAGCGACAACTCTCCGGCGAACTCCAGCTCATCGAGCTTGGCCAGGTCCAAATGCCCCATCGCGGCCAGGATGCCCAGTGCAATCGGTAGATCGAACCGGCCTGACTCCTTGGGAAGATCCGCAGGGGCCAAGTTCACTGTGACTCGCTTGTTGAAAGGAAACTCCAGCCCCGAGTTGCTGAGTGCGGCACGCACGCGTTCGCGGGCTTCCTTGACCTCGGTATCAACCAGCCCCACCAGCGTGAACGAGGGCAAACCGTTGGCCAGGTGGACTTCCACGGTGACCTCCGGCGCATTGAGGCCATCGAGTGCGCGGCTGTGAACGGTGGCCAGGGGCATGTCGCTGCAACCTCAGGAATGGACGTGAAGCCCGTGATGCTAGCCAGCCAGCGCGACGGCGTCTTCCCCCGAACGGGCCCCTCTTGAAGGCGACTTGACGCCCCCGAGCAGTACCACACAGCCCCATTGCAGGGCGATGCTCCCTAGAGCGGAATCACCTCTGAGCACATTAATGGTGCACACAAATGAGGCAATCGTGATTCATTTACGTGTGAGCACCTTATTAGTGCGAATACAGAGTTAAGCAGCCAATTCGGTGCGCGCCCGTTTCAGCCTCTTCAGTCATTCCCTCTTTTGGCGCGCTGGCACAGATCCTGCAGACCTGCATTCGTCTGAATTTTTTGCCAACCTCACCGGAGAACCAACCATGAAAATGGTGACCGCCATCGTCAAGCCGTTCAAGCTTGATGAAGTGCGTGAGGCTCTGTCCGCCATCGGCGTTCAGGGCATCACCGTGACCGAAGTCAAAGGCTTCGGCCGCCAGAAGGGCCACACCGAGCTGTACCGTGGCGCGGAATACGTGGTCGACTTCCTGCCCAAAGTCAAGATCGAAGCCGCAGTCGACGAGTCCATCCTCGACCGCGTGATCGAAGCCATCGAGTCGTCTGCCCGCACCGGCAAGATCGGCGACGGCAAGATCTTCGTGACGACGCTGGAGCAGGTAATCCGCATCCGGACCGGTGAAACCGGCAAGGACGCGCTCTGATTGCTCTCGGGCATCCCGCCTGATTCCCCTCCCTTTTTGTGGCCCACACCAATAGGTGTGCGTGCTGTAGCTCACCTATTTCAGTTCCAAGAGGCTCCCACATGAGAAAACTCCTTGCGTCAATCGCACTGGGGCTCGCCGCCTTCGGTGTACTGGGCGTGTCTTACGCTCAGGACACTGCTTCGGCCCCAGTCGCGGCATCAGCCACCGAAGCCGCATCGGCCGCCGCTCCTGCCGCTTCTGAAGCCGCACCCGCTGCGGCTGCGGCTTCCGACGCAGCGTCCGCTGCCGCAGCTGCCGCGTCGCAACCCGTGCCCAACAAGGGCGACACCACCTGGATGCTGGTCTCCACCCTGCTGGTGATCCTGATGACCGTGCCTGGCCTGGCCCTGTTCTACGGCGGCCTGGTGCGCAGCAAGAACATGCTGTCCGTGCTGATGCAGGTGATGGTGGGTTTCTCGCTGATCGTCGTGCTGTGGTTCGTTTACGGCTACAGCCTGGCCTTCACCGAGGGTAATGCCTTCATCGGTGGCATGGACCGCATCCTGATGAAGGGCATCTGGGACAACGTTGGCGGCACCTTCGCCAACGCTGCCACCTTCAGCAAGGGTGTGTACATCCCCGAACTGGTGTTCGCGGCCTTCCAGGCCACCTTCGCCGGCATCACCTGCTGCCTGATCATTGGTGCCTTCGCCGAACGCGCCAAGTTCTCGGCCGTGCTGCTGTTCCTGGTGCTGTGGTTCACCTTCAGCTATGCCCCGATCGCCCACATGGTCTGGTTCTGGGAAGGTCCTGACGCTTACTCCAGCAAGGCTGTGGTTGACGCCGTGAACGCCAAGGCCGGTCTGATCTGGCAATGGGGCGCGCTGGACTTCGCCGGCGGTACCGTGGTGCACATCAACGCCGCTGTCGCAGGTCTGGTCGGTGCCTTCATGATCGGCAAGCGCATTGGCTTCGGCAAGGAATCGTTCACCCCGCACTCGCTGACGCTGACCATGGTTGGCGCCTCGCTGCTGTGGGTGGGCTGGTTCGGCTTCAACGCAGGCTCCGCCCTGGAAGCTGGTGGCTTCGCTGCCCTGGCCTTCATGAACACCTTCATCGCCACCGCTGCCGCTGTGCTGGGCTGGTGTCTGGGTGAAGGCCTGCTCAAGGGCAAGGCTTCGATGCTGGGTGCCGCTTCGGGTGCCGTCGCAGGTCTGGTCGCCATCACACCCGCTGCCGGCAACGTCGGCCTGGGTGGCGCCGTGATCATCGGCTTCGGCGCCGGTCTGGTCTGCCTGTGGGGCGTGACGGGCCTCAAGAAGCTGCTGGGCGCGGACGACACGCTGGACGTGTTCGGCGTGCACGGCGTTGGCGGTATCTTCGGTGCCCTGACCACCGGTATCTTCAACTCGCCCAACCTGGGTGGCCCAAGCACGGTGGCCGACTGGGTCACGGTGACCATGACCACCCCCAAGGACTTCTCGATCTGGACTCAGTTCGTGATCCAGGCCAAGGCTGTGGGCGTGACCGTGGTGTGGTCGGCTGTGGTCTCGCTGATCGCCTACAAGATCGTTGATCTGGTGATCGGTCTGCGTGTGTCGGAAGAAGACGAGCGCGAAGGCCTGGACATCACGTCTCACGGCGAAACGGCTTATCACAAGTAATCCCACTGGTGATCTGCCTGACCGGGGCGGCCTCTCTGGGCTGCTTCGGTCGATTCAGATGCGCAAAAAGGCTGCCTTCGGGCAGCCTTTTGCTTTTTTTGGTGCGGCCGCTGGAGCGGGTGGCTTTGGTGAATACGCTCTTGAATAAGACGCAGCCGCCCTGATCTTGCTACGATTGCCGCGCAAGCAAATACGCAAATCAACCATAGCCAGCCCCGCACCATGGTCCCTCACCTGATCACCGCCCTGACCGGCCCCATCAACGAGCTGGAGCAGCGCATGCTGGAGTCCGTGCCCGCCATCGAACGCTGGTTCCGGCTGGAATGGATGGAGCACACGCCCCCCTTCTACACCTCGGTGGACTTGCGCAATGCAGGTTTCAAGCTCGCTCCGGTCGACACCAACCTCTACCCCGGCGGCTTCAACAACCTGACCCCGGAGATGCTGCCCCTGGCCGTGCAGGCCGCCATGGCCGCCATCGAGAAGATCTGCCCGGAAGCCAAGAACCTGCTGCTCATCCCCGAGAAACACACCCGCAACACTTTCTATCTGTCGAACGTTCAGCGCCTGGTGCAGATCTTCGCCACGGCCGGCCTCAACGTCCGCCTAGGAACACTTGACGACAGCATCACCGAGCCCACGGAACTGTCCTTGGCCGACGGCTCCACTTTGACGCTGGAGCCGCTCGTGCGCACCAAGCGCCGCCTGGGCCTCAAGCACTTCGACCCCTGCACCATCCTGCTCAACAACGATCTGTCGGCCGGTATTCCCAGCGTGCTGGAAGACCTGCACGAGCAGTACCTCCTGCCCCCCCTGCATGCCGGCTGGGCCGTGCGCCGCAAGAGCCGGCATTTCGAGTCGTATGAAGAGGTCGCCAAGAAGTTCGCCAAGCTGCTGGGCATGGACCCCTGGCTGATCAACCCCATGTATTCGGTCTGCGACGAGGTCAATTTCCAGGAGGGCACCGGCTCGGAATGCCTGGAAGCGCAGGTCGATGCCCTGCTGAACAAGATCCGCCGCAAGTACAAGGAATACGGCATCAACGAGAAGCCTTTCGCCATCGTCAAGGCCGACAACGGCACCTATGGCATGGGCATCATGACCGTGCGCGACGCCAAGGAGGTGGTCGAACTCAACCGCCGCACGCGCAACAAGATGTCGGTGGTCAAGGATGGCCAGGAGGTCAACCGCGTGATCATCCAGGAGGGCGTCCCCACCTATGAGCGCATCAATGAGGCCGTGGCCGAACCCGTGGTCTACATGATCGACCGTTACGTCGTGGGCGGCTTCTACCGTGTCCACGCCGAGCGGGGGGTCGACGAAAACCTCAACGCCCCCGGCTCCAGCTTCGAGCCCCTGGCCTTCGCTGAGCCGACCCAGTTGCCCCGCCCCGGCCTGAAACCGGGTGCCAGCGCCCCCAATCGCTTCTATATGTATGGGGTTATCGGACGCCTGGCCATGCTGGCAGCCAGTTACGAACTGGAGGCCACCGACCCGAACGCCGAGGTTTATGCCTGATTGGCCACAGTTGGAGGCCACCGGCTTGTGCATTGCAACAAAAACCGGCCCGTAAACCGGCAGAATGGGGGCGTGTTGAACAGCATCGTCTGATCGTGCAAGCAACTGTTGATGGACACGCCCCTGCCGCCAAGGCTTCCCCCGAGGGGAGGCAGTTGGCCGCGCTGACCCTGGGCGCCCTGGGCGTGGTCTATGGGGACATCGGTACCAGTCCCCTCTACGCACTCAAGGAAGTGTTCAACACTGGCCACGCGCCGGTCAGCCACGACAACATCCTGGGGGTGCTCTCCATGGTGTTCTGGACGCTGACCGTCATCGTGTCCACGAAATACGTGGCCATGGTGCTCAAGGCGAGCAACAACGGTGAAGGCGGCACCATGGCGCTGATGGCCCTGGCCTCCAGTGCCACCGAATCCAAACCGCGCCTGCGCTATGCCCTGATCGTGATGGGTATCCTGGGCGCGGCACTGTTTTATGGCGATGGGGTGATCACGCCGGCCATCTCGGTGCTGTCGGCCGTGGAGGGCCTGGAAATCGCCACGCCGGCCTTCAAACCCTATATCGCGCCGATCACGCTGATCATCCTGGCCACGCTCTATGCCGTCCAGAAGCACGGCACGGGCGCGGTGGGCAAGTTCTTCGGGCCGATCACGGTGGTGTGGTTCCTCTCGCTGGCTGGCTTTGGAGGCATGTGGGTGGTGCGTCAGCCCGAGGTACTGCATGCGCTGAACCCCTATTGGGCGTTTCATTTCGCCATCCAGAGCGGTTGGAACACGATGCTGATCCTGGGTGCCGTCTTCCTGGCCGTCACCGGTGCGGAGGCGCTCTACGCCGACATGGGCCACTTTGGCAAACGCCCGATCCAGCTGGCCTGGTACAGCCTGGTCTTCCCTGCGCTGATCTTGAACTACTTTGGTCAAGGTGCGCTCATCCTGGCCAAGCCCGAGGCGGTCAACAACCCCTTCTTCCTGCTGGTGCCGGACTGGGCGCTGCTGCCCATGGTCGGGCTGGCCACGGTGGCCACGGTGATCGCGTCGCAGGCCACCATCTCGGGCACCTTCTCGGTGACCAAGCAGGCCATCCAGCTGGGCTATCTGCCGCGCCTGAACATGATCTACACCTCGGTCAAGGAAGCCGGGCAGATCTACATCCCTTCGGTCAACTGGATGCAGTTCGGCGCCATCGTGATCGCCGTGGGCATCTTCGGTTCGTCGAGCGCACTGGCCACGGCCTACGGCATCGCGGTGACGGCCACCATGGTGCTGACCACACTGATGATCTTCTTCGTGATGCGCTATCGCTGGAATTACCCATGGTTGCTGTGTGCCGGCAGCACAGGCTTCTTCCTGGCCATCGAGCTGATCTTCTTCTCGTCCAACGTGCTGAAGGTGGTGCATGGCGGCTGGTTCACCCTGCTGATCGCCGCCTTTGTGTTCAGCATCATGCTGACCTGGAAGCGCGGCCGCATCCTGATGGCCGAGGCCCTGCGCAACGATGCCATCGACCTGCCCTCCTTCCTGGAAGCCATCTTCCAGAGCCCGCCCACGCGCGTGGCCGGCACCGCCGTCTTCCTCAATTCAGACAAGGGCAACACGCCCAACGCGATGCTGCACAACCTCAAGCACAACAAGGTGCTGCACAGGCAGAACCTGTTCGTGACCGTGAAGTCGCATGAGGTGCCCTGGATCGGAGGCGAGGAGCGCGTCGAAGTCGAGCCGCTTGGACACGACTGTTGGCAGATCAGCCTGCACTTCGGTTTCATGAACATCCAGGATGTGCCCGAGGCGCTCAAGCTCATCAAGGGACACGGCATTGATCTGGACCCGATGGAAACGTCCTATTTCCTGTCTCGCGACATCGTCATCCCGACCATCGGCACCGGCATGGCACCGTGGCGCGAGAAGCTGTTTGCCAGCATGCACCGCAATGCGGCTGATGCGGCCGGCTTCCTGAGCCTGCCGGCCAACCGCGTGGTGGAGCTGGGCTCCAAGGTCGAGATCTGAGCACACCTGCGCCTTCATCGTCGTCGCCCCATGTGCTGCGAGACCTGTCGCCCGCAGCGGTGTCGGCCGGCTTTGTCGCCACGCTGGTGGGCTTCACCAGCACCATCGCGCTGATCTTCCACGCGGCCCGCTCATTGGGCGCCACACCGGAGCAGATCAGCTCATGGGTGCTGGCGCTGGGCATCGGCATGGGCCTGACCACGATCGGCCTGTCGCTGTGGACGCGTGCGCCCATCCTGATCACCTGGTCCACACCAGGTGCGGCCGTGATCGCCAGTGCGGCCAGCGGCGTGTCGCTGGGCGAGGCCACGGGCGCCTTCCTCGTGTGTGGCGTGTTGATGCTCTTGTGCGGCATCACACGCTGGTTTGAGCGCATCATGGACCGCATCCCCGTGGCACTGGCCTCGGCCCTGCTGGCGGGCATCCTGGCCAAATTCGCGCTGATGGCCTTTGCCGGCGGCTCGGCCAACCCGGGCCTGGTGGTGGCCATGCTGCTGACCTACCTGGTGGGTAAGCGCTGGTGGCCACGTTATGCCGTGCTGGGCGTGCTGCTGCTGGGCACCGGTCTGGCTGCCGCACAGGGCCTGCTCAACACAAAGGCGCTGAACCTGAGCTGGGCCCAGCCGGTGTGGGTAACGCCGCAGTGGTCCTGGCATGCGGTCATCGGCATGGGTCTGCCTTTGTTTATCGTGACCATGGCTTCGCAGGCGGTGCCGGGTGTGTCGGCCATCCGCGTGTCGGGCTATGCGGCGCCGGTGTCGCCCTTGATGAGCTGGTCTGGCCTGGCCACCATCGTGCTGGCGCCTTTCGGTGGCTATACCTTCAACCTGGCGGCCATCACGGCGGCCATCGTGCTCAACCCGCATGCGCACAGCGACCCGGCGAAGCGCTACACCGCTGCAGTCATGGCAGGCCTGTTCTACCTCGCCATGGGCGCGCTGGGCGGTGCCGTGGCCGGGCTGCTCAATGCCTTCCCGCCGACGCTGATCATGGGCGTGGCCGGCATGGCCTTGCTGGGCACCATCGCCAATGGCATGGCGGCCGCCCTGCGTGAAGAGCGCTTTCGCGAGGCGGCGCTTATCACGTTTCTCGTGACGCTGTCGGGCGTGACGATATTGGGCGTAGGCTCGGCCTTCTGGGGCCTGGTGGCCGGCGTGCTCACGCTGTTCGTGGAAAACTTCCGTCATCGCCCTGACCTGGATACCGACGCATCATGAAGCTGCTCTTCGTTGCCGACCCACTGCACACCTTCAAAACCTACAAGGACAGCACCTTCGCGATGATGCGAGAGGCGGCCGCGCGCGGCCATGAGCTGTGGGCCTGCGAACCGCATGACATCGTCTGGCAACGAGGCGGGCAAGTGCAGGCCCAGGCACGCCGCATTGCCTTGACGGACGATGTGCACGACTGGTTCGACGAACTCGAAGCCGCCGAGCTGGCCCTGGCTGCGGTGGACGCCGTGCTGATGCGCAAGGACCCGCCTTTTGATGCCGAGTACCTTTACACCACGCACCTGCTGACCCAGGCCGAGCGCGAGGGTGCCAGGGTGTTCAACAAGCCGCAGGCCCTGCGCGAGCACCCCGAGAAGCTGGCAATCCTGGAGTTCCCGCTCTACATCGCGCCCACGCTGGTGACACGCAGCATCGACGCCGTGCGCGCCTTCCACGCCACCCACAAGGACATCATCCTCAAGCCTCTGGACGGCATGGGCGGCATGGGCATTTTCCGCGTGCGCGACGATGGCCTCAATCTTGGCAGCATCGCCGAAACGCTCACCAAGGATGGCCAGCAGACCATCATGGTCCAGCAGTTCCTGCCTGCCATTGCCCAAGGCGACAAGCGCGTGCTGCTGATTGACGGCGAGCCCGTGCCCTATGCCCTGGCCCGCATCCCGCAAGGCGGCGAGGTGCGCGGCAACCTGGCGGCCGGCGGCAAGGGGGTGGCCCAGCCGCTGAGCGAATCCGACCTGGCGATTGCACGGCACCTGGGGCCCATCCTGGCGGCGCGCGGCCTGCTGCTGGTGGGGCTGGACATCATCGGCGAGCGGCTCACCGAGATCAACGTGACCAGCCCGACGTGTTTCCAGGAGATCACCCAGCAGACGGGCTGGGACGTGGCCAAGCGTTTCATCGACGCGCTGGAAGCCCGCGTCCAGGCCGCTTGAACTGACGGGGCGGCGGCTCTCACCAAGATCGCACCCTCAAAACCTGGCCAAGCGGCGACAATAGCGGGTTGTCTTCTCTTCACCGCACTGCGATCCCCCATGGCTGTCCTGACCCTGAGTAACGCCTGCCTGGCCTTTGGCCACGTGGCCCTGCTCGACCACACCGACCTCTCGCTGGAAACCGGCGAACGCGTGGGCCTGATCGGCCGCAATGGCACGGGCAAGTCCTCGCTGCTCAAGATCATGGCGGGGCTGGAGAAGCTCGATGACGGGCAGGTTCAGGCCCAAAGCGGCGTGGAGGTGTCCTACGTGCCGCAGGAGCCCAGCTTCACCGAAGGCGCCACGGTGTTCAGCACCGTCAGCGAAGGCCTGGCCGAGGTCAAGGCCGCTCGCGAACGTTTCGAGGCCCATGCCGAGGGAGTCGATCTGGACGCGCTGATGACCTTCATCGAATCGCGCCATGGCTGGAACTGGGAACAGCGCGTCGATGAGACCCTGCAGCGCCTGCGCCTGGACCCGGACCTGCCGATTGCAGGCCTGTCGGGCGGCACCAAGAAGCGCGTGGCCCTGGCGCGCTCGCTCGTGGCGAGCCCCGATGTGCTGCTGCTGGACGAGCCCACCAACCACCTGGATCTGGACGCCATCACCTGGCTGGAAGAGCTGCTAGTGGCCTTCAAAGGCAGCATCGTGCTGATCTCGCACGACCGCGCCTTCCTCGACAACGTCTGCACGCGCATCGTCGAACTGGACCGCGGTATTCTGCGCTCCTACCCCGGCAACTTCGCAGCCTACGAAACGCTCAAGGCCCAGCAACTGGCCGACGAGGCCCTGGCCAATGCGCGCTTCGACAAGCTCCTGGCGCAAGAAGAAGTGTGGATCCGCAAGGGCGTGGAAGCGCGCCGCACGCGCTCGGTGGCCCGTGTCAAGCGCCTGCATGATCTGCGCGATGCCCGCGCCTCACGGCGCGATGTGGTCGGACGCGCCAGGATGGAGGTCTCGCAAGGCGACCGCAGCGGCAAGATCGTGGCCGAGCTCGAAGGCGTCAGCAAAAGCTTTGGCGGCCGCACCGTGGTCAAGAACTTCTCGGGCACCATCATGCGCGGCGACAAGGTCGGCCTCGTCGGCCCCAATGGCGCGGGCAAGACCACCCTGCTCAAGATCATCCTGGGTGAACTGCAGCCCGACAGCGGCAGCGTCAAGCAAGGCGCCAACCTGAGCGTGGCCTACTTCGACCAGATGCGCGACCACCTCAACCTCGATGCCACGCTGGCCGACTTCATCAGCCCGGGCAGCGAGTGGATCGACATCAACGGTTCGCGCAAGCACGTGATGGGTTATCTGCAGGACTTCCTGTTCTCGCCGGCCCGCGCCAACTCGCCTGTGCGCACGCTCAGCGGCGGTGAGCGCAACCGCCTGCTGCTGGCGCGCCTGTTCGCCAAACCCAGCAATGTGCTGGTGCTGGACGAACCCACCAACGACCTCGACATCGACACGCTGGACCTGCTCGAAGAGCTGCTGGCCGACTACCCCGGCACGGTCTTCCTGGTCAGCCACGACCGGCGCTTCCTCGACAACGTGGTCACCAGCACCCTGGTGGCCGAAGGTGATGGTGCCTGGCGCGAGTACGAAGGCGGCGTGGAAGACTGGTTGATCCAGTCTCGGCGCGCCAAGGCCCTGGCATCGGGCAAGGCCGGCGCGGCCAGCATTGCCACAGCAACCAAACAGTCTCGCGAAGCCGACACGCGCACGCCTGTGACCGTGGCACCCGAGACCAACGCGCCCGTGCCTCAAGCCGGGCCGGTGGTGGCCCAGCCCAAGCGCAAGCTGAGCTACAAGGAGCAGCGCGAGCTCGACGAATTACCGGGCCGCATAGAAGCGCTCGAAACCGAGCAAGCCGAACTCAATCGGCAGCTGGCCGACCCCAATGTCTATCAAAAGCAAGGTAGCAATGTGGGCGCCATGCATGCCCGTGTGGAAGCCATTGACGAAGAACTGATGAGCTTGCTCGAGCGCTGGGAAGTGCTCGGCCAGCGCTGAGCTGATGCCCTGATCGGGCCTGATCGATCAGGCCCTGAGCTGTGCCGGCTGCGTGTGGGCCGCAGCCCCCACGTGGAACAGCTCGGCACACGTGGCCTCCGGCTCTTCGCTTTGCAACACGGCGCCCACCAGCGGCGCCAGGCGGCGCGTGTCCGCACGCAGCACGCGCTGCTTGACCGAGGCGATCTGCGAAGGGTGCATCGAGAAGCTGCGCAAGCCCATGGCCAGCAGCAACTCGGTGAAGGCCGGGTCGCCCGCCATCTCGCCGCACACGCTCACGCCCTTGCCCGCCGCACGCGCCTGCGTGATCGTGGAATGGAGGAGCTGCAGCACGGCCGGGTGCCAGGGGTCGTACAGATGGGCCACGGCCTCATCGGCCCGGTCAATGGCCAGCGTGTACTGGATCAGGTCATTGGTGCCTATCGAGACGTAGTCAAAATAGCGCAGGAAGACCGGCAGGGTCAGCGCGGCCGCCGGTACCTCGATCATCGCGCCCAGTTCGACCTCGCCATACGGCTTGCCGGACTCAGCCAGCTGCCGCTTCACATGCGCGATGTTGTCCAGCGTCTGACGGATCTCGCGCTGGCTGGCCAGCATTGGGATGAGGATCTTGACCGGGCCATGGTGTGCTGCGCGGAACAGCGCACGAAGCTGGCGCCGGAACATGCTGGGCTCGGCCAGGCTCCAGCGGATGGCACGCAGGCCCAGCGCCGGGTTCAGAACCGACTCGTGTCGCAGCTCGCTGGACGACAAGCCTTCCAGCGGCTTGTCCGCGCCGATGTCCACCGTGCGGATCACGACGGGCAGGCCCTTCATGGCCTCGACCGCGCGACGGTAGGCGTCGTACTGCTCCTCTTCGTCAGGCAGGTTGTCCGCGCGGCCCATGAAGAGGAATTCGCTGCGGAACAGGCCCACGCCCACGGCACCGGCTTCGAGCGCCACCGGGCTGTCTTCCGGCATCTCGATGTTGGCCAGCAGCTCGATGCGCTCGCCATCCAGCGTGACGGCCGGCGTGTGGCGCAGGCGGGCCAGACGCGAACGCTCCAGCTCGCTTTGGCGTTGGCGGAAGCGGTACTCCTCCAGCACGATGGGAGACGGGTCCACGATCACCAGGCCGGCGTCGCCATCGATGATGATGGTGTCGTCCTGGCGGATCAGGCTGCTGGCCTGGCGGGCGCCCACCACTGCGGGGATGTCCATGCTGCGCGCCACGATGGCCGTGTGCGAGGTCTTGCCGCCCACATCGGTCACGAAGCCCGTGAACACGCTGCGCTTGAAGGACAGCATGTCGGCCGGCGCGATATCACTGGCCACCAGCACCAGGGGTTCGTCACCACCGAAATCGCGACCGCCTGAGCGGCTGGCATCGGGCACTGGCGAAGGCACGCCACGGCTCAGGCTGCGCAGCAGGCGCTCGACCACTTGCTCCAGGTCGGCCTTGCGTTCGCGGATGTAGGCGTCCTCCATCTCGTCGAACTGCCGGGCCAGCACTTCCAACTGTGCCGAAACGGCCCACTCCGCGTTGTAGTGCCGCTGGCGGATCCAGTCGGCCGCCGCACCGATCAGGGCCTCGTCTTGCAACAGCATCTGGTGCACATCCAGCAGCGCAGCCAACTCGGCGGGCGCGTCGGCGGGCAGATCGCGCTTGAGTGTGTCGAACTCGACGGCCACCACATCACGGGCCGCCAACAGGCGCGCCACCTCCTCCTCGATCAGCGAGGTATCGATGAAGACGTGGGGCACGTCCACCCGGCTGGAAGCCACCAGCACGGCACGGCCGATGGCCACACCGCGGGAGACGGGCAAACCAAAGATCTGGATGCTCATACACCGCATCCTAGCAGCGCTGCAAATACCCGTGTTTCAGGATTTGTCATGAGTATTTACGCGGATCACAGGGTGCCCGTGAAATCAGGCACAGGCCATTTGGCACCTCCCTTCCGCGTCACGCAATTGTCATGACACGTTCACGGCGTCGTCACCGCCAAAACCCACACTTTCGGCTCATGTCCACGATGCCAAACGACTGGAGATGACCATGCGTGACCTGCCCCTGCCCACCCTGCCCATGGCAGACCTGTCCTCGCAACGCTCGGCCGAATCTCGTGCCGCACGGAGGTCACTTCACCCAAGCTCTGAACAACGCCAGGCCTTGGAAGTCGTTTGGGCTCGCACTGAAGAAGATGTTCGGGCCGCGCAGCGCCTGAGATACGACATCTTCGCCGACGAGATGGGCGCGCGCTTGAGCGTGCCTCCCGGCAGCCCCGCTGGCCACGACATCGACTTGTTCGACCCCTACTGCGAGCACCTGCTCGTGCGCCTGGCCAGCCCGGATGGCGAGCCTGGCCAGGTGATCGGCACCTACCGTGTGCTGACGCCCGATGCCGCCCAGCGCGTGGGCGGCCTCTACAGCGAAACCGAGTTCGACCTGACCCGCCTGCGCCCTCTGCGCGGCAAGATGGTCGAGCTGGGCCGCTCCTGCGTGCACCCTGAGCACCGCAACGGCGGCGCCATCATGGCCTTGTGGGGTGCCTTGGCCGAGTTCATGGTCCGCAATGAGCTGGACACCATGATCGGCTGCGCCAGCATCAGCATGCGCGACGGTGGCCACGTGGCCGCCAGCCTGTGGGAACAGCTGCGCCAGACCCATCTGGCCCCTATCGACCTGCAAGTGCGCCCCCGCCTGCCCCTCCCCGTGGAAGAGCTGGACCGCCACCTGCAAGTGGACCCGCCCGCGCTGATCAAGGGCTACCTGCGTTGCGGCGCCAAGGTCCTCGGCGCCCCGGCCTGGGACCCCGACTTCAACACGGCCGACCTGCCCATGCTGATGCGCATCGCCGATCTGCCGGCCCGCTATCGCCGACACTTCCTGGGCGCTTGATCCTCGGGCTCTGATCCCGCCGATCGCGCAATTCATCACACCCCAGGCGGGCTGGATGCTTTGGCTGCGCATAGACTGCGCGCCATGAGTCTTCCCGCCCGCCCTCCCACCTCGTCCCCAGCCAACACCCCAGGCAGCCTGCCGCTGTGGCAACTGCTGAGCGGCTGTGCCGATGCCGTGGCGGCCGTCAGCCAAGGGCACTCGCTCACCGACGTGCTGGCCGAGCGCCCACCGCACGAGCGCCCCGGCGTGCAGGCCTTGTCTTTTACCGTTCTGCGCCGACTGGGCCTGGCCCGCGCCCTGCGGCACAAGCTCGTCCCCAAGACGCCGCCGCCCTGGGTGGACGCCCTGCTGCAAAGCGCCCTGGCCCTGGCCTGCGGCACCGAGTACAACGAGCACACCCTGGTCGATCAAGCCGTGGAAGCGGCCAAGCGCCGCGCCAAACCTGCCAGCGGCCTGGTCAACGCCGTGCTGCGGCGCTTCCTGCGTGAACGCACCGAGCTGCTGGCCTCACTGGAGAGCGACCCGGTCGCCAGCTTCAACCACCCGGCCTGGTGGATCAAACGGCTCAAGAAAGACTGGCCCGAGCACTGGCAAGCCATCCTCATGGCCAACCAGGAGCAGCCGCCCATGACCTTGCGCGTCAACCAGCGCCATGGCACGGTGGCGGCTTATCGTCAGCGCCTGGTCGAAACTGACCTGTTGGATGCGGACCTTGCGCAGGCTCAGCCTGACACCGGCGCACGCCCCCTTTCGCCCAGCCAGCCCGATCCCATCGCCCTGCCTCAAGGCGTTCCTGTGGCCAAGCTGCCCGGCTTCGAGCAAGGCGATGTGTCCGTGCAGGACGCCGCCGCCCAGATCGCCGCGCCCCTGCTGATCCATGCTGGCGCAAAGCCCCTGCCTGCAGGCGCCCGCGTGCTCGACGCCTGCGCGGCCCCCGGTGGCAAGACCGCCCACCTGCTGGAGCTGGCCGACCTCGACGTGACCGCGCTGGATGCCGACCCGCAGCGCCTGACCCGCGTCACCGAGACCTTGTCCCGCCTGGGTCTGAAGGCCCGCACCATCGCCGCCGACGCCAGCCAGCCCGATACCTGGTGGGACGGCCAGCCCTTCGATGCCATCCTGCTGGACGCCCCTTGCAGCGCCTCGGGCATCGTGCGCCGCCACCCCGATGTGCGCTGGCTGCGTCGCGAGTCCGACATCGACGCCCTGGCCCGCACGCAAGACGCCATCCTCCAGGCCCTGTGGCCCCTGCTCAAGCCTGGTGGTCACCTGCTTTACTGCACCTGCTCCGTTTTCAAAACAGAGGGCCAGGACCGCATCGACGCGTTTTTGCAACGCACGCCAGACGCCCAGGCCCGGCCCGCGCCCGGCCACCTGCTGCCTGTGGTCGAATACCTTGACCCCGCCCGACACAACCGTGGCGATGGCTTTTTCTACGCCTTGCTGTCCAAAACCACCCAAGGTGCGTGATGTCCTTGATGCGCCGCCGAGAACTGCTCCGATGCAGTGCCTCAGCCTTGCTCGCTGCCACCTTGGCGCCGGCAGGGCGGCTCGCGCATGCCGACAACATCCCCACCCACCACAGCCTGGAACTCGACCGGCTCTCGGTGCAACGCAGTGACGAAGGCCTGCTGCTGAGCTACAGCGTGCGGCTTGATCTCCCCAAGGACCTGGAACAAGCCTTGAGCAAGGGCGTGGCCGTGGTGTTCGTGGCCGAAGCCGAGGTGTTTCGCAGCCGCTGGTACTGGACAGACCAATCACGCGGCAGCGCCACCCGCCGCTGGCGCCTGGCCTACCAGCCCCTGACACGCCGCTGGCGCCTGAGCCTGGACGACCTCAGCCGTCACTACAACAGCCTGCCCGACGCCCTCGACGCCCTGCGACGCACCGATCGCTGGCGCATTGCCGACACCATTCCCGCAGGTGATGAGCCGGACCACTATGTCGACTTCAGCTTCAGGCTGGATACCGACGAGTTGCCACGCCCCTTGCAGATCGGACTGGGCGGGCTGGGTGGCCTGACCACCGGTAGCCTGGACGTCCAACGCAGGGTGGCCGTGCAGCCATCGCGCTGAATGAGCACCATCAAAGCCAACCGCTGGGCCTGGATCGTCGCCAGCGCCGCCATGGCGGGTGCCGGCCTGATCCTGACCTTCCTGCTGGTCTTCGCGACGCAGAACAGCGAACGCTACGAACGCCACTACCAATGGCTGCTGTGGGCCAACGTGGCCCTGGCGACCATCCTGATCCTCGTCATCCTGATCGCCGTGGGGCGACTCGCACTGCGCCTGCGCGCCCGCAAGTTCGGCAGCAAGCTGCTGCTCAAGCTCGCCGGCATCTTCGGCCTGGTCGGCCTGGTACCCGGCCTGCTGATCTACATGGTGTCCTACCAGTTCGTCTCACGCAGCATCGAGACCTGGTTCGACGTCCGCGTGGAAGGCGCACTGGAAGCCGGCCTGAACCTCGGGCGCAGCACGCTCGACAACCTCACCACCGATCTGGCCAGCAAGACCAGGCTGGCCGCCGAACGGTTGAACACACCCCAGCCCAGCACCAACTTCATCGAGCCCGGCCCCGCACCGGCCACCGGTGTGCTCGAACTCGAACGCCTGCGCGAGCAACTGGGCGCACAGGCCGTGACCGTGCTCAACGACAACGGCCAGATCGAGCTCACGGCCGGCGGTGATGCCTCACGCATCCTGGCCTCGGAAAGACTGCCAACCAGCTGGCGCCAGGAAGCCCGCAGCAAAGGGGTCATGGCCCTGGTCGAAGGTCTGGACGACCGCCCCGACGATCAAGCTGACAAGCAAGCCAGGCGCCGCCGCGACAGCAGCGCCCCGGCCACATCGGCACGCGTGCTGGCCCTGGCCTGGATGCCCGACCACAGCTTCAGCCTGACCGCACGCGGTCGCTATCTGCTGGTCACGCAAAAGCTGCAACCCGAACTGGTGCGCAACGCGCTGGACGTGCAGACGGCCTACCGCGAGTACCAGCAGCGCTCGCTGGGCCGCGTGGGCCTCAAGCGCATGTACATCGGCACGCTCACATTGGCGCTCGTGCTGGCTGTCTTCGGTGCCTTCCTGCTGGCCGCGCTGCTCGGCCAACAGCTGGCCCGGCCGCTGCTGCTGCTGGCCGAAGGCGTGGGCGAAGTGGCCCGTGGCGACCTGCGCCCCAAGGCCATCTTCGCCACCACCGATGAACTCGGTGGCCTGACCCGCTCCTTCGCCGCCATGACCCAGCAGTTGGCCGATGCCCGCATGCTCGCCGAGCGCAGCGTGCAGGAACTCGACAGCGCCCGCGCCCACTTGCAGACCATCCTCGACAACCTCACCGCCGGCGTCATCGTGTTCGACGCCTCGGGCCGCATCGACATGGTCAACCCCGGCGCCACACGCATCCTGCGCCTGCCCCTGTCGGTCTACAAAGGCCGCTCCCTGTCCGATGTCAACGGCCTCGAAGGCTTCGCCGAGAACATCCGCCAGCGCTTTGACCTCTATGCCAACGACCCCACACCCGGTGAGCGCCAGCAATGGCAGGAGTCCTACGAACTCAGCCTGCCGTCCAACCCCGAGCCCTTGACCTTGCTCGTGCGTGGTGCGGAGCTGCCGCCCAATGAGCGCCTCATCGTGTTCGATGACCTCACCGAGGTCGTGTCCGCCCAACGCGCCGAAGCCTGGAGCGAAGTGGCGCGTCGCGTGGCCCATGAGATCAAGAACCCGCTGACGCCCATCCAGCTGTCGGCCGAGCGAATGCAGATCAAGCTCGAAGACAAGCTCGACGAACCCTCGCGTCAATTGCTCACGCGCTCGGTCAACACCATCGTCACGCAGGTGCAGGCGCTCAAGACCCTGATCAACGAGTTCCGCGACTTCGCGCGCCTACCCACCGCGAGACTGATACCCATCGACATCAACGAGCTGGTCACCGACGTGCTGGCCTTGTATGGCCATGAGCTCGAACGAGGCACGCTGCAAGTCGACTTGCGCGAAGGCCTGCCCTGGATCCTGGGCGATGCCACGCTGCTGCGCCAGGTCGTGCACAACCTCGTGCAGAACGCGCTTGATGCCGTCACCGAGCACCCACCCGTCGATGGCCAGCCTCGCGTGCTGATCCGCACCGATGCCCCATTGAAGGACGATGGCAGCATCCGCGCTGTCCGTTTGGCCGTGCGCGACAACGGACCAGGCTTCCCGGATAAGATCCTCAAGCGCGCCTTCGAGCCCTATCTCACCACCAAAGCCAAAGGCACAGGCCTTGGTCTGGCGGTCGTCAAGAAGATCGCCGATGAACACGGTGCGCTTGTGAGACTGCGCAATCTCGAGTTTCAAGACGATGCATCGCCCCAAAGATCGCTCGAACTAGGGTATCCCTCACAAGCCCATACTGTGAGAGGCGCTCAAGTTTCGTTATCATTTTCAAAGCTGACATCAAAATATGCCCAAGTTGGGTGACACTGGTCATCATTCCCACCTGGGGGTTAAAGAAATTCATGGCAACCATTCTTGTTGTTGACGACGAACTGGGCATCCGTGCCCTGCTGTCGGAAATCCTGAGCGACGAAGGCCACGCGGTCGAAGTTGCTGAAAGCGCCGCCAAGGCGCGTATCCTGCGAGAGCAGTGCAAGCCCGATCTGGTCTTGCTCGACATCTGGATGCCTGATGTCGATGGCGTCACCCTGCTCAAGGAGTGGTCGGCCAGCGGTCAACTGACCATGCCGGTGATCATGATGTCCGGACACGGCACCATCGACACGGCTGTCGAAGCCACCAAGTTCGGCGCGCAGGCCTTCCTCGAAAAGCCCATCACCATGCAGAAATTGCTGCGTGCCGTTGAACAGGGCCTGACCAAACCCGCACCACGCGCCGCCGCCCCGACGCCTCCCGTGCACCTGGCCACCGTCACGCCAATCACGGCCGCATCGTCCTATGCGGGCATGAACAACGTGGTCTCGCCTGTGCGAAGCGAACTGGTCGGTGGCGACGCCCACCACCATCACACCAGCCCCATCACCTATGGTTCGATGCAGCAGGCACCGGCCATGAATGGCCACGCGCCCAGCGGCCCCTCGCACGAACAAAGCTTCGAGCTGGACCGCCCTCTGCGCGAAGCCCGCGACGATTTCGAGCGCGCTTACTTCGAGTTCCACCTCGCCCGCGAAGGCGGCAGCATGACCCGCGTGGCCGAGAAGACCGGCCTGGAGCGCACCCACCTCTACCGCAAGCTCAAACAGCTGGGCGTCGATTTGGGTCGTAGCAAGAAAACGGCCGCAAATTGATGTTATAGTCTAGGTCTTCACTGATTGCTGCAACCGCAGTTTTCAGTGCAAGAAATGGCCAAGTAGCTCAGTTGGTAGAGCAGCGGATTGAAAATCCGCGTGTCGGTGGTTCGATTCCGCCCTTGGCCACCAAAATACTGAACCCCGCACAGCTCGCTTTGCGGGGTTTTTTATTGCATCCAGCTGGCAGAATTCGCCTGATGCCCACGCCAAGTCAGTCCAATCCATCCCTGCCGCGTGGCCCCTTGATCGTTCGGCTCTGCAATATGGTTGGCGACGTTGTATTGGGTCTGCCCGCCCTGCAATTGCTGCAGTCTCACGGCTATGAGCCCCACCTCTATGGCAAAGGCTGGGCAAAGGCTCTGTTGGGTGCACATGGCTGGCCCATCACGTCACGGGCAGGCAAGCTTGGCGAGCGCGTGGCCCAGTTGCGCGAACTCAAACAGCAATGCCTGAGTGTGGATCCCGGGTTTGGCGACCGCGTGAACACCTTGCTCATGCCCAACTCCTTTTCCAGCGCATTCGAACCACGTTGGGCCGGCCTCAAGCCCGCGGGCTTTGTACGAGACGGCAGACGCCTGCTGCTCAGCCAGGCCTGGCACGCCGCACACCCGAGCCCGCCAGCCCATGCGCTGGAAGGCTTCTGGGAGCTGGCCTGCAAGCTCACCGGCACGGCCTCGCCACCGCCTGATCGCATCGACCTGCAGGTTGCGCCTGCCGCTCAGCAAGCCGCCGACGCACTGATGGCCGCTCATGGCATCCAGCCCGGTTTCGTCTGCATCGTGCCCTATGCCGCAGGCGACGTGGACGGCCAAGACAAACGTTGGCCCGAGTTCGCGCACCTCACCGCGCAACTCGCCGCGCGCCATGACCGGCAGATCGTGACCTGCCCCGGCCCAGGCGAAGAAGCCATTGCGCGAGACGAGCACCCAGCCGCCATCTGCCTGCCCGGCGTCAAGCTGGATGTCTACCTCGGCCTGCTCAAGCGCGCCAGCCTGGTCATCTCCAATGACACGGGGCCGGCGCACATGGCCGCGGCGGTGGGCACGCCCGTGCTCAGTGTCTTGGGCCCGACCAAGCCCGAACAATGGCGCCCATGGGGCCCTCAGAACCGCATTGCACAGGGCCCGAATCGCCAGTGGCCCACCATGGACGACGTCATGCAGAAGGTCGATGCCGCATGAAGCACCCGCAGCAAGGCCCTTTGATCGTCAGACTGTGCAACTGGGTGGGCGAAGCCGTGCTGTCGCTGCCCACCTTGACCATGCTGGCAGAACAGGGCTTTGAGCTGCACCTCATCGGCAAGCGTTGGACCATCGACCTGTTTGAAGGACATGGCTGGCAGGTGCATGTGCGCCCAGCCAAGCGCGCCGACGCCATCCGGCAACTGCGCTCGCTGCGGACGCAACTCGGCAAGGTCCATCCGGCCTTCTTGAAGCGCCCCAACATCGTGCTGCTGACCAGCTCCTTTTCCAGTGCGCTGGAGGCGCGCCTGGCCGGGCTCAAGCCCATTGGCTACATCAAGGAAGGCCGCGGCCTGCTGCTCAGCCATGGCGTGGCCTATCAGCCTGGCCTGCATGCGGCCGACAACTACTGGCGCATCGGCAGCGACTTCGCGAGCGTGCAGCAAGCACGACCACGCAATCTGGGCTTGAAGCCATCAGCCACACACCAGGCGCAAGCCGCAAAGCTCATCAGCGAACATGGCCTGAGGCCAGGCTTCATCATCCTGTGCCCGTTCTCAGGCGCGGCCGACACCACGGGCAAGAAACTGTGGCCGGCTTTTCCCGAGCTGGTGCGCCAGCTGATCGCGCAAGGCAGACAAGTCGTGCTGTGCCCTGGCCCCGGTGAAGAAGCTCAGGCCCAAGCCGACTATCCCAGCGCCCAGATCTTGACCGGTGTGGGCCTGGGTGCATACGCTGCACTGAGCCAGCAGGCGGCCTGCACAGTGTCCAACGACACCGGGCCCGGGCACCTGGCTGCCGCAGCGGGCGGGCGGGTCGTCAGCGTGCTCGGCCCCGATGCCGCGCCGATGTGGTGGGCGCAAGGTGATGGCGTCACCATCCTTCGTCCCGATGAGGGCTGGCCCGAACTGGCCGCCGTGCGTCAGGCCATCGAACTCGCCACGCCGCCATGACCGCCCAGCGCCACATTGCCCTGCAGTTCGGCCACATCAAGCACTTCAATGAAGGGCTGGCCGAGGTGTCGCGCCAATTGGCCATGCAGTTCAGCAACCAGGCCCGGGAACTCGAAGCCCGGCATGGCTGGCGTTTTCATTTCATCCTGCCGCGCCAATGGCATGGCACGTTTGGCGATGGTGTCGAGTACCACGAGCTGAACGAGAACATGCGCTTGCGCCACCGCTTCCCGGTCGATCTCGATGTGTGGCATGGGCTGCACCAGCACATGCGCTACAGGCCTCCGGCCAACAGCCGACGCAACATCATCACCGTGCATGATCTGAACCACGTGTATGCCAAGCAGGGCCTGAGCCTGTGGTGGCAGAACATGCGACTGACCCGGCATCTGCGCCGCGCGGACCAGCTTGTGGCCATCAGCCGCTACACCGCCGACGACCTCCGCCAGCATCTGCCCTGGGCCCCCGCTGCCACGGTCATCCACAACGGTGCCGCCGACCTGACATCAGCCCCTCAAACACCGGTCGAGTCCCTGAATGGCGAAGACTTCATGCTGCACATCAGCCGCATGTCGCCCTCCAAGAACGTGGGCGCGCTCATCGACATGGCCGCCATCTGGCCCGAACGTAAGCTGGTGCTGGTCGGCCCCGACAGTCCCGAAGTCAAGGCCCATCAAGCGCGTGTTCACCACCTGGGGCTCACCAACGTGCGCTTCGTGCTCGACGTCAGCGAAGCCCAGAAGGCCTGGCTGTACGCCCACTGCACCGCCTTTCTGTTCCCATCGCTCATGGAAGGCTTCGGCCTGCCGCCCATCGAGGCCATGTTCTTTGGCAAGCCCGTGATCGTGGCGCGCCGCACCTGCCTGCCCGAGATCTGTGGCGAAGGCGCGGCCTATTGGGAGGACTTCACGCCCTTGGCCATGCGCCATGTCGTTGAAGAGCGCCTGGCCTTGCACGCACAGGCCGGCACAGGCCAAAGCGAGCGCGTTCGCAACCAGGCCCTGCACTACACCTGGCCCAGGGCGGCAGCACAGTACATCCAGCTCTACCTGGGAACGGCCGGATGACCACCATGCTGCGCCTGCCTCAGGTCACGCTTTGCTGCGTCGATACCCGCCTGCCCGAGCTGGCGCTTGACGCCATGTTGCTGTGCATGGAGAAGGCCGAGTTTGGCGCGGCCCTGCTGTTCACGCGCCCGGGCCATGGCCTGAAGCACGTGCCCGCCTCCATCCGCGTCATCGAGCTCGACAGCATCACCTCCATCGAGGCCTACTCGCACTTTCTGCTCAAGGGCATGCGCCCCTACCTGGCCACCTCCCACATGCTGATCGTGCAATGGGATGGCTATGTGCTGGACCCGGCCATGTGGCGCGATGACTTCCTCAACATGGACTACATCGGCGCCGTCTGGCCTCAGTACAAGGATGCCCACCGGGTGGGCAATGGCGGCTTCTCGCTGCGCTCCGCCAAACTGCTGGACGCGCTGGCCCATAACGATATCCAGCCCCATCACCCGGAGGATGTCTGCATCGCCCGGACCTATCGCACGCTGCTGGAGCGGCGCTGGGACATCCGCTTCGCCGACGAGTCGCTTGCCCACCGCTTTGCCTTCGAGCGCCAGCGGCAAACACCCTCCAGCTTCGGCTTCCATGGCCTGTCCAACATGGGGCAACTGCTCAGCGAAACCGAGCTCAGCGCCTTCCTGGCACATGCACCTGCTAGCCTTTTTGGCAGCGTGGAAGCGCGCGGCTTCGTCAAACACCTGATCCGACGGAAAATGAAGCCTCTGGCCCGCCAGGCCTTGCGCCTGCGCCGGCAGGTCAAGCCTCTGAACCTGGCTGATCTCCGTCTGTGGGCCCGACTGGCCTTTTGACTCACCATGAAAATCATCGACGCGTTTTGCTTTTTCAACGAGCTCGACATGCTGGAGATGCGCCTGAACATCCTGGCGCCTTATGTCGATCACTTCATCGTGGTAGAGGCAGACCATACGTTCTCGGGTCAGCCCAAGAGCTCGCATTTCGCGGCCAACCGCGACCGCTTCAAGCCCTTTGCCGACAAGCTCACGCACCACATCGCCCGCATCGACACCAGTGGCATGGACTTTTCGCACAAGCCCGAGCGATGCGACCGCAGCACCGATTTCTGGAAGATCGAGTACGCCCAACGCAATGCCATTGCCGAAGCGCTCAAGGCCTTCGCTCCCACGGACCTGGCCATTGCCAGCGATGTCGATGAGATCCCGGCCCCCGGCGCCATCGAGCGCATTCGCCATTCAGCGTGGCGCCAATGGCTGGTGAGCAAGATCCCGCACATCTTCCGGCAAGAGGAGTTCTTCTACAGCGCTGCCAACCTGCGCGATGAACCTTGCCTGGGGTCCATCATCACGTCCTGCGAGACCTTTGCGCGCTACACGCCCCAACGCATCCGCACCAAGCGCAAGCGCCTGCCCAAGATCGCGCATGGCGGCTACCATTTTTCCTACTTCATGACGCCAGAGCAAATCGCCAACAAGATCAGCTCCTTCTCGCACCAGGAATTCAACAACGGGAAGTTCAACACGCAAGACCGCATTGCCGACCGCATGGGCAAAGGCCAGGATCTTTTCGACAGACCCATCGCGTCCAAGATGGTGACACTGAATCACTTCCCGCCAGAAGTGCGGCAACACCTGATCAAGTACCCCGCCTTCTGCGGGCAGATTGGTGCGGTTCAGGCTTGACGGACTTACACATGCAAGGGATTGAAGAAGGACAACAGCGCATAAAGCGGTTTTGCTATCTCGCTCAAGGTCGTGTCACAGACATTGACAAGCTGCATGCCATCTTTGCAGGCCGCACGCTGCTGAGCCTGACCTGGGATGCGCGGCGCGATGGGTCAAGCTATCTGCCCAAGTCCAGTTGGTCTGAAGGACGCCGGGCCTTGTGCCACCAGGCCATGCAGATGGCCGATGTCGACTACATCGTCTTCATGGACGGCGATGCGCTCACAACGGCCGCCGAGCTCGACTCGTTCGAGCACACCGTATCCAGGCTCAGGCCAGCCGTGGCCGTGCCGCGCGTTCCCAAGACCGAGCGCTTCACCAAGAAGCTGGGTGCCAAGCCGCCAAGCTGGGTGCTGGCCTACGACTCCGACGAGCAGTTCCAGTGCTTCGATGCCCGCATCCTGCGCGACCACCTCGGCGGCAGCCCGTACGTCTCCCGATACGATCAGGTGTCGTGGTGGTACCCCTGCGTGATCAACCAGAAGCTGATCCGCAAGCACTATTGGCGCTCCTTTATTCAGGTCAATACCATCAAAGTGGGGAACGACAGCCATGGCAGCTACCCCAACACCTTCGATCCGGACTATATCCACGGCGAGGTAACGCGGCTGGGCCTGCACTCGAGGCTGCCGTTGTCTGCTGGCGGCCGCTTCTCGGCCAACCCCAGACTCGACAAGCGCGCGGTTTCACTCGACAAAAGGCTGTTCCAATTGATGTGCTGGCTGTCGGGGTGGCTCTACAAGCCTTTTGATCCGGCGCGCAAACCAGCGTTGACACCCGAACTCAAGACCATGATCCGTTAAGGCCTCTCGCTCATGCCGACTCCCCCACACATTCGTCGCGCCCAGTCCGAGGCCAAGGTTCTGATCGCGGGCCTGATCCGCAATGGCGAGAAGACCATCAAGAGCGACATCGCACGACTGATGACTGCAGCCGCTGGCTTCCAAGAAGTCCATGTGCTGGTCATCGAAAGCGACTCCACCGACGGCACGCTGGCCACATTGGCGGCCATGGTCCGGCAGGATTCGCGCATCCAATTCCGATCATTGGGGCGGCTAAGCGAAACCCTCCCGGCGCGGAGCGCTCGCATGGCGCACTGTCGCAATGCCTATCTCGGCGAGGTCCGCGACAACCCTGCCTACGCCGATGTCGACTACGTGATCGTGGCCGATCTGGATGGCATGAACAACCTGCTCAACGCCGAAGCCATTGGGAGCTGCTTCGAGATCCATGAGGCGTGGGGTGCGCTCACTGCCAACCAGGATGGCCACTACTACGACATCTGGGCTTTGCGTCATCCGGACTGGTGCCCCAATGACTGTCTCCAGCAGCTGGCTATGTTGGAGCCCATCTTCGGCCATGAAACGGCACGGGATATCGCTGTTTACAGCCGACAGGTCCGCATCCCCCTTCACAGCCCACCCATCGCCGTCACTTCGGCCTTTGGCGGCCTTGCCATCTACACCCGCCAAGCCTTCCTTTCAGGCGGCTACCGCTCGCACGATAACCTGGGCAATGAGACATGCGAACACGTGCCACACCATCAACACATGGTGGATGCAGGCCACCGCATCTTCATCAATCCTCGGCTGATCAACACCGGCCTCACCATCCACACGCGCAACAAGCGCACCAGCAAAGTCATCAGAAACGCCATCAAAGCGCATCTCAAGCGCTGAGGCCCCGAGGATCACGATGTCAACGTCTGCCTTTTTGCCCCCACCCGCATCCACAGCAGCATCAGGCCTCGCGATTGGTTTGGTTCACAACCGCAACAACGAGCGTAACCAATATCTCTTCCCCGAAGTGGCCACCCTGATCGCGACCCTTTCGTCGACACGCCCCGTCATCCGACTTGAAGCCAGCGAGCAGCCGCCCGTCGAACCACACAGCTTGTGGATGGCCCTCGCCCGCGACTATGCCTACTTCGCTCAGGACAGGGCGTGGTCACGCTACCGTGGTCTCAAGATCAAGTCCGGTATCAGGGCGTTGCGTGTCTTCATCAAGAACGCGCTCAAGAAATACGCCCCACCCCGGGAGGCCGCCAAGCGCTGGATGCGCAACAGCCATATCGAGACGATCGTTTCCGACAAACACATCCGTATGTGGCAACAATTCCTGGAGTCAGGCCTCTTGTATCTGCTGGTGTTTGAAGATGACGTCGTCTTTCGCGAAACAAGCGCGCGCAGCTTGCGTGAGCTGCTGGAACGTCTTGATCAACTTCCAGCGCAACAGCAGATCTACGTGGATCTGGCCGGTGGCTGCCGACTCGAGGATCTGGCCATTTCCAAACTGGAGTCAGGCCGAGACGAGCACTTTCGCTACTACATCCGCCCAACCACGAACACGGCCTGCGCCTACCTGATCAACCGGGAACTGGCGAGACTGTTCATGCGCACGCTCATTCGCCGCCCCTGGGTTCGCCTCATGGGGGTCGACTGGATGATGAACAAGCTCTTCATGCTGAACGAGCCGGCGGATGGTCAAATCTTCTGTGCTCACGCGGATCCAACCATATTCAAGCACGGTTCAACCACCGGTGACTATGTCACCTGGCAGGCCTGACCCTCTCAGATCTGGCGCAACTTGAGCGCCTCATGATCAGACCAGGTCAGTGACGCCAGCCCTCGCCTCGCCCACTTGAAGCAACGCTTGCGGCGCTTCAAGGCCTGCAGCCAGAAATACTCGCTCAAGGACGAGCGCGTAAACAAGTGAAAAGACTCCCCGTCCGACAACACGCGTACATTCAATCGCGACGCCAGGTACTCGAGCGTCTGGCGTCGAAAGAAGCCGATATGCTGACCATGCTCGAGCCCGTAGTACCACCATGCTGATGGCGGAGGCGTTGGCACAGGCGCCAATTGAGTTGAGATAAGCAAAGAGTCAGCCCGGGACAGCATGGCAGACATCTCCTGCACTGGGTCGATGAAATGCTCGAATGACTCAAACGAAGTCGCCAGAACGGCATGGCCACCATCGTCCTCGAATCCTTTGGCGACCAGATTCTGGGCGTATTTGTCCGACCACCGGGCATCGACGCCCGCGTCTCGCAACATGCGAACGAGGATGCCAAATCCGCCAGCCAGGTCGATCACGCGCCCCTGCCGAGCCTTGAGCAACCAGAGCGTGATCAGCACACGCTCCATGCAATCCTTGTTTCGCCCGAGAATGCCTGTATCCGTCAGGTTGATGGGGGACGCATAGGCCTCATCCAGCCAGAACGGCTGTTCCGTCTGGATATAGCCGCATGACCCACACTCGAAATAGCCAACTTGATGCCCCAACGGCGCGGCTCGCCAGAGAAATCTGGCTTGGTCTGCACATACCCGGCAAGTCAGGCTGTTAGCGGCACTCATGCTTCTTGACGCAATCCCAGAAAAACCTTGATACGACGGCCGAGCACACGTCGCAGCGTGTAGCGGGCCACCGGAAAGAGATGATGGCCCGACCACTTGTCGGCCCGATGGTTCTGACGTACTTCCACAGGATGCTTCAAGGGCATGGCCAGCGACTGCGTCGGCAACGCCGCCAGTTGGTTATTGCCATCCACGGTATGGGTGGCGCGCTCATCGAACCCGATGTTGGAGATGAGGTTGACCGATGGCAGGCAGGTCAGGCCACCGGCTCGCCAGCAGTGATAGACCCATTGGTAGTCCCATGTGTTGATCTCACCTCGTGCCACCCGATCCAGGGTACCCAGCCAGATGCGCCTCAAAGGCGGATTGTCCGGGAATACACGCTTGAGGATGGCCTTACCTCGCTGCAGGCTCCAGTCGCTCATGTTCACGTCATAGCCTTGCCATGCACGACGCCAGGACGCCCATCCCCAGATGTGATTGAAAACAGAAAAGTAATAAGAATCTGTCAGCTGCTGCCGGACCGAATCCGGCAGAAAGTTGTCACCGCTGATGCACGTGACGCGCTCATCGTCGCGGTATTTCTCCAGCAACTCGTCGCAATAGGCAAAAAACACCGGAGCCGGCAGGCAATCGTCCTCCAGTATCACACCCTGCTCTTCATGCTCGAAGAACCAGGTGATCGCACTGGAAACTGCGGCCTTGCAACCCAGATTGCGGTCACGAAACAGCGTCCGCACTTCACATGGCCAGTCCACCTGGGTGGCCACGCGACGGGTCGCCTCGCAAAGCGCATCCTCGCCAGGCCGGCCTTCCCTCGCCCCATCGGCCGCCACATACAACCGCGGTGGACGGGCTTGCCGAATGGCTTCGAAAACCTGCGCGGTTGTGTCAGCTCGGTTAAATACCAAGAAAAGAACGGAATTTTTCAAATGTATCCTGCATCAGGCGGACAAAACCGTCTTGAAGTAATGGATCGTTCGCTCCAACCCGTCGTGCAGAGACACCTTAGGTTCCCATCCCAGTTTTTCTTTCGCCAGAGCAATATCAGGCTGACGCTGCCGTGGATCATCGCTGGGCAGCGGCTTGAATACCAATTTGGAGTGACTTCCCGTCAACTTCAAAACCCTCTCGGCCAATTCGAGCATGGTGAATTCACCCGGATTACCAATATTCACTGGACCGGTAAAACCAGACTCCGTTTCCATTAAACGCAGCATACCCTCTATCAAGTCATCCACATAGCAAAAACTGCGGGTTTGCAAACCATCACCGTAGATCGTGATGTCATCACCTTTCAACGCCTGCACGATAAAGTTGCTGACGACTCTGCCATCATGCGGGTGCATGCGTGGACCATAGGTATTGAAAATGCGCATAACCTTGATATCCAGATTGTGCTGACGGTGGTAGTCAAAGAACAGCGTTTCCGCACAACGCTTGCCCTCGTCATAGCAACTGCGAATGCCGATCGGATTGACCTGCCCCCAATAGCTCTCCGGTTGAGGGTGCACCTCGGGATCACCATAGACCTCACTGGTCGACGCTTGCAAGATGCGCGCCCTGACACGCTTGGCCAGCCCCAACATATTGATCGCACCATGCACGCTGGTCTTGGTTGTCTGGACTGGGTCGAACTGGTAGTGAACGGGGCTGGCAGGGCAGGCCAGATTGAAAATCCGATCCGTTTCGACGTAGAGCGGGAAGGTCACATCGTGCCGGATGATCTCGAACATGGGGTGCGTCAGCAGATGGGCAATATTGCGGCGACTGCCTGTGAAGTAGTTATCCACACAGAGCACTTCATGGCCCGCGGCCACCAGACGATCACACAGATGTGACCCCAGAAAACCTGCCCCACCTGTCACTAGAACTTTCACGATCACTCCCAAAAAGATGCGGGCTAGAGGCTACCACACCTGCAGGCCACGACCCGCCAGAATAGAAGAGAGTACGCACCTTGCCTGCCGCGTCATGAGGCAATGCTAGGATCTGTTCCCTAGATAACCTTCACGCCAAAATGTCATGAGAACGGTTTGCGTCATCAACAATTACAACTATGCAACATATATAGAGGAATGCATTATGTCTGCCGTAGAGCAAACATATTCTTTCGACACCATTTACATCATTGACGACGGATCAACAGACCACTCCCGACCAATCATCTCTGCTCTACTGCCCAAATATAAAAATATAAAAACGATATTCAAAGAGAATGGTGGGCAGTTGTCTTGCTTTAATGCCGTTGCCAACTTGATTGATCCGACTGATTTTGTTTGCTTTCTTGACGCAGACGACGTCCTCCCAACGGACTACCTCTCCTTGCTGATGCCAAAACATCAAGCCATCAGTGCCGACCTTTATTTTTGCGAACCAACCCATTTTGCCTCCCCCGCGAGCCCGCCAAGAACAGCGTTGAGGACAAGTTCGTACCCCGATTTCAATTGGCGTATTTCCAGCCACACCGCGCGAGCAAGAAGAACATGGACAGGCAGTCCGACATCGTGCATCAGCCTGACGGGCGCCTTATTCCAGCAACTCCTGCCTTATCCATTTGCTGACGACTGGCGGACCCGGGCCGACGATATCTTTATCTATGGCTCAGCCATTGTCGGTGCATCTAAATGCTACCTCCCTTCTCTGACCATCGGTTACCGTGTTCATGGTGCCAACAGCTTCTATGGAAGGGAACAGGATGGAGCCATGGGTTTGCAGTACGAACTCAAAATCGAGCGCTTGTTCAATTCCTACTGCGATAAATTCTTGTTGACACAAGACCCCGCTCGCCTGGATGACCCAGCACGCCGGGAAATTGCCCTCGTACCCAGCCACCTGCGAGCCCGTTTTCATCTGCCATCCAACGAGGAGCTGACTCTACAAAACTACAGAGGCGCAAAACGAACCTTCAAGAAACTGCGACTTCGCCTGCGAGGCATACGCTAACCCGGTCCACTGGCACTTGCGACGGCGGAGACTCCCAGTTGCATAATTGCGCGCTTGCGCAAGTCAAGCGAAACGACGAGGAACGTGCCTGATGCACACGCTGAGCAACCTGGGCGAGCAGATAAGCCGCCTTCACGACACCACACTGGAAGCCGCAGGCGGCCCGCCGGTGGCCGAGCCCGTTGAAGCCCAACCGAGCAACCGGGCATCACTCTTGTGGCTGTGGATCGGCACCAATCATTTCTTCAACAGCAAGCTGTGGGCCGAAGAAGATCTGGCGCGGCGCACACAGGTCAGTGATACCGAAATCACCCAGAACAAAAGAGCCATTGACAGATTCAACCAGGCCAGAAACGACGCAACGGAAAGAGTCGATGAAATACTCTTGACGGAGTTGGGGCTGGTTGACGCACAAGCCGCGCGGTCTGATGCGCCAGCGTCCAAGGTACCTGCTGGCGCTCGCCTCAACAGCGAAACTGCGGGCAGCATCATCGACCGCATGTCGATCATGGCCCTGAAAATTCACGCAATGCGTGCTCAGACCATGCGAACAGACGTGGATGAAAGCCACAGGGCCAGCAGCCAGATCAAGCTCGAACGCCTGCTGACGCAACGCCAGGATCTCGCCGACTGTCTCGACACCTTGATTGCCGACACGCAGGCAGGACGTGCCTATTTCAAGGTCTATCGCCAATTCAAGATGTACAACGACCCTCGATTCAATCCGGTGCTTGTCGCTGAACAAAGCGCCAATCGCTGATGCGGGTCCTGATCGTCAAGACGAGCTCCATGGGTGATGTGGTTCACGCGTTACCCGCGATCAGCGACATGGCTGAGGCCATGCCCGGCATTGAAATCGACTGGCTCGTCGAGCGCGGCTTTGCCGCCATGCCCGAACAACATCACGCCGTGCGCCGCGTCATTGCCCTGCAGTGGCGCAAATGGCGACGCAACCTGCGCGCTCCCGAAACCCGGGAGGCACTCAAGGCCTGGCGAGCAGAGATGAGACGAGACCCCTACGACCTCATCATCGACATGCAAGGTCTGCTCAAAAGCGCCGCGTTTGCCTGCATGGCGCGAGGCCCGCGCGCAGGCTACGACTGGCACAGCATCCGGGAACCCCTGGCATCGCTGTTCTACTCCCGCAGGGCACATGTATCCCGCGATCTGCATGCCGTCGACCGATGCAGGCAGCTGGCCTCCAAACTGCTGGGCTATCCACTGCCGAACACGCCACCCGACTTCGGATTGCGGGCATCCTCTCAAGCCTGGACCCCAGGCACACAGCCATTTGCCACATTGATTCCTTGCGCCAGCCGCCCAGAGAAGCTCTGGCCGCAAAGTTCCTGGACTGCATTGGGCCAGGCGTTGCGTCAAAGGGGCTGGCAAGTCGCCGTGATGTGGGGCAGCCCAGAAGAGCACAAGCTGGCCCAAGGCATTGCCCAGGCGATCGATGGCGTTGTGCCCCCATTCTTGAGCGTAGCCCAGGCCGCAGATACGCTGGCGCAATCCCAGGTGGTCATTGGTCTTGATACGGGCATGAGCCACTTGGCTGCAGCACACGGCCGCCCCACCATCGGCATCTATTGCGACCATGAACCCGGCCTTGCCGGTCTGATGGGCTCAGGGCCGGTTGCCAGTCTGGGCGGCAAAGGCCAGATACCGTCGCTGCCCGATGTCCAGCACGCGCTGCGCCACCTTCTCGATCACTTGCCGGCATGAGCACCGAATAGCGATGCGACAATCGCAGGCTCGATTTTCACAAGGCTCACCCTCCCCCCTCATGGCCGACGATGACACCACGCAACGACTGTTGAAATACGTCCGTCCCAGGTGGCGCATGTTGCTTGCCGCAGTTGTGTTCTTCTTGATCAGCTCAGCTGTGGAGCCGCTGGTTCCCGCGCTGTTCAAGAAGCTGATCGACTCGGGTTTCAAAGACGGACTGAAATACCCCCTCTGGTCCGTCCCCCTGGTTGTGATTGGCCTGTTCGTCATTCGAGGCACATTCAACTTCGCAGGCACCTATCTGATGAGTTCCGCGACGTCACTCATCGTGTTGGACCTGCGTCGAGATCTGATGCGTGCCCTGGTGCAAGCCGACGCAAAACTGTTCACCATGATTGGCCCCGGTATTGCGGTGGGCAAAGTCATCAATGACCCACAGGTGGCATCCGGCTCGCTTGGCAGCTCGCTGATCACCATCATCCGCGACGCCTCCACGCTGATGTTCCTGGTGGCCTACTTGATCTACCTGAACGCGCAGTTGACCCTCATCGCCTTCGTCTCAATGCCACTGCTGGCAGTCAGTGTCAAGTTGATCCGCAAGAGACTGAGCATGGTGGGTGAAGCTCAGTACCATGCACAGCAGAAGCTGATCGCCACCGTGGATGACAACGCTCGGGCCTGGCGCGTCGTGCGAACCTTTGACGCCATGGATTTCGAGCTGCGTCGGTTTGACGACGACGCCAACCATCTGCGCCGGATGACCATGAAGCAGGTGGCGACGAGCGCCCTGGTCACACCCATCACGCAGGTGCTGGCGGCCATTGGCGTCTCGATCATCTTGACTCTGGCGATCTGGCAGGCCAGTAAGGGTGCCTCGACCATCGGCGAATTCGTATCGTTCATCACAGCTTTGCTGATGACCATCTCACCCATGCGCCACCTCACGGACATATACACCCCTGTGGCAGGCTCGTTCATCATCCTCAAGGGCGCGTTCGAGTTGATGAATGCCCCCCCGGAAAAGGATGATGGAACGGGCGCTCTGCCCACTTGTGAAGGCCATATCGCTTTCGACAAAGCCTGCATCCACTATGAAGGCGCGAATATGCCCGCGCTGGATCAGCTGACATTGAACATCAAAGCAGGCCAGACCGTTGCCCTGGTAGGGCCCTCCGGGGCCGGCAAAAGCACGGTTGTCAGCGCGCTCCTGCGGTTTGTATCGCCCATATCTGGCCAGATCACGCTAGACGGCATCCCCATCGACACCCTGAAACTCGCCAGCCTGCGTCGCCATTTCGCCGTCGTCTCGCAGGACATCGTGCTTTTCGAGGGCTCAGTCGCCCAGAACATCGCCTACGCCAGCCCCGCCGGCGTCGACCGCGACAAGGTCGAGCGCTGCCTGCGCGCCGCCAACCTTTGGGACCATGTACAGACCATGCCCGGCGGCATGGACGCCGCCATCGGCACCAATGGCAGCAAGCTCTCGGGTGGTCAGCGGCAGCGCCTGGCGATTGCCCGCGCGCTGTACCGTGACGCCGAAATCTGGATCTTCGATGAAGCCACCTCCGCGCTCGACTCCGAATCCGAGGCCGTCGTGCAACGCTCCATCGAGGATCTGCGCGGCAGCAAGACCCTGATCCTCATTGCCCACCGCCTGAGCACCATCCGCAATGCCGACCGCATCTACGTGATGTCCGAAGGCAAGGTGGCCGAGCAAGGCACCCATGCGGAACTCATGGCCGAGGGCGGCATCTATGCCGGCATGGTCAAGATCCAGTCTGCCCATTAACCGGAAACCCTTATTTGCGCCGATTTGGCCCGCCTAACCGGGCATTAATACGGTTTACAGTTTCTCTTGAATAGGTAATGATTTACCTTTGATATTCAAGAATTGCCGCTCTCGCAGTGAATTTACATGGCTGACCCAACCCTGGCAGATGCTCCTGGATCCCTTTCTGGCGTGGCCCGCGTGCTGGTCAATGCCGGCAAGCTGGATGCCAAGGCGGCCGAGACCATCACCCGCACCGCGAAGGAGCAAAAGCGCAGTTTCGTGACCACATTGGTCACCAGTGGCGCCATCAACCCCGATGACCTGGCCCACACACTGTCCAAGGCGCTGGCTGTACCCGTCATGGACCTGTCGGCCGTGGACGTGCAGCGCCTGCCCAAGGGCATCATAGACAACAAACTGTCCGCTCAGTATCAGGTGCTGGTGCTGTCCAAGCGGGGCAACCGCCTCTTTGTAGCCGGTGCCGACCCCACCGATCAGGAGGCCATCGAGCGGATCAAGTTCGCCACCCAGCTCACGCCCGAGTGGGTCATCGTCGAACATGACAAGCTCAGCAAATTGCTGGAGGGCCTGACCGCCTCCGCGGAAGACCAGTTGAGCGCACTGGCTTCGTCCGATTTTGAATTCGACGTCACGGACGACGCTTCCCCGGCACCTGAGGCTGACACCGGCGCATCGGACGTGGAAGACGCCCCCGTGGTGCGCTTTCTGCAAAAAATGCTGATCGATGCCATCAATGCCCGCGCATCCGACCTGCACTTCGAGCCCTACGAATACCACTACCGCGTCCGCTTCCGTGTCGACGGTGAATTGCGCGAAATCACCCAGCCGCCCGTTGCCATCAAGGACAAGCTGGCTTCCCGCATCAAGGTGATTTCCAAACTGGATATTGCTGAAAAGCGCGTGCCGCAAGACGGCCGCATGAAACTGAAATTCGGCAACAAGGCCATCGATTTCCGGGTCAGCACCCTGCCGACGCTGTTTGGCGAAAAGATCGTGATCCGGATCCTGGACCCATCCAGCGCCAAGCTGGGTATCGAGGCGCTGGGCTACGAGCTGGAGGAAAAAGAGCGGTTGATGGCCTGCATTCAGCGACCCTATGGCATGGTGCTCGTCACCGGCCCAACGGGCTCGGGCAAGACCGTCTCTCTCTACACCTGCCTGAACATCCTCAACCAACCCGGCGTGAACATCTCGACGGTGGAAGACCCGGCCGAAATCAACCTGCCCGGCATCAACCAGGTCAACGTCAACGACAAGGCGGGGATGAACTTCGCCACGGCGCTGAAAGCCTTCCTGCGCCAGGATCCAGACGTGATCATGGTGGGCGAAATCCGCGACCTGGAAACCGCCGATATCGCCATCAAGGCCGCCCAGACCGGTCACATGGTGATGTCCACCCTGCACACCAACGACGCCCCGACCACGCTGACCCGCTTGATGAACATGGGCGTGGCGCCTTTCAATATCGCCTCCAGCGTCATTTTGATCACGGCGCAGCGCCTGGCCCGGCGTTTATGCGAAAACTGCAAAGCGCCGGCCGATTACCCTCGGGAGGCCATGCTCCGCGCTGGGTTCAAGGAAGCCGAACTCGACGGCCGCTGGAAACCATATAAAGCAATTGGTTGCTCAGCTTGCAACAACGGTTACAAAGGCCGGGTGGGCATTTACCAAGTCATGCCCATCAGTGAAGAAATACAACGCATCATTCTCAGCCAGGGTACGGCCATGGATATTGCGGCCCAGGCCAAGCGCGAAGGCGTGCGAGACTTGCGCGAATCGGGTTTGGTCAAAGTCAAACTGGGCCACACCTCGCTTGAGGAAGTCATCGCGGTGACCAACGAATAAGCCAACAGCGTCACATCGACACGGAGTTTTGTCACATGGCCACGGCAGCAGCCAACAAACCGCAAGAATTCGTCTACGAATGGGAAGGCAAGGACCGCAACGGCAAGATCGTGCGCGGCGAGATGCGTGCCGGTGGTGAGGCCATGGTGGGCGCAACCCTGCGTCGCCAGGGCATCCTGGTCCAAAAGGTCAAGAAGCGCCGGGTCAGTGGCGGCAGCTCCATCAAGCCCAAGGACATCGCGATCTTCACGCGGCAATTGGCCACGATGATGAAAGCGGGTGTGCCGCTGCTGCAGTCGTTTGACATCGTGGCCCGCGGGTCCACCAATCCGCGCGTCACCAAGCTGCTCAATGACATTCGTGGTGACGTGGAAACCGGCACCAGCCTGTCCGCTGCGTTTCGCAAGCACCCTTTGTACTTCGATGCGCTCTACTGCAATTTGGTGGAGGCAGGCGAAGCCGCAGGTATTTTGGAAACGCTGCTTGATCGCCTGGCCACCTATCAGGAAAAAACGATCGCCATCAAGCAGAAAATCAAATCCGCATTGACATACCCTGTGGCCGTGCTGGTCGTGGCCTTCGTGGTGGTCGCCGTCATCATGATCTTCGTGATCCCGGCCTTCAAAGAGGTGTTCACATCCTTTGGGGCCGATCTGCCCGCACCGACCTTGTTCGTGATGGGCATGTCGGAAATTTTCGTCAAATACTGGTGGGCGATCTTTGGCTCCATCGGCGGTGGGCTCTATTTCTTCTTCCAGACCTGGAAACGTTCAGAGCCCATGCAAAAGCGCATGGACAGGCTGTTGTTGAAGATGCCGGTCTTCGGCGACCTCCTGTTCAAGTCGGCAGTAGCCCGCTGGACGCGCACCCTGTCCACCATGTTCGCGGCCGGCGTGCCATTGGTTGAAGCGCTGGACTCCGTTGGAGGCGCGGCGGGCAACGCCGTGTTTGCCGAAGCGACCGAGCAAATCCAAAAGGACGTGTCGACCGGTACGAGCCTGACCACGGCCATGCAATCGACCAACCTCTTCCCGGTGATGGTGTTGCAGATGGGTGCCATCGGTGAAGAGTCCGGCTCGCTGGATCAGATGCTGGGCAAGGCCGCCGACTTCTATGAAGAAGAAGTGGACGAAGCCGTCAAGGCACTCTCCAGCCTGATGGAGCCCTTCATCATCGTGATTCTGGGTACGATCATCGGCGGCATCGTGGTCTCCATGTACCTGCCCATCTTCAAGCTCGGCCAAGTGGTTTAAGCGGGTTTAAGCGCCCAATTCCCCTCATCCCTTCATGACCGACGACTTCCTGCCGGTTCTCACCGACATCGTCCTCACGCCCTGGGGCTTGGCCGTCCTTGGTTTGTGCGTGGGCAGCTTCCTCAACGTGGTGATCCACCGCCTGCCGCAGATGCTGGAGCGCCAATGGCAATCCGACGCGCGCGCCATGCTGGAACTGCCCGAACCACAGGACAGCGGCGAGGGCGTGCCGCTGTCTCTGTCCAAGCCTGCATCGCGTTGCCCCAAATGCGGTCACGCCATTCGCTGGTACGAGAACATCCCGCTCCTCAGCTGGCTGGTACTGCGCGGTAAGTGCTCGGGCTGTGGCACTCGTATCTCCGTGCGCTACCCCCTGGTCGAGCTGGCCACGGGTGCCTTGTTCGCCGCGTGCGGCTGGCGCTTCGGTGCCCAGCCCACGACCCTGCTGTGGTGCGGCTTCGTGGCCGTGCTGGTGGCCGCCGCCCTCATCGACTGGGATACCACCCTGCTGCCCGACGACCTCACCTTGCCGCTCATGTGGGCAGGCCTGATCGTGGCCGCCATGGGCTGGAACCTGCCACTCAAAGACGCACTCTGGGGCACGGTGGCCGGCTACCTGTCCCTGTGGTCGGTCTACTGGCTGTTCAAGCTGACCACCGGCAAAGAGGGCATGGGTTATGGCGACTTCAAGCTGCTGGCCGCGCTGGGCGCCTGGTTGGGCTGGCCCATGATCCTGCCCATTGTGTTGGCCTCCTCCGTCATCGGCGCGGTCATCGGCATCGGCATGAAGCTGACCGGGCAGTTGCGTGAAGGCGTCTATGTGCCTTACGGCCCCTTCCTGGCGGGCGCGGGCCTGGTGGTCACGTTGGCCGGCTCCCAGCACGTGCTGCAATGGCTGGGCTGGGCCTGAGCGCCACTACGCCGGGCCGTCGCCTCACCATCGGCCTGACCGGTGGCATCGGCAGTGGCAAGTCCACCGTCGGCCAGATGTTGGTAGACCTGGGCGCTCACCTGGTCGATACCGACGCCATCTCGCGCTCACTGACAGCGCCCGGCGGCGCGGCCATTGACGCCATTGCCCAACACTTCGGGCCGGACATGATCGACGCGTCCGGCGCCATGGACCGCGCCCGCATGCGTGAACTCGCCTTCGCCGACCCGGGCGCCATGGCCAGGCTCGAAGGCATCCTTCACCCGCTGATCGGCCAGCAAGCCGACGCCCAGGCCGCCTTGGCCCGCCCAGATCAGCACATCATCTACGACGTGCCCCTGCTGGCTGAATCCGGGCGCCGTTGGAAGGACAAGGTCGACCGCGTCCTGGTCGTCGACACCGAACCCGAGACGCAGATCGCACGTGTGATGGTGCGTTCAGGCTGGCCACGCGAAGCCATCGAGAAGGTGCTGGCCAAGCAGGCCCAGCGCCACATCAGGCTTGCCTTGGCCGATCAGGTCATCCTCAACGAGGGTTTGAGCCTGCCCGAGTTGCGTGCCGAGGTCGAGAAGGTCTGGCGTCTGTGGAACAATGGCGCCTGATCGCGTTTGAACTGCATTTTCAGGTGGCGCATTGATCCTCTACGAATACCCTTTCGGCGAAAGCATCCGCACGATGTTGCGGCTGGAACACCTCTTCAACCGGCTGGGCACCCTGATGTGGCGCGAGGCCCCGGTGGACCACCACTACGCCTTGTCCACCATCTTCGAGATCATGGACGTGGCCTCACGCGCCGATCTCAAAAGTGACCTCCTGCGCGACCTGGACCGCTACAAGATCCAGTTCCAGGGCTACCGTGGCAACCCCGCCATCCAGGAGAGCCTGCTAGACGACGTGCTCTCGCGCATCGAGCGCGCCTACAACGGCCTCAACCAGTTGCCGGGCAAGGCGGGGCAGTCGCTGTCGTCCAACGACTGGCTGATGAGCATCCGCAGCCGCATCAGCATTCCGGGCGGCACCTGCGAATTCGACCTGCCCTCGTATTACGCCTGGCAGCAGGAGCCTGCGAGCAAACGTCAGGCGGACCTGCAACAGTGGGTCAGCACCCTGACTCCGCTTGCCGAAGCACTCAATTTGATGCTCGGTCTGCTGCGCGACGCTGGGCACCCCCACATGGTGGCGGCACCTTGCGGGCAATACCAGCAGAGCATCAAGGAAAGCCGCAGCTTCCTGCTGCTGCGCCTGCGCATCGATCCGGCACTGGGCTTGATTCCAGAGATCAGCGCCAACCGACTGATGGTGTCCATCCGCCTGATGAGGCCAGATGGCGAGGGCAAGCTCAAGATTGCATCAGACCTTGATGCTGGGTTTGAGTTGACGCTTTGCGCCTGACTGAAGATGGCGTAAGTCGTCCGAGCGGACCTATGACCACGGAACCATCCTCACCATCCACCGGGAGCAAGCGACTGGAGGTACGATGCCCTTCCTGCGGGGAGATGCATCTTTACAGCACCGACAACCCTTACAGACCTTTTTGCAGCAAGGGGTGCAAGGCGATTGATCTGGGGGCTTGGGCGAGTGAACAGTACCGAGTGGAAGCCAAGCCCACATCCGAGCAGTTCCAAGACGATCTAGGCCCTTAGCCCAATGAGCCGGGACAAAACAAGACATCTGCCGTGACGCGAAAGGCACAAATGGCGGCTTCCAACAATTGCTTGATTTGTGCAACACACTAGGATGTTCAATTGATTGCTGCAGCGCAACAGCCTGAGCACCATGCCACTCTACGCTCTTAAAGTGCACCCTTCCTCAACTGAAGCTTAGTGGCGTATTTCGTCATGAACAGATGGCAAAATCGATCGCAAACACCCGCGCTTCGTTGAGGTGCTACAAAAAAAGAACGGGATCGAGATGGAAATTGTGTTAACACAGATCATCTGGCGCTTAGCGATCATCTTATTGACCAGCTTCGGTGTCTGCATGCTGGTGCTGCTGACTCAAAGATGGCATGGACGCCTGTCCTTAGACCACGATTTAAGCAGTGCACAGAAGCTACATAGCCGACCTGTGCCCAGAGTTGGTGGGCTCGGCCTTTTTATTGGCCTGTTGGTCGCAACTCTGTTCAGCTATTTGACGAATGGCAGCAGTTACCCTACGACTCTGTGGCTATTGATCAGTGCTTTGCCGGTGTACTTTTTCGGCCTGATGGAGGATTTGACAAAACGCGTCAAAGTCCGAACGCGCCTGATCGCTTCATTCGCTTCAGCAGGCTTAGCAATCTGGCTGCTTCATGCACGCCTACTGGAAGTCGACACCCCGATTTTAGATAATCTTCTTAGTTTACCCACCATTTCCGTACTGTTTACGATATTCGCGGTGGCAGGCGTCACACACTCAATCAATATCATTGATGGCCTGAATGGCCTCGCCGCAGGTGCAGTTTCCATCATGCTGATGGGATTAACCGCCATTGCCTGGCAACATGGTGATTATCTGGTCGTGAAGTTGTGCCTGTGGGGCATGGCGGCAATGACGGGGTTTTTGATACTCAATTACCCTTTCGGCCGGATATTCCTAGGTGACGGCGGAGCATACCTAGCTGGTTTCTGGCTTGCGGAATGTAGCGTCCTGCTACTCGTGCGCAACCCTCACATATCCACATGGTCGGTGCTGCTGATTTGCATCTATCCGGTATGGGAAACCTTGTTCTCCATCTATAGAAGACACATGCTTCAGCGTGTCAATAGTGGACAAGCTGATTTCGCCCACCTTCATCAATTACTTTACAAACGCTTCAATTCAAATGAAGGCAGATCAGATGGCTCGTCGACTTGGATTAAGCATGGCTTGACCAGCGCCATAATATGGAGCTTGATCGCGGGCTGTCAGTTGGTAGCCCTCACCGCTCAAAATAACAGTGCCTTGCTAGCATCCAGTGTGCTACTCTTTGGTTTAGGATACTCTCGGATGTATCACGCCTTGTCAACGGGAATAGATCAACATGGTCAACCTGTTCATGGCGCCAAGGTATAGATAGCTACTACGCCCGCAATCAATTGATTGATTGGCAGCGCTGTAGAGAGCCAAGCTTCAATATCGAGCGTCGAACCGACTACATCACGCAGTAACCATATGCTCAATCATCAGTCCATACTCATCACAGGCGGCACGGGCTCATTCGGCAAGGCGTTCGTCGGAACAGTGCTAGCGAGATTCCCTGATATTAAACGCTTGGTCATATACAGCCGAGATGAGTTGAAGCAGTTTGAAATGTCGCAAACCTTCAGTGACGCCGACTATCCTGCCATCCGTTATTTTATAGGTGATGTCCGAGATGCTGCGCGTTTGCACCGCGCTATGGAAGGTATCGATACCGTCATCCACGCGGCGGCCTTAAAGCAAGTTCCTGCGGCGGAATACAACCCTTTTGAATGCATCAAGACAAATGTGCTGGGTGCTCAGAATCTTATAGAAGCTTGCCTTGACTCCAAAGTCAAAAATGTGGTGGCGCTCTCCACGGACAAGGCGGCAGCCCCAATCAATTTGTACGGAGCCACTAAGCTGTGCTCAGACAAGCTTTTCACCGCGGCCAATAACATCAAAGGCCATCGCGACCTTCGATTCAGCGTTGTGAGATATGGCAACGTGATGGGCAGCCGCGGCTCGGTGATTCCATTCTTCCTGGAAAAAAAGAAGACGGGGGTCCTCCCCATCACCGACCCCAACATGACCCGCTTCAACATCAGCCTCCAGGAGGGCGTGGACATGGTGCTGTGGGCTTTGGAAAACGCCCACGGCGGCGAAATTTTTGTGCCCAAGATTCCCAGCTATCGCATCACCGACGTGGCCCGGGCCATTGATCCGGAGTGCGAGCAGCGCATCATGGGCATCCGACCTGGTGAAAAGATCCACGAGGAAATGATCACCGCGAGCGACAGTTTCAACACTGTTGATTTGGGCCGATACTTCGCCATTCTGCCCTCCTCCGCCACCGCATCCATCAACGCGTACTGCGCAGCCACTGGTGGCAAGCCTGTCCAGCCAGGCTATGCCTACGACAGCGGAAGCAATCCGGACTTCCTGAGCGTGGAGCAACTTCGCGCACTCATATCCCAACACGTTCTCCAGGCGAGTTGAAGCCATGATTCCTTATGGCCGCCAGGACATTACCCAAGCAGACATCGACGCCGTCGTCGAGGTCCTCCGGTCCGACTTCTTGACACAAGGGCCGGCTGTCCCGCAATTCGAGCAAGCTGTCAGCAGCTACTGCGGCGCCGCGCATGCGGTGGCGGTCAACAGCGCCACCTCTGCCCTGCACATCGGATGCCTCGCCTTGGGACTGGGCCCAGGTGACTGGCTATGGACGTCGCCCATCACCTTCGTGGCCTCGGCCAATTGCGGGCTTTATTGCGGTGCCCAGGTGGATTTTGTGGACATTGATCCGCGAACCTACAACATGTGCCCGCAGGCCCTGGCAGTCAAACTTGAATTGGCTCAACGAGAGGGGCGGCTACCCAAGGTCGTCGTGCCTGTCCACCTGTGCGGTCAGTCCTGCGACATGCAGGCCATTCACGCATTGAGCCAGCGATACGGCTTTCGCATCATCGAGGATGCGTCCCACGCCATCGGTGGGCGCTATCAAGGCAAACCCATAGGTTGCGGCGCATACAGCGACATCACCATCTTCAGTTTTCACCCAGTCAAGATCATCACGACTGCCGAAGGCGGCATGGCTGTCACCAACGACTGCCACCTGGCGCAGCGCATGGCATTGCTGCGCAGCCACGGCATCACGCGTGATCCGGCACAGATGACCCATGCTTCCGATGGTTCCTGGTACTACCAGCAGATCGAGCTGGGCTTCAACTATCGGATGACCGAACTGCAGGCCGCCTTGGGACTCAGCCAGATCTCCCGCCTGGACGACTATGTAGTACGGCGACACGACTTGGCTAAACGTTATGAAGCGCTGTTAGCCGATATGCCCGTGACGCTGCCCTGGCAGCACCCCGATGGCTACTCCGCCCTGCATCTGTATGTGATCCGCCTACAGTCAAGCAAGTTGACAAGAACCCATCGTGAGGTTTTCGAGGCGCTTCGCGAGCAGGGCATTGGCGTGAACCTGCACTACATCCCCGTTCATACCCAGCCTTACCATATCGAGCATGGTCAGCGCGGGAAGCGCTATCCCCAGGCTGAGCAGTACTACGCCGAAGCCATCAGCCTGCCCATGTACCCCACCATGACACAAGCAGATCAGCAAAAGGTTACCGCGGCCCTTAAGCTGGTATTGGCGCCATGAACGGCACGCCCGCGTGCCCCGTCGGGTCCGCCAAGCCCAATTCGCTCACCTCACCGTCGGTGGCATCCCGGCTCGCGCTGGGCACCGCTCAGTTCGGCTTGCCCTACGGCGTCTCCAACCATGATGGGCAACCCTCTAGCCAAGCATGCGCCGCCATTTTGCGCGACGCACGCCTGGCCGGCATCAATACGCTGGATACGGCCATCGCCTATGGCAGCAGCGAAAGCGTCCTGGGCGAGCTGGGCGTTCAAGACCTGCAGGTCATCACCAAGCTGCCCGCCGTGCCGCAGGCGTGCCCCAATGTGGCGAACTGGGTGAGTGAGCAAATCAGCCAAGCACTGGCCAGAATGGGCAAACAACAGCTTGAAGGCCTCTTGCTGCACAGGCCCGCTCAACTCAACATGCCATTTGGCCAGACGCTTTACAACGCGCTGCAAGAGCAAAAGGAAAAGGGGCTCGTACGCAAGATCGGCATCTCCATCTATGCCCCGCAGGAACTCAATGCCCTTCCTGAGGGCATGCACCTTGACATCGTGCAGTCACCGCAGAGCATCATCGATCAGCGCATGATCACGACCGGATGGGCGCAAAGACTCAAGGACCAGGGCGTGGAGCTGCACATCCGATCCATCTTCCTGCAAGGCTTGCTGCTGATGTCTACCGCGCAACGTCTACCTCGGTTCGCCCGCTGGCAACGACTGTGGCAAACCTGGGACCGCTGGATAGCCCAGACCGGCCTGTCACCCCTGCAAGCTTGCCTGCTTTATGCCTTGAGCCTGCCTTGGCCTGACAAAATAGTAATCGGTGTGAACAGCGCCGCTGAGCTGGCCGAAATCCTGCAGGCAACCGAAGGTAAATTGCCAGCCGCCCCGGCTGATCTGCCATGTCATGACGCCGAACTCTTGAATCCCGCTATATGGCCGTCCGCATGAAAACCGTCGTCATCGTACAGGCCCGCATGGGCTCTACCCGGCTCCCGAACAAGGTCATGAAGACGATCGGGGATACACCGATGATCGAGCTGCTCCTGTCTCGGCTCGCTCTTGCAAAAGAGGTGGATCAGATTGTCGTGGCCACCTCGATCGACCCGCGCAACCAGCCCCTCTCGGACCACGTTCGTGCGTTGGGCTTCCAGTGCGTGGCGGGCAGCGAGAACGATGTGATGGCCCGGTATATCCAGGCCGCCAGGGCATGCGAGGCGGACGTCATCGTCCGCGTCACCGGAGACTGTCCCCTGATAGACCCCGAAGTGGTGGACGAGGCCATCCGCACGTTCCGCAGCCGTGCCGTGGATTACTTCAGCAACATTGCCCCGCCCACCTATCCAGATGGACTGGACACAGAGGTGTTCACACTGTCAGCTCTGGAGCGCGCGGCCAGCGAAACGAGCAGCGACTACGACCATGAACACGTCACACCGTACCTGAGGGAGTCCGGCCGCTTCAAGACAGCCTCGATGACGTGCGAGCAGAACCTCGCGAGCCTGCGCTGGACGGTGGATGATCCCGCCGACCTCAAGGTCATCGAGGCCGTGTTCAGGCACTTTGCACCGCAAACCCATTTCAGTTGGCGCGAAGTCTTGGCCCTGCAGCAATCTCAGCCGCATCTGTTCGAGGCCAATCACCAACTCACTCGCAATCAAGGGGCAACCATGGGGACAGGGCAAAAGCTGTGGCAGAGGGCCAAACGTGTCATTCCCGGCGGCAACATGCTGCTGTCCAAGCGGGCAGAGATGTTCTTGCCCGAGCAGTGGCCCGCCTACTTCAGCAGAGCCAAGGGCTGCCAACTGTGGGATCTGGACGGCAAGGCGTACACCGATGTCTCCATCATGGGCATTGGCACCAATATCCTGGGTTATGGCCACCCCGAAGTCGATGCCGCCGTACAGCAGACGGTCGCGGCAGGCAACATGTCCACCCTCAACTGCCCTGAAGAGGTCTATCTGGCCGAGCGCCTGGTCGAACTGCACCCTTGGGCAGACATGGTCCGTCTAGCCCGCTCCGGCGGTGAAGCCAACGCGATTGCCATCCGCATCGCACGTGCGGCCTCGGGTCGGGACAAGGTCGCGGTCTGTGGCTACCATGGGTGGCACGACTGGTACCTCTCGGCCAATCTGGGAGACGAGCAAAACCTGGCGGGCCATCTGCTGCCCGGTCTGGACCCCAAGGGCGTACCTCAGAATCTCCGCGGCACGGTCTTCCCTTTCAACTACAACAACTTCGCCGAACTGGAGTCGCTGCTGAAGAACCACGACATCGGCGTAATCAAGATGGAGGTGGTACGCAACAAGGGCCCGGAGGACAACTTCCTGCACAAGGTGCGCAAGCTGGCAACAGACCATGGCATCGTCTTGATCTTCGATGAATGCACGTCTGGCTTCAGGCAAACCTTTGGCGGATTGCACAAGCTCTATGGCGTCGAGCCGGACATGGCCATGTTCGGCAAAGCACTGGGCAATGGCTACGCCATCACCGCGACAATCGGGCGGCGAGACATCATGGAAGCCGCCCAATCCACCTTTATCAGCAGCACCTTCTGGACTGAGCGGATCGGCCCCACAGCCGCATTGAAGACGCTGGAGGTGATGGAACGACTCAAGTCCTGGAACACCATCACGGCCACGGGCCTCGCCATTCGCGCACGCTGGCAACAGTTGGCCGATAAGCATGGCCTCAAGATCGACCATTGGGGCCTGCCCGCGCTGACCGGCTTCACCATCGACAGCCCTCATGCTCTGGCCTACAAGACCTTGATCACCCAGGAAATGCTGGGCAAGGGCTACCTGGCTGGCAACAGTGTCTACGTCTCCATCGAACACACGCCCGCCGTGCTGGATCCCTTCTTCGAAGCCCTGGATCCCGTGTTCGGGTTGATCCAGCAATGTGAGGAAGGGCGGGATGTCGCGACCCTGCTAAAGGGACCGGTGTGTCATGCAGGATTCAAGCGTCTGAACTAACAAGCGGAATATCGAGGCATGATCGCTGCATTTCGTTGCGATGCGTCCCTTGAGATGGGAACCGGCCACGTCATGCGCTGCTTGACGCTGGCACAGGTTTTGAAGGCCTCCGGCGTTCAATGTCACTTTATATGCAGAGACCATCCAGGAAATCTGATTGAGCTGGTTCGGACAAGTGGCTTTGTTGTGCACGCATTGACCAGGGCAAACAGCGTAGAACACTCCCCTGCTTTAGCGCATGCACACTGGTTGGGCTCCAGTCAAGACACCGACGCGCAGGCATGCTGTGATATCTTGAAACACCTGGGGGGCAACGTCAGCCTGATAGTTGATCATTACGCACTTGACGCCCGATGGGAGTCAGCCATGCGCAGCATTTGTCAGCGCATTCTTGTGATTGACGATCTGGCGGATCGAACCCATGACTGTGACGTTCTTGTAGACCAAACACTGGGACGCCATGCATCTGAATATGGCGGACTGTTGCCAGATTCATGCTCCCGCCTGTGCGGCTCCAATTTTGCGCTGCTAAGGAATGAATTTCTTTCATGGCGCGCCGCCAGTCTACAGCGGCGAGAGCGTTCGCATGAAAGCCACCGAATCCTGGTCAGCCTGGGTGGAGTCGATATGCACAACTTGACAGGTGGCGTATTGACCGCCCTGAGTCGCCAGCGATTGCCAGCGGACTGTGTCATCACTGTTGTCATGGGCGGCGCAGCACCTTGGGTTGAGCAAGTCAGGGCGGTAGCCGAGGCCATGCCGGTTCGCACCGAAGTTCTGGTCAACGTCAAGAACATGGCTGAGCTCATGGCACTGAGCGACCTCGCCATTGGTGCCGCAGGTAGCACGGCTTGGGAGCGATGCTGCCTCGGCTTGCCCTCTTTCATGTTCGTGTTAGCCGACAATCAACAGCGCATTGCCCAGGAACTGGTTAAAGCTGGAGCCGCTCTTCTGCTTCCGCGCGAGGCACTCGATCAGGAAGACGGGCTCTTGCCACTGGTCCGTTTTCTGGCAAGTGCACAATCATTAAAGGCGATGAGCATGAAAGCCCACAAATTGGTCGATGGCTTGGGCACGCGACGCGTCGCCGATGTATTCATGTGCGGGCTTAACTGAGGAATGCGCTTCATGAAGATCACCTTGCTTTGCAGCAACGAGCTCCACCCCGTCAACACCTGGCTGTACAAATGGGTTGATCAGCGCAAATCTCAGCATGAAATTGCATTGATCCGGAGGAAAAAGGACCTACCTGGGGGTGATGTTCTTTTTCTGATTTCATGCGGAGAAATCATCAAAGCGCAAGATCGCGCCGCCTACAAGAGCACGCTGGTCTTGCACGCCAGCGACCTGCCAAAAGGCCGCGGTTGGAATCCCCATATCTGGGCGATTATTGCCGGTGCAGATCACATCACCTTGAGCTTACTGGAGGCAGAGGACAGAGTTGACAGTGGTCGCATATGGCGTAAAAAAAATATCTGCATTCCGAAGGATGCGTTGTGGGACGAGATCAACGCGCTGTTGTTTGATGCTGAGATCGAACTCATCGATTGGGCCATTGAGTCATTTTCGTCCGTGAAGCCGCATGATCAAGATCTTGCAATCGAAGCAGACTATTATCGACTACGAAAACCAGAAGACAGCCAAATCGATCCAGATCAATCCATCGCTGCACAATTCAATTTGATCAGGGTTTGCGACCCTCAGCGTTTCCCTGCTTTTTTTGAATTGCACGGACACAAATATCGAATCAAACTGGAGAAAATGGATGACGCGACAGATTAGTATTGCCGGGCGCAAAATTGGTGCGGCATCCCCCCCGTACGTCATTGCCGAGATGTCAGCCAATCATAATGGCAGCATTGAAGCCGCGTTTCGGATCATTGAGGAAGCCAAGCGTGCCGGCGCGGACGCCGTGAAAATCCAAACCTATCGTCCGGACACCATCACGCTGAACTCAACATTGCCTGACTTTCAGATCCGCGGCGGACTGTGGGCAGGCAGAACACTCTATGAACTTTATACGTGGGCACATACTCCATGGGAATGGCATGAGCAGCTTTTTGAACACGCTCGCAAGATCGGCATCACCCTATTCAGTTCCCCATTCGACAATACGGCCGTCGACTTACTGGAAGATCTCAATGCCCCAGCATACAAAATCGCTTCTTTTGAAGCAATCGACCTGCAACTGATCAAATATGCTGCTAGCACTGGCAAGCCGATGATCATCTCCACAGGTATGGCTGATGCAGAAGAAATCGCCGAGGCCGTGGAAGCTGCACGCTCTGGGGGCTGTCAGCAATTGGCTCTACTTCATTGCGTCAGCGGCTATCCAGCTCCGGCGGAAGATTACAACTTGCGAACCATTCCGGACATGATCACTCGATTTGGATGCGTGACAGGCTTGTCGGATCACACACTGGATAATACGACTGCGATCGCCAGTATCGCACTGGGAGCAGCCTTAATCGAAAAGCACTTCACGCTGGATAGAAGTGCAAAGGGCCCAGATGACAGCTTCTCGTTGGAGCCCGCCGAACTAAGGGCATTATGCCAAGCGAGCAAGACGGCCTGGTCAGCGATAGGGAACATCGACTATGGCAGAAAGTCCAGCGAACAAGGCAATGTGATGTTCCGCAGATCGCTCTACTTCGTTCGGCCACTCAAAGCTGGGGACGCGATTACTGCAGATGACATTCGCAGTGTTCGGCCAGGTTTTGGTGCTCCACCTAAATTCTACGAACGGCTGATTGGTAAACGGGTCTTGAGAGATGTAGCCGCATGCACCCCGGTCTTGATCGAACACATTCAAGACTTCTCCTAACAAAAAGGTCACGAGGAACCTATGAACGATCACACGCCTTTGAATCAGGGCTCCGTATTCATGGAGGGAGAAGGCAACGCCTGGTTCGCCCGCAACATAGAAACTATCGCGAAGAAAACTGATTATAACGAGCTTGATGCGGTCAAGCGCACGCTCTCGCCGTTCAGCCATAATATTAACGATATATTGGAAATCGGGTGTAGTAGTGGGGACAAGCTGGCTCACCTATGCTTGCATTTTGACGCCAAAGGGAAAGGGGTTGATCCTTCAGCTACAGCGGTGGAGCATGGAAACAGGTTATATGCGGGCAAAATTCGCCCTAGCCTGGCTTTGCAAGTTGCCACAGCCAGTGACCTGCCGTTTCCCGATGAATCATTCGATCTCGTCTATTTCGGCTTTTGTCTTTATTTGGTCGATCGAAAGGATCTATTCAAAGCCATTGCAGAAGCTGATCGTGTACTCAAGCTGGGCGGTTACCTTGCCATACTTGATTTCGATCCATCTTGTCGCAACAAAAGGCCCTATGCCCACAAACCGGGCGTGTACTCCTATAAGACATCCTATGCGGATTTCTTTACTTCAGGTGGCCACTACTATTTGGTTAGCAAGGACAGCATGTCTCACGGCACCCCGCACTTCACGCCCGATAGCGACGAGCGAGTATCCCTAAGCGTGCTGTTTAAAGAGTTGGACCCCTATTGAGATCCCAGCTACAAACCCAATAAATTCGTGATCTCATGCACTCAAAACCCAGAGTCCTCGTATATGTTCGGGAATACTTCAAGCAAGTTTATATCCCAATGTTTGGCTCGCTCCCCAAGGTCGATGTTGTATATGCGACCGACTTCCCGACCGTCGGCATGCTGAATATCCGGGACTCATTCAACCGATTCTTGAAGCATCCACCTGCACTCCAATTCACTGATCTGGATGAGAATGACATCATTGCGCGATGCCGCCTTCTTCGCAACCTGGATTCCATGCTGGCGCGGAGAATGCTTAGAGCCATGCAAGGCACTATTGAAGAGATCATTGACGGTTCACACCATATGGTGTTTGGGCAAATGGTCGACGACTACATCACACACTTGATGGCGCTCGTGGCACAGAAGCGAGGCATCCGATATTTTGGCTTATGCGGCAGCTATTTTTCGGGATGCACTCATGTCACCGTGGGTAGTGATGGCACGCCGGCAATTGTCAGAGCAGTATCTCGCGATGAAGCTCAAAAGCGACTTCTAAAGATCAGCACGGCCAACTTCCGCCAAAATTATTTGCAGCCAACCACTCACGACTTCTTCGGCCATGCCAAGCGCGTATTGCGATACCACGCCAAGCTGATCGCATTTCCTTTACTCAAGTTTTATCGACGCGATCCGCTGAACTATCACTACATGGTTCAGCCATTTGTAGGACAACCTAAGTCTTTGACAAATTTTATAGACAATCGCCCCTTTCACTCTGATTGGCAAATGCAAATCGAGAAGAGCCAAGATCCGTTGGTTTACATACCTCTTGGCTATACGCCAGAGGCCACAACTGACTACTGGATTAAGGACACGTCCTGGATCGATTACGAAAAAAAGATCATCGAACTGGCCACTTTTCTCTCTAAGGACTTCAAGGTCGTCATCAAGGAGCACGTCCATATGCTTGGCATAAGAGACAAACGCTTCTATCGTGAATTGCTGAACATCGAGAACGTGATATCTGTACCCCCTCCTGTTAACAGCAACCATTTGCTGCAGACTTATCAACCCACACTGCTTATTGGCGGAGGCAGTGCAGGCGTGGAGGCAACAATTCGCGGAATTTCTATTGTATCTTATTGCGCCAGCAGTTACTGGGCAAAAAGCAGTGGCGCACTCCAAATAACCGAGGATCTATATCAAAATCTGCCCATGGTGCTGAACAATGCGAGACCCGCTAAGGTTGATCATGTCAATTTTTTGAGTGACTGCCTTGTCACCACGTTCTCATTCGATTACTTGCAAGGAAGTCCGCTTGACGCTGCCAACGAATCCGAAGTAATGGGGTTTATAGATCTTGAGTATCAAAGGCTCACCGCATGAAGTTTCCATGGGCCACAAGGCCATCATCCATTGCTGCGTTGACCTGGGCTGCAGTTTTTGGACTGCGCGCTATGCCCATTGCCACGTTTCGTCCACTCACCGACGCGGTGTGTCTTCTTCTCGCAGTTGGCTTGGGACTTTTTCTCGGTGGTTTTTTTCTTGGCAGGAACCTACCGTTTATAAGCATCAAGAGAAAAAGAATGCTTCAGCTTACACAAAGTGAAAAAAGTAAATTAACCACATTCGTTTTGATCTTTGCATGTATCGGCGCGCTTGGCGCGCTTATGCGTGTCTATGACTTTCTTTTTCTACGAGGCTTAGATTATTCCGCCGGGCTTGGTGCTGCAAGGTTGGAAAACATGAGGCTTGTGGAGGAAGCTGGTGCTGGCACGAACTATTTATCTGCCATAAGCAGGTCTCTGATCGGGTTCAGCTCGGTTGCTGCCATGCTCGTCTTTCTGCGGTTTGAGCAATTCAAGTGGGACACTATTAGAATAGCTTTGCTTTCTTTTGCGACTGTGCTTGGAGCCAGCGCCTTAGAAGGTGGGCGCAACACCATTGCAGTTAACTTCGTATTGATCGCTTCTTGCATTATCACACGAAAGGCATTGGGGAAGCGCGGTTTGCCTGAGCATAAAAACCTGAAACGCGCCATCAATATAGGAGTACTGCTCTCATTGGCACTGCTTTCGTATATCTGGATTGACCGCTTGGAGGCAGTTGGACATGAGGGTCAGGCGGCAACGGCCGCCTTGGAAACAGTTTTTGATATGAAGTTTGCGGACTGGATCAGTCAGTTGCAAATCGATGGTGTAGGCGGCATCTTGTTCACATTGGTTGGCATTGTTTTTTATGTCATTCATGGAGTGAATCAAATGAACTGGCTGGTGGGCTCAATCGATAGCCAGCATCTGTCTTTGGGATCCTACAACTTTGATCTCCCTGCCCTGGCCTTGCAAAGCATTTCCGGGTGGAACGTACGCTTCGACCCCAGTGTATTGGAGCGTGTAGGGGTTTACATGACCGCCATCGGTGAGTTGTATATCGACTTTGGCTTTGAAGGCACGCTCCTGGCGCTTCTCGCAATTGGCTACCTGATGGGAAGCGTTTGGTCACGCATGAAAAGCAGCAACTCGGTGGCAAGCGAACTGCTGAACGCCTGGGGAGTCGCTGGCATCTTGGTTTCCCCGCTCTACTCCATCCTAGCTGGATTCTTCGGCGTATTGGCCGTGATGCTGCTTTTTGCGGTTCTCTTTGGCCATGGTCGCACTCAATCTGGTTTATCCCGCATTGCACCAGTGCCCCCTCATACTGCAGCCGAATCGTGACCCAAACAACGATCAACAGGCCACGAGATTCACGGTCATGACCAACAAACTGCGTTCAGTTCAGGGACTTCGCGGCCTATCGATCGCTGGTGTCTTCATGAGCCATTGGTACGCAGGCGCGAGCAGTTCCGGGTTGATGCCGTCACACTGGATGGATACCCTGGCTTGGCTGAACTTGGGCAAATATGGCGTGGAGCTATTTTTCATGATCAGCGGCTTCGTGATTGCCAGTAGCCTGGTTAGGCATGGCAGCATCCTAAGCTTCAGCATAGACCGTGTTGCCAGAATCTACCCAACCTTTGCCGCCATGCATCTGCTGGTCTTCCTCACAGGCCCATTTGTGCACTACAAATTGCTGAGTGACATCTCTCTCCATGAATGGCTGACCATGTTCTGGGCCAATGCATTGTTGCTTCCGGGCGTTTTTGATTTCCCCATCGCTCAGACCGTCGCTTGGTCCTTAAGCTACGAGGTTTTGTTTTACGCTTTGGCAGCAGCCACGTACGCTTGCTTGAAGCGACAATCAACAGGCGTTGCGATCGGACTTGCCATGGTCGGTGGCGTGCTATTTGTCAGCGCACATCCCAGAGCCTTGTACTTCCTGCCTGGTATTGCTGCGTATTTTGCATTCAATCAAAAAAAATTCACGTGGCGAGTGCCAGATAGCGTTGCTGCCAGTGCTTTCTGCCTCTTTCTTCTATTATGGAGCGACATTCATCCAGAGGACGGAAAAACGCTTTGGCAGGCAGTCTCAGCAGATCAGTACGCATGGGTTTCCTGCACCATCAGCCTGTTTTGTGCCAGTCTCTTCTTTTTTAGTGTGTTATTGGGCGAGGGCTATCTACACAAGGCCTTTGGTTTCTCTTGGCTAGTGCGGCTGGGGGATCTGAGCTATAGCTTCTATCTGTTGCACGTGCTGATCATGTTTCCCGTCAAGCGATTGATCAGTAGCTATATACAGCCTCATCTTGGGAGCGCCACGAGCTTTCTGGTCTTCGGCATTCTAAGTTTTCTGATTACCCTCTGGACAGCAAGATGGAGTCGGCAGTGGCTTGAGTTACAAGCGGGGGACATTGTCAAGCGATGGCTCCATCATCGGCTGCAAGCACATGCCAAGTACATTAGTAAGTAGTGAGTGAAAAAATGTTCACCTACTACTTGCTCATGGGGTTAACTGGTGTCCTGGGTATAACTAAGGGATTGGCCCTGGCCAAGATTCTGGGAGTTACAGAGTTTGGGGCATATGGTTTGACGGTGACCACGGGTGCAGCGTTTCAGTTCATCATTAGCCTGGGCGCCATTGACGGGTTGAACATCATTTTACCAAAACTGATGATCAATAATGATACGCAAGAGATCAGCCACACCCTGTCCTCAGTCACTAAAATGGTTGTGCTGCGTGGCATAGGCATCTCGCTGGCCGCACTGCTCGTCCTTGATGTGGCTGGCCATCCCGCGCTTGCGTTGGGTTCGCTTATTGGCATAGGGACCGCGTTGACGACTATACCGATCATTTACGCGCGATGCAGAGGTAGCCTTACAGGATTCGGCTTCAGCATGTTTTTGAAAGCGCTCTTCACGTTGATCACAGGATGTGTGGGAGGATGGCTTTATGGCTCTGCAGGAGCGCTTGTGGGCGAATGCCTGGGCACCATGGCCGCTTTGTTGCATACTTGGCCAAAGGGACTGGTCGCGTCAACCCAATCTTTCTCAGAAGTTAGGGTGACAGACCGAATGGCCCGCTCAGCCGGCAAGCCCATTACAGTTCAAAGTGTCAACAATGTAGTACAGCAAAACGTTGAGAGATGGATTGTTGCGGCCACACTTGGTCTGGAAGGCGCCGGTAAATTTGGCCTGGCACAACTGTTCGTAACGGGTGTCAACCTTGTCCACGCCACATTCTTTCAACAAGCTGGAGCCAAGGTGTTGCCGGACCTGGCTTCAGGGCAATCAAAGCAGCAGGTCATGCTCCAACTGTTGCGCTTCAGCGGACTTATTGGCGCGGTCTCATTCAGCGTCGTCGTCATCGCGGCAATAGGAGCGAGTCAATTTCTCCCCCCACTCATCACTCACATCGATCGAGATGAGTTCAAGTGGTGTCTTGTTTGGCTGACGGTCGGCGCAACCATACAGATGCTGCATTATTCAGATTGGTTGATGATCGGATGCCACAAGCAGCGCTCGTTAGAACACATCTCGTGGATGCTTACCATGGCATCCTGCTTACTGCATGGATTTGGCTGGCTTACGTCCCAGGCTTTCGAATATTTTCTTTTCTGTTATGCCTTAACCAGGTTATTTTTACTGACTGCCTCATGGTATTCCGCCTGGAAGGCGGAATACCAAAACCAAGACATGGCTTCTGCATAATGAACAAAATTCTAATAACAGGTGGCTCTGGTTTCATTGGCACCAATTTGGTAGAACACTACAGAAATCTGGGATGGGACGTAATGAACATCGATATCGCCCGCCCTAGAAACAAGGAACACGCTTCGTTTTGGCGGAATATCGACATCAGAGATACATTGCGACTGACCCAAGAATGCCGGTCATTCTCGCCCGACGTTATTTTGCATATGGCGGCTCGCACTGACCTGGGCGGCAAGACGCTCGAAGATTACTCATCAAATACTGATGGAGTAAGTGCTCTGATAGAGGCAGCTAGCAATTCAACATGTCTGGCAAAAGTGATTTTTGCTTCATCGATGCTCGTTTGCCCCCTGGGTTATTTACCCAAAAGCGACCAAGAATATTGCCCCAACACAATATATGGACAAAGTAAGGCACTGGGAGAAGACCTGATTAAAAATATGACGGGAAATCGATTTGACTGGTCGATTGTCCGCCCCACTTCAATATGGGGCCCGTGGTTTGATGTACCTTACCGAGACTTTTTTTCAGCAGTATCTAAGGGTCGCTATGTCCATCCACGCGGCCAAAGGATTCATCGCTCATACGGTTTCGCACTCAACGCCACCTACCAAATTCAGAAGTTAGTTGAGTCCCCACTCGCGAGTCAGCGTGTCTTCTACCTAGCCGACTACAAACCCATTGAGCTACAGAACTGGGCAAAAATGATCAGCCAGCACTTTAGCACCCCCCCTCCTCGAGAAGCCCCTCTTCCCATCCTAAAAGGCATGGCAAAATGCGGTGATTTTTTAAAGGGATTAGGTCTTCGGCGAATACCAATCACATCCTCACGACTAAAAAATCTTTTGACTGACGCCGTTTATGACCTTGCCCCACTGCAAGAAATAGCACCTCAGCCCCCCTATTCGGTTGAAACCGCTGTCGAACTAACTGTCAATTGGATGAAAAATCATCTGGAGGAATAATGGCTGTCATCATTGGAGTAAATGCGTACCACAGCGATTCGGCAGCTTGTCTGCTGGTAGACGGGCGCTTGGTTGCCGCAGCAGAAGAAGAGCGCTTTCGTCGTGTTAAACACTGGGCTGGCTTCCCGGTTGAAGCCATCCGTTATTGCCTGCAGAGTGCTGGGTTGCGTCTGGCCGATGTCGATTTTGTTGCTTTGAACCAAGACGCCAAGGCCAATATTGGTCGCAAGTTGGGCTTCATGCTGACCAAACGTCCAGATCTGTCGATGGTTTTGGATCGGATCAAGAATAAGCGCGAGCGTACTGGTGCGCTGGACGAATTACTATGCGCTTTTCCGGAAGATAAGTTCAAAGGCTCACTGCGACCAATCGAACACCACATGGCCCACTTGGCATCAGCCTTTTGTGTGTCGCCATTCGAGCAAGCCACTGTCTTGTCAGTAGATGGATTTGGTGATTTTGCCAGCGCAGCATGGGGCCAAGGGCATGGCAACAGCGTTGAAGTGGAAGACAAGGTCTACTTTCCTCACTCGTTGGGCATTTTTTATATGGCTCTGACGCAGTACTTAGGCTTCCCAAATTGGGGGGACGAATACAAAATCATGGGCTTAGCGCCGTATGGTGAGCCACGCTTTCTAAATGAAATGCGCAAGATTGTCCTCCTGCAAAGCGACGGCACTTACAAGCTTGATCTCGATTATTTCCGCCATCACAAAGAAAAAACGGAGGACGAGTGGGACTCTGGTGAGCCGCGAGTCGCGGCACTCTACACCCCAAAACTGGAGAGTTTGTTGGGCCCACGCCGAGATGGCAGTGCGCCGCTGGAACAACGCCATCGAGATATGGCTCGCTCTGTACAAGCCATGTATGAAGAGGCCTTCTTTCATCTATTGAATCGTTTGCACGAACGTCATGAAATGGACCATTTGGCATTGGCTGGAGGTTGTGCGATGAACTCGGTCGCAAATGGAAAAATATACAAACACACACCTTATAAGAAGGTCTACATTCAATCGGCTGCAGGCGACGCAGGAGGCGCTATTGGAGCTGCTTACGCGATCGAGTCTCAGATCAACCCGGGCCATGTCCGCTTCCAAATGACACATGCGTACTTCGGACCGGAGTTCAGTGATCAAGAAATTGCCCAATTGATTGAAGAAAAGCGAAAAGACTTGATAGCGGCTGGATGCACCATAATGCATCACACTGACGAGCAGGCTTTGCTGAATGAGACGGCTTACGCCATCGCGCAAGGACAAGTCATTGGCTGGTTTCACGGTCGTATGGAATGGGGCCCTCGCGCGCTTGGTAACAGGTCCATTCTTGGTGACCCTCGGAGAGCGGACATGAAAGATATCCTGAACATTAAAATCAAGCGCCGAGAGTCGTTTCGGCCATTCGCCCCATCCATTCTTCGTGAATCCGTATCTCAATGGTTTGAAACCGATGACGATGTGCCATTCATGATGCAGGTCTATCAGATTCGGGAAAACAAGCGCAAACTGATCCCCGCAGTCACACACGTAGACGGTTCAGGTCGGCTGCAGACTGTCCATCAAACCACCAACCCTAGGTATTACGGCCTCATTGAGGCATTTCGTCGCCTGACAGATATTCCAATTGTTCTGAATACCTCGTTTAATGAGAACGAACCTGTAGTCTGCCGCCCAGCTGAGGCGCTCGATTGCTTTCTGCGAACTAAGATGGACGTCTTGGCACTTGGAAACTGGCTTATTAGACGCCAATCGTGATCGCCATAAAAAGGCCATAAGGACAGAGTAGGCCGTGAAGATATCAATCATCATGGCTGTTTACAATGGCCAAGACACCATTGAAGCAGCCTTGCAATCTATTTTGCGCCAGAAGGGCGTCGACATAGAACTCATCGTCATAGACGGAGCGTCTACAGATCGCACGATGGACATATTGCATCGTTACGTGGATCACGTCGCTATGCTGCGTAGCGAGCCAGACAATGGCATCTACGATGCACTCAATAAAGGCTTGAAGCTTGCATCTGGTGATGTCGTTGGTTTTTTGCACGCTGACGATATGTATGCCGACGATTTAGTGGTCAGCGATATCGTCTCAGCATTTTCGTCGTCACCTGATGTCGACGCTATATACGGCGATCTTCAATACGTCAGCAAAGAACAACCTCATGCTGTTGTTCGGCACTGGCGCTCAGGCGACTATTCATACGCATTGCTCAAGCGGGGATGGATGCCACCACATCCGACGTTTTATGTCCGGCGATCCATCTATTTGCAATATGGGCTGTTTGATACAAAATATCGCATTGCCGCCGATTACGACTGCATTTTTCGGTTCTTAGGGCGCCACCAAATCGGAATATGCTATATTCCCCGGGTTCTTGTCAAAATGCGAATCGGGGGAGCCAGCAACAGGTCTCTTGGTAACATCATCCAAAAAAGCAGAGAAGATTACCGGGCTCTTCGGACTAATCATATAGGGGGACTGGCAGCCTTGATATGGAAAAATATGAGCAAAATTCCTCAATTTCTAAACCGAGTCCATCTCTCCTGAATGCTCATTTAACGTAGAGACGCCTTCAATCGTGCGAACTTGGCCGCCATGGCCGGATCTTGCAATTTTGCCCGCCAAGATTCTCGAATTACTGCAAACAGAAGCAAGGCCGCGAACACCCCGATCACCGTTGACAGTGCGACAAAGATGCGGCGGGGCCTCGTTTTCTGCTCAGGAACATACGCAGCATCAACAACCTGTATAAAAGCGCCATCCTTCGTCTCGTCAAGTTTGGCCATTTCATATTGATTTGCAAAAAGCGAAAACAGCATTTCCTGGTATTTGTATTCGCGATACTTCCCGATATAGTCGCTAGAGGAAGCGTCCAAAGTCGCCCCTTCCGCGCTAGCCAACTGAGCGCGCATGGCAGACAAGTTGGCCTGCGCCAGCTTGAACTCAGACGCGTCAGCCGTCAAATAGCCACTCATGGCCCGTAAACGAATTTCCGCGGCGGTCGCCTGGGCCTTCAAGTTGGCATATGACTCCGCTGCAGCCTTTGGCTCAGCCTTGAGTGCCCCCTCGTTGAAACCACTACCCTGCAAGGCCTTCTGGGCGACGATTAGGCGTTCCTTTGTTTGCTGCAACAGCCGCTCAAATAGCGCCCGACGTTGTTGTGCTTCCGTGAGCACAAACTCAGAAGTCAGTTGTCGAAGTTGATCCACATAGTTGTTGGCCAACGCGGCAGCTTTCGTCGGATCCTCGTCGTCTACTTCAACAGACACCAAGCCATCCTTTTTATTGGCCTCGATTCGCACGTTCTTCGAAAGCCTCCTTCTGGCCTCCTCCAGACTGGTTAGGTTGTACGCCTGCGTCAACTTAAATCGATCTACCAAACGATTGGCGATGGTTGCTGACTGCATGAATGAGACGTATTGATCAACGGGGTTTTTGACGCTGGTGCCGGTCAACCCAGCCAACGCGCCCAAAGACTGCATGGCCGCAACGGCCGTTGAGTTTTGCTGTTGCTGCGGCGGAATAAAGACCGTCTTGGCGGTATAGATTGGCCTTATTGCAAAGGTCATTGCAAAAGCCAACAAGCCGGCTATCAATGGAAATACAAGCAGCATTTTTTTGTTCTCGGACAAGAGAATCGCTAAATCAACTAGCGTCAAGCCGTCCTCGTGCTCTTGCTCAGTGTGCACATCTTCCATATCGCGCCTTACTGCCTCAATGTCTTGATAGCCGCAGCGCCCAGACTGAACTGGTAAATGATCTGCGTGATGTCCTTGGCATTGCGCGTGAACACGCTCCATGCACTTTCATGGTCCGTCTTCTCGGGCAGCACGATCACATCCCCCGGTAGCACGGTGGCGCCGCGCACACTGCTGAACCAGCGTCCACTGTTAGACAACACGCTGCCGTCTGCCCTCAACACGAAGATCTCATCCAGGTCCGCACCGCTGGTCACCCCGGACTGGTCAAGATAGTTCTGCACTGACATGCCATCGCGCCAGATCAGGGAGGCTTCTGTGTTCACCGATCCCAGCACGTACACGAAGTCCGGGCGGGCCGGGACCACCAAACGATCAAGATTTTCAAGGCGCAGCGCAGGCAGTTGATCAGGTTTGACCCGGTCATTGTTGAGAGACAGCATGATCCGACCGCTGGGCTCGAGGTTGCGCAGGCGATCCACGGCCTGTTTCTGAGCCTGGGTTTCAGCTTGGATGCGCAATTGCGCTGCGGCCGCGTCCGTGGAGCCCACACTGGCTGCAGCAGAACTCAAGCGCGTGTCGATCTGGGACTCCAATCTCCGCACCAACTGCTGCAGGTTCGCAGTCTGAGCCCGCTTGACTTCCTCGCGATAGAAACCAGCGCCAAACAGGTAGGCATCGGCAGTCAGCCCACCAGCCTTGTCGATCAGCTGGCGCAGGCCGTCGCCTGGATGCATCTGATAGATCCCAGGGCGCTGGACTTCACCCTCTACACGCACAAATATCTGGCGTTTGGCTTGCGGTACCCTGACATCGTTGACCGAGAAGACGGTGATCACGTCGCCAGGCTGCAGGAGCAGGTTGTCTGCACTGTTCGGGTCATTCAAGACGTTGCCCAGGTTGAAGGACAACAGCTTGACTGACACGTTGTCCGCATCAACGCGCTCGATGACCGCATAGTCGAGGTTCACCTCGTCGACCAAATTGCCGATTCGCTGTGCCAAGGTGTCCGCGCTGTCGCCGACGGCATGGCCTTCTGACGACCATGGCGTCGACTCTGCGCCCGTGTTTGGATTTTGGTACTGGCGATCCCCGTTGCGGTTGCCCCGGGCATCTCGCAAGTCATCTGATTGGACATCGCCAAACTGAGCAGGATAGCGACGGGCCACCGGCTTGCCCTCAGGCTCGGCAAAAGGATCACTGCGCAATCTGGCCAACTTGTCCTCATCAGTCAGCAGCACATCGTTCTGGCGCTTGACCGAGGCACGCGACATCAGGAAGGCCTTGTTGGGGATCATGTCGCTGATGCGCATGCCCTCCTTCCAAGGGCTGCGCATGGGCTGCGCCACGTTGCCACGCAAGGTCACGGCATTGCTGAACTGGGGCAGCAGGCCCATCACGGTCAGGATGTCGCCATTGCGCAGCTTTCTCGCCAAGCCGGCAGCATCCAATGCAAAGGCATCGACCGAACGCGCGGGCTTTTTGCTGGGGTCCAGCCTCTCCAGTTGAGCGCGCTTGGGGTCGGCGACAACCGGCATACCTCCAGCAACGGCCAGCATGTTGCCAATGGACTCATCCGGCCCCGAGAGTTCATACACGGCGGCATTTGACACCTTGCCAAAGAGTGCCACGAACCCCTTCGCTGCGGGGATGACGATGGTGTCGCCGTCTTGCAGCTTGACGTCGGCCGATTTGTCGCCCTTGGCCAGGAAGGCATACAGATCCAACTCGGTGACGACCTTGTCGCTGCGCTTGACCTGCACATGACGCATGCTGCCGTTCTGGTTGGGACCGCCGCTTGCAAACAAAGCCGACACCAGGGTGCTGGTGCTGCTGAGCAGGTAGGAGCCGGGCTTGCGGGCCTGGCCCACCACATACACGGTGATGCCACGCAACTGGCCCATCGTGACGCTGAGCTGGAAGTCCTTGTAATACTTGCCAATCGCTGCCCGGATGACGTCCTCGGCCTGGGCGCTGCGTATGCCGCTCAAGTTGACGGAGCCGACGCGCGGGAGGTGGATCATGCCGTCGCGGTCGACCACGGCATGGACATCAATGTCGACGGAGCCCCAGCCACGGATCTGCAGCTCGTCGCCCGGCCCGACACGGTAGTCGGGCGAAACTGGCACATTGGTGGGAGGGGTGTAGGCCGCCGCGCCCTGGCTGAAATAACTGGTGCCAAACAGGGGCAAGGCTTGCCCTGAAGTCTCCAGCACGTATCGCTGGAATTCGTTGGGTGGCAGAGGCCGAGCAGGTGGCTGTGTGTTCGCCTGAAGCGGCTGCACCCGCCCTGATTCGCTGCCCGCACCGCCCCAACGCGGCTGATCATCCATGGCGGACGAGGGGCTGCGCAGGCGAGGAATGGACGAGGTGGGCTGCAGATTCAGGCCAGCCGCATCGCCTCGGCTGCCGTCTGGGCCTATGGAAGGCATCCCGCCTTCAACTTGCGAGCTGCTGCTGTAAGCGGAACCGCCAGGCTGCCCGACCTGGGCATAAGACGGCCCCACGGCAAGAGACGAGGACAGCAAAAAGACCAGAAATCTGCCGAACGGATGCAAACAGCGCTGTGCCATGACCCCAATTCTTTCCCGTGAAAAGCTCGGGGCATTGTAGGGGGCCAACTCTTGCGGAATCAGGGCGTTGTGCCGACGCGACCGCGTGCTTTACATGCACCGCTCAGCCCATGTCATAGCAAATTTCTATAAAAACAATTCAATCCATTCAATTCACAAATGCCACTCCAATACCTACAGTGAATCCATCGCAGCAAAACCAGCGCTGCCACCCCGAGGAATCACCATGAGCAACCCCTTCCACGACCCCCAATCGGCCACCATCCAGAACCTCGAAGCCGCCTTCGCGGGCGAGTCGATGGCCCACATCAAGTACCGCTATTTCGCCAAGCTCTGCCGCGACATGGGTGATGAGGAAACAGCCAGGCACTTCGAGCACACGGCTGATCAGGAAGTGCTGCACGCCTTCGGCCACCTGGACCTGCTTTACCCCAAGGATAAGATGACGCCGGCGAAGGCGCTGCAGTTCGCGATCGAGGGCGAGACCTACGAGTACACGACCATGTACCCACAGTTCCGCCACGCGGCGGTGGAAGAAGGCCGCACCGATGCCGTGCGCGAGATCGACGAGCAGATCGCGGAGTCCCAGGAACACGCGGCAAAATTCAAGGCTGTGCTTGAAAAAGCGGCCAAGCGCTTTGCCGCGCTGGCCAAGGTCGAGGAGCGCCATGCCAACGCCTACCAGGCGGTGCTGGACAAGATCGCCGCCTGATTGATTTCCTCACGCGGGGCACCATTTGGTACCCCGAAGGCAACTCAAGGCGCCGTCGCAAAACGCCGACATCGTTGGGCGTGGCGCCGAAACCCCCTTTTTGACGCTCGCAAGCCCTTGATCCGTCATGGACTTGCTTCAGAATCCACCCCCGTTTTTTGGAAGATTTTTCGATGAAGACCTATCAATGCGTTGTGTGCGGCTTTGTGTATGACGAAGCCCAAGGCCGCCCTGAAGACGGCATCGCCCCTGGCACCAAGTGGGAAGACGTGCCCGACGGTTGGGAGTGCCCGGATTGCGGCGTCGGCAAATCCGACTTCGAAATGATCGAGATCTGACCCAACCGGGAACGCACTGATGTCTGAAGCAGCGGTCCTCATCATCGGCTCCGGCCTGGCCGGCTACAACGTGGCGCGTGAGTTGCGCAAGCTGGATGCCAACGTCCCCATCGTTGTTGTCAGCCGTGACCACGCGGGCTTCTACTCCAAGCCCATGCTGTCCAACGCGCTGGCCGGCAAGAAGACGGCCGCCACGCTGGTGATGAAGTCGGCCGAGAAGATGGCCGAGGACATCAAGGGCCGCGTGATCGCCAACAGCGCGGTCACCTGCATCGACACACAGGCGCAGACCGTGACGCTGGCCAGCGGCGAGGTACTGCCCTACCGCGATCTGGTGCTGGCACTCGGCGCAGACCCGATCCGCCTGCCACTGCAAGGCAATGCTGCCGATACCGTGCTGTCGGTCAACGACCTGGACGACTTCGCCACTTTCGCCAGTTCGCTGGACACGGCCGCCAACGGAGGCCCGGTCAAGCGCGTGGCCATTCTGGGTGCCGGCCTGATCGGCTGCGAATTTGCCAACGACCTGCTGCACCGCGAGATCGCGCCTACGGTGCTGGACCTGGCCGACCGTGCGCTCTGGCGCCTGCTGCCTGCTGAAGCCAGCGCACGCCTGCAGGAGAAGTTGCAGGCCGGTGGCACCACCTTCCGTTTCGGCGTGGGCGTGACCCATGTCGACAAGGCCGAGCAGGGACTCAAGCTCACCTTGAGCGACGGCAGCTCGCTGGACACCGACCTGGTGCTGTCTGCGATTGGCCTGAAGCCTCGCACGCAGCTGGCTGAGCAAGCCGGTGTGACGGTGGGCCGCGGCGTGCAGGTTGACCGCAGCCTGGCGACCAGCGTGCCCCATGTGTATGCCGTGGGCGATTGCGCCGAGGTGGAAGGCCACCTGCTGCCCTACGTGATGCCGCTGATGCAGCAGGCCCGTGCCCTGGCCGCCACGCTGGCCGGCAAGCCCACGCCGGTGAACTACCCAGCCATGCCCGTCGTCGTGAAGACGCCAGCCTGGCCGACCGTGGTGTGCCCACCGCCGCTGAACGCCGCTGGCCAGTGGGTGGTAACAGCCACAGAAGAAGCCGTTGAAGCGCGCTTCACCGCCGCAGACAACCCCGAACTGCTGTTGGGTTTTGCCCTGCAAGGCAAGGCCGTGGCGCAACGTCAGGCCATGGCCGCCCTGGTGCCTGCCGTTCTGGCCTGAGCATGGCGCCCTAGCGCCCGGTTTGTACCCGCACCCGGATTGCGTTAACCTTGAGCCCTTTTTTGGCCAGCACCTCGATCAGGCGCGGCTGAAGCTGGCGCAATTTGGCTGACACGGCCGCATTGCTGGCCAGCAGTGTCCAACCATCCTCGTCGATGGGCCCTGCCTTCACACAGGCGGCCATGGCCGGCGGCAGATGGGCGCGAACAATTTCCAGACACGCTTGAGACATCTGGAGCCTTTGCATGAGGCTGGCCAGTTGATTCGACCGTCCCATGGCCTTGGTCACCTGAGGCACATCGGGTGTCATCGGCTTGTAGGTGGCCGTGCGGACGTATCGGTTGGCGCTCATGGCAAAGGGCTCGAAAGCGAAATCAATGCGGAAGGTGCTTGCATGCAGATTTTGATCACGACCAGTGTGCTGTCGCGAACCCGGGTGGTGCAGTTTACGCCCCTGACCCTGGGCCTGACGCTGCTGGCCTTGGCCCTGCCCACCATGATGCTGAGCCTGGCGCTCTACCATGCGGTGGTGCTGAAAGCCGCACACGAGCACTGGCCCATCATCTCGCAGGCCGTGCGCTATGTGGAGCAGCAGGAGCTGGCCCAGCGCGACCGCTACATGCGCGAGAACCTGGACGCCATGGCCGAGAAGGTGGGCGATCTGCAGGCCAAGCTGATGCACCTCGAAGCCGTGAGCGAGCGGGTGGCCAGCATGGCCGGCATGAAGCCCGAGGAGCTCAAGAAGATCGAGGCCGAACCCAAGGGTGCCAGTGGCGGCCCGCTGGTCAGCATGCTGGAGACGCGGCCTTCCGCGCACACGCTGGACCAGCTCAATGGCCAGATGGACAGCCTGCAGTCGACAAGCGAGCGCGATGCCGACCTCTTCACGCTGATCGAGTCTCACCTGTTCGAAAAGCGCCTCGAAGCCTTGATGGTGCCCAGCAGCCCGCCGGTGGATGGCCCGATTGGCTCGGGCTTTGGCTTTCGCACCGACCCTTTCACGCACCGCCCCGCCCTGCACACCGGACTGGATTTCCCTGCTGACCCAGGTACGCCCATCTTGGCCGCGGCGGGTGGCGTGGTGCTGTCTGCCGGGCCGCATCCCCAGTATGGCCTGTTGGTGGAACTCGACCATGGCAATGGCCTGGTGACACGCTATGCGCACACCTCGCGCATGCTCGTCAAGCAGGGCGACCTGGTCAAGCGCGGGCAGAAGATCGCCGAGGTCGGCACGACGGGCCGCTCGACTGGCCCGCATCTGCACTTCGAGGTGCTGGTTGAGGGCGTGCAGCAAAATCCCGCCAAGTTCCTGACCTCTTTGAATGCGACTTCACAAAAGAGCAACGTGGCTTCGGTAAAGTAAATACGCATGATGGGCCGCATCCGCAAGCAATGGAGCAGACATATCGGCTGGCACCTGGTGCTGGCCCTGTTCATGCTGTTCATGCAGCAGGCGGGTTGGCGCCATGCCCTGCAGCACGCCACGCGTGACGAGGGCGCCCCCACTCATACGGTCTGCCTGGAGTGCCTGGCGCACCATGCCAGCGATGCCAGCGTGGCACCGACCGTGCCCTCTCTGCCACTGGCCACCTTCGACCATGTGCTGACTGCGGACGCCGCTCAGCCGCAATGTGGTCAAGGCGTGGCCCGCTGCTACCAGCCACGCGCGCCGCCTTGGGTCTTCTCCGCCTGACTTTTCGCGCACCCAGCCTCTGATCTGGCGCCGCATCATGGCGGCCGTCTGTTCATGCGGGTGCAGTCACGCCACCGTCTGCGTCCCCGTTCACGGCTCCTCATGCCGGAGCGAAGGGCCAGGCAGCGCAAGAGATCCGAACCATGTCCCATTCACCGTCTGGCCAAGAAGGCCCGGGCGTGCGTCATACCGCGCGCCTCCGTCACCCCCGCTTCAAGTTGCTGGCCCTGCTGATGGCCGCTGGCGGGCTCATCTCCCCTGTAGCCCATGCTGGCGGTGCCGCAACCGACAACGCCACGCTGACCGAACTGCGCAAGCAGATCGACGACATGCGCCAGCAGTACGAAGCGCGACTCAAGGACCTCGAAGGCAAGCTGACGCAGTTGCAGCAGCAACAGGCTGCGACCAATGCCCAGGCTGCCGCCACGCCGGCCTCACCACCGGCGCCGACATCTGAGTCAACAGCCAGCAATGCCACGGGCGCACCGGCCAGCGACAACAGCTTCAACCCGTCAGTGGCCGTCATCCTCAGCGGCATGTATGCCAGCCTGTCCAAAGACCCGAACACCTGGAAGCTCAGCGGCTTCGTGCCCAGCGGCAGTGATACCAGCAAGCGCGGCTTCGACCTGAGCGAGTCCGAGCTGAGCTTGAGTGCCAACATCGACCCATGGTTCTATGGCGCGCTGACCTTGTCGGTTTCGCCGGATGACACCATCTCGGCAGAAGAAGCCTTCGTGCAGACCACGGCCTTGCCCGAAGGGCTCAAGATCAAGGCGGGGCGTTTCTTCTCGGGGCTGGGTTACCTCAACGAGCAGCACTCGCACACTTGGGATTTCGTGGACGCACCGCTGGCCTACCAGGCCTTCCTGGGCGGCCAGTACAAGCAGGAAGGCTTGCAAGCCAAGTGGCTGCTGCCCACCGACCAGTTCATCGAGCTGACCGCAGAACTGGGTAGTGGCCGCAGCTTCCCCGGCAATGACCGCAACCGCAATGGTGCGGGCTCCACGGTGCTGGCGGCGCATACGGGTGGCGACGTGGGTGACAACAACAGCTGGCGCGCAGGCATTTCATGGCTGCGCACGGAGGCAAGCAACCGCACCTGGGAGGATGCACAGCAAAGCGCCATCACCAACGCCTTCACTGGCCAAAGCCGCATATGGGCACTCGATGGCGTCTGGAAATGGGCCCCCAATGGCAACGCCACGCTGACCAACTTCAAGCTGCAGGGGGAGTACTTCAGGCGCGTGGAAAGTGGTGACGTGGTCTATGACACGACGGGTGTGGCATCGCCCGGCGCCTACCGCAGCGCGCAGTCCGGCTGGTACCTGCAAGGCATCTACCAGTTCACGCGCGGCTGGCGCGTGGGCCTGCGGCACGACCAGCTCGACAGCGGCTCGGTGGACTACGGCAACAACGCCATCAACTTCATCGCCACGGACTACAAGCCGCAACGCGACAGCGTGATGCTCGACTGGTCACTCAGCGAGTTCAGCCGCATCCGCCTGCAGTTGAACAACGACCGCTCGCGTGAAGGCGTCAGCGATCGCCAGCTCTTCCTGCAATACCAGATGAGCCTGGGTGCCCATGGCGCCCACAGCTACTGAGCCAAGCTGCTCAGATGAACCGGAGTCCAACATGACCAACACCTCTTCCTCACGCCTCAAGCTCGCGCCAACCTGCCTGGGCCTGGCGCTCTCGCTGACCGCCACCCTGCCCGCCCACGCCGTCAAGGTCTTCGCCTGCGAACCCGAATGGGCCGCCCTGACCAAGGAACTGGCCGGCGACCAGGCGAGTATCTACACGGCCACCAACGCCCTACAGGACCCGCACCAGGTGCAGGCCAAGCCCAGCCTGATCTCCGCGGTGCGCAATGCCGACTTGCTCGTCTGCACGGGGGCAGAGCTGGAAGTGGGCTGGCTGCCCGTGCTGCTGCGCCAGTCCGGCAACCCCAATGTCCAGACGGGGCAGCCCGGCCAGTTCAACGCGGCCGACTATGTGCACAAGCTGGAAGTGCCCACCCGCCTGGACCGCGCCGACGGTGATGTGCACGCCTCGGGCAACCCGCACATCCAGACCGATCCGCGCAACATCGCGGCCGTGGCCCAGGCCCTAGCCAAACGCCTGGCCGAGGTCGATGCAGCACATGCTGCGGTCTACCAGGCACGCCTGGGCGACTTCAACACCCGCTGGGGTCAGGCCATGACCCGCTGGACACAGGCAGCCGCGCCCCTCAAAGGTCTTCCCATCGTGGTCCAGCACAAGGGCTTTCCTTACCTGGAAGCGTGGCTGGGCCTCAACGAGGTGGTGGCGCTGGAGCCCAAGCCAGGCGTGGAGCCCAGCAGCGCCTACCTGTCGACCGTGCTGACGCAATTGCAGAAGCAGCCCGCCAAGGTGATCATCCGCGCGGCCTACAACGATGGGCGCGGCGCGCAGTGGTTGTCTGAGCGCTCGCACATCCCCGTAGCAGTACTGCCCTTTACCGTGGGCGGCAGCGACAAGGCCAAGGACCTTTTCGGCCTGTTCGACGACACCGTCGACCAACTGCTGAAGGCCGCCAAATGAACCCCGGGCTGACGCTGCATGAGGTGGACTGGTCCATCGTCGGCCCGGCCCTGATCGCCGGCCTGCTGGTGCTGGCCACGCACGTGCCGCTGGGCTTGCAGGTGCTGAAAAAAGGCATCGTCTTCATCGACCTGGCCATCGCGCAGATCGCGGGGCTGGGCGTGATCGCCGCCGACGCCCTGGGCTGGGAGCCTCAAGGTTGGGCGGTCCAGGGCGCCGCAGTGCTGGCAGCCCTGGGCGGGGCGGCCCTGCTCACCTGGACAGAAAAACGCTGGCCCGATATCCAAGAGGCGCTGATCGGCACCTTGTTCGTGCTGGCATCCTGCGTGGGCATCCTGCTGTTGGCGGGCAACCCACACGGAGGCGAGCACCTCAAAGACTTGCTCGTCGGCCAGATCCTGTGGGTGGCCCCCGGGCAGCTCTGGGCCGTGGCCGGGCTGTCTGTGCTGGTGCTGGGCCTGTGGTTTGGCTTAGGGGCCAAGCTGGGACGGGCGGGCTTTTATCTGCTGTTTGCCCTGGCCGTGACGGCCTCCGTTCAACTGGTGGGCGTCTACCTGGTGTTCAGCAGCCTGATCATGCCGGCCCTGGCTGTGCGGCACGCCTCGCCTCGGCTGCAACTGCCGCTGGCCTGGGGGGCCGGCGCGCTGGCCTACGCCCTGGGCCTGAGCCTCTCTGCCGTACTGGACCTCCCTTCCGGCGCCGTGGTGGTGCTCGCCATGGCGCTGGTCTGCGTGCTGCTCAGTGCCCTCCTCCCGAAACGCCTTGACACACCTCCAGCCCCATACCCTTGAATAGGGGCGGGGAAAGCCCGTTCTGGTGAGGCAGAGGGCGCGTCGCGGAAGCGTCACCCCCGGGTGCTACACTTTTTGGCTTTGGTTGGCTGGGAAACGTGCGCCTGGCAACCCGGTGATGGGCCTGTGCCCGTCACACCCCAGATACAACCCAAATTGGCACACAAGATTAGATTGATTGCTCCATGTTGCCCAAGATACTGACTTCGATTTTCGGTAGCCGTAACGAACGCCTGCTCAAGGAGTACCGGCGCACGGTGGCCAAGATCAATGCGCTGGAGCCCACTTTCGAGCCTTTGACCGACGAGCAGTTGCGCGCCAAGACCGATGAGTTCAAGCAGCGCATCGCCAAGGGCGAATCGCTCGACGACATCCTGCCCGAGGCTTTCGCGGTCGTGCGTGAGGGCTCCAAGCGCGTCTTCAAGATGCGCCACTTCGACGTGCAGCTCATCGGCGGCATCGTCCTGCACAACGGCAAGATTGCCGAAATGCGCACCGGTGAAGGCAAGACCCTGACCGCCACCCTGCCCGTCTACCTCAATGCCCTGAGCGGCAAGGGCGTGCACCTGGTCACGGTGAACGACTACCTGGCCCGTCGGGATGCCAAGTGGATGGGCAAGCTCTACAACTTCCTGGGTCTGTCCGTGGGCATCAACCTGCCCCAGATGCCGCGCGAAGAGAAGCAGGCCGCCTACGCCGCCGACATCACCTACGGCACCAACAACGAGTACGGCTTCGACTATCTGCGCGACAACATGGTCTACGAAGTAGCCGACCGCGTGCAGCGCGGCCTGAACTACGCCATCGTGGACGAAGTCGACTCCATCCTGATCGACGAGGCCCGCACACCGCTGATCATCTCAGGCCAGGCCGAGGACCACACCGAGCTCTACGTGCGCATCAACGCCGTGGTGCCCATGCTCAAGAAGCAGATCGGCGAAGCTGACCCGCGCACGGGCGAAGGCGTGATCGAACCCGGCGACTTCACCGCCGATGAAAAGTCCCGCCAGGTCTTCCTGACCGAGCAAGGCCACGAGAACGCCGAGCGCCTGCTGTCGGATGCAGGCCTGCTGGCTGAAGGCGCCAGCCTCTACGATGCCGCCAACATCACGCTGATGCACCATGTGTACGCCGCCCTGCGCGCGCACCACCTGTTCAACAAAGACCAGCATTACGTGGTCCAGAACGGCGAAGTCATCATCGTCGACGAATTCACCGGCCGCCTGATGTCGGGCCGCCGCTGGTCTGACGGCCTGCACCAGGCCGTTGAAGCCAAGGAAGGCGTCAACATCCAGGCCGAGAACCAGACCCTGGCCTCGATCACCTTCCAGAACTACTTCCGCATGTACGCCAAGCTGTCGGGCATGACCGGCACGGCCGACACGGAAGCCTACGAGTTCCAGGAGATCTACGGCCTGGAAACCGTCGTGATCCCGCCCAACCGCGTGATGCTGCGCAAGGACCAGCTCGACCTGGTCTACAAGACCGCCAAGGAAAAGTACCAGGCCATCGTCGACGACATCAAGGAGTGCCACGAACGCGGCCAGCCCACGCTGGTGGGCACGACCTCGATCGAGAACTCCGAACTCATCGCCCAGTTGCTGACCCGCGAGAAGCTGCCTCACCAGGTGCTCAATGCCAAGCAGCACGCCCGTGAGGCCGACATCGTGGCCCAGGCCGGCCGCCCCGGCATGATCACCATTGCGACCAACATGGCCGGTCGCGGCACCGACATCGTGCTGGGCGGCAATGTCGAAAAGGACATCCAGCTTATCGAGGCCGACGAATCGCTCGACCACAACGCCAAGCTCGACAAGATCGAGACACTCAAGGCCGAGCAGGCCGCGCTCAACGCCAAGGTCAAGGAGCTGGGCGGCCTGCGCATCATCGCCACCGAGCGCCACGAATCCCGCCGCATCGACAACCAGCTGCGTGGTCGTGCCGGCCGTCAGGGCGACCCGGGCTCCTCGCGCTTCTACCTCTCGCTGGACGATCCGCTCATGCGCATCTTCGCCGGCGACCGCGTGCGCGCCATCATGGACCGCCTGAAGATGCCCGAAGGTGAGGCCATCGAAGCCGGCATCGTGACCCGTTCCATCGAAAGCGCGCAGCGCAAGGTCGAAGGCCACAACTTCGACATGCGCAAGCAGCTGCTCGAGTACGACGACGTTTCCAACGACCAGCGCAAGGTGATCTACCAGCAGCGCAATGAGATCCTGGAGAGCATCGACGTCGGCGAGGCCGTGACCAATCTGCGCAAGGGCGCGATGACCGATGTGGTGCGCACCTTCGTGCCCGAGGAAAGCCTCGAAGAGCAATGGGACCTGGCCACCTTGGAGAAGGTGCTCAAGGACGAATGGCAGCTGGAGGTCGACCTCGTCAAGTGGGTGCAAGGCCAGACCGCCGCCGACGACGATGACGTGCTCAAGCGCGTGCTCGAAGCCGCCAACCAGCGCTACCAGGAAAAGACCAACGTGGTGGGCCGCGATCAGTTCGCTGGCTTCGAACGGATGGTGCTGCTGCAGTCCATCGACACGCACTGGCGCGAGCACCTGGCCGCGCTCGACTACCTGCGCCAGGGCATCCACCTGCGTGGCTATGCGCAAAAGAACCCCAAGCAGGAATACAAGCGCGAGGCCTTCGAGCTCTTCGGCCAGTTGCTGGACGTGGTCAAGATGGACGTGACCCGCGTGCTGATGACCGTGCAGATCCGCACCCAGGAAGAAGCCCAGCAGGCGGCCGAGGCCATCGAGAACCAGGGCGAGAGCCTCGTCAACGTCACCTACACGCACCCCAACGAGGACGGCAGCGTGGCCACCGAGACCGACCAGAGCACAGTGGCACAGGCCGTGCCGCGCGTGGGCCGCAACGACCCCTGCCCATGCGGCAGCGGCCAGAAGTACAAGAACTGCCACGGCAGGCTGGCCTGATCTCTCGCGGATCGCTCGTACTGCACTGCACCAAAAGAAGGCCCCTCGCGGGCCTTCTGTCATTGGCGAATCCTTTTGTCGCACGGCCTGCCCAAAATCCACCCACGAATGCATGGACCCACTGGCGAACCCTAAGGGCATCCTGTCGCGCCCGAATTGACAATACACAAGTCGTCACATAGCGTGGCGCATCTTTTGCAAAACATGCCATGACAGCGCCACGACGCGCTGCAACAGGAGACAGCTTTGAGCACATCGTCAACCTCGTCATCCCCAGGGCGCAGCTTATTTGGCTGGCTTGCCAACATTTCCACCCTGACCCTGCTGATCCTGATTCTGGTGATCAGCACCGGCGAGATGATGCACGGCCAGCTGCTCAAGTTCGGGGAAGTGCTCTTCAGCGATCCCGGCCAGCAAGTGCAGTACTTCCTGCTGCGCGCCGACCCCGAGAAGCCCAGCTGCGACCCCAACATCAACGTCGACCAGGAAGTGGCCCGTCAGGAAGCCGCTGCCGCAAGCAAGAGTTCGGCACCAGCCGGTGGTGACGACATCGACGACCTGTTCGGCAGCAAGAAGTTCGATGCCGCCGCCGTGCGCGAGTCGCTGACCGCCACCGTCAAGAACTGCAAGGACCGCCACGTGATGTACGACCACATCCGTGCGCACATCACGCCGCAGCTCAAGGCCTACCGCACGCTGGAAACCAGCTTCTTCACGCTGTTCAAGTTCGGTGCGGACAACCGCGCCATGATCCTGCTGATCCTGCTGACGGTCACGGCCTCCTACACCACGCTGGGCTTCCACCACATCAGCCTGCGCCCGGCCCGCTACCTGCGCGACTTCCAGGCCCAGGCCACCGCCATGCTGGTGTGCAGCCTGATGATGCTGTACTCCTCGATCCGCTACTACCAGATCTCGATGGACTCCGGCGTGCCGGTCGATGACCCGCGTGTGTATGTCATGTGGATGGTGCTGTTCGGCTCGCTGGCCGCGGTGAGCGCCTTCCGCGTGATCCGTCCGCCCAAGTCCCAGGAGCCGACCAAGGGCACCTGGATCCGCGCACTCGAAGCCGTGCCACTGATCTCGACTCTGGGCATCTTCACCAGCGTCTACTTCTTCCTGCACGACCACCCGTCCGGCCCGGCCATCTACGCCAACAAGATCCTGGACTTCATCAGCCTGCCGCTGGCCCTGGCCCTGCACATCTGGGCGGGCATGCTGTTCAAGCAAAGCCGCATGGTGGACCTGTTCATGAACATCATGCGTCCCTGGAAGCTGTCGCCAGAAGCGCTGACCTACATCATCCTGCTGGCCGCCGGCCTGCCTACGGCCTATGCCGGTGTGTCGAGCGTGTTCGTGATCGCCGCCGGCGCCATCGTCTACCACGAGGTGCGCGCGGTGGGCGGCACCAGCCAGTACGCGCTGGCCGCCACGGCCATGTCCGGCTCGCTGGGCGTGGTGCTCAGCCCAAGCCTGCTGGTGGTGGGCATCGCCGCCTTGAACCGCCAGGTCACCACGGCCCAGTTGTTCTACTGGGGCTTCTTCGTGTTCGCGCTGACCTCGACGGCCTTCTTCATCGCCTCGCAGATCCACCGCCACAACCGCCATCAGCGCGCCAACGTGGCCTCGCCCTTCGTGGCCATCCCGGCCATGCTGCGCGAGATGAAGGCCGTGATCCCCTACGTGCTGGTCGTGGGCGCCATCGCCATGTTCTACAGCCATGTGCTGGACACGCCCTTCAACGAGATCTCCGCGCCCAGCATCCTGCCCATCATGATGTTGCTGGTGCTGGTCTTCGACAAGAAGATCCAGGCCCGTGAGACCGCCTCGCGCAACTTCGCCGCCGTGGGTGCCGCCGCCGTCAACGCCGTGCCCCTGGATGGCGCCGCTGCCGGGCCCAAGGAAGAGCCCGCCTACGCCGCCCAGCGCCAGAAGACGGCCAGCGGTGCCATCAGTGCCGCCACGACCGAGACGGTCGAGCACGTCGGGGCCTATATCTCGCTGATGCTGTTCACGCAGCTGGTCAGCGGCGTGGTCGAGCGCTCCGAGATCATGACCATGGCCCCGCAGGTCTTCCCCAACGTCTGGGTCGCCATGACCTTCCTGGTCATCGCCAAGGTGATCCTGGGCATGGTGATGGAGCCGCTGGGCGCCATCGTGCTGGTCTCCAGCACCCTCGCCCCCATGGCCTACGCCAACGGCATCGAGCCCGTGCACTTCTGGATGATGGTGCTGGTGGCCTTCGAGCTGGGCTACCTGCTGCCACCGGTGGCGCTCAACCAGTTGCTGACGCGGCAGGTGGTGGGCGAAGCCGAGATCGACAAATCAGATGCGGAAGTGGCGGGCGCGACCTTCTACCGCCGCTACGAACGCTGGATCCTGCCTTGCCTGGTGATGTCCATCAGCCTGGCCATCGTGGCCTACGGGCCGCTGCTGGTGCAGCACGTGGACTCGCTCAAGTTCATCGAAGGCTGGTTCCACGCACCGGCATCGGGCCGCTGACGCGCTGCCACGCTTACTTCACGCAAGGGCCCTTCGGGGCTCTTGTTGTTTGGGCCGCCATCCACCCACCAGCCATTCCAGCAGGGACGTGCCTCGCGCGACATCACAGTGCGGCACAATCGGGCCCCTGATCGGGTTTCGCCCATGAAGCCCCCGCCGGAGTCCACACCACATGCCCGTCAACCTGACCGCCCCCATCCCTTCCGATCTGCACCCCGTGCCTGGCGTCAAGCTGGGCATCACCATGGCCGGCGTGCGCAAGGTCAACCGCCGCGACCTGACCGTCATCACGCTTGACGAAGGCAGCGCCGTGGCTGGCGTCTTCACCAAGAACCGCTTCTGCGCCGCCCCGGTTCAGCTGTGCCGCGAGCGCCTGGCCGCCGGCAGCGAGATCCGAGCGCTGCTGATCAACACGGGCAATGCCAATGCCGGCACCGGCGAAGATGGCCTGGTGCGTGCCCGCGCCACCAGCATCGCCCTGGCCCGCCACTTGAGCGTCTCGCCCGAGCAGATCCTGCCGTTTTCGACCGGCGTGATCATGGAGACCCTGCCGGTAGACCGCATCGAAGCAGGCTTGAGCGGCGCCATCGCCGACCTCAAGGCGGACAACTGGGCCGTGGCCGCCGAAGGCATCATGACCACGGACACGCTCCCCAAGGGGTACTCGAAGCAGATCAGCATCGATGGCCAGACCGTGACCATCACCGGCATCAGCAAAGGCGCCGGCATGATCAAGCCGAATATGGCCACCATGCTGGGCTACATGGCCACCGACGCCAATGTGGCGCCCGGCCTGCTGCAAGCCCTGGTGACCGAGGCGGCCAACGCCAGCTTCAACCGCATCACCATCGACGGCGACACGTCCACGAACGACTCCTTCGTGCTGATGGCCACCCGCAAGGCCGCTCACGCCGAGATCACCGACCTGAACAGCGCCGACGGCCAGGCCCTGCGCGCCGCGCTCATCGAGGTCTCACAAAAGCTGGCCCAGGCCATCGTGCGTGACGGCGAAGGCGCCACCAAGTTCATCACCATCACGGTCGAAGGTGGCCGCAACGAAGAAGAGTGCGCCAAGGCCGCCTACGCCATCGCCCACTCGCCCCTGGTCAAGACCGCCTTCTTCGCCAGCGACCCCAACCTCGGCCGCATCCTGGCCGCCGTGGGCTACGCAGGCATCGACGACCTCGACCAAAGCCTCATCGAGCTGCATCTGGACGACGTGCACGTGGTCACCAAGGGCGGCCGCCGCCCGGAATACCGCGAGGAAGACGGCCAGCGCGTGATGAAGCAAAGCGAGATCACCATCCGCGTTGGCCTGGCACGCGGCACGGCCAGCACCACGGTCTGGACCTGTGACCTGTCGCACGAGTACGTGACCATCAACGCCGATTACCGCAGCTGAACAGCCCCATCAGCATCAACCCTGAACCCAGGCCAGCCCCAACCGGGCTGGCCTTTCTTCTTTTTGCGGGATTGCGGGCAACTGGCACGAATGGGAAGCGCCCGCCCCTCACCCAGGCAAGCGCCACAGGCAGATAATCAATCAGGCAGTTCCGCTGCAGGCGCGAAGGAGTCTGTCATGAACACGGTCCAAGCCAAGGGCGGTTTCCAGTCCGCCAACCCGCACGCGCTGGCCACCATCCTGGAGACCAGCGAAACCCGGTCCATCATCGCGGCCAGCGACATCTTCGACATCCGCGGCATCAAGCTGTGGGCGCGCAACCAGCCCGTGTCTCGCGCGCTCCAGGAAAAGCTGATGGACCGCGCGCTGAGCAAGCCGCTGGAAACCTGCCTGATCGCCGAAGACGGGGTTTCGAACACCACGCTCAAGACCGCGATCGAGCAACTCATGGCCAGCCATGGCCCGCTCACGCCACTGCTCCAGCCTCACCAGGCGATCCTCGTTCGCGGCACCAGCCTGCTGCGCCTTCACCCGGTGGTGCAACTGCTGCTCACCGCCTGTGAAACCGCCCGCCCCGCTGCCTTCACCCACGCCATTGAAGCCATGGCAGTGGCCGGTGCGCTGATGAAAGCCCAGAGCGCCGACGACCGCCTGGTGGCCGTGGCCATGATGGCCGGCTTGCTGCACGACATCGGCGAGATGTACATCGCCCCCGAATTCGGTGAAGCCGATGCCGACAAGGCGCTGGACGTGGATAGCTACCGCCAGCTGGTGGTGCACCCCCACGTGGGTCAGTTGCTGCTCACCCAGCTCACCGACTACCCCAAGGACCTGGCCCGCGCCGTGGCCGAACACCACGAGCACCTTGATGGCTCGGGCTACCCGCACCGCCTGCAGAAAGACCAGCTCTCGGCACTGGGCAAGCTGCTGGCCGCCACGGAAGCCGCGCTGGCCGCCCTGCGCGAACCAGGCGCCACGCTGCACCATGCCAGCGTGGCCCTGCGCGTCGTGCCAGGCGAGTTCGACGACCATCTCGCTGGCCCGCTCTCGGCCGCCGCCAGATCTGTTGCGCCCATGAAGGCACGCCAGGATCTGGACGACCTCCACAGCGCCCTGGCCCAGCTGGACGTGGCCTTGCAAAGCGCCATGAACCGCCTGGACACCGTCTTGCCACCACTCCCATCGGAGGGCCTGCAAAGAGCGGCGGACCTCTCGCGCTACCTGCTGCACAAGCTCAGAGGCGGCTGGAACGAAAGCGGACTGTGGAGCCCCGGGGCCATAGGCACGGAACAGGCGGCCGAGGCTGAGGCCGTGCTGGACCAGCTCAAGGCCCGCCTCTTTGCCATCGAACGCGTTGCCCGCCTGAGCGTCGGCGAGCTGTCCACCGACGACCAGGATGTGCTCAACGCGCTGTGCCGCAGCCTGATCAACGGCGTGAGCTGATGACGACCCCTTGAAAAAGCGCCAGGCGACACCATTTGGCAGATAACGGTCAAGCTTGCGGCGGCGCGCAGAGGAGTTAGCGCCTACAATGATCGTCTTTCTTCCTGGGGCCGACCTGGTTTCGACGTGGGTGCGGATTCGGGACAGGGCATGTCGAGGACCAGCCACCTCGTAAATCCATCTGGAAACAAAGTAACTGCAAACGACCAATCGTTCGCACTCGCCGCTTAACACCGGTGAGCCTCTCAACAGTTGGCCTATGGGCTGTGCTTGAGTCGCAAGACAAGGGCTGAGAGGTCATTCACATAGGCTGGGTCTGAGCCGGGTCACTCGGTTCAGGTCGAGATTCAGTGACTGGCTGACTTGGTAGCGTGCTGCTGCGCGATCAGGTCGGCGAGATTCAAATCAGACAGCTACACATGTAGAACTGCTCGATGATGGCTTACGGACGGGGGTTCAATTCCCCCCGGCTCCACCATTCAAAGGTTCGGAATCATCCGATCCAATACAGAAAGCCCTAGAGAAATCAACGCTCTAGGGCTTTTTGCTGTCCGCTTCAATCCGGACTGATGCGGGTTAAACCGGGGTAACGCGGGGGTAGAGTCGGGGGTGTAGTGCATACCCCCAGTACCCCGTACCCCCAAGTACCCCCATGGCAGCCCTGAACACCCTTGACGCAAAGACCGTCCAAAACGCCAAGTCCGGCGAAAAGCCGCAGAAGCTCTTTGACGGCGGCGGCCTTTACCTTCTGATCCAGCCGACCGGCGGCAAGCTGTGGCGGCTCAAGTATCGGTTTGGGGGTAAGGAGAAACTAGTCTCGCTGGGCACCTACCCCGAGATCGGCCTGAAAGAGGCCCGTGAGCGCCGGGACAAGGCTCGGCAGGATTTGGCCCAGGGGATCGACCCCAGCGCCAAGCGCAAGGCCGAGAAGACCAGCCGCGCGGCGGCGGCCACGAACTCCTTCGAGGCGGTCGCGCGCGAGTGGCACCTCACCATCCACACGCCGAAGGTGTCGACAGCGCATGCGTCCCGAACCTTGGTAAGGCTGGAGCAGGACGTCTTTCCCTGGCTCGGCGCCCTCCCCGTCCCCAACATCACGCCGCCCCAGCTGCTGGAGACCATGCGCCGTATTGAGGCCCGCGGCGCCATCGAGACAGCTCACCGAGCGCTCCAGGCCTGCGGGCAGGTGTTCCGATATGCCATCGCCACCGGCCGCGCCGAGCGCAACCCAGCGGCCGACATCCAAGGTGCTCTCAAGCCGGTGCTGGTTCAGCATATGCCAGCCATCACCGACCCCAAGCGCGTCGGCGAACTGCTGCGATCCATCGAGGCGTACCGGGGCCTGCCGGTGACGCGCGCGGCGCTGCAACTCGCACCGCTGGTCTTCGTGCGCCCGGGCGAGTTGCGACAGGCCGAATGGGCCGAGTTCGATCTGGACGGCGCCCTCTGGCGCATTCCCAGCACGCGGATGAAGCGGACCAAGGCGCAGAAAGCCGTCGGCCAGCCGCACCTGGTTCCACTGCCCCGCCAGGCTGTCGAGGTGCTACGCGAGTTGCACCCCCTCACCGGCCATGGCCGCTATGTTTTCCCGAGCCTGCGCGGTGGCGCGCGCCCAATGAGTGATAACGCGGTGCTCTCGGCTCTCCGACGCATGGGCTACCCTAAGGACGAGATGACGGGCCATGGCTTCAGAGCCATGGCGCGCACCATGCTGGCCGAACGCCTGGGCATTGATGAGGCCGTTATAGAGGCGCAGCTCGCGCATTCCGTAAAGGACAGTTTGGGCCGCGCCTACAACCGCACCGAGTTCGTGGAGCAACGCCGAGCCATGCTCCAAACCTGGGCCGACCATCTGGACTCCCTCCGCAAAGGTGCAGAGGTCATCTCTTTCAAAGCCGCATGACGACGATATAGCAATTGAAAACGCTATACGAATTCGCTTGCGTTCGTTTTAATTCAGTTATACATTAACAAACATGGAAAGCACCCCAAAAGGGCGCGGTGGACCAGGCCGAGGACAAGGGCGCAAGCCGTTGAAGGAAGGTCAGGAGACCGTTGTTATACCCATCCGCATGACAGCGGAACAGAGGGACAAGCTGGCCAGGCTTGGCGGCCCTCAGTGGATCCGCGATCGGATCGACAAGGCCAAAGAGCCGAAGGCAGATGAGTAGTGCCGCCGCCTGACGGTCTCAGGCAATAGCGGGCCTGCAAGGTGTAGGAGCACCGAACAGGCCCTGACCACAACCGATCACTGGAGATCGACATGGCTGACTTGACTTTATCTGAAGACGCATCCGCACTCCTGCGAGATGCAGTCTATGAAATCAATCAACTGGCACGAGTGTTGCCCGGGCTTGTTCCAATTGATGAGGACCAAGCGCATTACTCAGTGAAAGGCATTGGCGGTCGTATCGTCCGCCTCACCAGCGCCCTAATCCAAGGGTTGGACCATGAGGCAGATCAGGATCAGCTCAGCAAGATCATTCACTACGGCGAACACGGCGACGCATAACTCGGCGCCTCAGCGGCCCTGAGGTAAAGGCGACCCAAGGCAGAGCTCTCACCTTCCGCCAAGGGTCTAACTCTCAAACGATCGATAGGAGATCGATATGAAAGCTGACGTTAAGTCTAGCGGCATTGCCGCACCTGTCGCCCAGCCTCGCCACCCCGGCGAGCTGGCCATTTCTTTGGCCCCAAACACTGTAGAGCAAGGAGAGCCAGCATGACCACCGAAGGCTTCATCAATCAGTCCGAGCGGAATGAAATTGGCTTTCAGATCACGTGCCAAATCGGTGCACTGCTGCGCACGTTGTCTCGCGAACGAGATCAGGACTCGTCACACTTTGAAGACTTACTTGGCGCAACATTGCCTCGACTCCTTCAATTGAACGACGCAGCCACGGCGATCTTCAGCGATGAGAACGCTTTTGCTGACGACAGCGTCAAGGCTTGCGTATATGGGGAGGCACACAATGTCTAATGAATTGGTACGCATTGATCTCGGATCACGCCATTTATCTCCTGACCTGATTCGAGTGGCAACAAGTAGGCGCATAGAGATCGACTACGAGTCGCGTTGCGTTTTCCCGCGCCTTCGAAGGTCGCCTGACAAGGCGGGGAGCAGCACTGCAACCGCGCATTGGTGCACCCCAGCAATGGTGGAGGCCATCCTCGCGGATGCTCGTGTACGCAGAGAACAGTTGAAGGGTGCCAACCAAGCCGCGTATACGACGTTCATCAACGCGACCGAGTTTGCCGTCAAAGAGTCAAAGAAACGTTTGGATTGGCTATCCGGTACAGATCCAATGCCCTGTCGTGAAGACTGTCACTGTCGATCTGTCTACGTCATTCCACGCCAGTTCGAGAGCGTGGAAATGCCTACTGACTTGAAGTTGCCTGGTAGCCCTGGCGGCCCACCTAGGCGGGCGACTTACAGGGACAGCGAAGGCCGACTATGCTCGGTCGCCCAAGCCTTTCATCTCTGGCCGAACGCCTACCAAGTAACCATCACCTTCACCGATGCAGAGCGACGTGATCGGCAGGCAAAGGATGCCGAAAAGCAGCGACAGAAGGAGAGTGGGCCAGCGTACAAAACCGCTGAGGAGTTTCGTGACTCCACGGTGCGCTGGTTCTCTGCCTTTGCGAAGGGCTCAGTCCCCTACCCTCGCCAAGACTCGACATACGAATATGATCCAGCCGTTCTAAGTGCTGTAACGCAAAAGATCCAAGAGGCGGAAGCGCTTCTTTTGACTGGAAAGATTTCGACTCGTTCGGCTCCATCGAAGACCGAAATTGATGCTCCGACTCGCCGCACAGTGTTGCGGTTGGTGCATAGCGCCGCCCCAGGAACACAATCATGAGCGCAACCAAGGGAGGAAGCGCTTCCAAACTTCGCTCGAGGCCCATCTACGGTGGGCCATTTGGCCAGGGCGGTCAATTCGTCCTGGCCACGCTGCCGTGCATTGATCGAGGTCTGCACGCTGTCCGGCACATGGTGCTGCAGCAGTCTACCGGTGCTGTGGTGGCCACAAGTCTGGACAAGCGCCAGGCACTGGCAGACGCGCGGCGCCTGCTTCGCTCGGCTGGCTATCTGGCCGCGATGGCAGCGGCCAATGAGCCTGTGTTTGAGCAGACTGGCCTTTGGCCTGATGAGGATTTGCCGAGCCCCGCGCCCGGTGTGCAGCCCAAGCCTGTGCCGCGGCGGCGCCGTGAGGTGTTCGAGAAGTCTGGGGGTGCGTGCTTCTACTGCGGCAAGGCACTGACACTCGATGGCAAGTGGCACATTGAGCACCAAATGCCTCGAGCGTTGATGGGGCCTGACGAGTTACCCAACTTGGTTGCGGCATGTGTGCCCTGCAACTTGGCCAAGGGTGATAAGACTGCTCTCGAATTTATTGCCCAAAGTGCGGCAGGACCGAAAGAGCAACAACTTTCTTGGACGCGTTCCTGATAGGAGTATTTGGTGAGTAAACCAATAGACCAAGCACAATGGGCGCCTTCCAGAACGGATTACGTCCAGACATATGAAACCCCGCGAGGCAAACTTTGCTATGACGAGCTAAACAGTGATGAACGGGATAGCCTGCTGAAACTTCTTGAGCAGGATCACTTGCTTCAACAGCTTACGACCCATCTAGTCTGTGGCACTTTACTTGGCAGATCGATCATTGATGAAATTGGCACATTATGCGGAACTGATCCGAATGTCCGTAAGTGGGTCTTGTCCGCCATCCCCGCGGCGAATCGCAAGAAATGGGACGAACGCCGTTCGATTGACTTCTTGATGAGCTACTACTTTCTTCAAGCGATTCACAAAGGCCCCAGAGGTGAAATCCTTGACCGCTTGGCTGCTCAGCAAGGACTCGAGAATCTGCAGTCGGTGGAAGACAGAATTTCTAAGGCCCTTGCCGACTATGGTGCCCATCCAGAATTGGTTTCGCTCAAGAAAAATCTTGATAGGGCCATACAGCTAATCGATAGTGAAGAAGCGTCACTATTAAAGAAGGCTCTCGACTGAATAGTGACGTCTATGCAGCGCCTTAGCACCATTGCCATATCCGTTCGATTGAACCTAATCGACTGAGTGCGGCCTAGAACGGAGTTGGACCGCACTTGAGGAGTGTGCGATGTCCGAACCCGTCATCCCGTCTGGTGCGCAATGCCTGCCGCCAGCCAAGGCCCGAGCCAAATTTGGCAAGGGAAACACCTGGCTGTGGGACAAGGTCAAGAACGACCCTGACTTCCCCAAGCCCGTGTACCTGGGCCCAAAGTCCCCAGTCTTTATCGAGCAGCACTTGGATGCGTACATCGCCAAGTGTGCGCTTCGATCCGCGGAGGCCGTATGACCCAGCGCCTCGACCTCAAGGCCTTCGCGACCTTGCAAGCCAAGGCCGCACTTCTTGGTGACTCGCTGATTCGTAGCCAGGACGAGCACGATCGCGAAGTGTTCATTGCCGACAACCTGCCCAATGCGTCGTGAGGTGTCGCCATGGAACACCTCGATGCCACAAAAGCGCCAGCAGGCACGCGTAATCTGCTCGATACGCCAATCGGCAAACGCCTTGCTACAGCCAAGGCACGTACCGCACTTTGGGGTGGCACGCTAACCGAAATCGACACCGATGACGGGCGGCCGCAGTTCATCGTTTCAAGATGGGCACTTTGCAAGGCTTTCGATTCGATTGATGGTGTTGAGGCCTTCCTGGATCGGGTGGAGGGCGCCAAAGCATGAGTGTGCGCACCATGGCAGCCGTGTGGGCCCACTCCAAGCATGGCGGCACAGAACTGCTGATCATGCTTGCCATCGCAGACTTCGCTGATGACGCTGGTAATGCCTATCCCGCCGTAGGCACCTTGGCCGAGAAGTGCCGGATGTCGGGGCGAAACGTCAACCACCTGCTGCAGAACCTTCGAGGCAGTGGCGAACTTGAGGTCCGGCAAAACGAAGGTCCCCGTGGCACAAACCGCTATCGCATCGTGTTGCCAGGACTTGAAGGGGCAAAGTCCGTCCAGGTCGTTGCCAAGTCTCAACCCCTGAAGCCCGCTTCACCCCAAACCCCTGAAGGCGGCTTCACCCCTGACAAGCCCTTCACCCTGAAGCCCGTTGCTCACACCCCTGAAGCCCGCTTCCTAGAACCCCTGAAGCCCACTTCAGACAAACCATCATTGAACCATCAGAGAACCAGAGAGAGTGCACACGCAAAGCGTGCGCCTGCTGCAGATCGCGGCTCCCGCCTTCCTCATGACTGGCAGCCCTCGGAAGCTGATCGCACGTTTTGCCAAGAGCGCCGACCAGACCTAGAAATCGCTGAGGTGGCAGAACGGTTTCGCGACCATTGGACAGCGCAACCCGGTGCCAAGGGGCGCAAATCCGACTGGTCAGCCACCTGGCGCAACTGGGTCCGCAATGAGCGGGGCGTGGATGGCCACCGCACAGCAGCATCTCCAAGGCTGCTATCTGCGGATGAGCAACTGATGCCGGAGGCCCAGCCATGAACCTCGTAGCCGACACCATCGACCTGGCCGACTACACCGGCCACACCATTCCCTGGAGCGTCGAAGCCGAGCAAAGCGTACTGGGCGGGTTGCTTCTCGATAACCACGCGTTCGACGACGTGCGCTTATGCCTTGGCGCCCGACACTTCTACAACTCCGCTCACCAGACCATTTTCGAGGCGATTGAAGCGCTCATCATAGCCAGCAAGGTCGCCGATGTCGTGACGGTTCATGCTCGCCTCAAACAGGCAGGCAAAGACAACGAAACCGGCGGGCTAGCCTACCTGAACGACTTGGCGCAATCGGTGCCGAGCGCGGCCAACGCAAGGCGCTATGCCGAGATCGTTCGGGATCGCGCCCTTCGCCGTGACATGCTCGAAAACATCGGTCGGGCCCAGCAGATTGCCCAACAGTCAGAAGCCGCAGACCAGGCGCTTGATGAGATCGCTACGCTGTTCTCGACCATGGAGCGAACACGATCCAAGCATGAACCCCGCAAGTTCTTGGATGCGTTAATGGATCGCTGTGAGCATTGGAACGCCATGGAGGCGGGCGAAGTCACGCCAGGCATACCAACACAGCTGCTCACCATGGATCGAGCGTTGGGGGGCGGAATCAAACCAGGCAAGGTCGTCGTGCTGGCCGCTCGCCCATCCATAGGCAAGACGTCGCTGGCCGGGCAGATTTCCTTGGCTCTTGCACATCAAGGGCACGGTGTCTTGATCCTCAGCCAGGAGATGCCCGAGGGAGAACTGGTCGACCGGGCTGCCGCCAATCTGGCCGACATCAGTCTCGGCGCCATCAGCGAGGGCAAGGTATCGAAGGAGGATTGGCCCAGGCTCACAGACGCGATTGAGCAGGCCCGAGACATGCCACTGTATGTCGATGACCAGCCTGCCCTGACGCTGCTCGACATCCGCGCAAAAGCGCGCATGGTTCAAAAGCGCGATCCACTGGCGCTGGTGGTCGTGGACTACCTCCAGCTTTGTGCATCTGCCAGCCAACGCGACAACCGGCACCACCAGATCGAAGCCATATCCCGTGGGCTCAAGGCGTTGGCTAAGGAGCTGGGTGTCTGCGTGCTGCTGCTCAGTCAGATCAACCGCGCCAGCACACAGCGTGACGAGCCCAGTCTGTCAGACCTCAAAGAATCAGGAGCAATTGAGGAGGATGCCGACGTGGTGATCTTCCTGCAGCCCAAAGGCAACTTGCCCGACGGCTCGCAGCTTGTCGCCGCCATCCTGGCCAAGAACCGCCAGGGCAAACGGGTGCGCGTTGCCTTGTCGTTTCGCGGCGCCACGCAACGTTGGGTGGAATCCACCGCAGACGTCTCTAGTCGTGCCAATGGGCCGCCTACATAAGGCGCCCACGCGACATCGAAAGCAACTCATGAGCGTCACAGCACTCGTCACCGGCAAGCTGATCGGCGATCCCGAGCGCCGCACCGGTCAAAGTGGCAAAGCCTATGTCCTGGCCAAGATCGTTGCGCACGACGGCGACGCCGACTCGCTGGTCAGTGTCATGGCCTTTGGGTCTGCAGCAGATCAGCTCGCGGCGTTGGGCAAGGGCGACACGGTGGCCGTCAACGGCCGCGCCAAGGTCAACACGTGGTCCGGTCGTGACGGCGAGATGAAGGCTGGCCTGAGCGTTACCGCTGATGCTGTGCTGTCGGCCTACCACCTCAAGCGCAAGCGCCAGGCTGTAGCCGAAACCGGAAGTTGACCGTTCCGCGCGCACGCGCGACAGGAGACCTTATGCATCCAAACCAAATTCGCACATCATCGGACAAGCACTTCTATGACTACAAGTTCAGGCGAAGCTTCGACTGTGCTGGGCGGACGGTCTACGTGGCTGTGACTGGCCTGGATGACGAAACAGGCGCCCCAGTCTTCCGTGTGCACTGGATGCCTGATCGCCCGACTCGGCTCACGGCCGATGACATTGCGGCCTTTGATGCTGGCCGCAGGCAAGCCATCGCGGCGCTAACCGCAGAGTTGGAGGCAGCACCGTGAGTTCAAAAGCCTTCCTGCATGACCGCAAGGAGATCGTTCAGGTGATCCTTGGCACAACCTACCAGCACAAGGCTGAACTGGCTGCCTACATGGATCGCATGTTGGCCACGTCATTGCAACGACAGGAAGTAGCACTGGCTCTAACTCTGCGCCGATCTAACGAGAAGCGCCAGGCCATCAGGCAAGCGGCAGCCAAGGTTGACATGGGATCAACCAACGCCCTTCGCGAAGTGATGGACCACCTAGCCAGTCAACCCGATCAGTTCGGCCTCAGGCAATCGCCCTGCGATGAGGTGGTACGTGCAGAGGTGCGGATGCTTCAAGTCAACACGATTTCCGTATTGAAATCCCTTCCCCTGCAGCTCTCCAGCACCTACCCTTCGACCTCAACAACCTCTTCCTCAGCGCAGGCTAGACATGGGCTTTTTTGATGACCTGGCCAACATGGTTCTGACGCAGCCAACGGCAGGCATGCAGCTCAGCCCTGATCAGCAGCGTGCCATAGCCCTCAGCCAGTTGGCCACCGCCACCGATGTCACCGGCAAGCTCATTGGCGCCTACAGCCATTACCAGTACGGGCAACAAGCTGCAGCAGCCGATGAGTTCCAAGCCGCGCAGCTGCGCCAGAACGCCGGACAGGCACAGGCTGCCGCCCAGCATGACGCCTACGAGGTCGACAAACAGTCTCAGTACGTGGCATCTGCCGCGCTTGCGGCTGCGGCTGGTAGCGGCGGCGGCGCGTCTGACCCGACGGTGGTCAACATCATGGCCAGGAATGCCGGTGAAGGTGCGTACCGCAAAGCGCTGGCCCTGTACCAAGGCGACGACCGCGCGCGCCTGATGAATATGCAGGCCGACGCCAAGGAGTTCGAGGGCCAAAACATCAAAGCCAACTCAAACGAGGTGGCAACCTCTCAACTGCTTGCGGCTGGCACAGCCGGAATCATGGGCATGGCTCAGACGGGTGGCCTTTATTCACGCTTCGGTAGAGGTGGTCCTGGCGCTACAACAGGCTGAGCTATGGCAAAGATCCCTGACGTTTTAGCCCAAGGTGCGACCCCGAGTCCTCAGCCGGTTTCGGGCGTCGCATCGTATGAGCCCCCCAACTGGCGCCAAGTCGGCATGGCTGGCGACATCGTGTCTGGCGCGTCCCATGACCTTGCACAAGCTTCCAGCATGGTGGCTGCGGCCAGCGATAGGCAAGACGCCATCGTCTCCATGGATGCAGCAAACAAGCTCAAGGCAGCCCAGTTGCAACTGGAGCAAGACCCTCAAAGCGGTTTCGTTAACGCAAAGGGCAATCAGGTCATTGGGCCCGATTTCGTCAAAGGCTACATGGACAAGGTCAACCAAGCCCGCGATCAGATCTCAGACGGTCTGAGCAACACCAACCAAAAGCAGATGTTTCGCGAGCATGCTGATCTGCTGGGCCTGCAGTTCCAAAGCGCATTGCTTCAGCACCAAGCCAAAGAGACAACAGCATTCAACGCCACGACCCGAGAAGACACCGTCAACTTGGGGCTCAACGACATCGCGGCCCACCCGTACGACGAAAACACGTACCAGACCAATCAGCTCTTGATGGGCAGAACGATTGTCGAGGCCGGCAAAGACCTGGGGCTGTCGGGCGATGCTCTGGCCAACTTCGTTCGCGTGGGCACATCTAAGCTGGAAAGCAAATCCCTCTTCTATCGCACATCGGGCATGCTGCTCGATGACCCGATGAAGGCGGCCGACTTCTTTCGCCAGCATGAACTCGATTTTGATCCCCAAGACCGTATGCATCTGGCCACAACGCTCAAGACAGCCGTTGACGCCCAGACCAGCCGCGTGATCGGTGACCAGGCCTTCAAGTCTGCAATCGGCGTTGCCCCTGGCGCAGCCTCGCCCGCAGATATGGGAGGCGACGTCGTTAGACCCATGACCCAGGATCGGATGCAGCAAGTCACCGACTTGGTCAAGAAGCCAAGTCCCTATGACGCGCTGTTCCAGAAGTACGGCCAACTCTACAACGTCAGTCCGACCGAGTTGAAACTGCGCGCCGTTGTCGAGTCAAGCCTGAACAAGGATGCCACCAGCCCGCAAGGTGCCTTGGGCCTGATGCAGATCACGCCTGACACGGCCAAGCGCCTAGGCATTGATCCTTCGGACCCGGAACAGGCCATCAGTGGTGCCGCCAAGCTCATGGCGCAATCAGGCGGCATCGTGGGCGGCGACATGTCGGCCGTGGACAGAGCGTACTACGGTGGTAGCACCAGCGCCAAGGGACCCAACACGGATCAATACGTCGAAAACCTTCGCGCACTGCGCCAGCACGTTATGGGCGCGCCTCAGCCAATCCTGACCCAGGACATCCTTGAGGGCGCAGAGGGTCGCGTCATCGACAATGCCAAAGTCTTAGCGCAGCAGCAGCGGCCTGGCGATCAGGTCTACCAAGACATGGTGGTGGCTGAAGCACGTAAAAACTGGGCCAATGGCTTGGCTTCTGTGAGAGGGGCAAATCAAGAGGCCGTCTCAAACATCATGGGGCTGCTTGCCAGCAACACGCCGCCGCAATCAGTGAGTGACTTGCCTGTACCACTACAGAAAGCATTCTCTCAACTACCCGGCACCACGCAGTTCGAACTGCAAAAGCGAATGGTCTCTGGCGATCCGCCGCGCACCGCACAAACCCAAGCCCTGATGTATCAGTACTTGGGGAAATTCGCAAATGACAAGCAGGGGTTTGCCAATGAGGATCTTTCGCCACTGATCCCTAGGTTGCCTCATGCTGATTTCGACCGCCTTGCCACCATGCAAGTGGCCGCGCGGAACAAACAGGAGCTCGAGGCCGACAAGGCTATCAATCTCCAGCACGCCCTGACAGTTGCCCAAAGATGGGCGCTCGATCCAATCGGCATCAAAGGCATCGACAAAAACACCTCACAGGAAAAGCGCGCCGTCTATGACCAATTTACGGGAGCACTTTCCACCGAGATGGACCAGTTTCAGTCACTGAACAAGCGCCCGCCAACGGATCTTGAAATTGTCACGATGGCGAAGAATTTGACTGCGACGGTTCAGGTGCCGGGCAAGTGGTATGGCACAAACGACATTCGAGCCTTTCAGATCAACCAGGACAACCAAGGCTCAGTCACTGTCAAGGTGCCAGATGACTTCAGGGCCGGCATCACACAAGCGCTGACGTCCGCACAAAACGGCAAGCCGCCCACGGAGGCTCAGGTTCAAACAGCATACCTACTGCACTTGAGGCAGCCACCGAAAGTCGCAAAACGCAACGTCGGAGCGCCTTGACATGCCCGAAACCATCGACTTCGACGATCTTGCACACCAAGCACTTGAAGCGCCGGCTGGAGCCGGTACTGCTGCTGCCCTCCGCCCGCCGCCAAATTCGGGCGCTGACTACGACGGACTGGCAGGCAAGATTTTGGGCATGCAAAGGGCAATGGCCACTCAAAACCTACTAGTGTCCCGTCCCGCTGATACGTGAGCAAAGTCGGTGTAGCTTCTCCAGGATCGAATCAGCGGTAGCAGTCCATTTGAACGGTTGGCAGTTCA
>RXJQ01000038.1 GCA_003963115.1 Burkholderiales bacterium
AGTGGCGGTTGGCCGTTTCGTACTCGACGTGCGCGGTGTTGATGGTGATGCCGCGGGCCTTTTCTTCAGGCGCTGCGTCGATCTGGTCGTAGGCCTTGGCTTCGCCGCCGAACTTCTTGGACAGCACGGTCGCGATGGCTGCCGTCAGCGTCGTCTTGCCGTGGTCAACGTGCCCGATGGTGCCCACGTTCACGTGCGGCTTGGTCCGTTCGAATTTACCTTTTGCCATTTGTTGCTCCAACAAAAAGAACAGTTGCCCGTGCTCGTTTAAGGTCTCCAGCATTGACTGCCACGGGCAGCAAGCCAACCACACCGATTTGATCGAGGTGGCGCCGAAGACCGGCTAAAAATTGGGGCCACCCCCGAGCGCCTACGGCGCTCCCCCTCAAGGGGGCGCCATCAACGGCCCGGCGAAGCCGGATCCGTGATGGCCGCTGGATGCGCTCAGCGGTGGTTGCCCTGCCGAAGCAGGAAGGGCCGAGATGCTAACACCTCAACCCAGATACATCAACGCCCCAACCGCCGCGGCACTGGATCTGATCCAGCGACAACCACGGATCTGGCTTTGCCAGTCCGTAGGCTGTGCCCCCTTGAGGGGGCTGCCGAAGGCAGTAGGGGGTGGGCCTTACTTGGCACGCGCGGTGATGATGGCGTCAGCCACGTTCTTGGGTGCTTCAGAGTAGTGCTTGAACTCCATGGAGTACGTTGCACGACCCTGGGTTGCCGAACGCAGGCTGGTGGAGTAGCCGAACATTTCCGACAGAGGCACCTCTGCGCGGATGATCTTGCCGCCACCGACCATGTCGTCCATGCCTTGCACCATGCCGCGACGCGAGGACAGGTCGCCCATCACGGTACCAGCGTAGTCCTCAGGCGTTTCGACTTCCACGGCCATCATGGGCTCGAGGATCACGGGCTGGGCCTTGCGGCAACCATCCTTGAAACCCATCGAAGCGGCCATCTTGAAGGCGTTTTCGTTCGAGTCCACATCGTGGTACGAACCGAAGGTCAGGGTGACCTTGACGTCCACGACGGGGTAGCCAGCCAGCACGCCAGCGGTCAGGGTGTCGATCACGCCCTTTTCCACAGCGGGAATGTACTCGCGAGGCACCACGCCGCCCTTGATGGCGTCGACGAACTCGAAGCCCTTGCCCGGCTCTTGGGGTTCGACGGTCAGCACAACGTGACCGTACTGGCCCTTACCACCGGACTGACGCACGAACTTGCCTTCGACGTCGGTGACCTTCTTGCGGATGGTTTCGCGGTAGGCAACCTGGGGCTTGCCCACGTTCGCTTCCACGCCGAATTCGCGCTTCATGCGGTCGACGATGATTTCCAGGTGCAGCTCGCCCATACCGGCGATGATGGTCTGACCCGATTCTTCGTCGGTCTTGACGCGGAAGGAAGGATCTTCTGCAGCCAGACGTTGCAGCGCGATACCCATCTTCTCCTGGTCGGCCTTGGTCTTGGGTTCCACGGCCTGTGCGATCACAGGCTCGGGGAAGACCATCTTTTCCAGGGTGATGATGGCATCGGGATCACACAGCGTTTCGCCGGTGGTCACGTCCTTCAGGCCCACGCAAGCAGCGATGTCACCAGCCAGAATTTCCTTGATTTCCTCACGCTCGTTGGCGTGCATCTGCAGGATACGGCCGATACGCTCCTTCTTGCCCTTGATCGGGTTGTAGACGGAGTCGCCGGAGTTCAGCACGCCCGAGTACACGCGAACGAAGGTCAGCTGGCCAACGTAGGGGTCGGTCATCAGCTTGAAAGCCAGCGCGGCAAACTTCTCGCTGTCGTCAGCCTTGCGGGTGACGGGCTTGTCGTCTTCGTCGGTGCCTTCAACCGGGGGGATGTCCACGGGCGAGGGCAGGTAGTCGATGACGGCGTCGAGCATGCGCTGCACGCCCTTGTTCTTGAAGGCGGTGCCGCACAGCATCGGCTGGATTTCACAGGCGATGGTACGTTGACGCAGGGCCAGCTTGATCTCGTCTTCAGACAAGTCGCCTTCTTCGAGGTACTTGTTCATCAGCTCTTCATTGGCCTCAGCGGCGGCTTCGACCATGCCTTCACGCCACTTCTTGGCGTCGGCTTGCAGCTCGGCCGGGATGTCGCGGTAGTCGAACTTCATGCCCTGGGAAGCTTCGTCCCAGTAGATGGCCTTCATCTTGAGCAGATCGACCACGCCCTGGAAGTTGTCTTCGGCGCCGATGGGGATCACCACGGGCACAGGGTTGGCCTTCAGACGCAGCTTGAGCTGGTCGTAGACCTTGAAGAAGTTCGCGCCGGTGCGGTCCATCTTGTTGACGAAGGACAGACGGGGCACGCCGTACTTGTTAGCCTGACGCCACACGGTTTCAGACTGGGGCTGCACGCCGCCCACGGCGCAGTAGACCATGCAGGCGCCGTCGAGCACGCGCATGGAACGCTCCACCTCGATGGTGAAGTCCACGTGGCCCGGGGTGTCGATGATGTTGAAGCGGTGCTCGGGGTAGGACATGTCCATGCCCTTCCAGAAACAGGTCGTGGCAGCAGACGTGATCGTGATGCCGCGCTCTTGCTCCTGCTCCATCCAGTCCATGGTGGCAGCACCTTCGTGCACTTCACCGATCTTGTGGTTCACGCCGGTGTAGAACAGGATGCGCTCGGTCGTGGTGGTCTTGCCGGCGTCGATGTGAGCCGAGATACCAATGTTGCGATAGCGCTCGATCGGGGTCTTGCGGGACATGATGTCACTCCAGATTTGACAAAGCGCCGGCCGTGCCACGCACGGACCGGACGCCTGGTTTGCAAGCCTGCTAAAAAGAAACAGGCTTCAGGTGGGGATTTAGAAACGGAAGTGCGAGAAGGCCTTGTTGGCTTCGGCCATGCGGTGCACTTCGTCGCGCTTCTTCATCGCACCGCCGCGGCCTTCAGCGGCTTCCAGCAGTTCGTTGGCCAGACGTTGGGCCATCGACTTCTCGGAACGCTTGCGCGACGACTCCTTCAGCCAGCGCATGGCCAGGGCCATACGACGAGCAGGGCGAACTTCAACGGGAACCTGGTAGTTCGCACCACCCACGCGGCGGGACTTGACTTCCACCACGGGCTTGATGTTGTTCAAAGCGACGTTAAAGATTTCCAGCGGATCCTTGCCGGCCTTCTTTTCGACTTGTTCGAGGGCACCGTAGATGATGCGCTCGGCCACAGCCTTCTTGCCGGACTCCATGATCACGTTCATGAACTTGGAGAGGTCGACCGATCCGAACTTGGGATCGGGCAGGATTTCACGCTTGGGTACTTCGCGACGACGAGGCATTTCGATTCCTTTCAATGCTTCAGTTGATGCGAGCTTTCGCTTGCATCGCGGAGCCAATCAATATGGACTCCAACTTACTCGGTGCCAGCCGGACAACCCGACTGCAACCGCCACCTCGGCCTTCTCGCCATCAGCATGCGCCCACTTGGTGACGCGCCGATGAAGATGAGCCGAAAACTTCTTTCTTGTGAAGGGGATTAAGCCTTCTTGGGGCGCTTGGCGCCGTACTTCGAGCGGGACTGCTTGCGGTCCTTGACGCCTTGCAGGTCAAGGGAGCCACGCACGATGTGGTAACGCACACCGGGCAAGTCCTTCACACGGCCGCCACGCACGAGCACGACGCTGTGTTCTTGCAGGTTGTGGCCTTCACCGCCGATGTAGGAGATGACCTCGAAACCGTTGGTCAGGCGCACCTTGGCGACCTTACGCAGCGCGGAGTTCGGCTTCTTGGGGGTGGTAGTGTACACGCGGGTGCACACACCACGACGCTGCGGGCAGTTCTGCATCGCAGGCGACTTGGATTTCGTGACCTCGACCTGGCGGCCGTGGCGCACGAGCTGGTTGATGGTTGGCATTTTTCAGGTTCCCGTTGATAAAACACTTGAAAATCAAGCACTTGCCGCATGCTTGAACGAACATGAGGCCTGCTTGATACAAGCACAAAACGGCCCTCACCTGACCCAAGCGCAAACCCAAAATGCAAATGCGCAGCCCAGACGAAAGCCGAAAAGCTTTCCATTGTAGCGCCGAGGAGCAAGTCAGCGCAATACCGCGTCCGAAATGCGTACTACTTCACACCCGGGAAGGCCCTCCCCCTCGACACCGGGGATGCGACATATAACCTTAACTGGTTAAAGTAGAAACCCTCAACACAACGTTGCACGCACAGGAGAGCGCATGTCCCTGCTCAAGAAAAAGCTGCTGGCATTGGCCGTCGTGGCCCTGACCCCTCTGGCCGCCCACGCCACCGTTCCGAACAGCACGTTCCAGTTCTATTTCGAAGGCCCCGTCTTTGACGAGGTCAGCACCGCCCCCACCTTCGTTTCGGGTGACCTGGGCGTGACCATCCGTGCATTCAAGGCCGATGGCACACAGATCGATGTGGACAAACGTTGGGATGGCATCGGCGCCAGCAGCGGCTTCCTGGATCCCGGCGAGCTGACCAGCAGCGTGTTTGATGCCGGCGACAAGGGCGAGTACCTGACCCTGACCTTCAACCGCGCCGTGCAGATCAGCAGCCTGCGTTTCTCGATGTGGGAAAACGGCCTGTTCGATTCGTTCGACCACGCCCAGGTCAGCTGGGGCAGCACCACGGCTTCGCTGGGCAACAGCAATGACAACGGCCTGATTCTGAAGACCTTCTCGCTGAGCAAGGCGATCGGCACCACCTTCAAGATCCAGGCGACCGGCGACCTGTCGTCCTTCCGCCTGGCGGGCATCAATGCCGTGGCCGCGCCCGTGCCGGAACCCGCCACCTACGGCCTGATGGGCCTGGGGCTGGCTGGCTTGGGGCTGGCCAAGCGTCGCCGCCAAGGCTGACACTTCACCCTGGGCGCATTCCGCGCTCACACCAAAGGCCGCTTCGTGCGGCCTTTTTTGCGGCCGTCTTGCCTTGTACCGCTTCATCAGACCGGCAAAACAAAACGGCCCGACCTGATCAGGGTCGAGCCGCTTCGCTCTGGCGTGTGCTCCCGCAGGAGCGAGGGGGCAAAGATCAGTTGCGCTTGCCCAGCAGGCCGGCCACAGCCGAGCCCAGGCGCAAGCCCACCGAGGTGGTGGCGGCCACGGTCATGACCATAGCCAGGCCGGTCAGCCATTCAGGGGCGTTGTGTGCGGTCAGTACTTCGCTGACGGTGCCCACAGCCAGAGGCAGACCCGCCAGAAAGCCGACGATCACGCCAACCTTTTCCACTTCCAGTTGCTTGTGCTCCAGATCAGCCGGGGTCTGGTTCGAGACGTGATGCAGCTTGATACCTGTTTGAGCCATGATGAACTCCTTGGATTGGATGGAACGCAGTCTAAGGGAAAACTCTTGGTTGTGGGTATAAACCCTCGGTAACAAAGTGAAATTTTCCGGACTTGCATGCATATGGTGGGAATTTGTCACACCAGTGGGGTCAGTGGCGCCAGCAAAGCAGCCAGATCGGCCTCGCTGAACTTGGTGGCGCCCTGGGCGTCCTGCCCCAGCACGCCATCGGCCAGTGCCGCCTTGCGCGCCTGCAAGGCCTGGATACGCGCCTCGATGCTGCCGGCCACCACCAATTTGTAAACGGTGACGATCTGGTCCTGGCCGATGCGGTGGGCGCGATCGGTGGCCTGCTGCTCGACGGCCGGGTTCCACCAGGGGTCGACGTGGATGACGGTGTCGGCCGCCGTGAGGTTGAGGCCCACGCCGCCCGCCTTGAGGCTGACCAGCATCAGCGGCAGGGTTTTGGTCTGGAAGCGCCGCACCACTTCGGCGCGCTGGGCGGGAGGCGTCTCGCCCGTGAGCAGGGCAATTGGCAGCCGCAGCTCGACGAGTTCATCGGCGATCAGGCCCAGCATCTCGGCGAACTGCGAAAACACCAGCACGCGCCGGCCCTCGTCCACCAGGGCCGGCAGGGTGTCGGTGAGCCATTCGAGCTTGACGCGCTCCATGGTGCGCGGCATTTTGCGGCCCTTGAGCAGCCAGGGGTCGCAGCAGACCTGGCGCAGCTTAAGCAGGGCGTCCAGCACCACGATCTGGGCGCCTTCAAAGCCTTGCTTGTCCAGGGCGCGGCGCACCATCTTGTCAGCGGCGACGCGCACGCTTTCGTACAGCGCCTTTTGGTGTCCTTGCAGTTGCAGCAGTTGCACCACCTCGGTCTTGGGCGGCAGTTCGGCCAGCACATCGGCTTTGCGGCGGCGCAGGATGAAGGGGCGCACACGTTGGGCCAGCAATTGGGCACGCAGGGTTTCGCCGTTCTCTTCGATGGGGTCGCGCCACTGGCGCTGGAAGTGGCGCATGTCACCCAGAAAGCCAGGCATCAGGAAATCGAACTGGGCCCAGAGTTCGCCAAGGTGATTCTCCAGCGGGGTACCGGTGAGGCACAGGCGATGACGGGCGCGCAGACGGCGCACGGCTGCCGCGCCTTTGCTGGTGGCGTTCTTGACGGTCTGGGCTTCGTCGAGGATGACGGTGTGGAAGGGCTGGGCCGCCAACTGGTCGATGTCACGCCACAGTAGCGGGTAGGTGGTGATCACCAGGTCATGACTGGGCATGTGGCTGAACAGCTCGGCGCGATCGGGCCCTTGCAGCACGAGTACGCGCAGGGACGGCGCCATGCGCTGCGCTTCGGCCACCCAGTTGAAGACGAGCGAGGTGGGCATCACGATCAGGGCGGGCTCGTTCAGGCGGCCGGCTTGCTGTTCGATGAGGAGGTGGGCGAGCGCCTGGGCGGTCTTGCCCAGGCCCATGTCATCGGCCAGGATGCCGGCCAGTTGCTGTTCGCGCAGGTATTGCAGCCAGGCCACGCCTTGCTGTTGATAGGCGCGCAACTGGATGCCCAGCCCGCTGGGGTCAGACACGGCCTGGGGGCTGCCGGCCGCGCGCAGCCGTTGGGCCAGGGCATGCAGGCCGGCTTCGCCCTGGAGTTGCCAGCGGCCATGCTTGCCTGCGCGGGCGGCCTGGCTGTCGGTCAGTTGTTCGCGCAGCTTGTCCAGGCGCAGAACGTCCCAGTCGGGCAGCTTCAAGGGGCCTTCGCGTCTGCGTGGGTCGGTCAGCAGGTCCACCATGGCGCCCACGATGGCCTTGAGCGGTGCGGCCGGGGCCTCGATGCGTTTGCCGCCGGGGGCCTTGAGGATGACGATGGCCTGGTCGTCGATGTCGGCGATGTCGTGGGCCTTGAGCCAGCGTTTGTCGCGCTTGATGAGGTCGGCGATCAAGGGGGCCAGGTCCAGTTGCTGACCATCGACTTCCACGCCCAGGGTGACGAGCCAGGAGCCTTGTCGACGGGACGCGCCCAGGGCCTGCACGGTGGGTTGTTGCGCTGTGATGGGCTCGGCCAGTTCTCTATCGCCTGTGTGGCCAGGGTGGCCAGGGTGGACTGAATCGGAGTCGATGACCAGGCGCCAGGCCGTCACGGGGGTGCTCTGGTGTGCAAAACCTGGGCGCACGACGATGGACCAGCCCGCCGATTGCAGCTTGGGCAGTTGCTCGACCCAGTAGTCCGAGAAGTGGTCTTCTTGATGCAGGGACCACAAGGGCTCGTGCGCCTGCCCTGCGGCCTGGGCCAGTTGCGGAGCCCGCCATTGCAGGCTGTCTTCGGGCAAGGGACGCAGGCCAGTGTCCATGAGGGCGTCGAGAGCGTCGGCTTCGGCCTGGATGTCACGCGCCAGGGTCTGCGTGCCGCCATTCGCGTCCAGCACCGGCACCTCGGGCAACTGGCGGCTGTAAAGCACGCTGGTGGGCGCGGGCGTGGCCCACCACGCGCCGTGCGGGCCGCTGTAAGTCCAGTCCACGCGGGCCACGGTGACCTGGGCGCCGCGTGGCCCGAAGCGGCCCTGGCCCTGCATGCCCAGCAGGCCGTCGCCCCGGGTGAGGGTCTGTAAGGTCAGGCGGGGGCGAAAGCGCCAGCCGGTGGCATGCGGCTGGTGCGGTGTGGGCAGGGCGCTCATGCCGGGATTGTCCAATGAGCTGCGGCACGCTTTGAAGTGGTACAAAGCGCGCATGTCCGATGATTACCAGATCGAGATCCCGCCCTCGTTCACGGCTTTGCACAGTGACGCACGCAAGCGGCTGACCATCCCCTTGCGCGAGCTGCGTGACCGCTATGAGGTCTGCGAAGACCTGGCCCAGCACCTCACCGAGCATTGCCGCAACATCCACGTCGAGATCGGCGTGGACGAGCAGGAGTTGCTGGCGCGTTGCCTCCAGGGGCTGTTGTCGCCCGATGGCGTGGTCGGCGAGGCCGAAGCCCACTGGGTGGTGACGCGACTGGCTGAACTGCTGGGTTGGCCGCACCCCGCATTGCCTGCGGGAGACGCATCGGTTTCATGAGGGCCACTGAGCCGCCGGTTGCACCGGGCGTTTACAAGCTGCAATACCTCTTGCGCTGGCTCTGAGGTCATACCCTGATGAGGCCTGAGCAGACGCTGCCTATAGTCCGCCGCATCACCAACCGCTGGAGGACTTCACCATGTTTGCACGCACCCTGAGAAGAGGGGCGCTGGCCGTCTTGAGCGCGCTCGCCCTGGGCAGCCTGCTGCCTCGCACCGCATCGGCCCAGGACGCCACCGATGCCGCGTCATCGCCAAGCCTCGTCACGCGCGACAGTTACCTGGTCGTCACGCATGTGGACATGCGCAAGTGCGCCTACCCGATATGCGGCGGCTACTTCGTGAAGTCAGTGAACCTGGCTGCCACGCGCTGCGCGGATGGCACGCAGCAGCAGGCATGTCATGCCGTGCAGCTCAACACCAATGCCCTGGGCTGGACGCCCGAGCAGCGCGCGGCTTTCGAAGCCCAGTTCGCCAAAGGTCAGGCCTTGGTGCGCGGCGTGCTGGAGCCTGCGCCGGCCGGCCTCTACACGGCTGACCAGTTGACCATCACCGAGGCCTGGCAGGCACAAGGCCCGCGTCCAACCCTGGGGACCTTCTATGGCGTCAAGAGCACGGGCATCGTGTGCATCGCGGCGCCTTGCCCCTCGCTGGCGGCAACCAAGCTCAATGTGATCGCCCCCGTGCTCAACCCCGATCTGGACCTGCGCCTCACGGGCGCGACCGACAAGCAGATCCAGGCCGCCTATGAAGCCCTGGGCAGCACGGGTATCCTGACAGCCGGGGTCGTCGTGCCGGTCAAGCTGCCTTCGCTCAATGGCACGCCACGCAAGGGCAGCAAGCTGATCGCCAGCCAGTTCTACCTGCCGGCCAAGCCCTGATGAAGCGGCGGCGCGGCAGCTCAGCCCTGCTGCTGCACCTTGTGGATCTGTGTGAGTGCGGGCGCCGGCCAGCCTGCCTCCGAGCACACCCGCACGATGGCCTCGTTGGTGGCGAAGTAGACCTGCCAGTAGTTGGCGTTGGCCGTGTAGGGCCGCACGGCGATCTGCGGGCCTTCGAGCTTCATGTCCAGCAGGTTGACCTCGGGAGCCGGTGAGGCCGCCACATTGGGAATCTGGGCAACGGCGGCTTTCAGGCGGGCGATGGCGTCCAGCGGGTCCACGCCATTGGCCAACTGCGCGATGCGGTCCACGCGGCGCACGGGCAGGGCATCGAAATTCTGGATGGTCTCGCCGAAGATCTTGCCGTTGCCGACCACGGTGAGCACGTTGTCGGGCGTGGTGATGGTGGTACCGAACAAGCCCAGTTCGGACACCGTGCCCACCACCCCGCCGATGGACACGAAATCACCCACCTTGAAGGGCCGCAGCACCAGCATGAAGGCACCTGCGGCGAAGTTGCCCAGCAAGCCGCTCCAGGCCGCGCCAATGGCCACGCCGGCGCCAGCCAGCAGGGCGGCGAACGAGGTGGTCTGGATGCCGAAGTAGCCCATGATGCCCAGCACCAAGGCAATGTTCAGGGCCACGGCGATGATGGAGCCGAGGTATTTGGTGAGCGTCGGGTCCACGTGGTTGCGGCCCATCGCGGCAGAAAGGATGCTGATCACCTTGCCGATCAGCCAGCGCCCGACGACCCAGAAGACGATCGCTGCCACGATCTTGATGGCCAGCTCGGTCACCGTCGTGCTCAGGAAGTGCTCTATCGCTTGCATGTCCATCTGTTCACCTCTCTTGAATGGGACACCACCGCGGCAACCCAAGCAGGCACTCTAGCCAGCTTGCGAACTTGCCCCGTGACAAAGCCTGACTAATCGAACGGGGTTAGGCTTGACGCCTTGCTGATCCTCATTGAAAGAGAGCCTTGGTATGGATGCCTCCACCCCGCCGGCCTGGAACCTGCGCGACTACGCCATGACCATGGCACGCTACAACCGCTGGATGAACGAGAAGGTCTACGAGGCGGCGGCCAGCTTGTCTGACGAGCAGCGCAAGGCCGACCGCGGCGCCTTCTTCCGCTCCGTGCACGGCACGCTCAACCACCTGTTGCTGGCAGACCGCACCTGGATGCAGCGCCTGCATGGCGAGCCGGTGACCATGAGCTCGGCCGACCAGGAACTTCACAGCGACTTCGAAGAACTGCTCGCAGCCCGCCAGGCCATGGACCAGCGATTGGCCGACTGGGCCGCCACCCTGGAGGCTGTCGAGCCCACGCGCAGCTACAGCTTCATCAGCGTGACCTACCAAAAGGAGATCCGCCTGCCCTACGTGGCCGTGGTGATGCAGATCTTCAACCACCAGACCCATCACCGGGGGCAGGTGACGACCCTGCTGACCCAGCTCGGGGCGGATGTGGGCGTCACCGACATCCCGGTGATGCCGGGCTGGCAATGAGCGACCACGTCCTCGACACCTTCCAGGCCAACCGCCCGCGCCTGCATGCCCTGGCCTACCGCATGCTGGGCGAGCGCGGTGAGGCCGATGACGTGGTACAGGAAGCCTGGCTGCGCTGGCAGGCCGCCGACCACGCCACCATCGACACCCCGCCAGCCTGGCTGGTGACCGTGGTCAGTCGCCTGTCGATCGACCGTCTGCGTCAGGCCCAGGCGGCGCGCCAGCACTACGTGGGCTGGTGGCTGCCCGAGCCGGTGGTGGAAGCCATGGACCCGCATGCCTCGCCCGAGCAGGCCCTGGAACAGGCCGGCGATGTGTCCATCGCCTTCTTGTGGATGCTGGAGCGTCTCAACCCCGAAGAGCGCGCCGCCTTCCTGATGCGCCAGGTCTTCGACTATGACTATGAAGACCTGGCCCGGCTGCTGGGCAAGAGCGAAGCCGCCTGCCGCCAGATGGTGCACCGCGCCAGCTCGCGCATCCGCCAGGACAAGCCCCGCGTGAAGGTCTCGCCAGACGAGCACCGCGAACTGCTGGGTCGCTTCATCACTGCGGCGCGCAGTGGCGAACGCCAGGCCATGCAAGCCCTGCTGGCACCCGAGGCCACAGCCATTGGCGATGGCGGTGGCAAGGTCCCTTCGATCTTCAAGATCCTGCGAGGCCCGCCACGCATCGCCAACCTCTACTACGCCTTGTTCCGGCGCCACCCAGGCCAGGTCCACTACCAACTGGGCTGGGTCAATGGCGAGCCCGGCGTGCTGCGCTATGTGGGCGGGCAACTCGAATCCGTGCAGAGCTTCGAGATCTTTGATGGCTGCATCCAGGCCATCTACACGGTACGCAACCCCGACAAGCTGCGCGGGATCCCACCGGCTCTGCGCGAACCTGGCGCCCACGCTGTCACAAGTCGCCCTGCCTGACCGTCTAAGAGGTGTGTATCAAACACATCCTCTTTGCAACCCTCACTGGAAAGGCATTCCCCATGAGCACGACCGCCACCGCCCGCTTGCCCTATCACGCCCTGGCCCCCAAGGCCTATCAGGCCATGCTCGACCTGAGCGCGGCCATCAAGAACGGCCCGCTGGACGTCGCTTTGATCGACCTGGTGCTGCTGCGCGTCTCGCAGATCAATGGCTGCGCCTATTGCGTGGATCTGCACTGGCGCGACCTCATCAAGCAAGACGCCGAACCCCGCCGCCTCAACGCCCTGGTGGCCTGGGAGGAAAGCCCCTTCTTCACCGACAAGGAACGGGCCGTGCTGCGCTGGACCGACATCGTCACGCGCACTGCAGGTCGCGACGCCAGCGACGAGGAGTACGCCCGCTTGCGCGCCCAGCTCGGCGAAGAAGAGATCGCCCAGCTGGGCTTTGCGATCGGCTGCATGAATGCCTGGAACCGGCTGGCCATTGCCTTCAGGCAGGCCACCCCGCGACACGCCTGAGCCCGACCGCGAAGTTGGCCGCTAGCCGTAAGTGCTTGATTTCCGCCGCCAAACACCGTCGAGCACTGGACCTGCGCCTGTTTTTGGCGCACAGTGACAAGTCCAATGACCAGAACGAGTGGGTGGAAGTTGCGCACCTCACGGCCCAGGCCATGTCCCAACCCTCCCATGCCTCATTCCCGGCCGCACCACCAGCCCGTCTGAGTGCGGCCTCGTCGCTGGACGAAGACCAGATGGAGGAAGAGCAGCTGCGCATGGCCTGGCTGCATGCGCGTCTGGCCATCTTCATGGCGGCGGTCTTTGCCGTGATCCTGGCCGTCGCCTTGCGAGGCAAGATCGCCAGCCCTCTGCTCATGGACGTCTGGCTGGTGGCCAGGGTGGGCACCTCCCTGTTTCGCATCGGGCAAGGCTGGGTGTTCATCCGGCAGGCCCATCATGGCCCTGGCTGGACACGCGGCACCTTGCTGGCCCTGGCCGTAGACGGCGCGATCTGGGGGCTCGCGGGCCTTTACGTGGTCTTGACCGCACCGTGGCCCCTGGCTTCTTTCTTCTCCGCCGTGCTGGCCTGCATCGCTTGCGTGGCCACCTTTGGCCTGCAGGTGAGCACGCGCTTCACGGGCAGCTACGTCCTGCCCATCCTGGCCCCCACGGCGCTGGGCCTCTTCCTGCGAGGCGAGCTCTACGGGCACCTCGGAGGCTTCGGCATGCTCATGCTTCTGGGCCTGCAATTGGCCACCGCGGTTCGCACCGAGCAGCGCGCCCGGGAAGGCCTGGTTCTGCGCCTGCAGGCCGAGGCGCTGGCCCAGGACAAGGCCGAGGCCCTGAAGATCGCCACGCGGCAAAGCGCGGTGCGCACGCAGTTCCTGGCCAACATCAGCCATGAGTTGCGCACGCCTTTGCATGGCATCTTGGGCATCTCCCGCCTGCTGCGCACGGCGCTGAGCAAGGAGCCTGCGCTGACCCGCCGCGTCGAGCTGATCGAGTCCTCCGGCACGCACCTGCTCGCACTCATCAATGACCTGCTGGACCTCTCGCGCATCGATGCCGGCCAATTCCTGATCCGCCCCGAGCGCCATGACCTGGCGGCCCAGGTCGAGCAAGTGGCCAGCATCTACGCGGCCCGCTGCGAAGACAAAGGCCTGCGCTTCATCCTGGCCGACCACCTGCCCACGCCCTGCTGGGTCATGGTCGACCCCGCGCGCTTTCGTCAGGTGCTGCACAACCTGCTGGGCAATGCCGTCAAGTTCACGCAGGAAGGTAGCGTGACCTTCACGATCACGCGCGACACCGCCACGGGCATGGTTCGGGCCGAGGTGCGCGACACGGGGCCGGGCATCGCGCAGCATGAACTGAGCAAGGTATTCGAGGCGTTCAAGCAGTCAGATTCGTCCGCCATGGTCCAGTCCACGGAAGGCGCTGGACTGGGCCTGACGATCGCCAGAGAAATCGCGCGGGCCATGAAAGGCGACGTGATTGCCCACAGCGCACCGGGTGAGGGCGCCACGCTGGTCTTCACGGCCCACATGCCAGCAACAGAGGCCCCCGCCCCCGTCATCCTGCCATCCGGGGCCATGGCCCAAACGCCTCACGATGGATCCGGCTTGTCTCGCCACTGCCTGGCTTTGCTCGCCGAAGACAACGACATCAACGCCCTGGTCGCCATGAACTTCCTGGAGATCATTGGCGTCGATACCGAGCGGGTGAAAGACGGCAGCGAAGCGGTGCGCGAGGGCCTGCGCAGCCCGCAGCGCCCCGACATCATCCTGATGGACTGCCAGATGCCCGTGATGAACGGCCATGACGCCACCCGCGAAATACGCAGCAAGGAGCGGGCAATGGGCCTGAGCCGCGTGCCCATCGTGGCCCTGACCGCCACGGCCAGCGACCGCGAACGTCAGGACTGCCTGGATGCGGGCATGGACGACTTTCTGGCCAAGCCCTGCTCGCTGGAGGATCTCAGCCGCATCATCGCGCACTGGACCGGCCCGGGAGCCGTCACGCTCACGCGCACTGCGGCGGCTGCTGCACCTCAGAGGGAAGCCGAGACCGTGGATGGGCATCGGCCTCCTGCCGCGGGTAAGCCCCGTCCAGCATGAAGCCCAGCAGGCGGTGGCCGCTGCGCTGCCATTCACCGCACACGCCTTGCACATCCATCGTGAAGATGTAGTGCGGCAGGTTGCCCGCGCAGGGCAGGGGCAGCATCTGGCCTGGCGCAAGGAAATCCTTGAAGCCCAGGCGGCGGTAGTTGCGGGCCAGGGCATCGTTGCGCGCGGCGATCACCAACCAGTCGATGCCATGGGCCAAGGCGTGCTGGTAGACCGCCCGCATCAGGCATAGCTTGACCTGCGCATCGGCACCAGGCAGCACGGCCAGGCGCGTGACCTCGGCGCGCACACGGCTGGTAACGCGGTACGGCAGGATCACATGGCGCTCGATCTGCAAGGGGCTGCGGCTCTGCCCCGGCTGTATGCGCACCGTGCCCACGGCCTCGCCCGTGCGCTGATCACGGCACACGAACACGACCGTGCCCGGCGTGCGGTCCAACGCTTCGATGGTGGCAAATCCCGAGGTGTCGTCACCCAGGTGGTGGCCATAACCCACCTGACGCACGTGGCAGGCATCGATCAGATCGGCTTCGGTTCGCGCGATGGCGACATCCAAGCCGCAAGCCAGGGCCAGCGAAGAAACGGGGGTGGACTGCTGGGTGCAAGTGAGGACGTTGTTCATGACGCGCGACTCCCTGGGTTGGTGGACACGCGGCAGAAGATAGGAGAGGCCCCACAGGCTTCATGGGTAGAAAAGGGGGCCCTTTCCCAGGGCTTGTGAAAAGCGTGATTGATTGCGCGGCACGCAGGGCCACGCTGCGGTGCATCAACGTGAATCCATCACGACTGCACGACTGCGCCTGAAAAGAAAAAGCGCCGCGACCCTTTCGGGTGCGGCGCTTTTGGGGCGCTTTCGGACCAGCGCGATCTGGTCAGCGAGCGCTGCGCTTATTCGGCAGCGGCACCACCTTCAGCCGGTGCGGCAGCAGCGTCATCGGCCACATCACCATCCAGGGCAGCCAGCTCGAGCGCGGCACGCTCCTGGGCTTCCTGCATGGCGATGGCGCGGCGTTCGGTGTCGTCCATCTCTTCCTTGGCCTTGCGGGCCTGGTGGAAGGCCATGCCGGTACCAGCAGGAATCAGGCGACCCACGATGACGTTTTCCTTCAGGCCACGCAGCTCGTCGCGCTTGCCCAT
>RXJQ01000093.1 GCA_003963115.1 Burkholderiales bacterium
CCGCTTGTCTTTTCGTCCACTGTAGGGGTTAGGTCGTTTTTCATGGTTGCCAGTTTATCTACTGAAAGCAACTGTAGTGATAAGAAGGATTATCACAATAGATTGAATTTATTCGTCAATCGCAGCCCGTTGAAATGGCTCTTTGCCTGTGATGTCGCAAGCCGCTATCATTGCCAAGCCGCCGGATCGTACCGACGGCCCGGCTTCTCCTCCCTGAGCCGGTGACGCCACCGTGTGACAGCGATGCGTCTTGCGCCCGCTGACATCAATTGAATGCCAGCGGGCTCTTTTCTTTGCAGTTGCCTTGGCCCGGATGCCGCTGCATCAAAAAACTTGCCGCCACATGTTGCGGCTTGGTCATCGCACTGTCATCGAGTGGCCATAGCTTGATGCATTTCATTCATTCAAATACAGCATGTCCGGGGAGCTTGATCAATCAGGCGGCGCTCAACGCACCGATAGTCGCCTTCCAAAATCCACGCTTTGGCGGCTGGCGCTCTTCCTAGGCGTGTTCGCCGCTCTCCAGGGCCTTTATGGCGCGGCCAAGGGCGGATGGTTTGAGCACCTGGTCATCGACAAGTTCACCGTGCAAACGGCCGCATGGCTCATTGGTGTCGCCAGCCCTGAGGTGGGCGTCGAGCCTTCTGGTTCACGGTTGAAGGCGCCCGGCGGTGGCATCAACGTGCTCAACGGTTGCGAAGGCATGGATGTGGTCTTCTTGCTCACCGCCGCCATGCTGGTTGCTCCCATGTCTTGGCGTGCGCGTCTTCTCGGCGTCCTCAGCGGAACGCTGGTCGTGCTGATCCTCAACCAAGCCCGAGTCATTGCGCTTTTTTACGCCTTTCGCAGTGATCGCAGCTTGTTTGACGTGCTGCACGGCATCGTCTCTCCGCTGCTGTTGATCGTGGCAGCCGCCATGTTCTTCATCGAGTGGCTGCAACGCTTTGGCAGCTTGCCCACAGCACTGGGAAACGCCATTGATGCCTGAGGCCGACGTCGCACGAAGGGGCGTCGCCCATACACGGCGCATCGCGAGTATTCAAGCAAGATGGGCACTGTTGCGCCTGCTCTTTTCCGCAGCCGTGTTGCTTCCCCTGTCGGTGCACTTTGGGCAGCAGATCATCGACATCTTTCTGCCCGCCTTCACGCTCATGTTCGGGTGGGCGGCGGATGACTTTCAGCTGCTACGCCTCGCTGTAGATCACGAGGGCGCCGATCTCGTGCTGCGTGCCACCGTGATGTGGAAGCACATCATGTTCCTTGGCCCTCATGTGATCTACCCGGATCCCCGTGGTACGGCCAATGCTTCAACGCTTTTGGCACATGCGCTGCAAGGGCCTCTCACAGCCATCTTGGCCGCCATTGCCTGGCCGACATCACAGCCTGTCCTGCACGGTTCAATGGTGCGCTGGAGGGAGCGTGTGCTACGAACACTGTTCATGCTGCCGCTACTGGGTCTACTGATCATGATCGACATGCCTTTGGTTTTGGCCGGCGAGCTGTGGCATTTCACATTGGACGCGCTCGCCCCTGATTCCTTTTGTGCGCTGGTGAGCTGGAAGTTCTTCATGCAAGGTGGAGGCCGCTATGCGCTGGCCATGGCTCTGGCCGGGCTCGCGGTGTTCCTGGGGCGTGGCGCAAGCGAGCGACTACAGCTTCGCGAGGCTTCAAACCGCACCGGGGGCTGAACGTCTGGCGTAATCGAAACAGACCATATGGCGCGCCTCTGCTGACTTTCCCACGTCATGTCCATTTGTTGTGATTGTGTAAACCTTGGCAAAGGTTTGCGAATTGCAAGCTTGCCGAGAACAAGGAAATGATTCAGCGGAGGTTGCATGAGCAACAAGGTAGGACCGGTCACGGCTCGGTCGGAACGACATCGCGTTAGCCATCGCGCCCGTGCGTCTCTCGCGCAATGCTGTTGCGCTTTGCTTGGCTTGACGGTAGTCGCCAATGGCGCCTGGGCGGACGCCGATTCGGCTCGAAATGCTGGCACGGCTTGGTTGATCAAGCAACAGCTCGGAGACGGATCCTGGGCAACAGCCTCCGGTGATTTGTCCGTACAGGCTACGGCCACATCGCTGATGGCACTTCGCAATGCCGGGCAAACAAAGTCTCCTTCCTATGCCGCGGGAACAACGTGGTTGTCCAACGCTGATGCCGACAGCGTGGATGCCATTGCACGCAAGGTCGAAGCGCTCAGCTATGCCGGGCGCCCTTCAGTGGCTCAAACTGAGGCCACGCGCCTGTACGGCATGCAAGCCGCAGACACCACGGCTGTATGGGGTGGTTATGGCGCAGTCAACACATTTGACTATGTGGATACAGCTTTGGGTTTGACTGCCATTCGAGTGGGTGATGCCTCCTTCGCCGCCAAGGCCTACAACTTCGGATCCTCGGGCAATCCCATCAGCAATGCCGTGTGCAACCTGGTTGCCAATCGCATCACGGTGGCCACCGGCAAGCAGGCTTGGCCCATGTCCTCCACAGCCACAGGTCAAAGTGCTGGGCAAGGTCGACCCTCTGTTGTGGCGACGGCCTTGCTGACAACGGAGTTGCGGGCGCTGCAGCGCAACTCGGCACTGTCATCTGGCTCGTTTTCCTGCTCATCGGTCAACTACTCCTTGAGTGACCTGCTCACACCGGCAGTGGCTTGGCTGCTCGATCAGCAAAATGCCGACGGCGGCTTTGGTGAGCAGCGCACTGACGGCAGCAAGGGCTCATCCAATGTGCTGGTCTCGGCGCTTGTACTCAAGGCACTGACCGCGCAGGCCACGGTATCTCAGCCACAAGCGGACAACACCCGCAATTGGCTGCTGGGCAAACAAAGCACCACAACAGGTAGCTGGGACGGTGATCCGCTGGTGACCGCCACGGTGATCTCAGCCCTCCCGGCAGCAGCAGGCGCGCAGTTGGCAGACGCTGATCGCGACGGCATCACGGACAACGTCGAGACCCAGTTGGGCAGCAACAAGACAACTGCAGATGCACGTTCTCAGATGGGGGCGCCAACATTGTCTGTCTCGGGTACAACGGCATCCGCCTTCAACGCCAGTGCCTTGGTGGGCTCGCCCTTTAGTTACTCGCTGGGCAGCAGTGGCAACTATGCGCTGGCATCAGGCTCTCTGCCTCCCGGTTTGCAAGTCAACGCCAGCAGCGGTCAGATCTCTGGCACGCCGACACAGGCAGGCAGCTACAGCTTCGAGTATCAAAGCAGCAGCGGTGGTGACACCGTCATCGGCCGCATTGATGTGGCTGCCCCGGCCGACAGTGGCGATGTGCCTCTGCCTGGCTGGGCCCTGCTCATGCTGGGTACCTCGCTGATGGGTGCGCTGAGGCGATTTCGCGTCCAGGCCTGACCCTCTGGCTTGAAGCTGGCGCATATGGCCTTGTTGAGGCCATGTTGACGCCAGCCGGCACACCACAAGACTTCTGCGCATTCAACCCATTCAACCCATTCAATCTTGCATACAGCCATGGCCAACACTCTTGCGAACACCACGCCATCCATGCGCCGACGCGTTGGTGCGGCCATCATGGCAGCCATGGCTGTTTTGAGCGCTTCAACCGCTAGCGAAGCGGCCACGACCGCGCTGGGGCGACTGCCAGAAGGCACCGTGCAGTCGCTGCGTGACAGCTTTGGCGAGGTTGGCTCGCCGCTGCGCGCCGCGTTGCATCACAAGCTCGAAGATCTGCAACGCGATGCGCAGCAGCATGGCAATTCAGCTGTCGAGGCCAAGGCCTTGGATGAAGGTGAATCCAGCGACCAGCTGCGCAACTGGAAGAACAAGTTCGCCGGCCATCGTGCCGAGGTCAAGCAACTGCGTGAGCAGCATGCGCAGGAACTCCTGGCACTCAAGCGCCAGGTGCAGCAGTTGACCAGCGCCACCGCTACAGCTGGCGGTGACAAGGTGGCCGTAGTCCAGAAACTCGCCGATCAACTCGATGAGCGCTTTGCACGGCTGGATGCCGCGCTCGCCCAGCTTGAGTCCGCCAAAGACGCCAAGGAACACCGCGCCGCCGCGCGCAAGCTCCAGGCCTTGCTGAAGGCACTCCAGCCTGCCGAGACGGTCCCGTCAGGCCCTGTGCCCATGCTGAGCCCGGCACATCCCAATCTACGCCGCCCTGGTGAAAGTGGCGTCAGCCGGACCTTGCCCAAATACGCTTTGGAGATGCTGCATGACGAGCAGTCGCGCCAGGCCCAGGCAGGCCAGGGGCTTGACGGCGCTTATGCCTCAAACGGCTTTGGCTTTGTCAAAGTTGCGACCACCCTGCCTCCAGTCGCACCGGATGTGACGACCGACTGTAGTTCGACCTCTGCGGATCTGGCCGACGATGGCGTTGAAGTTCGACTCACGCCAGAAATCCAGGCGCTGGCCAAGAGTTTGCAGTATTCACCCACCCGCATCCTGCGCTGGATGCTCAAGGAGGTGGAATACGAACCTTACTGGGGCTCCATGAAGGGCTCTCTGGGCGTCTTGCAGTCACGCCGTGGCAACGCCACCGATCAGTCCAGCCTGCTGGTTGCCTTGCTCAGAGCTTCCAACATTCCTGCTCGTTTCGTGCGAGGCACCGTGTCTCTGGACGATCTGCAACCCAGTGACAGCGCCAATGGCCGTGTCCAGCGCTGGCTGGGTACCAAGAGCTACAGCGCATCCATGGCAGCCCTGGGCTATGGCGGTGTGGCAGCGGGGGCCACTGTCAACGCATCCGGTGTCGTGCAAGGTGTCAATTTTGATCATGTCTGGGTCCAAGCCTGCGTTCCCTATGCCGGCTACCGAGGCAGCAAGGCCGACAGTGGTGGGTATCGCTGGCTGCCGATGGATCCGTCCATCAAGGATCACGACTATCAAGATGGCTTGTCGGTCAGCGTGACGCTGGATGACGCTTTTTATTCGGGCTACCTGGCCAAGCGAACCGACCAGTTGATGACCGACTACCTGGGTGACAAGGTCGAAGCGGCAGCCCGTTCGGTCAAGTCCGATGCGTCCCGAGAAGACGTGCCATACCTGGGACGCTTGCGGGGCCTCAAGGTGGACGTGCTGCCCAGCAACATCCCGGCAGCCGTTCGGTCTTTCTCCAACTGGAGCGGTACGAGTTCGCCCGAGTCCAGCACGATTCCTGATGGTCACCGCCACAAGTTCACGGTGACTGTGCAAAACGCTGGCGGCACCACGCTGGCCAGCAAGACGCTGACTTTCCCTCAAAACGTCTTCAGCAAGGTCACGGTGTCCTACCTGCCTGACTCAGCCAGTCAGTCGCTGTGGAACAGCTGGGGTGGCTCTCTGAGCGCCTTGCCCTCCGGTACCGTCAATGTCTACCCGCAGATCCAGGCCGATGGCGTTGTGGTGGCCTCGGGCAGCAGCAGCGCCACCATGGCGCTCAATGCCCAGCACAAGCTGATCATGAAGGTGACACAGGGGGAGCAAAACCGTGGGGCGACTTGCGTGGCAGACACGGGCAACCCGAGCGATGCCAAGGACACGGATACGACCTGCCTGAACAAGACGGTTTACACCAACCTGGCAGCAGGCAGCTACTTTGCCTTGGGCATCAATGCCCGTCAGGCGTCTGATCCTTACCTGGAATCGCTGGCCAAGACCTTGGCCCAGGGCGTCTCCAGCAACACCACACCCCCAACGCCCGCCAGCGGTGCGGCCTATGACGCCACCGTCGGCCAATTGCTGCATCTGGTCTTGCAGTCCTACGTCAAGGGCATCGTCGATGCGGACGCCGACATGGGCGCCTCGATGGGTTTCAAGAGCGCGAAGAACTATGACCTGGGCTTGACGGGTGCTCAACTCAAGACGGATTACGCCTTCGATTTGCCACTGACGGTCAAGCCGGCAGGCGTCTACGTCGACTTCAAAGGCGGCGTTGTCAACTTCATCAAGCTGAACTCCACGGCACCAACCCAAGCCAACAGCGGCGAGTCCACCACTGATTTCAACACGCGCCGAAAGGCCGCACTGCGATCAGAGTCCACGCCAATGAACAAGCTGTCCATCTACGCGGGCTCGACCCTGGAGCACCGAGTATGGCAGGAAGCTTTGCGTACGGACGCCGTCTCAACGGTGCGCGGTCTGCAATACGCCTCCGAGACAGGCACGACCCTCGTCACCTTCACATCGAGCAACATCGGACAGTACGACTCGCTCATGGACTCCTCCATGTCGAGCTACAAGGCGTCCATCACGTCGCAAGTCAGCGCTGGGGCAACGGTGACCGTTCCTCGCGCCAAGATCGCCTACACGGACCCGGTGGACACCAACAAAGCCTGGCGCGGCGCCGTCTACTTCACGGTCAATGACACGGCGGGTGCCTACGGGGCCATCATCGAAGGCGGGCTGTCAGGCGGCTACCCGCTGATCAACCCGGCGCCGATCACCACCGTCTACACCCCTCCGGTCACGCTGCCGAGCTTCCAGAGCGTGGTGAACACGCCTGCTCCCATCCTGCTGAGCACACTCACCCCCGGCGTTCAGGGCAGCAACAGCTTTGCCACCTGGGTGGGTGACCCCGTGAACATGCTCACTGGCAATTTCACCCACCACGAGAGCGACCTGCGCATCAAGGGGCGCGGCGGCCTGCCGATCTTGCTGGAGCGCTGGTACAACAGCGGCGACCCCAAGGACGGCCCCTTCGGCTACGGCTGGACCCACAGCTTCAACCACCAGATCAAGCTCTACGGCATCGAGGGCAGCCCTTCCACAGCCAAGGTGAGCTGGGTCAACGGCAGCGGCGGCGAGCAGTACTTCACGACCACCAGCCACACCAACGGCGACATCACCAAGGGCGCGGTCTTCACCAACCCTGCCGGGGTTGAAGTGCAGTTCAGCCGCGTCTCCGGCGGCGCTGACGACGGCAAATTCAAGATCCGCGAGCGCGATGGCACGGTCTACCTGTTCGCCTCCACCACCGGGCCCAGTGTCACGCCTTCGGCCAGCAGTGCCGTCACGGCACGCCTGCTGTCCATCACCGACCGCAATGGCAACGCCCTGACCCTGAACTACAACGGCAGCCAACTGAGCACCGTCACCGACACCCTCAGCCGCACCGTGCTCACCTTCACCTGGACAGGCAGCCACGTCACCCAGGTGAGCGACTTCTCGGGCCGCAAGGTGATCTATGCCTACACAGACGGTAACAACAACCTCAACCAGGTGACCGATGCGCTGAGCCAGAACCATGGCTACAGCTACTACACCTCCGCTGACGGCACCAAGCTCGACCACCACCTCAAGCGCTACACCCTGCCACGCGGCAACGGCATGGAGTTCGCCTACTACAGCGGTGGGCAGGTCTTCAGGCACACCCCCTTTGGCACGGACAGCAGCCTCATCGATGCCAGCGCCACCACCTTCCACTACAACCTCTTCAATCGCGAGAGCTGGTCGGTCAATGGCCGGGGCTATGAACATCACATCACCTTCGACGCCAACGGCAACCCGCTCAAGATCGTTGAAGAAAACGGCGCCATCCACACCTACACCTACGACAGTGCCAACCCCTACAACCGGTTGACGGACACGGATTCGATTGGCCGGGCAACGAAGTACACCTACACCACGGGCACGCCCAAGAACCTGGTGGAGACCATCACCCGCCCATCGGGCGCCGTGGTGGAGTTCCGCGACTACAACAGCTTTGCCCAGCCGCAGCGTCTCAAGGACGAACGCGGCAACTGGACCTGGCAGAAGTTCGATGCCAATGGCAACCTGACCGACAGCGTCAAGGTCAAGAGCGGTGTGACTCCGGTGGCTGGCACCCAGCCTGCCGCCGCAGACACGCTGGCCTGGACCAAGCTGGCCTATGACAGCGTGGGCAATGTCACCACCACGACCCGCGTCAAGGACTTCAGCGCGGGCACGGGCCCCAGCCTCACGCAGAACTGGGATACCAACAAACTCAACGTCACCAGCCTCAACCGCAAGGGCAACCGCAATGGCGCCACGGTGGACGAGACCACGCCCACTTTCACGTATGACACCCTGGGCCGCCAGAAGAACGGCGTGGATGCACGCTGGTATCCGGCCAGCTATGACTACGACGCGCTGGATCGCCTGATCCTGGCCACCGATGGCTATGGCAAGACCCGCAAGTTCGGCTTCGACGCCAACAGCAACCCCAACAGTAGCGAGTTGATCGACGCTGGCGCCCGCCAGGATGCCAGCAGCGCTCGCTTTGACGGGCAGGACCGCCTGCTCGACACGCTGGACTATGCCGGCAACCGCAGCTTCTTCAGCTATGACGAAGTCGGCAATCGCTTGACGCAGACCTCGCCGGACAATTTCACGCTCAGCTTCGATTACGACGAGGTCAACCACCCGGTGGCCGCATTCGACGCCGAGGGCAACCGCGTCTACACGCGCCTGGACACGCAGGGCCGACCTCTGTCCGTGACCGACCCCAATGGCAATGCCGTGAGCTATCAGTATTGGGGAGCCAGCGGTAGCACCTTCACCGCCGACGGCCGACTCAAGCGCGTCACGCAACCCAAGATTGCCGGCCAGTCCGCTGGCCGCGCCGTGGAATATGACTACGACAACGCTGGCAACGTCATCCACACCCGTGCCTTGGCGGCAGACGGCAGCAGCACCCGCCAGAGCTACAGCTTCTACGACGAACTGGGCCGTGTCACGCGCAAGGTGGGTGCGCCGGATGATTCTGGTAACCGCCTGCAGATCTGCAGCAAGTACGACAACCTGAGCAACCTCACCGAAGTGTGGGCAGGCCCCACCACGGACACCAGCGCCAGCACCTGCAACTTCAGCGATGCCAACCTCAAGAAGCAGGTGGCCTACACCTGGGACGACTTCGGGCAGCAACTCAGCCGCACCGATCAATTGGGCAAGAGCTGGAGCTTTGCTTATGACTATTACGGCAACCTGCAAAGCAGCCAGACGCCCGAACAGGCCAAGGTCAGCGCCGCCACCAAGACGAGCTACGCCTACGACCCCAATCTGAACGGCGGGCTCAAGACCCGCACCGTGCCTGGAACGGGCAACGCCGGGCAGACAGCCAACTACACCCGCAACGCGCTGGGTCAAGTCACCCGCGCAGAAACCAAAGACGGCAGTGGCACCTTGCTGGTGGCCTACGACTACGGCTACGACACGGCCCACCGCCTGACCAGCATCGCCGACAGTCGTGGCAACAAGAGCCTGGGCTACGAGTGGACGCCGGGCGGTCGCCTGTCCAAGATCACCCTCAAGGACGCGGGCACGATCACCCACCAATGGGATTTCAAGTACGACGCGGTGGGCCGCCCCACCGCCGTGGTGGCTCCCAACGGCCAGACGGTGACCTTCACGCTGGACGCCGCAGGTCGGCTCATCGAGCGCAATGCCGGTGCGGGCCTGACCACGCAGTACAACTGGTTGCCAGAAGGTAGCCTCTCCAGCATCGTGCACATGGCGCAAGCCCTGAGCACGGGCGGCCAGGTGGGCAACGCGCAGACGGCGCAACTGGCCCAGCACGCCTACACCTACGACATCTGGGGCAACCGCCAGACCAGCGCCGACACGCTGGCCGGCAGCACCTACAACAAGACCTACAGTTACGATGCGCTCAACCGCATCAAGACAGTGAGCAATGGTACGGCCGCACAGCAGGAAGGCTATGGCTTTGACATCTTCGGCAACCTCACCAGCAAGACGCTGGGCAGCCCGGCCACGCAGAGTTGGACCTACACCGTTGATGACGCGCACCAGCTCAAGCAAGTTCAGCAAGGCTCCACCACCACGGCTTACCTGAGCTACGACGACAACGGCAACCTCAAGAAGCTGTGTGAGGGCTCCAGCCTGAGCAGCACCGCGACCGACTGCTCAGGCAGTACGACCACGGCCTACACCTGGGACGGCCTCGATGAGATGGTCGCCCTGGCACGCGCAGGCACCAACGCCTTGAACGAGGCCTATGCCTATGACGAGGCTGGCCGGCGCATCAAGAAGACCAGCGCTGGCACGACCAGCCACTACCTGTACGACAGCCAGGACATCGTGGCAGAGTGGACAGGGGCCAGCCTGAGCGGCACACCTGCGGCAGCCTATGTGCACGGCGGCGGCACCGATGACCCGGTGCTGCGCCTCACAGGCGCCAGCGGCACGCCGGACGCCACAAGCAACGCCTATGCGCAAGACGGCATCGGCAACGTGACCGCCCTGCTGGAGATGAGCAGCACACCGGCCAACCAGATGCAGGTGGCAGGCAACACGCTGGCGACCACGGGCGATGCGGATGCGGCAGGCCACCCCGGTAGCCAACTCAAGGATGGCGTCACCGCCATCTCTCAGACCACCGGCTGGGTGGGCTACACCGCCAACGGCGCAGCCGCCACCTTGACGCTGGGCAGCGCCAAGACGCTGGAGCGTGTGGAGATCGACGCGGTGCGCAACTACCTGCCCAGCACCTATGTGGTGGAGGCGCTGAGCGGCAGCACCTGGGTGCAGGTGGCCAGCGGCACGAACACGGATTTCACGGAATTCGATGGCTCCAGCGTGCGCGCGATCAAGAGCTTTGCAGCCGTCAATACCACGGCCTTGAGAGTGCGCTTCACCGGCGCCGTCAACAGCGGCGTGGTGTGGCTCACGGAGCTGGAGGTGTGGAGCACCAACGGCAGCAGCACGCAGCGCTTTGATGCCTGGGGTAACCCGGCAGGCAGCACGGGTAGCGCCATCCCGACCTTTGGTTTCACGGGGCGTGAGGGGGATGCCTCGGGTCTGGTGCAACTACGAGCCCGCTACTACAGCCCGCAGTTCGGGCGCTTCATCAGCCGTGACCCCATTGGTCTGGCCAGCGGCATCAGCCCGTATCAGTACGCCGACGGCAACCCCATCAGCAACAACGATCCCTCTGGGCTGATCGCCAACAGTGTCAGCAACACGGTGACCAACTATGCGGGGCAGGTCAGCAGTTGGGCCGGCAACAACAACCTGGGCACCCGTGCGCTGGGTGGGCTGCAACTGGCTGGGGGCGTAGCTGAGTTTGGGCTGGGTGGCTCGCTCGGAATCGGCGCAGGCTGGACTGGTGTAGGTGCAGTAGGTGCTGTTGGTTTGATGGGACTGGGGGCTGACCAAGCCAGTGCGGGCTTGCAGACGATGCTGACGGGCAACGCTACGCCTTCGCTGGTCAACAGGGGCTTGCAAGGAGTGGGCGCAACGCCCGGACAGGCTGCACTGGGTGATGCGTTGATCAACGTTGCAGCAACAGGTGGCGCAGGCTCGATTTTGGCTGGCAGCAAGTCCTTTGCAGGGACAATTGCCGCAGACACCGCTTATGGCCCATTGAATCAAGGCCCGCTGGCACAAGATGTTGCGAACACTTTCCGCAGCGGTACGTATACAGGAAAAACTCTCACTTCGGATACCACGTTGTATCGCGTCATTTCTGAGAACGGGAATCCTGCTGGAAGCTACTGGACCTCTGTGAAGCCGCAAGGCCCCCTTCAATCTGTCATTGATTCAGCTCTGGATCAAAACTGGGGAAACACCGCAACCCGCACGGTTACGGCTACAGTACCCAAAGGAACCACAGTCTATGAGGGCGCTGCGGCAGCCCAGCGTGGTCTTGTGGGAGGAGGAAATCAAATTTACATACCAAAGGTTGATCCGTCATGGATAGTCCACTGAAGCCATGCAGTTGGGATGAGATTCACGGATTCTCATCGCTTGGTGAGTTCAATCGATTTGTTGAATTCATTGAGGAGCAAGTTCGCAAAAATGAAGCTGCGGAAGTTTCCGTTGAGCCAAATTACGGCGCAGGAGAGATATTTGGCGGGCGCTGGTTCAAGGATCGCGATTCAGGTCAAGTCTGGCGTTTGGTTCCTCCCGACTTTCCATTCAAGGGCTTGTGGGAGCGTGTACATCGTTAGTTCACGTTGTCCTGATCGCTGCCCGCGTGTCGTGGTGTGAATGCCAAATCATTCATTCACTGATCATGGATTACAAGATCCTTCAGCCGCCGTTTACGCTCAAGTTCAGGGAGATGTCCAAGAAGGAGCTTAAAGACTACTTCGATTGGTTTCAGAAAGTTCTGCCGCAACGGTTAGACGAGCTCACAAAAGCTGTAAGAGAAGTACCGGGGTTTGATAGTTGGCAACCGGATCTCACGCCCGCATCGCTTGAACTCTTGGGTGATTGGTTTGCCTTGCAGGTCGAGATGCGACCACGGACTCAAGATGAAATCGAGGAGATCGAATCTCGCTCGGTCAATCGGATCGAGATTCCCAGCGAGGAACTTACCAATCGAACCTTCTCTTGTGCAATGGACATAGGCATGTACTTGAGCCAGGTCTTCTTGACGAGCTACCCGAGCCTTCGCTGGGAGCAGTCATTCGGGAACAAGAAGTACATTGATTACGGTCAGCCTGTTCTCACCGGATTTGGCGCGGCTCCCTTTAACCCAGTCCGCATGCTAGTTACGTTCGCATATGGCGTTGCGAGCAAGAAGAACAGCGGTAAAGGCTTGCGAGAGATTTACGACATCTGGTCAAAGCTCATTCGCGTTTGAACTTTAAGGGGGCAACAATGAATTGCCCAACTACCACGCACAGTGCAAGCGATGAACTTTGGCGCGATGGCAAGAGATTTCCCCTACGTCTGCTCGTTCAAGCCTTGAAGCGCTATCAATGGCGGCAACCAGGCACTCAAGACCGCTGTGGCCTCGCGAACATCTGTTTCAATCTCACTGGCCAACTCCACCAACGAGTCGCCGGCTGGCGTTGATAGGCCTGCGCCCAACAGCACGGTCTGCGCCATGCTGTGCAGTCGCAGTAGGCCATCACGCAAACCGCCTTCTCGCCGGGCCTGCTGCACGAATGCATCAAGCTCATCGACCATCTGAAGCAATTGCCCGGTGTCGAAGTTCTGGGTTGCTTCCTGTAGGGCGGCGCTATCGAGCACACCAAATGGTGTGGATGTCGTGGGCTTGTTTGTCGTCATTCCCATTTCCTTTCATGCGTTGAGGCCGAGATGGTCGGGATCACGTCGGCGGCGCAGGCTGCACTTTCTGATCGCCGCTTGGCGCGTCCTTTCGGCTCTTGCGCACCGCCTGCCGAAACAGTGCCTCCTTGACCCAGGCCTCAGGCGGCTTCTTCATGTCAAGCCGATAGTCGCCAAATCGTTTGAAGTTGCGGCCATACGGGCTCAGGAACCCGACATCTGCCACATCCATTGGCTCGCCGCTGCGGTACATCTCCTGCAAGGCACGGGTCATGTCAACCGTGTTTTGCAAAATGACCGAGGCGGCGACCAGATCGAGATAGCGCAAGCGCTTTTGCTGCTCAACCGGGTCGTTTTCATTGATGACCTCGCCCCCGAAGTCCAGCCACTTCGTGAACGCATGGTACGACTCGATCTTGTTTGTGGTGCCTGTGACTTCCTGGCGCATGTCCTTGCTGCCGATCCATCGCAGCAGGTAGATGGTGCGCAAGGCGCGTCCCAACTCGCGAGAGGCCTTGAACAGCCGGTTGTTGCGCCCCTCAGCGCTGAGCTTGCGCAGCAAGATGGGCGAAGCCACCTTGCCTTGCTGGACCGAGATGGCCACCTGCATGAGATCGCTCCAGTGCTCTGAGATCAGCTTCCAGTCGATGACATCCGTGAACAGCCCGTCGATGTGCCGGTAAGTTGCGCCTCGATCCGGCCTGTAAAACGTCAGGTCTTTCCAGCCACGGATGCGAGGCATGAGTTGCACGCCCACCAGGTAGGTATAAGCAAACACCGTTTCCGACTGGCCATGGGTGTCAGAGTAGACTGTGTCGGGCTCGACGCTCAAGCCCGCCTTGAGCAGCCCCTCGATGACGTAGATGGCCTCCAGCACGCCGGGCGGTATGAAGTGCCGAAAGTACGCGATGTAGTTGTCGGCGACGTGCCTGTAGGCCACCGCGCCCATCTTCCGATACCGAAAGTGCATGCCCGCCAGCAGGTTCTGGTCGTAAAAGTCGTATTGGGTGCCATCGGCGGCAACCTTCTTGCCTTCGCCCCACAGCTTGGGCAGATCCAGCCGAAGGTACAACTCGGTCAAGTCACGGCAGGCATCATCCAGTTGCTCCAGGCTCAGGTGACGTCGGTTGGTGTACGACAGTTGATGCGGCGTGACACCGTTTGACAGGTGCCGGGCAGCCTGGTTCGGCCCAAGGTTGCACCCCAGCGCAAAGATGGTGAGCAAATAGCGTTCACGTGCATTGCGCAGCTTAGGCTCGGTGCCGCTGACGTGTCCAAAGTGCCTGGTAAAGCCTGTCCAGTGCTCGATGTTGGCCAAGATGTCCAGGATGTTGCGGGGAGGAACCCGGCTTTCAATGGCGGCCTGCAGGGCGATGGCAGAAGTGGGAACCTCCTTGGCTGTCACGCGCTTGAGCGTGGGTTCACCGCTTCGGCCGATCACCACATCGCCTGCATGCTGGGGGAACTCCTCGTCCAGCGTTTGTGCGGTGGTGCGCAACAGCGTCTGCAGCCGCTCGACGAATTCATCAGCCGTCTCGGGTATGCCCACGCGTTGGCAATAGGCCGACAACATCCCCTGGCAGGTTTCCCAGGGGATGAGTTGTTTGCGATAGTCTGCAAATGACTCAGAACCCTCGACACATATGCCACCTGAGCGCAACTCGCTAGCAAGATGGCTGAACACGCATATTTCCAAAAACCGGCGATTCGTTGGATTGCCGTGCCCGCTGGATCTTTGAACAAGTTTGACCCAACGCTCAGAGGCAAAGTCCAGGGCAACCTCATCTTCAATCCACTCTGCCTTGCGGTTCTCATTGGACAAGACAACGATCAACGCATCTAGCAGATGATGATCTTGTCCTGGCGCCTCAAACCGCAGGGCCTGCGCCATGCGAAACATCACGGCACGGTGGCTGCTGAAAGGCTTCCATGCCAGCGGAAGATGATTGGCACCACTCCAGACCCGGATGGCACCGCAATCCTCACGTAGCTTGTCCAGGTTGCCCTTTGGCACCAGCAACTCTCGTACGCGAGCGCCCGTGGTGGCGTCATCAAGGTTGGCGGCCAATATTTCCAGGACATCATCGAGCGTGGCCACCAGCCGCTCACTCAGCTCACGCTGGCGCTTTTGAATCTCGGCCAGATCCTCTCTGGCCGACTTGTGGATGGCGCTGATTCGACGGATGAACATTTCCGCAATGTCATCTCGTGCACGCACCCGCATTTGATGGATCAGCGCGAGAATGAGTGCATGCCGCTTGGCGGGCTGCAGGGACTTCATGTCTCCGGCGTCGAGTGCCGCAGCCACATCGGCCATGTGT
>RXJQ01000026.1 GCA_003963115.1 Burkholderiales bacterium
CCGTGTACCGGGCTCGAATTTGCTTGTCTGTCATTTCCATGCTCCTACGTCTATTTGAACAGGAGCTAAGAACTACGTTTTACAGGGGCAACCTCAGTTAGTGGTATTGGGCTATTGGTGCCAACGATATCAGCCTTGAGCGATCACGCGCCGCCTAGGCTTGACAGTGACTACAACGGCGGCACGTTGTTCAGGGGTTGGCTGTCGGACTGGAGGAGCGGGCCTCGTGGCTGGCTTGGCTGAGCGCAAAAGAGCCTGAATCCGGCTTGTGTTGAGTGGCTGACGCACATCGCCATTTACCTGCATGAATCTGCCATCTTTGTCTCGGGCCAATGCGCCGATTTCTAGGCCACGGCGAATCACACCCAAGAACTCGAGGTCGGTCTCGGTGAAGGCGAACTGGCGCCAGCCATCACCAAGCGCAATCTGGGCAGAATTGTTTTTCTGAGGCTTCAAGGTTCGATCCTTCGGCGCTTATTCCGAGGCTTAGCGATGCCACTGTCGTGAATTGATATCACCTGCTGTTCCCTGCGAAGGGCGTAAGCGTCAGTAGACGCTCTTGCGCACCCTGACTGGCGCCATGGGGGAGGTCCGCACAGACAGTTGTGAGAAGCTGCCTGCACCCAAGCATGACATGGTGTCCAGATGGGACGTTGTACATTGCCGCAGTGGGTTCATGATCGGCTTAGTTGACTGAGCCAAGCTGTAGCCGCATGTGGATCGACATGGATTCATGTCATTCCAAAATGCCTACACAGTGCCTACACGAAGCTAGATAAAGAAAAGGACCTAGAGGCTTTCGCTTCTAAGTCCTTGATTTATATGGTGGCGCTTCAGGGATTCGAACCCCGGACCTGCGGATTATGATTCCGTCGCTCTAACCGGCTGAGCTAAAGCGCCATCGAGTCATAGATTCTATGACACTTTTTTGCCATTCCGCAAGCTGCCCTAGAAAATTTTGCCTGCCGGCAAATGACCCTCTTGAAATGGCGTCAAGCCGCCCCATGTCTCGCTCGCGGTCGCAGTCGTAACCGCCGGCGACCATCCACCAGCTTTCACAACCTTTCCTTGTTTGCCAGACAACACCATGACAAAGCAAACCCACACCTTCCAGGCCGAGGTCAAGCAACTGCTGCACCTGGTCACGCACTCGCTTTACTCCAACAAGGAGATCTTCCTGCGTGAGCTGATCTCCAATGCCTCGGACGCCTGTGACAAGCTGCGTTTCGAAGCTCTGGACAACAGCGGCCTGTATGAAGACGCGCCCAATCTGGAAGTGCGCATCCTGCTCGACAAGGCCAATCGCACGCTCACCATCCGCGACAACGGCATTGGCATGAGCGCCGCTGAGGCCATCGACCATCTGGGCACCATCGCCAAATCGGGCACCAAGGAGTTCATGGGCCGCCTGTCGGGTGATCAGCAAAAAGACGCCCAGCTCATTGGCCAGTTCGGCGTGGGCTTCTACAGCGGCTACATCGTGGCCGACAAGATCACGGTCGAATCGCGCCGCGCTGGTCTGCCGGCCGCTGAAGGCGTGCGTTGGGTCAGCGAAGGCACGGGCGACTTCGAGGTCGATGCCATCGACAAGCCCACGCGTGGCACCGACATCATCCTGCACCTGCGTGAAGGCGAAGACGAGTTCCTCACCACCTGGAAGCTGCGCAGCATCATCGGCAAGTACTCCGACCACATCTCCCTGCCCATCCTGATGCAGAAGGAAGAGTGGGACAAGGACAAGAGCGAGTACGTCGTCAAGGACGAATGGGAAACCGTCAACAAGGCAGCCGCGCTGTGGTCGCGCTCCAAGAGCGACATCACCGAAGAGCAGTACAACGAGTTCTACAAGCAGATCAGCCACGACAGCGAAGACCCGCTGGCCTACACGCACAACCGCGTTGAAGGCCGCAGCGAGTACACGCAGCTGCTCTACATCCCCAAGAGCGCACCCTACGACATGTGGAACCGCGACAAGCGCGGCGGCCTCAAACTCTACGTCAAGCGCGTCTTCATCATGGACGATGCCGAGGCCCTGCTGCCCAACTACCTGCGCTTCGTCAAAGGCGTGGTCGACAGCGCCGATCTGCCTCTGAACGTGAGCCGCGAGATCCTGCAGGAAAGCCGCGACGTGAAGGCCATCCGCGAGGGTTGCACCAAGCGCATCCTGTCCATGCTGGAAGACATGGCCCATCACGATGAAGAGGCCATGCGTGAGAAGTACAAGACCTTCTGGTCCGAGTTCGGCCAGGTCTTGAAGGAAGGCCTGGGCGAGGACTTCGCCAACCGCGAGCGTCTGGCCAAGCTGCTGCGCTTCTCGTCCACGCATGACGAATCCGGCGCCCAGTCCGTGTCGCTGGCAGACTATGTTGGCCGCATGAAGGAAGGCCAGGAGGCCATCTACGTGATCACGGCCGATTCACTGGCCGCCGCCAAGAACAGTCCGCAACTCGAGATCTTCAAGAAGAAGGGCATCGAGGTGCTGTTGTTGACCGACCGTGTGGACGAGTGGGTGCTCTCGCATCTCTACGAGTTCGAGGGCAAGCCGCTGCAAAGCGTGGCCAAGGGCGCGGTGGACCTGGGCGCATTGCAAGACGAAGAAGAAAAAAAGAAGGCCGAAGAGGCGGCCGAACAGTTCAAGCCGCTGCTCGAGCGCCTGCAGGTTTCGCTCAAGGATGTGGCCAAGGACGTGCGGGTCACGACGCGTCTGGTGGACTCGCCCGCTTGCCTGGTGATGGGCGAGGGCGATGCGTCCGGCCACCTGGCGCGGCTGCTCAAGCAGGCCGGCCAAAGCGCACCGGTCACCAAGCCCACGCTGGAAATCAACCCCGAGCACCCCTTGGTCAAGAAGCTCGACACGAGCGAGCATTTCGATGACCTCGCCCACATCCTGTTCGACCAGGCCCTGCTGGCTGAAGGCGGTCAGCTTGAGGACCCGGCAGCTTATGTGCGTCGCATCAATGCCTTGCTGGTGACTGCATCCGTCTGACGCCGGCTTGATGTTCGATCAGGAGCGCTGATTGGCCACCTTCGGGTGGCCAATTTCATCATGCACGCCGCCGTGTTCTTCGCCCGGCATGCTGGCGCCCAGCACGGAAGGCGAGGTGGCAGCGATGCCGTCAAAGCGGCTGTCCATCGCGAAGAAGGAGTCTTGCGCAAAGCTGGATTCGGCCCAGCGTGCGGCCCGTTCGGCACGACGCTGCTTGAGCTTGCGAGCCAGTTGATCGCCCGCGTCATGCAAGCGGTCTGGCGACACATGCTGTGGCTCGACGATCCCCGCGCCGGTAGGCCCCAGAGCCCAGCCAGCCAGCAGATGCGAGCCGGGCCATTGGCCGGGCAGGCAGCGCACGTAGCGCACGCGGGCGGCTTCGAGCACGGCTTCCTTGAGCCTTTGCGATTTGCGCGCAGCCTTGCTGGGGTTGGTTTCGATGTCGATGGCGCTCACCACCGCGCCGTTGGGTGTGCAGACCGTCATGGACACATGAAGGGCCTGCAGACGCTCGTACCAGGCTTTGGCGTCATTGGCGTCGGCCGACTGGCAAAAGCGCAGCAGGCTGACCTTGGCCAGGATCACGTGGTTGGGGAGGGCGGCGCGCAACTCGCGATAGAGCGCGCGCTCGTGCACGCTGAACAGCGGACGCGCGTTCAGATTCCAGCGTGTGGGCCAGCGGCGGCGAGCGGCTCGGGTGGCGTACTGCTGCCATGCGCGGCCCAGGAAGATGCCGCCAGCCAGGGCGGACAGCAAAATGCCCCAGTAGATCGGATCGGACCCCATGTCACCCCCAAATAAGTGCTAGGGATATTACGGGTATTTCTCACGAAAACAATCCCCAGCCAGAGCGCCCTCACATAGGGGAATACCAGCCCATGGAAAAGCGGACGAGATCAGGTCGAGGCGACCAGCATCTTCACCCACTCGCCGATGTGCATCACGCGGTACTTGACGCGGTAGATGAGCTCGGCGGCCAGCGATTGCAGCGAGCTGTCGAGGTGGGTGCCCACGGTGTCCGGCGGCAGTTTCAGCCAGGCTTCGGCATCGGGGCCGTCGCGCTCGATGGCGGCGCCTGCCTTGGCCGCGATCCGCAGCATGGGGGCGTTTTCCGTCAAGGCGTGGATCATCATGTGGCTGGCGTGCTGGTTGCGCGCGTGCGTGATGGCGTGAACGAACAGGCGCATGCCCAGGCCTTTGCCGCGTCCCTCGGGCAGCACCGATACGCCGAACTCCATGGCGCGGCCCCGCGAAGAGCCGTCGCCATACGGGCCTTTGCCAGGCATGGCAGCCAGATGCGCCACGGCCACCAGTTGCAGCTTGCGGTTGAAGATGCCAAAGACCTCGTCACGCTTGAAGTCGATCGAGGCGACGTACTTGTTGATCTGGTCGGCCGACACGGGCGAGCCGAAGCGCAGGTAGCGGTCGTGCTCGTCGAGTTGCAGCAGGTGGTCAAGGATGCGGCGGCGGTGGCGCGCATGCAGATCGCGGATGGGGACCCAGCCTTCGGGCGCCATGGGCGCGGCTTGGCGCTCGTCCTGGGGCTTGTCCACCGGCTTGGGGTGGTGCTTGGGACGGTGCGCCAGATCCTTGGCAGTCAGGCCAAAGCGGTCTGGGTGTTGATCATGTGGCTTGACGGGGGTCATGATGACCTCTTGGGAACCCTCAGCAATGGCGCTCATTTTTCAGTATGCGCGTTCTGACAGCTTGGCAGAGTCCGAGAAGCCGCGCAAACCTAGGGTTATTACTAGGTTTGGCGAACTATACCGGCTCGCTTGTGGCCACGCACACCCGGAGTCTGACCCTTGTCAACTCTTGCACGAACAATGTCAGCTTGCGGGGTAGGCGCTGGATTCTTGCTTCATATTCCCAAAGCAGGCTATACTCGCCGATTCCCGACATGGTTGCCGGGAGGGTTGTGCGCCTTTGCCTTGCGTTTTTTGCGATGGCTGGGGTGCGTGGCCTGGGGATTTGTGCACCTGGATTCGTACCTGTTTGTGAGTGCGCCCTGTGTCCCCGCTGCTTGAGAGGCCTCCACGATTTCAAAGAAGTGGCACCAAAGGCGGCAGTCAGCCAGTTTTTACCACTTAGGAAATCTCATGAAGACCTTCAGCGCCAAGCCGGCCGAAGTGAAGCACGAGTGGTTTGTGATCGACGCCACCGATAAGGTGCTCGGACGAGTGGCCAGCGAAGTCGCTCTCCGTCTGCGCGGCAAGCACAAGGCCATTTACACGCCTCACGTGGACACCGGCGATTTCATCGTCATCGTCAACGCCGACAAGATTCGCGTCACTGGCACCAAGGCCAATGACAAGGTTTACTACCGTCACTCGGGCTTCCCCGGCGGCATCTACGCCACGAAGTTCAAGGACATGCAAGCCAAGCACCCTGGCCGTGCCATCGAGAAGGCCGTCAAGGGCATGCTGCCCAAGGGTCCCCTGGGCTACGCCATGATCAAGAAGCTGAAGGTCTATGCAGGCAGTGAGCATCCTCACACCGCCCAGCAGCCCAAGGCCCTGGAAATCTAAGGAGCGGCCACATGATTGGTAACTGGAACTACGGCACTGGCCGTCGCAAGTCCTCCGTGGCCCGCGTCTTCATCAAGAAGGGCACTGGCCAGATCATCGTCAACGGCAAGCCGGTCGAGCAATACTTCGGCCGTCAAACCTCGATCATGGTCGTCAAGCAGCCCCTGGTGCTGACCAACAATGCCGAAGCTTTCGACATCAAGGTCAACGTGCACGGTGGTGGCGAATCTGGTCAAGCTGGTGCTGTGCGTCACGGCGTGACCCGCGCCCTGATCGATTTCGACGCGGCCCTCAAGCCCGAACTGAGCCGCGCTGGTTTCGTGACCCGCGATGCCCGTGAAGTCGAGCGTAAGAAGGTCGGTCTGCACGGCGCTCGTCGCAGGAAGCAGTTCAGCAAGCGCTGATCGATCTGCCCTGGTTGGCTGGTGTTTCGCGCATCGGCCACCGGCAACAAAAAGCCCGCCCTGGTTGTCCAGGCGGGCTTTTTTGTTTTGGTGCGCGGCTGCGGATCAGAAAGACTGCATGAAGCGCAGGCCCAGGGCCAGTTGCGAAGGCGCGCTGCCGTCGTTGTCGGGGTGCACGCGCAAGGCGGCCACGGCGCTGAGCGAGGCCGTGCGGGTCAGGCGCATGGCGTAGCGGGTCTCCATCGTCCATTCGCGGGCGGTCGGGGCAAGGTTCACGGTGTGGGTGCCGTAGACGGGCTCGCCAGCATCGTCCACGCCCGTGACCACGCTGTAGGTGAGGGTGCCGCTGCGTGCGCGCAAAGGGGCGTTGATGGTGAAGCTCATGCGGTCGTTGGGGCGCCAGTTGTCCTGGCGGACCAGGCCGACGCCGTAGCCGTCGGCGCGCACGTCCGTGCCGGACATCAGCATGCCCGATGCGCGTGGGGCGCTGGTGTGGGTGCTGCTGATGGCGCCCGTCAGGGCCCATTGTCCGTCGAGTGCCCAGGCGCCGCTGACCGTGATGCCACTGGTGCTGGTCTGCTGGTTCAGGCCGAGCGGTGACTTCGAATAGCCGCCCAGCATGCCTTGCTCGGCCAACTGGCCTGTCGAGATGTTGAGTGCCTGTGTGCCGTTGTCGTAGCTCAGCTCGGCCAGGTTCACATCGCCTGAGGCGGCGTTATAGGCCTTTGAGCGCGCGGCGGCGAGACGGCCAGTCCAGTGGCTGCGGGTGCCCAGCGGCATGGCCACGGCGGCGAATTGGTGAGAGGGCGCAAAGTTCAGCAGTGGATTGCCCAGTGCGCCTTCCGCGCCGCCCAGCCTTGCGGCAAGGCTGCTGTCCATCAGGCCCAGGCTCATGCTGGACAAGCCGCCATCACCGGCGCTGAAGCTCAGGCCGGAGGTCTGGCGCAGCGTCACGACCGAGGCGTCCATGTGAGGCGTGTGATTCCACGGGTCACCGCTGGCGTTGTGGGCGCTGACCCTCAGCGACTGCTGCACATCGGTCTGACGCGATTGCAGTTTGACCAGCTGGCTGCCGTCCTTCATGAGCTCCTCGGCGGCGTCCAGCATGCGGTCCGGGCGCCCCAGCACGCTGTCGAGCGTCATCACGCTGCGGCCACTGAAGGCGGCGCCTTCGTCGCTGCTGTAGTTACGACCATAGTCGTCGAACACCTGCGTCTTCAGGCCCTGGAAGGCCGAGGGTGTGCTCACGCTGGGGCGCGTGCTGGCCACGCCGGCGATGCTCAGGGGCACGGTGGTGCGGCTGCCATTGGCTGTGCGGTAGGTGTAGCTGCCGATCGGCGAGAGGGCACGGTTCACATTGAGCATGCCGCGGCCATAGACGGCGTCCACGCCTGGTGCGCCCAGGTCATCGGCCGTGTTGAGCAGGATGGACGCGACCTGGCTGGCGCGCAGATAGGGCCAGTAGCCGGTGATCAGGGCCGCCGCACCTGATACTGCGGGCGCGGCCATCGAGGTGCCCGTCAGGTAGGCATAGCCTGTGCCGTACGACGAGATGATGTTGACACCGGGGGCCACCAGGAAGAACTGGGCTGTGTCGCCCGCCTTGTTCGAGAACGAGGCCAGGCGCTTGTTGGCGTCCACGGCGCCCACCACGATCATGGTGCCATTGGCCCAGCTTTCCTTGGCGTATTGGCCGGGCCAGTTGGGGTTGGCAGCGCTGTCGTTGCCGGCAGCCACCACGACCACGGCGGTGTTGGCGGCGGCCACGGCGCGCAGCGAGGCGTCACCCGTCGCGCTGGTGGCGCCCAGGCTCATGTTGATCACGCGGGCGCCGTGCGCCGCTGCGTAGTCGATGCCGCGGTTGATGGCCGATGCAGAAGCGGTGCCGCCATTGAAAACCTTGATCATCAGCACACTGGCCTCGGGTGCCACGCCATACATGCCCGTGCCATTGCCAGGGGCGGCGAGGATGCCGGTGGTGTGCGTGCCGTGGTTGAGGCTGTCGGTGATGTCGGCGCTGCCGTCCACCGCGTTATAGCCAGTCAGGATCTGCGGGTTGTTGGCGAACTCGGGGTTGGCCAGATTCAGCCCTGTGTCCAGCATGGCCACGATCACGCCCTGGCCCAGGATGCCCTGGTTGTGGATGTTGCGCATGCCCAGCTGGTTGACCGTCGTGGACCAGTTGTATTCGCTCATCGTGGGCGCGAAGGTCTGGGCGGCGGCCAGCTGGCAGGCACTAGCCAGCGTGGTCAGGAGGAAGATGTGGTGAAGTCTGCGCATGGCCGGCCCGCAAGGAAAGTGAGTGACGGTGGAGAACGGGGCCACCGATCCCCGTGGCTGCCTTGCTTTCGGATCTTGGAAGGCGAACTTGACTTAGTGACGTGATGGAATGCACACCCTTTCGGACTTTGTGATCGATGTCACGGTTGATCGCATGAACAGACGGGCCTTTACGAGGCAATAACATCGATCTAAGGCCATGTTGAGTGACGTGTCGCCGGACTTTCTTAGAATGGCGGCTTTTCATCGCGCTTCCCCGCGCGGGCGTTTCTCCAGAGGATTTCAGATGATCAAAGTCGGCATCGTTGGTGGCACGGGCTATACCGGTGTGGAATTGCTGCGCTTGCTGGCTCGCCATCCCCAGGCCCAGCTCAAGGCCATCACCTCGCGCAAGGAAGCTGGCATGCCCGTGGCGGACATGTACCCCAGCCTGCGTGGCCACGTCGATCTGGCCTTTGTGACGCCGGACGACGCAGGCCTGACGCAGTGCGATGTGGTTTTCTTCGCGACGCCACACGGTGTGGCCATGGCCCAGGCACCTGAGCTGGTGTCGGCCGGGGTGAAGGTCATCGACCTGGCTGCGGACTTCCGCCTGAAGGACACCGCCGTGTTCGAGCAGTGGTACGGCATGCCGCACAGCTGCCCGGATCTGCTGGAAGAGGCGGTATATGGCCTGCCCGAGCTCAACCGCGAGGCCATCAAGAAGGCCCGCATCATTGGCAACCCAGGCTGCTACCCAACTTCGGTGCAACTGGGTTGGGCCCCGCTGCTGAAGAACCAGCTGGTTGAGCCCACGCACCTGATCGCCAACTGCGCGTCGGGCGTGTCGGGCGCGGGGCGCAAGGCCGAGGTGCACACTCTGCTAGCCGAGGCCTCGGACAACTTCAAGGCCTATGGCGTGAAGGGCCACCGCCACGGCCCCGAAATCAACCAGCAACTGCGCGTCATCGCCAGCGACGCTTCGGTCAACTGCCTGTTCGTGCCGCACTTGCTGCCCATCATCCGTGGCATCCACTCCACGCTGTATGGCCGCTTGACGGCCGAAGGCCAGGCCGCTGATCTGCAAGCCCTGTTCGAGAGCTACTACAAGGGCGAGCGTTTCGTGGATGTGCTGCCGGCCGGCAGTGCGCCCGAGACGCGCAGCGTTCGTGCCAGCAACACCGTGCGCATCGCGGTGCACAAACCCCAGCCCGATACCGTGATGGTGCTGGTCGTGGAGGACAACCTCACCAAGGGCGCCTCGGGTCAGGCCGTGCAGTGCATGAACCTGATGTTCGGCCTGCAAGAGCAGATGGGCCTGGACCTGGTGCCGGTGCTGCCCTGATGCGCTGGAGACTGATCCGACGTCGCCTGTCGATCAGCTCGCCGCGCATGGCGGTGCGCAGCCACATGCCCTGGCCCTTGCGCTGGGCCGTGGCGGCCCTGATGCTGGGCTTTTCTGCGGCGCTGGCGCTGTGGGCCTTCGAGTTCGGCCGCAACATCGCGGGCCTGAACCAGGATGGGCGCCATGCTTCCGAACTGATCACGCAGTTGCGCCAGCAGCTCGACGATGCACGCCGTGACCGCGATGCCGCCCAGTCCGTCGCCAATTCGGCCGACAGCCTTCTCAAGGCCGAGAAGGTGACGCAGCAGCGCCTGGCCGAGCAGGTGAAGTCGCTCGAGGCTGAAAACCTCGCGCTCAAGGACGACCTGGGCTTCTTCGAGCGCCTGCTACCCGCCAGCGGCAGTGGCCTGTCGGTGCGCGGTCTGCAGGCTGAAGCGGCCGGGCCGGGGCAGTTGCGCTTTCAGCTGCTGATCATGCAGCAGGGCGGGCGGGCGCAGCCTGAGTTCAAGGGCAAGGTGGAGTTGCTGCTCAGCGGCACGCGTGACGGCCGCCCCTGGGCCGACAGCGTCCCCACCTTCTCGCAGCCTCTGGCTTTCAAGCAATACCGCCGTGTCGAAGGGCTGCTGAATCTGCCGGCCAACAGCACGGTCAAGCAGGTGCAGGTGCGCGTGATCGACGAGGGCGGGCAGGTTCGCGCCGGCCAAGTCCAGGCGCTGTGAACCTGCTGCGTGTGTGGTTGGCGCTTGTTGCAATGCACAATGTGCTTCATATTGTGAAAGACGCCCACTTCGGGCATTGACCTGAGTGGTCAACCGTGTAACCTCTGGCGCCTTGCCCAAACCTGAATAGGAGCTTGTGATGTTCGGCTGGAAGAAGACCCCACCCATTCGCACCCTGATCGGCGAAGGCACCGTGATCACGGGCGAGATCCGGTTTGCTGACGGCCTGCGCATCGATGGCGAGGTGCAGGGCAATGTCACCTGTACGGGCGATGCCCGCTCCCTGCTCGTGATCAGCGAAAAAGCCCGTGTCCATGGCAAGGTCAGGGCGGGGCATGTCATCATTAATGGCCTGATCGAAGGGCCCGTGATGGCCGAAGACCTGCTCGAATTGCAACCCAAGGCGCGCATCGTCGGTGATGTGCGCTACGAAGCCCTGGAAATGCACCAGGGCGCCACGATAGACGGCGAACTGCGCCCCTTGAAAACCGACGACAAGCCCGCATTGAAACTGGCAGCCAGCTCGAATAATGCGGCGGCCACCACCGTGCAGCCTGTGATGGCGCAGTCCCAAAAGAATTGATTGTTGTTCCCGGAGAAACCATGACCGTTGTTGCCGAAACCCAAGCCGATACCTTTGCTGCCGATGTGCCGCCTGCGCCCATCATCTTCACGGACGCGGCGGCCGGCAAGGTGGCTGAACTCGTTGCAGAAGAAGGCAACCCGGATCTGAAGCTGCGCGTCTTTGTGCAAGGCGGTGGTTGCTCGGGCTTCCAGTACGGTTTCACCTTCGATGAAATTGCCAACGAAGACGACACCAAGATGGAAAAGAACGGCGTCACCTTGTTGATCGACGCCATGAGCCTGCAGTACCTGGTGGGCGCCGAGATCGACTACAAGGACGACCTCGAAGGCGCCCAGTTCGTGATCCGCAACCCCAATGCCACGACCACTTGCGGCTGCGGCTCCAGCTTCTCGGTCTGATCAGCGGGCAGGGTAGAGCCCGCCCAGCACGCGGGGGCCTCGTGCCCCGGTCACGTCCGGCACATTGCCGGCCAGCCGGTTGAGGTGGGTCCAGGCCAGCCAGGCAAACGCAGCGGCTTCGACCTGCATGGCATCCAGCCCATGGGCGTCAGAGCGGGCCACGCTCACGCCTGGCAATTGCGCCGACAACTGCTTGTCCAGGCGCTTCATGAGGTCGCCATTGAGGGCGCCTCCTCCACACACCACCACCTCGCTGGCCTCGGGCGCGTGCGCGTGCAAGGCCTGCGCAGCGCTTCGCGCCGTCAATTCGCAAAGCGTGGCCTGAACGTCACGTGCCAGGTCCGCGTTGCTCAGCGCCTCATGGGGACCGCTGGGGGGCACGCCATGGGGCGCCAGCCAGCGGCTGAGCCACCCGGCATTGAACAGGTCGCGCCCGGTGCTTTTGGGCGGCGCCAGGCTGAAAAAGGGCTCTTGCAGGGCTTCGGTCAGCCAGTCCTCGCGGGCCTGCCCTAAGGCCCCAAACGCGCCATTGGCATCGAAGGTCTGGCCGGTCTGCCATTCGCACCACATGTCCAGCAAGGCGTTGCCGGGGCCGCTGTCGAAACCCAGCGGTGCCTGGCCTGGCCGCAGGATGCTCCAGTTGGCCATGCCACCAATGTTGAGCACAGCCACGGTTGCATCGGGTTTGCCGAAGATGGCCTGGTGAAACGCCGGCACCAGGGGGGCGCCTTGGCCGCCAGCGGCCACATCGCGGCTGCGGAAGTCCGACACCACATCGATGCCCGTCATCTCGGCCAGCAGGGCCGGGTTGTTGAGCTGGATGGTGTAGGCGAGATCAGGCCTGTGGCGCACCGTCTGGCCATGGGCGCCAATGGCCTGCACCTCGGTGGGCAGCACATTGGCGGCGGTACAGATGGCCTGCACGACGGCGGCATACAGCACCATCAAGGCTTGTGAGGCCTGGGCGCTGCGGTGCAGTTCATTGTCGCCGGGCGTGTTCAGCTCCAGCAGGGCCTGGCGTAAGGCGGGCGGCAGCGGCCGATGCGCATGGGCCAGCATCTGCCAGGTGTCTCGGTTGATCCCTTCATGAGCCCCCTCGCGGTTTTGCGCGCTTGGCACACGGCGCAAGAGCACGCCATCCACGCCGTCCAGCGAGGTGCCGGACATCAACCCGATATAGAGTTCGGAAAAAAGCCCGCCAGGGCGGGCTGAGGGCAGCAGGTCCAGGCCCTGCGAGAATTCGTCGCGCGAGGCCGGGCTCATTCGAAACGCGGGCCGGACTGCGCGCCTGCGGTCTGCCATTCCCCGGCCGCCTGGATGGTCTGGGCGACGTCAACGGTGCGCTGGCGGAACTGCGCCAGGGCTTGCGGCGACAGCACCTGACTCTCGGACGCGCGGGCGATCGTCATCGGGTCGACCTGGTGGCCGCTCAGCTTGAATTCGAAGTGCAGGTGCGGGCCCGTTGCCCAGCCCGTGGCGCCGACCGCGCCAATGCGCATACCTTGTTCGATGTGCTGGCCGCGGCGCACGTCGATGCGGCTCAAATGCGCGTACACGGTCGTGCGGTCACCGCTGTGCTGGATCTGTATGACGTTGCCGTAGCCATTTTGCTGGCCGGCAAACACCACCACGCCATCCCCCACCGAGCGCACTGGTGTGCCTGTGGGCGCGCCGAAGTCCACGCCCAGGTGCGCGCGCCACTTCTGCAGGATCGGGTGGAAGCGCATGGCAAAGCCCGAGGTCACCCGCGAGAAGGCCAGCGGCGAAGCCAGGAAGGACTTGATCTTGCTGCGGCCGTTGAGGTCGTAGTAGGCGCCCTTGCGGCCAGGCTCCTGGAACCAGATGGCATCGTGGTTCTTGTCCTGGTTGATGAAGCGGGCGGCCAGCACGCGGCCAGCCGAGCCGCCCCAGGTGATGGGCTCGCCATCGGCCGTATGGGCCTCGTAGAGCACGCTGAAGGCGTCGCCCTTGCGCAGCTCACGGCGGAAGTCGATGTCGTTGCCGAAGATTTCAGCCAGCTGGTTGGTGACGCCGTCCGGCACATGGGCGTCGTCGGCCGCCGCATAGAGGGAGGACTGAATCGTGCCCGAAGCCAGTTGCGGCACGGTTTCCAGCGGCACCAGCTCTTTGTGGACGTCCCAGCTGGCGGGCGTCGAACCATGTGCTTTCAACCGCGTGATTGTCAGGCGGGTGAAATGCGTGTCCAGGTCATTGGTCGTGTCGGCCGGGCCGCGCACGATCAGTTGCTGGAGCTGGCCATCTTCCACAGTGGCCTTGACCGACTTGCCCGTGCGACCTTGCAAGATGCTGCCGGCCACCGGGTCATTGCGGATAAACTGGGCAGTGTCCACATCGTCCACACCCAGGCGAGCCAGCAGGCTGTCCACGGTGTCGGCCGGGCGGGTGACATCGCTGCGGTAGAGCGTGAGGGTCTGCGCGTCCAGGCTGGTGAGCTGCTGGGGCAGCGCCGGCACGGCCACGGCTTCGTGGATCTGGGTGATCTGCGGCTGAGGGCCTTGCGGCAAGGCCGACAGCGGCGCCACGCCAAAAGCGGCCATGGCCGAGCCCGCCAGCAGAACGACGACGGCGGCACTCACACGACGGGGATGATGATGGGCTGCCCGCTGGAAGGCCTGTGCGCCCGACACGAGCGGGGCCAGCAAACTGGAGCGCCGTGTCCTGAACAAATTCCGTGTTGTCAAAACTCAAATCCCATCCGGATGCGGTGGCGGGGAAAGCTGTCCCCTAAAATCAGCCCGCGCTGCACTCAGGCACGCGCCAGGGCCCCCACAAAACGTTGCGGGAGTATATCCCCTCAAATGGGGTGGTCCTCGTGCTGATTTTCACCCATTGGTTCCCCATGTCTCACTCCGAAAAAGCCACTGAATCCAAGCCAGAACACCCCGTCACAGACCGTGTGCGAGAGGCCCTGGCCGTGACCCAGCGCGGTGTCGACGAACTGCTGCCGGAGGGCGACTGGATCAAGAAACTGGCTCGTTCAGAAGCCACGGGCGTCCCGCTGCGCATCAAACTGGGCCTGGACCCCACCGCCCCGGACATCCACCTGGGCCACACGGTCGTGCTCAACAAGCTGCGCCAATTGCAGGATATCGGCCATACCGTGATTTTCTTGATCGGCGATTTCACATCGCTGATTGGCGACCCATCCGGCCGCAACACCACGCGCCCGCCCCTGACGGCCGAGCAGGTCAAGGCCAACGCCGAGACCTACTACAAGCAGGCCAGCCTGGTGCTGGACCCGGACAAGACCGAGATCCGCTACAACAGCGAGTGGTGCGATGCCCTGGGCGCGCGCGGCATGATTCAGCTCGCCAGCCGCTACACCGTGGCCCGCATGATGGAGCGCAACGACTTCCACGACCGCTTTCATGCCGGCACCTCCATCAGCGTGCACGAGTTCCTCTACCCCTTGATGCAGGGCTATGACTCCGTGGCGCTCAAGTCCGACCTGGAGCTTGGCGGCACCGACCAGAAGTTCAACCTGCTGATGGGGCGCCACCTGCAGGCCGAATACGGCCAGGAGCCCCAGTGCATCCTGACCATGCCGCTGCTGGAGGGTCTCGATGGCGTCGAGAAGATGTCCAAGTCCAAGAACAACTACATCGGCATCAGCGAAGCGCCCAACGACATGTTCGGCAAGCTCATGAGCATCAGCGACGACCTGATGTGGAAGTACTTCACCCTGCTGAGCTTCCGCCCCATGGACGAGATCGCGCGTCTGAAGGCCGAATGCGCCTCGGGCCGCAACCCGCGCGACGCCAAGGTCATGCTGGGCCAGGAGATCGTGACGCGCTTCCACAGCGTCCAGGCGGCCGAGGCTGCTCTGGCGGACTTTGTCAATCGATCCAAGGGCGGTGTGCCAGATGACATCCCCGACGTGAGTCTGACCCTACCCGAAAGTGGTGAGGGTCTGGCGATCGGTCAACTGCTCAAGCAAGCCGGCCTGGTCCCTTCCACCAGCGAGGCCCTGCGCATGATCGACCAAGGCGGCGTGCGCATCGACGGCGCTGCCATCAGCGACCGTGGCCTCAAGCTCGGCCAGGGCACCTACGTCGTTCAGGTGGGCAAGCGCAAGTTCGCCAAAGTGGCGCTTCGGAGCTGATTTCACCTGGTTCAGGGGGAATCCCCCCACTCGAACAGGGGGGTGAGTTCCCCACTCTTTTGATTCCCTGAGAACTACTTCACACCGACCGGGGCGCACCTCCGTTGTGCCTCCTCCGGGGCGCCGATAAGCTTCATCACAACAGAGATCGAAAGATCAATGCAGTCGAAGGAAGTACCGGACGCCAGACGATTGCAAGCCAGTATGTGTTGCCAAGTCCGTCGCCTAGAGTGGAGTTCAAAATGAAATTTGCCTTGAAGACCATCGTTGCCGCCACCGCTTTCGCCGCTGCCGGTATGGCCAGCGCCGCCAGCGTGACGGTCGCCGCCAATACTGCCTATAACGGCCTGAGCTTCTCGGGTTCCGGCTCGCTCTCATTCAGCGCCGACCTGATGGGTGCCCTGGACACCGGCAAGGTGACGGTTGCCAACTACGGCAGCGCCACCACCACCGTGCTGAAGGATTCCGATGGCTTCTACAGCCAGGTGTCGGCCTCCGCACCCATCACCGCCCTGACCATCGACACTTCTTCCTACGCGGTGCTGGGCGCTGCCACCACCGGCGGCGCAACCCAGACTGCGCCCGTGCTCAAGAGCGTCTCCAGCGGCGGTTCGCTGACCGTGACCGACCTGAACGTCGATCTGGCCAACAAAAAGGTCTACGCCACGATCATCGGTGGCAATGGCGTGGGCACCTTGAACAACTTCTACCTGTGGGACATCGGCAGCATCACCGGTGCCACTTCCGTGACCGGGGCCGGCACCTTCACGACCACCCTGTCGGGCCTGTCGATCACCTCGGCTGGCTTCAACACCTTCGTGCAGTCCCTGGGCCTGCTGAACTTGGGTAAGAGCGCGCTGTCGGGCGTCACCGACTTCGGCTCCATCACCTCCACCATCGTGGCCAAGAATGTGGCTGCGGTGCCCGAGCCCTCCACCTATGCGCTGATGGGCCTCGGTCTGGCCGCCATGGGTATGGTTGCTCGCCGCCGCCAAGCCAAGTAACAAGGCTGTATCAGGGGTTGCAGCCCCGTCCAAAGGGTTACACGCGCAAGCCGCTCCGACCGACAGGTCGGGCGGCTTTTTTTGCGACAAATTTGGCGCCTATTCGTACACGTCTTCCTGGGGGGTAAGGAAGGGCTCGGGGGTAACCCCTACACCCGAATGCGGGGGAACTTTATCGGAACTGGTGTTTTCCTGACCCCTTCAGCCCGTGTTGAGGGGGCAACAAGCGTTGTGCCTGTTGAGCATTGGCCGGTATGCTTCATATGAACAGGCTGCAAAGTCTGTGCTCGTCAAAGGAAGACGCGGATGCCTTCTGACAGCTGAGAAGTATCAAAGGGCCGCTTTAAAGTGGAGAAAAGACATGAAATTTGCAATGAAGAGCATCGTTGCTGCCACAGCATTTGTGGCCGCCGGTGTTGCCAGCGCTGCCAGCGTGACCGTGCCAGCAGGTACCGTGTACAACGGCCTGAAATTTTCGGGCGCTGGTGCACTGTCCTTCAGCGCCGACCTGATGGGCGCTCTGGACACCGGTAAGGTGTCTGTCGTTGGTTATGGCGCTGCCACTGCCACCGTTCTGAAGGACACCGACGGCTTCTACAGCCAAGTGTCGGCTTCTGCCCCGATCACGGCGCTGACCATCGACACCGGCACGAACGCAGTTCTGGGTGCCGCTACCTCTGGTGGCGCTACCCAAACCGCTCCGGTGCTGAAGAGTGTGTCCAGCGGCGGTTCGCTGACCGTGACCGACCTGAACGTTGACCTGGCCAACAAGAAGATCTACGCGACTCTGATCGGTGGCAATGGCGTTGGTACCCTGACCAACTTCTACCTGTGGGATATCGGCAGCATCACTGGCGCCACCAGCGTGGCTGGCCCGGGTACCTACACGACCACCCTGTCTGGTCTGTCGATCACGAGTGATGGTTTCAACAAGTTCACTCAAGCTCTGGGCCTGCTGAGCCTTGGCAAGGCTGCTCTGACGGGTGTGACCGACTTCGGCGTGGTCACCTCCACCATCGTGGCAACTGCCGCCATCCCTGAGCCCTCCTCCTACGCCCTGATGGGCCTGGGTCTGGCTGGCATGGGTCTGGTTGCCCGTCGCCGTCGCGCCCAGTAATTTGGGTCTTCTGAATCAGGGTGTACGTGTTGTATACCCTGATATCAGGCCAAGCCGCTCCCGCTCTGCGTCGAGCGGCTTTTTCTTTGTGTGGCTAGATATTTACATGAATTGACTTTTGCCGCTCAACTGGTACAAAGTCACAGATTCGGCCTGTATGGGGCCCCTGTCAAAAATGCTGCCCGTACTGGTGGGCACGGTCGATTGTTTGAGGAGACGACATGAAATTTTCAGCCTTGTCGCGAACGGGTTTCGCGGTGGCTTTGTCTGCTGTTTTGGCTTCGATGGTGGCCCCCACACAGGCCGAGACCCTGGACAACATGTTTGGGAATGTGTCGCCTTCTATCCGAGATCGAATGTTTTTTCGGATTAACTATATCCGCGCAAACGTTAAAACCACATCTGGCGACGCGTATGACGTGACTGGGCCTGTGATTTCGCGAGGGGAAATTGCTAAGCTGGGGACTGGTGGTTCGTATAACTATCCTCGAGCATCGGTTGGTGTCCGGCGTCAATATTCAACGGTCGCGCCGTTGTTTGATCAGGCTTTGACGGATGACGCCGATGCTGGATGTGAGGCTGAGCGGAATGGCTTGGGTACGCCCTGCGGGATTCGCGCTCGAGGTCAAGCAATGGTTGGTACGCCGGCTATTAGTCTTGGCTATTATTTTGATGATGATTTGAGTTGGGTGCTGGAGGCATATGTGTTGGCGGCGCCAATGTCAGTTGATGTATACGGCGAGGGGAAAAATCAACTCAGCGGTCATAACATTATGAAATTAAAACTGCTTCCCCCGACAGCGGTATTAGGTAAATATTTCGGTGACCGTAAGGATGCTATTCGTCCATTTCTGGGGGTTGGTGGTTCCTATGCGATATTTTTCGATGTACGAGCTACTGATTATTTGAATACTTATCAAGGTGGTGCTTCTGCCGGAGACACCACAATTAGTATTAAGAATGTCATGGGGTTTGGGCCATTTGTCGGCTTGAAGGCAGATCTTGATTCGGATTGGCATATGAGTGTCAATGTGGGGAAGTTGCGCTACAAAACTGAAGCGACAATTGTGACCAGGAATACAACGATCACAAAAGATTCCTTGGTTTTGCAAGACTTTGGGATCAACGCGCAAAATGCAATCAGCGCGGGTAATGGAACCATTACACCGAATGGTACAACTTCATTGATGTGCGATTTGGCCGCCGCAAAATATGGCAATAGCACATGCAATCAAGGTACATATGTTCGCAAGCAATCAACCGTGCTTGACAACACGCTCTTTATGATTGGTGTTGGGCGCTCTTTTTAAGAGTCTCTTGCATGTGTGTTAGATTGCCCTTAAGAGGTTAATTGTGATGAAAAAGATTTTCTTTGCGGGTGTTGTTTGCGCGGTGTCATTCGGTGCTCATGCGCAAGGTTATTTTGGTGTTATACGTGCATTAACGAATGTTGGATTTACTTGTGCGCCAGGCGACAGTTGTGAGAGTAAAGGGCAGGCTTGGAAGTTTTACGGTGGAACAAAACTTTCTCCTGCCCGAACAATAGATTTTGGTGTGGGAAAAATTGATGCAGTGGAGGTTTCGTATTTCCGCACCTCGGCGGCAACTGCTTCTGGCCCAACACAGGTCGATGATTTCGATAGCTTTGGGAATATTGTGCAGCGTGATACGACTGCGAAAGTGAAGGCGCAGGTTGACGCAATTGTGTTGGCTGGTGTTGCAAGATTCCCGATAGTTGACCAGTTGTCGGCTACGGCCAAGTTGGGCTTGGCGTATGTATCAACAACACTTCGGTCAGAGGTCGACGGGCTATCTTATAACTCGGTGACCCAGACAAAATTAAGGCCATATGTTGGCTTGGGTGTGGAATACGATATTCCATCCATTTGTACGATTGTGGGTTCTTTTGATATTACTCGAGTGGACGTGTCTGACTCAAGTAGATATTACTCGGCGCAAGCGAAAGGAAACTTGAAGTTGCTTGGGATTGGTGCACAAAAATCGTTCTGATTGAGTTTGCTTGGTTTGGTTGTTATAGCTAATGGTGTTCAATCCCGTGAGTGGTTTTTAACGATGGGGCCGTCGCATTGCGATGGCCTTCTATTTTGTAATCAATGTTAAGTGTAGGGTAGCGAAAAAGAATTTTATTGATATCTTTTTCGTGTTGTAGGCGAATGAGTTCCGAAAAGAATTCAGCAGAAAACCCAATTGGGTATGTGGTAAATGAATTTGAACTGGCGTGCACAATGCCAAAGCTATTCAAGCCTTCGGCGATAGCCCATAGTGTTTCTGTGTGGCATATTTTTGAATATGTTGGCAATATTATCCATCCGCTAGAATTTGCAGTTGACAGCACTCCCGCCATGACTGCGCGCGAAAAATAGTCTCTCTTTTCTTGTATAGGATAAGCTTCATTAGGTAAATCTATTACCGAATTTCCAGGCAGGGTTTCTCGGGCGGTGTTGGCAAGTGATCCAGTCGTAACAAAGATTATTCGTAATTGACTATCGAGCCCTAATTTAATGTGTTGATTAGGGGCGGCGTAAGTCTCACGGTCAGCGCCTTTGATCGTCAAGTGACTATCTGTATCGGTAGGCCATCCCACAATCAACAAAGTAGGCAATCTGTCCATGAGCATTCTCAGTAGTTGAAACAAAGTGTGAGCGCTTTTGCTGCATTGCACCACCGAGGCTTCACTTAAGTGCATACCCGTGCGTGGATTTGATCCCTGTCATTTCAGGTGCGAATGGATCTGACCGATACTTCGAATATGGACAAGACACCGCACGATCTGGCGCAAATGCGCAAAAACTATGAGCAGGCCGAACTCGATGAATCGCATGTTCGCCCGCTTCCGATAGATCAGTTTCACCATTGGTTTGACGAGGCAGTCCGGGCCAAGGCCCTGGAGCCCAATGCGATGACCCTGGCGACCGTGAGCGCCCAAGGTCGTCCGTCCACCCGTGTGCTGTTGCTCAAAGGGGCCGACGAAGCCGGGTTGGTGTGGTTCACCAACTACGAAAGCCGCAAAGGTCATGATTTGAGCGGCAACCCCCATGCCGCCATGCAGTTCTTCTGGCCTGAGTTGGAGCGTGTGGTGCGGGTGGAGGGGCGCGTCGCGCGCGTGTCAGATGCCGAGTCGGACGCTTACTACCGCAGCCGCCCGATCGGGTCGCGTATTGGGGCCTGGGCTTCACCCCAAAGCCAGGTGCTGGCGTCGCGGTCGGAGCTGGAGGCCGCCTGGAAGGCCCAGCAGGCCAAGTTGGGCGATGACCCATCCAGGCCCGCACATTGGGGCGGTTATCGCCTGGTGCCGGATCACTGGGAGTTCTGGCAGGGCCGCAGTTCGCGTCTGCACGATCGCATCACCTACGACATGCAGGCAGACGGTAGCTGGCTCATCCAGCGCTTGGCACCTTGAGCAGGTCCGCGAAGGTCTTGCGGAATTTGTCGACCTTGGGGCCGATCACCACGGCGCAGTAGCCTTGCCCTGGGTGGTGCTCGAAGTAGCGCTGGTGGTAGGCCTCGGCCGGGTGGTAGTTCTCGACAGGCGCCACCTCGGTGACGATGGTGTCCCGGTAGACGCGGCTGGTGGTCAGGTCTTCGATGATGTCGCGTGCCAGCGTGGCCTGCTGGGCGTTGTGCGTATAGATGGCCGAGCGGTACTGCGTGCCCTCATCGTTGCCCTGCCGGTTGAGCGTGGTCGGGTCGTGGATGGCAAAGAAGACCTCCAGCAACTGCTGGTAGCTGACCACCTTGGGGTCGAAGCGCACGCGCACGACCTCGGCGTGCCCAGTGTGGCCGCCGCAGACATCTTCATAGGTGGGATTGGGGTGCTGGCCGTTGCTGTAGCCCGACTCCGCCTCGATGACGCCGTGCAATTGGTTGAAAACCGTTTCGACACACCAGAAGCAGCCACCTCCGAACGTGGCTTCTTCCCAGGGGCCGATTGGATTGGGGTTTTGTGGGCTCATCGCTGACTTTCTTCTATTGCGTAGACTGGCACATTATCCAAATGGTGCGGAGCTTGTGGGTGTCCATGGTCATGTCTGACATGGATCCCGGCAAGGCTTGGCAGTAAGCCTATCGAAATGAGGTGGTCCGGATGGGATATGGGGGAGATTGGGGCGCTTACAAGCCCATCTTGACGGCGCTGATCTTGCCTCCAGTGCCCTTCTTGGTGTTGATCCTGATTGGCGCGAGGATGATCTTGCCTCGTCGCGGCTGGGGCTACGCTGTGCTGCTCCTGGGCGTCGTGGGCATCTGGTTCAGCAACTGCCATGTGACGGCGGTCTGGCTGCAAAACCAAGTCTTGAAGCCACCGGGCGCACTACTGGGGCCGCAGCAGGCGAGGTTGGAGGGCTTGGGGCGTGCGTATGCACAGCAGCAGGCCGTGGCAAGGCGCGGCCAAGGTCACCCGGCTTCAGTTGTGCCGCCTGCGGCCATCGTGGCTTTGGGCGGTGGGCGTGAGTCGCTGGCGCCTCAGTACGGTATGTCCGACTTGTCGGCCTATTCTGCTGAGCGTTTGAGGTACGCGATCTGGCTGGGGCGCCGCACCGGCTTGCCGGTTGGCTTCAGCGGCGGCGTGGGCTGGGGGCAGAAGGGCGAGGTTGGCGCTTCTGAAGCGGAAACTGCGGCACGTATTGCGCAGCAGTTCTATGGCGTGAACCTGCGCTGGGTGGAAACCGAATCGGCGGACACCCGCCAGAACGCGGCTTACACGGTCGCGATGCTGGCCGAGGAGGGCGTTCCCGAGATCGTGCTGGTGACGGATGCCTTTCATATGCCTCGAGCACAGCGCTTGTTTGACGAGGCCGCCCGCCAGGTGGCGGTCAAGCATCCTGACTGGCCGACGGTCAAGGTGACGCCCGCGCCCCTGGGCTATTGGCGCCGTGGTGATCTGGATTGGTTGCCGTCTCTGGCTGGCGCCGTGAACATGCGCCTGGCCCTCAAGGAGTGCATCGGGCTTTTGTCCGGCGTGTGAAGTCGGGCATGTGCGCACGCGACGCTGAAAACAGAAACCCCCGGACGAAGCCGGGGGTTGGAGCGGCACGCGGGCCGTCCGAGGAAAGCGCAAAGCTGTCTGTTTGCCACTTCCCAAGACGCAGTGACTGCGCCTTTTTTGGGTGTCTGCCGGGCAGACGTATGCAGATTAGTTCAAGCTGCCATCAGGTGCAAGCCCATTCGTCGCGAAGGGGAAGACAAGAGGTGGTGACAGTTCATGTTTTGCCCAAAATCTTGCTCACGATGGCGTCCACACGGGCGTTGACGGTGTCGGGCATGACGATGGTGCGACCCCATTCGCGGCTGGTCTCACCCGGCCATTTGTTGGTGGCGTCCAGCCCCATCTTGCCGCCCAGGCCGCTGACGGGCGAGGCGAAGTCCAGGTAGTCGATGGGCGTGTTCTCGACCAGGGTTGTGTCGCGGGCCGGGTCCATGCGCGTGGTGATGGCCCAGATCACTTCCTGCCAGTCGCGGATGTTGACATCGTCATCGCAGATCACGATGAACTTCGTGTACATGAACTGGCGCAGAAAGCTCCACAGGCCGAACATCAGGCGTTTGGCATGGCCGGGGTAGGCCTTCTTCATGCTGATGATGGCCATGCGGTAGCTGCAACCTTCGGGCGGCAGATAGAAGTCGACGATCTCGGGAAACTGCTTTTGCAGGATGGGCACGAAGACTTCGTTGAGCGCCACGCCAAGAACCGCAGGCTCGTCAGGCGGCTTGCCCGTGTAGGTGGAGTGGTAGACCGGGTCGGGGCGGTGGGTCAGGCGCTGGACTTCGAAGACGGGGAACCAGTCCTGCTCGTTGTAGTAGCCGGTGTGGTCGCCAAACGGGCCTTCCAGCGCATGCAGATAGCCGCCGCGCTCCATGAGCGGCACGCCGTGCTCGCTGGTGCCTTGGTAGCCGGCCGGGGCGGTCGGAATATGGCCTTCGAGCACGAACTCGGCGCTGGCCGGCACTTGCAGCCAGTGCTCGCCTTCGCCCACCTTGGTGTTGACGACCTCGGTGCGGCTGCCGCGCAGCAGGCCGGCAAACTGGTATTCGCTCAATGAATCCGGCACGGGGGTGACGGCGCCCAGGATGGTGGCCGGGTCGGCGCCCAGCGCCACGGCGATGGGAAAGGGCTGGCCTGGGTTGGCGAGCGCGAACTCGCGAAAGTCGAGCGCGCCGCCACGGTGGGCGAGCCAGCGCATGATGAGCTGGCGCTTGCCGATCAGTTGCTGGCGGTAGATGCCCAGGTTCTGGCGGCGCCTGGGGGTGGGCACGTTTTGCGGCCCGCGCGTGACCACCAGGCCCCAGGTGAGCAGTGGCGCGGCATCGTCCGGCCAGCAATGCTGGATGGGCAGCTCCGTCAAGTCGATTTCGCTGCCTTCGCGGCTGTGCGCCTGGCAAGGCGCGTTGCGCACGGTGGCGGGCTTCATGTCCCACAGGGCCTTGGCCATCTGGATCAGCTTGCCAGCGTCTTTCAGGCTGCGGGGCGGCTCGGGTTCCTTGAGGCTGGCCAGGACGCGGCCGATATCACGCAACTCGCTGACGTCGTCGGCGCCCATGCCCAAAGCCACACGCCGCGGTGTGCCAAACAGGTTGGCCAGGACGGGAATCTTGTAACGATTCACGTTAGAAGACCCCCCTATTTGAGGGGGTATCGGGTGCTCAAACCAGAGCGCGGGGCCGCCCGCACGCAGCACCCGATCACTCAGCGCAGTCATCTCCAAATATGTAGATACGGGCTCTTGGACGCGTTTGAGCTCGCCTTGGCGCTCCAGGCCGGCCACGAAGTCGCGCAAATCACGGTATTTCATGTTGTGGGGTTATAAAGAATGTGTTCTATATGCTTGACCGGTTATTTCAGGCCTGCCTAGAATCCGCCCCGACGTGCCCGGTTGCGCATTTTTGCCGGGTTTTCCCTTGTGCGCCTCGATAGGGGTGCAACGCTGCCAGCCCTGGCAGTTCATGGGGTCTGCGGATGTTTGCAGGCCTTGTCGATGGTGATCGAGCCCTGCACCGCTCGCACCGTCGATCCAAGCCGGGGCCATTATCACTGGCGCTGGGGTGTGGTTGGGCTGGAGGCTTGGATGCCTCGCCCGCCGCACCTGGCGATGTGAGGAAAGGAGAAGCATGACAGCGTTTGAGTGTGTTGCGGATGGCCAGGAGGCCATGGCAACCGGTGCCGAAGTGTCGGAGCAGTTGCGTGGTGTTGGTCGCGAGGCCAAGGGCCTGCGCTCGCCCGCCGTGCTGTTCGTGATGGATGTGGCTGAAGGCGTGCGTGTGGTCAGCCACAACGCGCTGGCCATGCTGGGTTTCGTGGCTGTGGTGGGGGCACTGTTCCTGATGGGGCGTGCCGATGTGCGCTACAGCCTGGAGTCCCAGACCCTGAACTGGCTGATGGAGCGCGCGAACCTGCGGGCCATGGCATCGGGTGAGGCCGAAGAGGACGGCGATCTGCTGGCCGTGGCCGAGCCAGAGGCTATCCAGCGCGCCACGGCGGCCAATCCCGCCGAATTGAACCGTCAGCAGGCCAATGTGGCCTATTGGATTTCCAAGCGCTACAACGTGGCACCTGAGCCCATCAGCCGCCTTGTGCAAGAAGCCTGGTCGGTTGGCCACCGTGTGAACCTGGAGCCCACCCTGGTGCTGGCCGTCATGGCCATCGAGTCGGGCTTCAATCCTTTTGCCCAAAGCCATGTGGGCGCGCAAGGTCTGATGCAGGTGATGACGCGTGTCCACCACGACAAATACGAGATTTTTGGTGGGCAGAACGCCGCTTTTGATCCGGTGACCAATCTGCGCGTTGGCGTGCAAGTGCTCAAGGACTGCATCCGCAAGGCCGGCAGCCTGGAAGGTGGCCTCAAGTACTACGTGGGCGCGGCCAATCTGATCGATGACGGCGGCTATGCGGCCAAGGTGCTGGCCGAGCAGGCTTATCTGCGCCAGGTGGCCGCGGGTGCCAAGCTGCCCGTGACGGTGACCCTGCCACAAGCGGTGGTGCAGGCTGACGTGCCTGCGGCGCCGTCTGCGGCTGCCAAAGCTGGCTCGGCTGTGAATGGCCAGAGCGTGCAGCAGCCCATGCCGTCAGCCAGCGAGCCCGTTGCGCCTGCCGCACACCGTGGAGAGCAGGTGGCCCTGCTGTCCGGCATCCACTGATTGTTTTCATTTCCCGGAAAAGTGGGCCAGGGCTTGCCAGCTTGCTCGGCAAGGCGAGCCTGAGTCCATTACAATCCGTTCAGCCGCGCAACTGGCGATACACGGTCTGCCGCTTTGTTCATGTGACGAGCGGCCAGGCCTGAGGTGGTGAACCACCGGGAAGCGCGGCCGGTCTTGCCGTCAAGACTGTGTCAGCCGTTCGCCTGGGCAGCCCTCACACTTGGCCATGTTGGCCAATGCTGCGGGTCTTCAACCTAGAAGAGGACTGCCACGTCATGTTTGACCGTGCCCAACATACCGTTGCCAACGTTGACCCTGAGTTGTTTGCCGCCATCCAGGCCGAAAACAAGCGTCAGGAAGACCACATCGAGCTGATCGCTTCCGAGAACTACACCTCGCCAGCCGTGATGGAGGCCCAAGGTTCTCAGCTGACCAACAAGTACGCCGAAGGCTACCCCGGCAAGCGCTACTACGGTGGTTGCGAGTACGTGGACGTGGTCGAGCAACTGGCCATCGATCGCCTCAAGCAGCTGTTCGGCGCCCAGTACGCCAACGTGCAGGCCAACTCCGGCTCGCAGGCCAACCAGTCGGTGTTCTTCGCGCTGCTGCAGCCCGGCGACACCATCATGGGCATGAGCCTGGCCGAAGGTGGCCACCTCACGCACGGCATGCAGCTGAACATGTCGGGCAAGTGGTTCAAGGTGGTGAGCTACGGCCTGGATGCCAAGGAAGACATCGACTACGAGAAGATGGAAGCCCTGGCCCGCGAGCACAAGCCCAAGCTGATCATCGCCGGTGCCTCGGCCTTCGCCCTGCGCATCGACTTCGAGCGCTTTGCCAAGATCGCCAAGGAGATCGGTGCCTACTTCATGGTCGACATGGCCCACTACGCGGGCCTGATCGCCGCAGGTGTCTACCCCAACCCCGTGCCGCATGCCGACGTGGTGACCAGCACCACGCACAAGAGCCTGCGCGGCCCGCGTGGCGGCATCGTGGTGACCAACAACGAAGAAGTCGCCAAGAAGATCAACAGCGCCATCTTCCCGGGTATCCAGGGTGGCCCGCTGATGCACGTGATCGCGGGCAAGGCCGTGGCTTTCAAGGAAGCGCTGTCGCCCGAGTTCAAGGCCTATCAGCAGCAAGTGGTGAAGAACGCCGCGGCCCTGGCCGACACGCTGACCAAGCGCGGCCTGCGGATCGTTTCCGGCCGTACCGAGAGCCACGTGATGCTGGTGGACCTGCGTCCCAAGAACCTGACGGGCAAGGAAGCCGAGGCGATCCTGGGCGCCGCCCACATCACCTGCAACAAGAACGGCATCCCCAACGACCCGCAAAAGCCCATGGTGACCAGCGGCATCCGCCTGGGTTCGCCGGCCATGACCACGCGCGGCTTCAAGGAAGAGCAGGCCGTGCAGGTGGGCAACCTGATCGCCGACGTGCTGGACAATCCGCACGACGAAGCGACCATCGCCCGCGTGCGTGAGCAGGTTGCGGCGCTGACCCGTCAGTTCCCGGTCTACCGTTGATCTGATGAAGACGCAGGCAGATGCGTGACTGATCCAACCCGGCCGAGGACTGGCGTCCGACGCCGGGTTTTTTACTTCGTTCTTGCAGGGAGTGAACGAAAGATGCGTTGCCCTTTTTGCGGTCACCACGACACACAGGTCGTCGAGACACGGGATTCAGACGAAGGCGATTCGACCCGCCGCCGTCGCAAGTGCAATGGTTGCGACAAACGCTTCACCACGTATGAACGCGCGGAAATCGAGTTGCCTGCCATCGTCAAGCGCGATGGGCGTCGCACCGACTACGACCGCGCCAAGCTCAAGGGCTCGATGATGATCGCGCTGCGCAAGCGGCCTGTGAGCGCAGAAGCCTTGGACAGCGCGCTGGAGGCCATCGAGGCGCGTCTGCGTCAGTCAGGCGAAAAGGAAGTGGATTCCACCCAGTTGGGCGAGTGGGTCATGCGCGAGCTGCGCAAGCTCGACAAGGTGGCCTATGTGCGCTTTGCCTCGGTGTACCGCAGCTTTGATGACGTCAGCGAGTTTGTGGCGGCGATCAAGGAGACGGGGAATAAGCGGGGGAAGGCTGGGTCGCAGGGGTGAGTTCGCCAAGGTCTTTAGCGCCAACAGGCGGCCACATTCCAGTTGTTGTTTTTGAGATCGCGGCTACCGCTTGATTCCAGCACGAAATCGCCGCAATCGTCCTTGCTCATGAGGCCGGCACCGTCTCGCGTTGCGACCAACTCGAAGTCGGTCTGGCTGGCCTTGCTGACCGTCAGGTTGTAGACCGCATTGCCCGATCCCGTACTCACCGTTGCCAGTGAGCTGGGCAAGGTGGGAGGCTTGCCTGAGTTGGGGTCCAGGTAGCTGTTGTTGGCCACATAGTAGCGCTGCATGTACTGTAGCGCTTCCAGCAAGGTTTTTTGGGCGTCCGCACGCCGGCCACGGGCCACGTAGCTCGAGTAGGACGGGTAAGCGATCGCAGCCAGGATGCCGACGATGGCCACCACCACCATCAGCTCGATCAAGGTGAAGCCCCGCTGGGGGCGAGAAGTTGGAACTGACATGAGGTCGGGGCGTCAAGGATGATTGAGAAGTTGGCGCCAGATGCGGCTAGTGACGGTCGTGATGGGGACGCAATAAGCCTTACCGTTTTCAACCCGAAGATTGAATCCAGCTTGGCATTTGAAGCATTTGGTTGGGTCCGAGCATTTTGGGGGGGGGGCAGGAATGGCGATCCCGCGCCCCGTGGCGTCGGTCTTATATCCGTACGCAATAGTATCTGTCTTGTCAACAACATTATCACCGGTGGTGTCCCATATTTGGGTTTTGGTGTAGTGGCCTCCCATTAAGGTTGGCAGCAAGAATGTATAGCCAACGCCTGGTGTGGGGCTGCAGTTTGGCTCTGCACTAGGCGCGGCGGGCGCTACTGTATTAAATAGCACGTAGTCGCGGACCACAGTCAATGGGTAAACTAGGCGCAATCCCGCGCTAAGTGTGAGGTCCAGAAACCAGCCTTTTTTGGATTTGTAGTCAATATCGTTGAACTGGATGTCGTAGAAATCTTGACCGGCTTTATTGGTTGTTACAGGTGCCTGAATGATTTGCTGAGCAATCAGATCGTTGCGGGTTATGTTGTTGCTTGCCAAACCAGACAGTAAATTGCTAGGCGTATCCCATACTCCATATAAAGTCTGTGTGGAGGTATCTCCCGGATCCTTGTCATCGAAGAGCTTGCCCGTGCCAAACACCACCATGTTGCCGCCCTTGGGATTGCTAACCACCGCCGGTGCGGCGGTGATAGGCTGAGCACTGCTTCCAGCGAACAGCGGCTGTCCGCCTAATCCCACAGAGATGCTCGAGTCGGACGGATTGACATCGAAACGCCAAAGCTTGCCTTCGAGGTCTCCTGCATAAATGGCCACAACCTGCTGGTTGCTGTTCTTGACCAGTTGCACGGCGCCCAAGCCGTTGCCTGAATCAGCCTGTGATGAGGCATCGACTTTCGTGATAAAGCCCGTGCTGAGGTCAATCAGCATCAGCACGGCGTGGCCCTTGTCGCTGTAGGGGCCATTCCCCACGAAGACAGTCCAGTGGCCGTTGGGCAGCATGCCGACTTGGGCATCACCGATCATGTAGCCGAAGTCGCCATCGTCCGTGCTGGACTTTTCCCACATCACTGAAGCGGGGCCCAGTTTGGTGCCGGGGGTGACGTTCAACGCAAAGATGGCGCGTCCCCCCGCCCCCATGGTGCCGATGAGGACGTTCTGCCATGCGCCACTGAGGTATGCGTCGCTTTCGGTCAGCGGGCCATCCACCGCATAGTGGTGTGGGGTGCTGTCCGTGCCATAGTCGCGGCTCGCGAAGCTGCCAAGGCCTGCCATCGCGGCTTGGGGTACATAAGCAAACACTTCCTGCCCGCGTTGCTTGGAGATGTTGGCATCAGAAACGGTACTGCCGTAGTCGGCGAAGGCGTGCAAGATCCCACCGTTGTCACCCACGAAGAGCAGCGGGGGGCGTGCGGCCTTGGTGGCAAGAAAAGCGTTGTAGGTCGATTGGCCGGGTGTGCCAGCCGCAAGCAAGTCGTACCGCAGATTGACGTTACCCTGCAACAAGGTGGGTGCGCTGTCGACAATGTCGGCAATGAGGCTGTCACGCTGACGGAACAGACCCATGGATACACCGTTGTCTTCGTTGCTAGTGTCGCCGCGGATGTAATCGATCAGTTGCGGACCGGTCGCGCCACTCGGCAACTGGATCAAGGCTTGGTTGTTGGCGCCAATACCTGTTGTTCCATCCCATTGGAAGTAGGCACCCTTGCTGCCATTCCATGTCGCAATGTTGCGGTCGGCTGGAGCGGGGAGCTGCTCGTTGGCGCTCCAGGCATACTTGGTGGAGAAATTGCCAGATGCATCCGCGTCGTAGGCCTTGACGTCGCCTGTCCAGGAAACGGTGGTGTACTCGGGCACGTACTTCACATTGGCGCCGCCAGTGTTGATGCTTTGCAGAGCCAGGCCGGCCTGCTTCAAACCGGTCTGTTGATTGGCTCTGCTCAGTGCTGTCGTGAGTGCGGTGGTCAAAGCCACGGGGTTGCTGACTTTGAAATACTGCCCGCGTGAGTTGACCGTGGCGTGCAGCAAGTCGTCGGCCAGGTGGTCGTTGCTACTGACCGGGGCATTATTGTTCGCCACATCAGTGCTGTCCCACCATCCCTTTGTACCGGCGGCCACCAGCTTCAATTGGGCATTGGTGGCTTGCGGCGTATCTGCCGCGATGTTCCCTGTTACGCCGAGGCCGATGGCAAATTGCACCAGGTGTTGCCAGAAGGCCGGGTCTTGTGTGATGACATCCTTGCCAGCAGGCACGTTGTTGGGCATGCCATCGGGCACGAGGTCGTTGACCCAGTAATGCATGGCCACGTCGGCAAGCGTGCCACTCATTTTGTCTGCGTAAGGCAGGGGCGCCGAGTAGGTGTAGCTCTGGTTATTCGGGCCTGTGATGGCGGTCTTTGCAGCCGTACCATCTTCGTTGCCAATTGGGGCGGCAGAGCCGCTGGCATATGTCTGGGGTTTGCTATCGGTATAGTAGCCGTCTGTAATCAAGAGATTGTATGAGCGACGGCAACTCAATGAGTTGGCAACTGTGCCCGTGCCGCTAACTGGGTCATCTGCCCATGGCGAATGGCCGTCGGTTCGGGAGAAATAATCACCTACACCAGCCATGGCTGAAAGCAATGGCGTGCCGGGGTGCATGGTGGGGTCAGGTGTACTGTTCGTGACGGTGTTGTCGCTTTTAAATGCGCGAATCCAACTAACCAACTGCTGTTTGCGCTGTGCGTCCATGCCACTGACGCCGCTAATCACGTTGCGTGTGTTTTTCGTGTCATCTGGGTATAGGAGCGAGCCTGGTTGGTGAATGGTCGCCCAGCCTGTGCGCATCTTGTTGTCCTTCAGTTGCAAGAATGTCTCAGGCAGCGCGGCCTGTGCCATCAACAGGCGGGCACGGTAATACACAAACCAGTTGGCGAAGTTCTGTTGCTCCTGGGCTTGTGTACAGGTGCTGGCGCCTTTCGTGCAATCGGTTCTGGTCGAGTAATTGGGGAAGGGGCCCGTGCCATTGACGTCGTACTTGGTGTAGCAGCGTGCATCGTTGGGGTTGGGGGCGCCATTGACAATAGGGCAACCAGTGGCGGTGCCGTCCAACCTGTAGTAGAGGCCAGGGTTGAATGGCTTGCTGGTTGATGTGCACGTCAGCTTGTCGCCAGAGTTGGCTGGCGGGTTGTTGCACCACACGGCGGTGCGGGCCGCTTGGACAAGGCTGAGATCAGCGTAATTGGGCGGCGTGGCCGCTGTGTTGGCCGGAACGTCCGGGTTGAACAGTGCCTGTTTGAACGAGGCATTGGGGTAGCGAACCTCTGTTGCAGGGCTTTTGCTGAGGTCTTTCGACTTCAACCACGGCTTATAGGTGACAGCCGGGTTGTAGTACAGCCCGTTGACATCAGGCGAGCGCATCTGCATTTGAAAGACCGATGCATTGCTTGTTGAGTCACTAGGGATGGCACCACCATCGCCCTTGGCTCGACCCTGGTCCACCGTGTAGCGGTTGTCGTCGGGGTGAATGATCACCGAGGTGAACCCGGGAAACTTGGCTATGCCGCCCGGTAGTTTGACGTCACCCTCGGGGATGTAGGGATAGATCATGGACCACGATGTGTCCAGCGTCACCATCATGTTCGGCGGCACCACACTGCCCTGGCTGAGCAAGGGGTTTTGAGATGGCGCTGTGGTGCTGGATTGCGCTCTGGCGGCGGTGGGTGTCAGCGCCTGCAGCCCAAGCACAAGCGCCAATGCCCAGCGCATGGCCCTGATGAAGCCTTGGCGATGATGACGAGATGGACGGATCATGGTGCTCTTTCGATCTGAGTGCGGGGCTTAGCTTTGCAGCGAGACGATGGACTGCAGCCAGATCACAGAGCCGCTTTGTGTCTCTCCATTCTTCATTGCTGAATAGTCGGGGCTGAAGCCTCGCGATGTGATGATCACGATGTTGTTGTCCAGCGGGCTGTATTCAGCCATGCATTGAGGCAGTTGCTTCGGGGTGACCATTGCGGCATCGGCCGACTTCATGAAGTCGGTGGGGACCGTGACAGCGATGTTGCTACTGGACCAATTCGACAAGGTCTGCCACATGGGGAGCGCTGGCGGCTTTTGCGCTGACTGGATGGTCAACTTCGTCGATGCCGTATCGATCTGGGCTTCGCAGTAGCGCAAGCCGGCTTCGGCTGACTGTTTGGCCAGTTGCTCGAGCCGGCTGTTGTTGGCAACCAGATCGGCACTGGCGGCGCGGCGCATGGCCGAAACGGAGACCAGGCCGATGACCACGAGCATGACCATGACCACCAGTAGGGTCACGCCTTGCTGTTTGGATTGATTGGGGTTCGTGCGCATGATGGGACTCCTCTTGTTGAGGCCTAACTGATGCGGTTCTTGAGGGCAACGGTCGATGTGAACCGGCGATAGCTTCGACGGTCTGGCTTGGCTGGCGTGCCCCATGTCGTCGGGGTTTGCTGCTGGCCATGGCAATCGGTGTAGGACGTCATGGGGGCGTCCAGCGCGTCATCCTCGCTGCGGACCACCACACATATTCGTACCGACACGACTTGGTTCCACATGCCTGTAGCCATGTCACCGACCTGCGAGGCGGTCAGATACTGCTGAGCCACTTTGAGTGGCACGGAGGTCCCACTTGAGCTGTCGGTGCCTGCTACACCGTAGAGCACCGAGAAGTCGGCTATGTTGTCGACTACAGGCTGAGGGAACTTGTTGCCGTTACCCAGACAAGAAAGACTGCCGGAAGAGTTCAAAAAGAAGCGGTTTTCTGCCAAGTATGTCGTCCCGTCCGCCATGAGTGCCGCAGTATTGCCGAGGCAATCCGAGCCTGCGCCTGTGGATGTGGGGATGGTGTTGCTGGCATCCGCCTCATACAGGACGATCAGGGTTTCGGCTGAAGACGGGTTGCCACTGTTGCAGGTCAGGATGGCATTGTTGGGGCCGATGTAGTTGCCCGTTGAGGTGTTGTCCAGGCCGTTCTGGCAGCCGAAGATGGCCTTCCCGTTGTAGTACTTGCTCAGCTCGCCAGTGGCTGTGAGCCCGGTGGGGTGGCTGTAGCCCGCCATGGCGATATGGGTACGCAGCAAGCTCAATGCCGCGTTGGCATCCTCACTCATCTGGGTGATCTGGCTGTTGATACGGCTGGATGAGCCCGATGACAGGTAGGTGGACAAGGCTGCAACGATGACGGCCAAGCCCACGACCAGCGCCACCATCAGTTCAACCAGCGTCAGGCCGGTCTGGCGCGCGCGCATGGTTTTGAATGGAAATGGATGAGCAAGCTTCATAGCACGACGTGGAAATACATGCAGCGCACGGTGGCGGGTTGCTTGAATCCAGTAGGGCAGCTGTCGACATTGGGCGTGCTGTCGCTGCTGCTTGCGCTGGCCGGGTCTGTCCAGGCCACCCAGATGTCAGCCGCATACTGCTGAGACGAGTTGGGTGCGACGCTGACGTAGGCGGTGCCCTCGGGCAGTTGCTGGTAGACGTTTTGAAGCCACTGGGCCAGGTCGTATGCGGCCATGTCGGCAAACTGGCATGGCTGCGTGACGTCACACTGGACCTTGGGGAGTGCCGGTGAGGTGGTTGGCCTGCTGTAGGCCGCAGTCAGGTTGTAGGCGCTCATGTCCTGATCGCCAGGGTGGTTGGCACGCATGCGATCGGCCAGGTCATTGGCGAGCAAAGTGGCGACCGATCTGAACTCCGAGACCTTGCCGTATTGCACGGCATTGGCCTGCATGGCGGCCATGGCGAGCACGCCAAGTGCCAGCAGCAATATGGAGACGAGTACCTCGATGAGTGTGGCGCCTCGCTGGGTTGGCAAGGAGTGCGGCGTCATAGTCAGCATCCTCCTTTGGTGTCAGGCTTGTAGGTGCGCGTTCGCCCCGAAGAACCCAGTGCGACGCAACTGATGTAGGACTGCAGGTCGGCAGGCGTGCCGCTCATCTTGGGGAGAATGGTGAACGTGCCGGCACTTTGGAGTGTGGCCACGCCGTTGGAGCTGAACACCACAGCGGCAACATTGTTGTTGTTCATGCCACCGGAATTGGTGAAGGGCGGTTGTACTTTCAGCAGCACCTCACCGCTGTCGAACTGACGCAGGTTGGCAGCATGATCCACAAAGATGATCCAGCCACTGCTCCAGTCCGATGCGTTGTTGGCCAAGCAGGTTGGCGTGGCTGCTTCAGGGTTGCTGCTGGCACACATGGTGACAAACTGGCCGCGCTTGATGGCCTCAGATCGGGCAAACCTCAAGCCCGAGCTCAGGGACTCTGCCTGGCTACTCACCGTTCGTTTGAGCAGCAGTGTGCGCAGCTGAGGGGCACCGAGCGCGACCAGGACGACCAGCACGGCGACGGTCACCAGCAACTCGACCAGCGTGAATCCACGGGGGCGCGCCTCGACCCTGAAATGGCGGTAATTGTTCATACTTTGATTATGTTTGGAGGCCGTCATGCGCAGCCAGAGGCTGTCCGACGAGTGGTTGCCCGCTGCCGATGGGCGGCAGGCATGTTTCAAAATGCACGCTTTTCCCCCTGTTTTGAGGGGTGGGTGATTCCGGATGGTCGACAGCATCAAGCGAATGGATGACGAGTTTTTGAGCCAGGCGGTCGCGCTGGCGCAGGGGGCCATCGCCCTGTCGGAGCCCAACCCGCGGGTGGGCTGTGTAATCGCATCGGCTGATGGGCAGGTGCTGGGCCAGGGGCACACGCAACAGGCCGGTGGGCCGCATGCCGAGGTCATGGCGCTGCGGGACGCGCAGGCGCAAGGCGCGTCGGTGCAGGGCGCGACGGCCTATGTGACGCTGGAGCCCTGTTCGCACCATGGTCGCACGCCGCCTTGCGCCGATGCCTTGGTCCAGGCAGGCCTCGCCCGGGTGGTGGTGGCGCTGATGGACCCCAATCCCATGGTCGGTGGTCAGGGTGTGGCCCGGCTGCGCGGTGCAGGCATCCAGGTCGATGTGGTGTCGCCAGACCATGCCGCGGCGGTGGCTTCACGCGAGCTGAACATCGGTTTTTTGTCGCGCATGGTGCGCCAGCGCCCCTGGGTGCGCATGAAGATGGCAGGCTCGCTCGATGGTCGCGCGGCGCTGGAGAACGGTGAAAGCAAATGGATCACCGGTGAAGCCGCTCGGGCGGATGGCCAGCGCTGGCGCGCCCGGGCCGGGGCGGTGTTGACGGGTATCGGGACGGTGCTGGTGGACGATCCGCGTCTGGATGTGCGAGCCCTGACCGTGCCGCGCCAGCCACTGCGCGTGGTGCTGGACTCGACATGGCGCACGCCGCCGTCTGCCCGGCTGTGGGCGCAGCCGGGTGATGCGCTGGTTTGCGGATTGGCGCCAAATGCGCTGGATGCACAGGCACTGGCTCGGCGGCAAGCGCTGGAGGCGGCGGGTTGCGCGGTGCTGGACTGCGCGGCAGACGCCCGCGTGGGCGGTCTGGACCTGGCCGGCGTGCTCTCGTCCCTCGCGCAACGGGGTGTCAACGAGTTGCATGTCGAGGCTGGTGCGCGCCTGAATGCGGCCTTCATCACCGGTGGCTGGGTGGACGAATACCTGCTGTATGTGGCGCCCAAGCTGATCGGGCCGGGGCGCGCCCTGGCCGAGCTGCCGGCGCTGGCGCATCTGGGCGAGGCCATTGACCTGCGCTTCCAGGATGTGCAAAAAATCGGCGAAGACCTGCGCATCGTGGCGCGGCCACCGGGGCGCGATGCGTTCTGATGCCTTCTGAACAGGCCTCGGGTAGGGCATATGCCCCTGCTGTTGCGCAAGGGCACTCGGTGTTTCCCCCAAAACCCGGCGCCGGCCCGCCTACAATCGCTGGATGCCCATTTCACCCATCCCCGAGCTGATCGCTGAACTCGCTGCTGGCCGCATGGTCATCCTGGTCGATGAAGAAGACCGGGAGAACGAGGGCGATCTTGTCCTGGCGTCCGACCACGTCACCCCCGAAGCCATCAACTTCATGGCCAAGTACGGCCGTGGTCTGATCTGCCTGACCCTGACGCGTGAACGCTGCGAGCGTCTGCAACTGCCACCCATGGCCGTGCGCAACGGCACCAAGCATGGCACGGCCTTCACCGTCTCCATCGAGGCCGTGGAAGGCGTGACCACCGGCATCTCGGCGGCCGACCGTGCGCGCACGGTGCAGGCGGCGGTGGCGGCGGATGCCAAGCCGTCGGACTTGGTCCAGCCCGGGCACATCTTTCCCCTGCAAGCGCAAGACGGCGGCGTGCTCATGCGCGCGGGCCATACCGAAGCCGGCTGCGACCTGGCGGGCATGGCGGGCCTGACACCGTCCTCCGTGATCTGCGAGATCATGAACGACGACGGCACCATGGCGCGCCTGCCTGATCTGGAAGTCTTTGCCAAGGAGCATGGCATCAAGATCGGCACGATCGCCGACCTGATCCAGTACCGCAGCCGCAACGAGTCGCTCATCACCAAGCAGGGCCAGCGCTCGATGCAGACGCCCGAGGGGGCGTTCGATGCGCATGTCTTCCACGACCGCACCGGCGCCTTGCACCTGGCCTTGAGCCTGGGCCAGTGGACTCGCGACGACGAGGTGCTGGTGCGCGTGCACGAGCCCCTGTCGGTGCTGGACTGGCTGGATGCCGGCAGCCGTCAGCATTCCTGGCCGCTGCCCAAGGCCTTGGCCGCTGTGCGTGAGGCGGGCCGTGGCGTGGTGGTGCTGCTCAATGCAGGCGACGATACCGAGCGCATGGCCGAGCGCCTGCTGGCCAGCTCACCCGTCCAGGCACCCAAGACACCCTTGGACCTGCGCACCTACGGTGTCGGCGCGCAGATCCTCAAGACCCTTTGCGTGCACCGCATGCGTCTGATGGGCAACCAGCAGCGTCTGCCCAGCATGGTCGGTTTCGGCCTGGAGGTCACCGGCTTCCTGACGGCCGATGGTGTCACACTGGCACCGACGCACTGACGCCCACTCACTGACGTCTACTTCGCAGGCACGCCTCAACCGGATACGCGCTTTCGCCTCCGCTCTTTTCTCTAGACACACTCGCTCTTTACCGACGCTCTTTAGGAACACACCACATCATGCAAGGCGCTGACAAAGGACAAGCCGGCCGGCTGGACGGCCACGATCTGCGGATCGGCATCGTGCAAGCCCGCTTCAATGACGAACTGACCTCTCGCATGGCCACTCTCTGCATCGACGAGTTGGTCAAGCTGGGCGTCTCGGCCAAGCACATCCAGCACGTGACGGTGCCGGGCGCGCTGGAGGTACCCGTGGCGCTGCAGGCCATGGCCGACAGCGAGCGCTTTGACGCGCTGGTCGCGCTGGGTTGCATCATCCGTGGCGAGACCTACCACTTCGAGCTGGTGTCCAACGAAAGCGGTGCGGGCGTGACCCGTGTGAGCCTGGACCACCATGTGCCGGTCGCCAACGCCATCCTGACCGTGGAAAACCAGGCCCAGGCCGAAGCCCGTGTAGAAGAGAAAAGCCGTGATGCCGCCCGTGTGGCGGTGGAGATGGCCAACCTGCTGGATGACCTGCTGTGAGCCAGACGCCTGATTCTTCCTCGGCCCGCAAGCCGGCCGCCGGTGCGCCTTTGCGTGACCGAGCCAAGTCCTCGCGCCGTCGCGCGCGCGAGTTTGCCCTGCAAGGCCTGTACGAGTGGCAGATCAACCCGCGTGATGCAGCTGGTATCGACGCTCACATCCGGGAACAAGACGAGTTTGCCAAGTGCGACCGGGCCCATTACGATGCTTTGTTGCACGGCTGTATTGACCAGAAATTGCAACTGGATGCAGCATTGCTCAAGTTTTTGGACAGGCCTGTCGAAGAACTGTCGCCAGTCGAGCACGCCGTGCTCTGGATCGGTGCGTATGAACTGACGCATTGTCTGGACGTGCCTTACAAGGTCGCCATCAACGAGGCGGTCGAGTTGGCCAAGAGTTTCGGCGGAACCGACGGGCACAAATACGTCAATGGCGTGCTGGACCATCTGGCGCCCGGCCTGCGCCCTGACGAGGTCAAAGCCGCGCGGCCTGCGAAGAAGTAGGGCGCGCCATCCAGGGGTGCCCAGCACGTGTCGACGCCAACCCAACCCGCGGTCACGCAGCCTTATGAAGAGGAGGCTGACCGCTTGGCGGACGACATCGACACCGTGGCCGAGACCCGGCCTTTGCCGGAGCAGGAAACGGTGGAGGTGGGCCCGGGGCGGCCCGAGTTGCTGCCCAGCATCGGGCACATCGGGCGCTATGCCCTGAAGTACAAGATCGGTGAGGGCGGGCTGGGTACGGTGTATGCCGCCCACGACCCGCTGCTGTCGCGCCTGATCGCGATCAAAACGCTGCATGTGGACATGTCGCCGGCCGACCGCGAGCAGTTCAATGCGCTGTTCCTGAACGAGGCCAAGGCCGCCGGCAGCCTGAACCACCCGCACATCGTGACCATGTACGACGCGGGCACGAGCGAGCAGGGCACCTATATCGCCATGGAGATGCTGCGCGGCAAGGACCTGCGCCAGCTGCTGGCCATGGGCTGGAAGCCGACACCTGCGCAGTCGGCCCTGATCGTGCGGCGCGTGGCCGATGCCCTGTCTTACGCCCACCACAAGGGCGTGATCCACCGCGACATCAAGCCGGCCAACATCTTCATGGTGGGCCGTACCCAGCCGCGTGTGCTTGACTTCGGCATTGCCCGCATTCGCCAGGCCGAGTCGCTGGCGCAGCGCGATGACCCACAAAGCCGCTTCCAGGAGATCGTGGGGGGCTCGCCGTATTACATGGCGCCCGAGCAGGTGCGGCGCGAGTCCGTGGACCGCCGCGTGGATGTCTACGCCCTGGGCGTGGTGCTCTATGAGCTGCTGACCTTCAAGCGCGCCTTCAGTGGCAACAGCCTGGAAGAGATCGCGGACGCGGTGCTCAACAAGCCCGTGCCGCTGGTGCATGAAGTCAACCCCGATGTGCCGACCCAGTTGTCAGAGATCGTCGCGCGGGCCATGCACCGCGACCCCGAGCAGCGCACACGCTCGGCGCGGCGTTTGTCGAGCGAACTGCGTGAGTGGCTGGACAGCGTGGATGGGCAGGAGGCCGCCGAGCCTTCACGCCGGCCGGGCAAGATGCCGCGTGTGCCTGGCAAGCCTGGCTTGTGGATGGTGGCCGCAGCAGGCTGGATGGCGGCCTTGCTGGGCGTGAGCTGGTTGGTGTGGCAGTCGCGCACGGCTTCTGCGCCCAAGGGGCATGACGCCGTGGTGCAGGCCGAGGTGGGCAAGAAGGCCGCCTTGCCGGTAGCGGCGTCACCCGCGGTACCGGCCACGAGCGTCGCAACGACGAGCGTCTCACCTGCCGCGGCTTTACCGGCCAGGCAGGCAGCCAGTGCGGTGACTTTGTCGCAAACGGCTTCATCGGCTGCGGCCAGCGCGTCGCCCGCTGTGGTGCCCATGCCGATAACCCAGGCCGCCTCGCAAACCGAGCTAGCCACCAAGTCAAGCGCCGCACCGACCACAACGCTTGCCGCGCCCGCAACCCCCAGCAATGGCACGCTCAGGCTGGCCATCAGCCCCTGGGGCGAGGTGCTCGTGGATGGGCGCTCGGTGGGTGTGGCGCCGCCGCTGCATCAGCTCGGTCTGCCAGCGGGGCAGCACGTGATCACCATTCGTAACGGCGACTCCCCTGATTTCCGGCAGACTGTCGAGGTCCGGCCGGGCAAGGCCGTGAACGTCACGCATCAATTCTGAAATCAAAGATCGCTGAGTCATGAAGTCTGAAAGCGTCACCCGCAAGGGTTGGGAGTGGGCCTCGGTGTCGTCGCCCTTGGTCGTGGCGGCTGTGCCATGGCTGCTTGCCGTGTCGTTGAGCGCTTGCGGCAACATGAAGTCCAAGGAGGCTGACCAGTCGGCTGCATTGGCGACACCGCCTGTGGTGGCGGCTTCGGCACCGGCTTCGGCCGTCGAAGAGCCGGTGGTCAAGAAGCCGCCGGTGGCCGAGATGGCGCTGGCTGACGGCGTGCAGGCCTACAAGGCCGGTCAGTACCGGATGGCCGAGACACAGTTGAAGACTGCATTGCAGGGCGGGCTGACCGCCTCGGCAGACCAGGCCAGCGCCAACAAGTACCTGGCCTTCATCTATTGCACCAGCAAGCGTTATGCGCTGTGCACCTCGGCGTTCAAGGCGGCCAAGGATGCAGACCCCAGCTTTGCCTTGAGCAAGGCCGAGGCGGGGCACCCGATGTGGGCCAAGACCTACAAGAAGGCCATGGGCTTGAAGTAAAGCCTGAAGTACGGCTTGAGTCGAGCTTGGGGCTTCAGCTCAGCACGATGTCAAGCTGCCGGTCGCCCTGACCGGCCCAGCGACGCGTTTCTTCTTCCAGCAGGTGCAGGGTGCGCGGATGCATCTGGGCCCAGCGGCGCTCCAGCATCAGCCTGGCCTTGCCGCGCACGCGCTGCAATCTGGCCACCTTGGCGGGCAGATCGATCCGGGTGTGTTGCAGGATGATGGCCAGACGCAGGCACAGCACCTGCGACATCAGCGCCGCATCGTGCAGGTGTTCGGCCAGCTTGATCAGTTCGCCGCGTTGGCCCAGCACGAGTGAAGCCAGGCGACGCAACTGCGATTGCGAGAAGCCAGACGCATCCACGTGGCCCAGCAGATAGGCGCTGTGGCGGTGGTGGTCGTGGTGCGACACCATCATGCCGATCTCGTGCAAGGCACTGGCCCAGCCCAGCTCGCGGGCGTCTTCGCCGTCGGGGCTGGCGGCGGGCTCCTGCAGGCTGTGCCACAGGGCCAAAGCACGCTGGCGCACGCGCTCGGCCTGGGCCTGGTCCACACGGAAGCGCTGCTGCAACTCGCGCACGGAGGTGTCGCGCGGGTCGGGCAGGCGGTGGTTGCGCGCGGCTTCGAGGCGCTCTTCCAGATCGAAGATCACGCCCTGGCGCAAGGCGCCCTTGGCGGGACGCAAGGCCTCGATGTCGAAGTGCTGAGACAAGGTGTAGAGGATGGACAGGCCACCGCCCAGCACGGCCTTGCGCTCGGGCTTGAGGCCGGGCAGGTTGAGGACTTCGGTCGAGCCGGCTTGCAGGCATTGCCCGATGCACCAGCGCAGGCCTTCCGGTGTGATGCTGCCATCGGTGATGCCGTTGGCTGCCAGGATCTGCGAGACCGCGCCCACCGTGCCTGAAGAGCCCAGCGCTTCTTGCCACAGGTGGCGGCCAAAGAGCGTCAAGGCCTCTTCCAGCTCGGCACCTGCAGCAATCTGTGCGGCGCGGAAGTACTCGGGTGTGTAGCGGCCTTGCGGGAACTGCTGGATCGACAGGCTCACGCTGCCCACGCCGAAGGATTCGGCCTTTTGCGTGGCGCGGCCGTGGCCCAGGATCATCTCGGTGGAGCGCCCGCCGATGTCGATGACCAAGCGGGGCAGCTCGCTGGGTTGCAGGCGGCAGACGCCCTGGTAGATCAGGCGCGCTTCTTCGCGGCCCGAGATCACCTCGATGGGGTGGCCCAGCACAAGGTCAGCGCGTTGCAGGAAGGCATCGCGGTTGCGCGCCTCGCGCAGGGTCTGTGTGGCCACTGCACGAACCTGCCAGGGCGCAAAGCCGCGCAAGCGCTGGGCGAAGCGGGCCAGGCAGGCCAGACCGCGCTGGGTGGCTTCTTCGGTCAGCAGGCCACGGGAATCCAGGCCTGCGCCCAGGCGCACGGTCTCCTTGAGGTAGTCCACGCGCTTGTAGCGGCCCTTGACCACCTCGGCAACCTCCAGCCGGAAGCTGTTGGAGCCCATGTCGATGGCGGCCAGCAGGTTTGGGAAGCGGCTGTTGTCCAGGCTGAGGGCCTGGGGCTTGCTTGTCTTGACGATGAGCTTGTCCATGTGCGTATTGTCCCTGCTTTGCATGACAGGCCGACCCCGGTCGGGCGACGTGGTTGACAGGATTGCTAAGATCGACGAATGACCTTGATTTACATCGTGGCCGCTACTTTCATTGGTGGTCTGATCTCGGTGTTGCTGGCCGCCGCCTTGTCAGCCCCTTTGCTGGGCCTGATCGTGCGCCATCTGGTGAGCCTGTCCACGGGCGTGCTGCTGGGCACGGCGCTGCTGCATGTGCTGCCAGAGGCCTTCGAGTCGTCCAAGCCACCGCATGGCCTGTTCCTGACCTTGCTGGGCGGCCTGCTGTTCTTCTTCCTGCTGGAGAAGGCCGAGCTGTACCGGCATGGCCACCACCACGAGCACGACGGCCACCATCATCACCATCACTTCGACAAGGAGCAGGCCGGGCGTGGCGGCTGGAGCGTGCTGGTGGGCGACAGCATCCACAACTTCTGCGATGGCGTGCTGATCGCGGCGTCCTTCCTGGCTGATCCCCATCTGGGCTTCGTGACCTCGCTGGCCATCATCGCCCATGAGATCCCGCAGGAAGTGGGCGACTACATCGTGCTGATCAACGCCGGCTTCTCGCGCATGCGGGCCCTGGTCTACAACATGATCTCGGGCATGTCTGCCGTGGTGGGTGGGGTGCTGGGCTACTTCCTCATCGGGCCCTGGAAAGACCTGCTGCCCTACATGATGGTGGTGGCAGCCAGCAGCTTCGTTTATGTGGCGGTGGCCGACCTCATTCCGCAATTGCAAAAGCGCCTCAATGGCCGAGACACCATGCTGCAGATCTTCTGGCTGGCTGCGGGCCTGTTGATGATCGCGTCCATCGTGCATGGCATGCACAACCACTGATCAGGCGGGCTGATCCACACCCTTGTCGGCGGGCTTGAGCCGCGCGGAAGCCATGCCGGCGCCGATGATAAGCAGCATGCCCAGCACGCCGTCGGCGCTGAGCTTTTCGCCGAACAGCAGCATGCCCAGCACGCTGGCATGGACGATGCCCAGGTACTGCAAGCTGGCGTTGACCAGCATGCGGCCCTGCGCATAGGCGCGCGTCATCAGCAACTGGGCCAGGGTGGCGAAGGCCCCCACGCCGATGAGCGCGGCCCAGGCCCACAGCGGGATCTGGGCCAGGGGTGTCGCGTTGGTCTGCCCGGGGATGAGCCAGCTCAGGGCGCCCAGCACGGTGCCGGTCAGCGAGAAGTAGAACACCACGCGCACTTCAGGCTCGCCGGCACGACCCAAGGCCGTGACCTGCACATAGGCCATCGCGGCCAGCATGCCCGATACTACGCCGATGACGCCGGCCTCGATCTGATCATGTTCGAGCGTCGGGTGCAGCACCAGTCCCACGCCGATGAAGCCGGTGACGATGGCCAGCACCAGCCTGGCATCCACGCGCCCACCGCCCATGAAGCCTGAGCGGATCAGCAGGTACACGGCCAGCCACACCGAGGACATGTAGTTGAGCGTGACGGCCGTGGCCAGTGGCAGATGGCCAATGCAGTAGAACCACAGGGACAGCGCGAACACGCCCGCCAAGCCGCGCTTGAGGTGCAGCATGGGCACCTTGGTCTGCAAGCTGCTGCCACTGAGCCAGGCGATGGCGGCCATCATGACCGCACCAACCAGGCCGCGTGCGCTCACCACGGCCGCCGTGCCAAAATGGACGGAGGCGAATTTCACGCACACGCCCATGCAGGCGAACAGCAAGGTCGCCAGCACCATCTGGGCATAGGGTGAGACGCGTGGGTTCAGCTCAGTCCTTGAAAGACATGGTGCGGCGATACCACTCGTGGAAGTGCTGCATGCCGTCTTCCATCGGACTCTGATAGGGGCCGACCTCGTTGTCGCCGCGCTTGTAGAGCGCCAGGCGGCCGGCGTCCATGCGCTCGGCGATCTCGTCGTCTTCCACGCAGGTCTCCATGTAGGCGGCTTGCTGGGCTTCGACGAACTCGCGCTCGAAGGCCGCGATCTCTTCGGGGTAGTAGAACTCCACCACGTTGAGCGTCTTCTGGGGCCCAAGCGGGTGCATGTTGGACACCACCAGCACATGCGGGTACCACTCGACCATCATCGTCGGGTAGTAGGTCAGCCACACGGCGCCCTGCTTGGGCTTCTCGCCGCCACGGTAGTTGAGCAGCACCTCGCGCCACTTCTTGTAGATGTCGGAGCCAGGCTTGTCGAAGGTCTTGGCCACGCCGACGGTCTGCACCGAGTACTCGCGGGCCATGTCCCAGGTGAGGTCGTCACAGGTCACGAAATTGCCCAGGCCTGGGTGGAAGGGGCCGACATGGTAGTCCTCCAGATAGACCTCGATGAAGGTCTTCCAGTTGTAGTTGCACTCGTGCAGTTCGACCTTGTCGAGCACATAGCCGGAGAAGTCGAGATCGCCGCCGGGCTTGAAGCGCGCGTCGATGCCGGCCAGATCCGCGGCGATGTCACGGCCGTTGTCCTCGAACAGCAGGCCGTTCCAGTTGCGGATCTTGTAGTTGTTGAGGTTCAGGCAGGGATCGTGGTCGAAGTGCGGCGCACCGATCAGCTCGCCCTGGTGGCTGTAGGTCCAGCGGTGCAGGGGGCAGACGATGTTGTGACGGCTGTTGCCGCGACCCTTGAGCATGACCGCCTGGCGGTGGCGGCACACGTTCGAGATCAGCTGGATGCCATCAGGTGAGCGCACCAGGGCTCGGCCTTCGCTTTCCTGGGGCAGGGCGTAGTAGTCGCCAACCTCGGGCACGCTCAGGGCATGACCGAGGTAGCGAGGACCGGACTGAAAGATGCGCTCAAGCTCCTGTTGGTGCAGTGTCTCGTCGAAGTAGACGGACACAGGCAGCTGCGACAAATCGTATAGAGAGCTGCGTTGAAGGGCGTTGAGTGCGCCGTCGAGGGCGCTGTTGAGTGCACCGTTGAGTGCATTACTCAGGTCGGACATGATCCCCAGGATCTCCAAAAACCAATGTCAACCCCCCTTGAGCATGGGTGGGCGTGGACGCGAAGGCCTCCGGGCCGTGCGCGATGACTGCTCAAGGGCTTTGAACAATCCCCCGACGTTCTCGGTCAGGGGGCCGGGTGTGTGATTGAGGGAAAGCCCGAAATTGTACCCTCAGGGGGACAGGCGGGCTGTGGCGTGCGGTGTGGTGGATCAAAAAGGTGCCCCGACTTGGGGTGGGGCCACCCAGACGAGGGGCGCCTGCCCTGGTCAGCATTGCACCGATGTGGGCGGACAAGAGGGGCGGCAGGAAATAGAATACGCGTTTGCCCGTATAAGGCCTTGTCCAGGCCACTGACGCTTTCAAGCTCCTGCACATGGCCAAATCCGCCAAAAACACTTCAGACACGGCAGATACCGACTTGCCCCTGCCTTCCAGCTACGAGGAGGCGCTGGCCGAGCTGGAGCAGCTCGTCGGGCAGATGGAGGCGGGCGCCTTGCCGCTGGAGCGTTTGCTGGCCAGCTACCAGCGTGGCGCGCAGTTGCTCCAGTTTTGCAGAACGCGCCTGGAGGCGGTGGAAGCGCAGGTCAAGTTGCTGGAAGACGGGCAACTCAAACCGTGGGACGCGGCATGAGCGCAGCACGGAGGTTTCCTGATGCACCCTGATGCTTTCAAGGGCTGGTCGGCCCAGGCGCTGACCCGTGTGGAGTCAGCCCTTGGCGAGTGGGTGCCAGCTTCGGCGCCGGCCGGGCTGGGCGAGGCCATGCGCTACGGCGTGCTCGATGGTGGCAAGCGCCTGCGGGCCCTGCTGGTGCTGGCGGCGGCCGAGGCGGCGGGCGCGTGTGCCACGCCGGAAGGTCGCGAGGCCGCTTTGCGTGCGGCCTGCGCCGTGGAGCTGATCCACGCCTATTCCCTCGTGCATGACGACATGCCCTGTATGGACAACGATGTGCTGCGCCGGGGCAAGCCCACGGTGCATGTCAAGTACGGCGAGGCCCAAGCCATGCTGGCGGGCGATGCCATGCAGGCGCTGGCCTTCGAAGTGCTGACGCCCGATGCGGGTGAGGGCGCGGGTGTGCCGCCTGCTTTGCAGGCCCGCCTGAGCCGCTTGCTGGCGCGTGCGTCAGGGCAGTCTGGCATGGCGGGTGGCCAGGCCATCGATCTGGCCAGTGTGGGGCAGGCCCTGAATGAAGCGACCCTGCGCGACATGCACCAGCGCAAGACGGGGGCTTTGCTGCGCGCCAGCGTGCAGATGGGCGCGGCTTGCGGTGGCCTTCAGGCAGACAGCGCGGCCTGGCAGGCCTTGAGCGACTATGGCCATGCCATGGGCCTGGCATTCCAGATCGTCGATGATGTGCTGGACGCGACCCAGGGCTCCGAGGTGCTGGGCAAGACCGCCGGCAAGGATGCCGATGCCAACAAGCCGACCTATGTGAGCCTGCTGGGCCTGCAAGGTGCGCGCGACGAAGCCATGGGCTTGCTGCAACAGGCACTGTCTGCCTTGTCTCGCAGCGGGCTGGGCGTCGATGCCACGGCGCCTTTGAGGGCGCTGGCCGAGCGCATCGTGCAGCGCGACCATTGAAAACGATTACAAGAAAAATCCCATTCCAAGGACGTCCAACATGAGCTACCCCCTGCTGTCCAGGATCGACAAGCCTGCCGACATCCGGCATCTGTCACGGTCCGAGCTCAAACAGCTGGCGAACGAGTTGCGTGACTACCTGCTGCACAGCGTGTCGCGCACGGGTGGGCACCTGTCGTCCAACCTGGGCACGGTCGAGCTGACCATTGCCCTGCACTATGTGTTCAACACGCCCGACGACCGCCTGGTGTGGGACGTGGGCCACCAGACCTATCCGCACAAGATCCTGACCGGCCGACGCGACCGCATGCCCACGCTGCGCCAGCTGGGCGGCATGAGCGGCTTCCCGCGTCGTGACGAGAGCGAGTACGACACCTTTGGCACGGCGCATTCGTCCACCTCGATCTCGGCGGCACTGGGCATGGCCTTGGGCGCGCAATTGCGTGGCGAGGCGCGCAAGGCCGTGGCCATCATCGGCGATGGTGCAATGACGGCGGGCATGGCCTTCGAGGCGCTGAACAACGCGGGCGTGCCACATGCCGGCAAGATGGCCGATGTGCTGGTCGTGCTCAACGACAATGACATGTCGATCTCGCCGCCGGTGGGGGCGCTCAACCGCTATCTGGCCCGATTGATGTCAGGCCGCTTCTACACGGCCGCGCGTGAAAGCGCCAAGCAGATGCTGCGCAATGCGCCGCCCTTGTTCGAGCTGGCCAAGAAGCTGGAAGAGCATGCCAAGGGCATGGTGGTGCCCGCGACCATCTTCGAGGAGTTCGGCTTCAACTATGTCGGCCCCATCGATGGCCACGACCTCGATTCGCTGATCCCCACGCTGGAAAACCTGCGTGACCTGGGTGGCCCGCAGTTCCTGCACGTGGTGACCAAAAAGGGCTATGGCTACAAGCTGGCCGAAGCTGATCCGATCGCCTATCACGGCCCTGGCAAGTTCGACCCCGCCGTGGGCCTGGTCAAGGCACCTGCCACGGCCGAGCCACCCAAGCCCACGTTCACGCAGGTGTTCGGCCAATGGCTGTGCGACATGGCCGCAAGCGACCCGCGTCTGGTGGGCATCACGCCGGCCATGCGCGAGGGCTCGGGCATGGTCGAGTTTCACCAGCGCTTCCCGGGGCGTTATTTCGATGTCGGCATTGCCGAGCAGCACGCCGTGACCTTCGCGGCTGGCCTGGCCTGCGAAGGTCTGAAGCCCGTGGTGGCGATCTACTCGACCTTCCTGCAACGCGCCTACGACCAGCTCATCCACGACGTTGCCATCCAGAACCTGCCCGTCGTGTTCGCGCTGGACCGTGCGGGCATCGTGGGCGCGGACGGGGCCACGCACATGGGCGCCTTCGACATCGCCTTCGTGCGCTGCATCCCGAACATGAGCCTGCTGGCGCCGGCCGATGAAGCCGAATGCCGCCAGGCTTTGAGCGCCGCCTATGCGCAGAACCACCCGGTCGCCGTGCGCTATCCGCGTGGCGCCGGTGCTGGTGCGGCTGTGCAGCCTGGCTTGGAGCCCATGCCTTGGGGCAAGGGTGAGATTCGTCGTCAAGGCACGAAGACCCAGGCAGGCCAGCGCGTGGCCATCCTGGCATTTGGCACCTTGTTGTATGCGGCGCTCAAGGCTGGTGAAGCGCTGGATGCCACCGTGGCCAACATGCGCTTCATCAAGCCGCTGGATGCCGATCTGGTCCAGCGACTGGCGCGCGACCACGATCTGCTGGTGACGGTGGAAGAAGGCTGTGTGCAGGGTGGTGCGGGCACGGCGGTGGCCGAGGCCCTGGCTGCGGCGGGCTTGAGCAAGCCGATGCTGATGCTGGGCCTGCCTGATCGGTTCGTCGAGCATGGTGACCCGGCCAAGCTCTTGACGATGTGCGGGCTGGATGCGGCGGGGATTGAGCAGGCGGTCAAGGCGCGTCTGGCCGATCGGGCTTGATCGCCGTGGCTGGGGATGAGCTACGGATGAGCGCTCACTTCGGCCGCAACCGGTGAGGCTGGAGGCTGGCTTGTGCTGCCACAGGCGCCGCCGCAACCGGTGATGGCCTGGTCCGGCAGTTTGTCCGGCTCACCCACGAGGCCTGTCTCAGGGTCATAACCCATGCTCTTGAGGTGCAGGGCCAGGCCGAAGTCCATGTTCTGCGCGTGATGCGGGAACCACATCGCCAGCTCATGTGCAATTTGCCGGATGGGCGCGAGATGGCCCGCCGCACCTTGCCGTGATCCTTCGCGCAGCACATCCAGTACCACGGCGTGCTGCGTGCTGTGGCAGTTGCCGGCTGCGAAGCCCGTGGCCTGCATCCATTGGTCCTCGCGGGCGAAGTGAGCCTCGGTGTGGGCGACCAGTTCCTTCCAGTTCGATAGCAGCACTGCGTCTTCCGAGGCTTCGACCAACGCGAGCAGGTCGACGAATTCCTGATGGGTGGCGTCCATCACGGGCATGGAAAGGGACAGGGCTTCGGACCAGACGAGGGTGGACATGCGGCATTCCTTGCAGGCTAGGTGGCGGCAAGGGTAGCTTGGCGATATCGGGAGGGCTTTGCGCTGGCGCAAGGGCTGGGGTCGATGCGCCAGACCTCAGGCTATGATGGCCGCCGCTTTGTTTGGGCGGTCTTGGTGGGAGCCACCTTGTTGCAGCGTTTTCGGTCTTTGATTCTGTTTTGCGTGTCCGGCGGGCTGGCCCTGTTCGTGGACATCGGCGTGCTGGCGGCCAGTCGGCCCTGGCTGGGCTACTACGGAGGTCGGGCGCTGTCTTTCTGGGTGGCGGCCAGCTTCACCTGGCTCTTCAACCGCTCCATTACCTTTAGAGGCCCCAAGCAGGGCAGCATCGGGAAGGAGTACCTGAGCTATCTGTCGTCCATGCTGGTGGGCGGGGCGGTCAACTACGGCGCGTATGTGGCCAGCCTGCAGATGGTCGACGCCGTGCGGAACCAGCCGGCCTGGGGTGTGGCCATCGGCAGCCTGGCTGGGCTGGTCTTCAACTACCTGTCGGCCCGGCGGATCATGACGCAGACACCGGCCAAGCCGGAGTAGGCCGTGATAGCGTTGCTCAAGCCAGACGCAAACGGTGCCGCGCCACCTGCGCGCGCACCTGGGCCGGCGCCGTGCCGCCCAGGATGTTGCGGGCATTGAGCGAACCACGCAGGTTCAGCACCTCGTACACGTCCTGCTCGATGGCGGCGTTATAGGCCTTGAGCTTGTCCAGCGGCAACTCGGAGAGGTCCACGCCTTGCGCGATGGCGTCCTTGACGGCATGGGCCACCACTTCGTGTGCATCGCGGAAGGGCAGGCCTTTCTTGACCAGGTAGTCGGCCAGGTCCGTTGCGGTGGCGTAGCCCTTCTTGGCCGCGCGCTCCATGGCTTCGGGCTTGACGGTGATGCCGGCGGCCATCTCGGCGAAGATGCGCAGGGTGTCCTTGAGCGTGTCGACGGTGTCGAACAGCGGTTCCTTGTCTTCCTGGTTGTCCTTGTTGTAGGCCAGGGGCTGGCCTTTCATCAAGGTGATCAGGCCCATCAGGTGGCCCACCACGCGGCCAGTCTTGCCGCGTGCCAGTTCGGGCACGTCGGGGTTCTTCTTCTGCGGCATGATCGACGAGCCGGTGCAGAAGCGGTCGGCCAGGTCGACGAAGCCGAACGATTGGCTCATCCACAGGATCAGCTCTTCGCTCAGGCGCGAGATGTGCACCATCAGCAGCGAAGCGGCGGCGGTGAATTCGATGGCGAAGTCGCGGTCGCTCACGGCGTCCAGGCTGTTCTGGGAGACGGCTGGCTTGCCGGCCTCGTCCACCATGCCCAGTGTGCGGGCCACGCGTTCGCGGTCCAGCGGGTAGCTGGTGCCAGCCAGGGCGGCCGAGCCCAGCGGCAGGCGGTTGACGCGCTTGGCGCAATCGATCATGCGCTCGGCATCGCGGGCGAACATCTCCACATAAGCCAGCAGGTGGTGGCCAAAGGCCACGGGCTGGGCCACTTGCAGGTGGGTGAAGCCGGGCAGGATGGTGTCGGCGTTTTGCTCGGCCACATTGACCAGGGCTTTTTGCAACTCGATCAGCAGCAAGCCGATCTCGTCGATCTCACCGCGCAGCCACAGGCGCACGTCGGTGGCGACCTGGTCGTTGCGCGAGCGGCCGGTGTGCAGGCGCTTGCCGGCGTCGCCCACCAGTTGCGTGAGGCGCGCTTCGATGTTGAGGTGCACGTCTTCGAGGTCGAGCTTCCACTCGAACTGGCCCGATTCGATCTCTTGCGTGATCTGCGCCATGCCCTTTTGGATGGCCGCCCAGTCATCAAGGGAGATCAGGCCCTGGGCCTGAAGCATCTCGGCGTGCGCCAACGAGCCCTGGATGTCGGCCTGCCACAGGCGCTTGTCGAAAAAGACGCTGGCGGTGTAGCGCTTGACCAGCTCGCTCATCGGCTCGGAAAACAGGGCCGACCAGGCCTGGGACTTCTTGTCGAGTTGGTTGGTGCTCATGGCAAAGCTCAGCGTCAGCGTGATTCAAACGAAGATTCACGCAAAATGTGCAAACCATGGATTCTACCGAGCCACAGGCCGTGGGCGCCAGCCCGGGCTCTCAACCCGCCGCCTGGGAGCAGTCCACCCAGTTCGCGCCCACCCAATTCGGGCCGGGTGCGGAAGGGGGGCGGCCGGCGCCGCCATCGCCTTTCGACGTGTGCCATGTGGGCGTGGTGCTGCGGGTGGTGCTGGGGGTGCAGCTGGTGGTCGCGCTGGGGGTGTCTTTCGAGGCGACCTCGCCCTGGGAGGCGCTGCATCGCTGGGCGGAGGCCACGGTGGCATCCCTGCCGGCCAGTCTCTTGTGGCTGGTGGTGGCCTGCCTGTCGCGCAAGCGCCTGAGCCGGGCGCGCGAGCCGATGCAGTGGGCCTTGGCTGCCATGTTGGGCGCGGTGTGCGCGGGGCTGGGGCAGGTGCAGTCGTCCTGGCTGGACCTGGCTTTGCTGGGCATGCCCGTGAGTTGGGGATGGCCCCAGGTGCCATCGATGCTGACGGGGGCCACGCTGGCCTGCGTCGGGCTGGCCTGGCTCAAGCACCGGGCGCGCAGCGAGTTGCCGGCTCATGCCTCGGCCCGCCTGGCGGAGTTGCAGGCTCGCATCCGGCCGCATTTCCTGTTCAACACGCTCAACACGGCGATCGCGCTGGTGCAGATCGACCCGCAGCGCGCAGAAAGCGTGCTCGAAGACCTGGCCGAGCTGTTCCGCCAGGCCCTGTCTTCGCCGACCATGCGCACGACGCTGGAAGCCGAGATCGACCTGGCGCAGCGCTACCTGAGCATCGAGCAGTTGCGTTTTGGCGAGCGCGTCACGGTGCGCTGGGAGCTGGACCCGGAGGCGGGCCGCGCCGAGGTGCCCGCGCTGATCTTGCAGCCGCTGGTCGAGAACGCCGTGCGCCATGGCATCGAGGTGTCGGCGCAAGGGGGCTGGATCGTGGTGCGCACCAAGGTGCAGTCAGGCCGCGTGGTGCTGACGGTCAGCAACTCGGTGCCGGCGGAAACACCCGCGCAATCGTCAGCTGGTCACGGTATCGCTTTGCGCAATGTGCGCCAGCGCCTGAAACTGATGCACGATGTGGAGGCCGATTTCGAGGCCGGTCTGCAAGGTGTGCCGGGCGATGCACGCCAGCCGCCGGTCTATGTGGTGCGCATGACCGCGCCATTGCCACGCAAGGTCGCCACGTAAGGATCCGCGCAAGGATCCACGCAAGGAAGGAGCGCGATGAACGCCATGATGAAGATCGCCATCATCGATGATGAGCCGCTGGCCCGCATGCGCACGCGCTCACTCTTGACGCAGGCCAGCGTGGCCAACGAGGTGGTAGCCGAATTCGGTGAGCCCGTGAACGGCCTGATGTGGTTGCAGGAGCAGGACCGGGCCGGCACCTCGCCAGACATGCTTTTGCTTGACATCCAGATGCCGGGCCTGGATGGGATGGTGCTGGCCGCGCGCCTGCGCGAGTTGCGCCACCCGCCCGCAGTGGTCTTCGTGACGGCCCATGCCGAGCATGCGCTGCGTGCCTTTGATCTGGCGGCGGCCGACTACCTGACCAAGCCGATGCGGCTGGAACGGCTCAATGCCACGCTGGACCGGGTGATCAAGCTTCAGGCCGCGCGCCAGCCCGAGCCTGCCGGTGCGGGTGAGGGTGTGGAGGGTGCGGATGTCTTCGTCGTGCAGGACCGAGGCCGGCTGGAGCGCATCCCGCTGGCGCAGATCCTCTACTTCAAGGCCGAGCAGAAGTACGTGACGCTGCGGACCGCCGAGCACAGCCATGTGCTGGCCGACTCCCTGACCGAGCTGGAAGGCCGGGTGGGTGAGCGTTTCATCCGTGTGCACCGCAATGCCCTGGTCGCACGGCAGGCCATGAAGGCGCTGGAGCGGCGCGCCGATGATGTTGAAGGTGGCGAGACCTGGGCCGTGCAGGTGGTGCCGACGATGGAGTGGCTGTCGGTGTCGCGCCGTCAGGTCACGGCGGTGCGCGAGGCGATGGCGGCGCAGGGCTGACCGGAAGGCTGGCTGGCGGGTGGCCGGGCCAGGGCCGCCGCAGGCCGGCCTCAGAAGCCCAGGCTGGCCAGCAGATCGTCGACTTCGCCCTGGTTGGCAACAACATCCGTGCGACCTTCAAGATCGACCACGGGGCCTTCGAGCTTGGCGGTTTCGACGGTGGGGGGATGCTGCTGCTGGTGAGCAGTCAAGGCGGCCTCCACCTTCTGGGCCTGCTCGGGCGGGGCAGCCTGAACCAGCAGCTTGACCAGCTGTGATTCCAGGTCGTTGGCCAGCTTCACGACCTTGGCCACCACTTGGCCGGTCAGGTCATGGAAGTCCTGGGCCATCATGATGTCGGTCAGGTGGCCGTCCACGCGATGCGTGACTGTTTCCACGTCCTGCACGAAGTTGAACACCGCGCCACTGGCCACGGCCTTCACCGGGTCAGCCGTGATCAGGGCGGCCAGCTTGCGGGTCTCGCTGGCGATGTGCTCCTGGTCGGCCTTGGCGGTGTCGACCAGGTTGAGCACCTTCTCGGCGGCGTCGGCGGTCTTGGTGGCGATGTAGTTCAGGCGGCTGCGCGCATCGGGCAGGTCGGCGGCCGTATTCTTGAGGTCGGGCAGCACACCCAGTACGTTGAGCGTGTCGTGCAGTTGGCGCGTCAGCGTGCCCAGTTGCTGGAATATCTCCGGCGAGGCCGCTGGCATCTGCATGTTGTCAGGGAGATCCATTTTCATGAGGAGCTCCCTTTGTCAGGCCGTGGTGGCCAGTTTCTGCATGATCTTCAAGACCTTCTCTTCCAAGGTGGCCTTGGTGAAGGGCTTGACGATGTAGCCTGCCGCGCCAGACTGGGCGGCCAGCACGATGTCTTCCTTGCGGGCTTCGGCGGTCACCATCAGCACGGGCAGGTGCTTGAGGCTGTCGTCGGCCTTGATGGCTTTGAGCAACTCGAAGCCATTCATATTGGGCATGTTGATGTCGCTGACCACGAAGTCGAATTTGGAACCCTTGAGAACCTGCAGCGCGGCGGCGCCGTCTTCGGCCTCTTCAGCGTTGTTGTAGCCGATTTCCTTGAGCAGGCCCCGGACAATCCGGCGCATGGTGGAGAAGTCGTCCACGATGAGAAATTTCATGTCTGCGGGGTTGCTCATGGCTCTTCCTTGTGTCAAACAAACTGCGGCGCCCAGTGATTTATGCCGCACCAGCTAGAGGCTTATCGACCGCTATCGGCCGGCCTTGAGGGCTTTGTGTCACCGTCTTCGCCGTTGTCGACGGCCTCCGGCGGGACGGATTCGGCATTGGCCGAACTGAAGAAGCGGTCCTCGGCCTCGCGGTTCATCACGATGATGCTGATACGCCGATTCAGGGGGCTGTCGGGGTTGTCTTTCTCGTAGGGCACGCTGGCGGACAGGCCCTGCACGCGCAGCACCTTGGTGCCCGACAGGCCACCGGCGATCAGCTCACGCCTTGAGGCATTGGCGCGGTCGGCAGACAGTTCCCAGTTGCTGTAGCCGCGCTCGCCCGCGCTGAAGGCCTTGGCATCGGTGTGGCCTTCGATGGTCAACCTGTTGGGCACATCTTCCAGCACATGGCCGATGGCACGCAGGATGTCGCGCATGTAGATGTTGACCTCGGCCGAGCCGCTGTCGAACATCGGGCGGCTCTGGTCGTCGACGATCTGGATGCGCAGGCCTTCGGCGGTCAGGTCCAGTCGGATCTGCGATTTGAACTTGGACAGGCGATCGTCGTTGGCGATGACCTCTTCCACCTTGGCCTTCAGGGCACGCAGGCGCTCGGCTTCGGCGCGGGCCTGTTCCTGGCGGATGGCTTTCTTGCGGGCCTTGTCCATGGCCATCTCTGTGGTGCGGCCCTTTTTCATCTGCCCGACGGACTCGGTCAGGTTGTTGCCGCCGCCCTTGATGACGGAGCTGGCGTCACCCGCGCCCGAGCCGCCGAAGAAGGCGACTTTGAGCGGCGAGTTGAAGTAATCGGCGATGCCCTTCTTGTCGCCTTCCGTGGTCGAGCCCAGCAGCCACATCAGCAGGAAGAAGGCCATCATGGCGGTCACGAAGTCGGCATAAGCGATCTTCCAGGCACCACCGTGAGCGGCATGGCCGCCCTTCTTGATGCGCTTGATGATGATCGGTTGGACCTTCTTCGAATCACCGGCCATGGCTTACTTCTTCTTCACGTGGGCTTCGAGTTCGGCGAAGGTCGGGCGCTCGGTCGAGTACAGCACCTTGCGGCCGAACTCGACGGCGACCTGCGGCGCATAGCCCTGCATGCTGGCCAGCAGCACGGTCTTGATGACCTGGAATTCCTTGGTGGCCTCGTCAAGCTTTTGCTCCATCAGGCCGCCCAGCGGTTCGACGACGCCGTATGACAGCAAGATGCCCAGAAAGGTGCCGACCAGCGCGGAGCCGATCATGCCGCCCAGCACGGCGGGCGGCTGGCCCACCGAGCCCATGGTGTTTACCACGCCGAGCACGGCGGCCACGATACCGAAAGCGGGCAGGGCGCCAGCCAGGCGCTGAACCGCCGCCACGGCGCCATGGCCTTCGTGGTGGTGCGTGTCGATTTCGTTGTCCATCAGGGATTCGATCTCGTGGGCATTGAGGTTGCCCGAAACCATCATCCGCAGGTAGTCGGTGACGAACTCGATCACGTGGTGGTCGTGGCCGATGTTGGGGTATTTCTTGAAGAGGGCGGAGTTGTGCGGCTCCTCGACGTCCTTTTCGATGGACATCAGGCCTTCCTTGCGCACCTTCTGCAGGATCTCATAGAGCATCGCCATGAGCTCCATGTAGCGGGCCTTGGTGTACTTGGATCCCTTGAACAAAGGTCCGAGGTTGGCCAGCACGGCCTTGAGCGTCTTGGACTGGTTGTTCACCACGAAACCGCCGAGCGCGCCGCCCAGGATGGCCATCAGTTCGAGCGGCAAGGCCTCGATGATCACGGCCATGTTGCCGTGGTGCAGGATGTAGGCTCCGAAGATGCAGCCTAGCGCGATGACGTATCCGATGGCGACATTCATGGTGGACTAGGTCGAAGGCTTGCGCAATGGCGTGTTGTGGCTGCTGATATCTTCGGCGCACGGCCAGTTTTCTAAACCGTGAACAAGACCACGGCCCGGCAGCTTTTCACATCATGGGTGTTGGTGTGCGTGAAAGGCGCAGACAAAAAAGCGGACCCGATCAGGGGTCCGCGAGAAAGCACAAATCAGTGCTAGGAGGAGACAAGCAAGGACGCTTCGCTTCCAAACCGTCCGTGTGTTGTTACGACGCTTTCACTGCGTGCTTGAGCTGATGTCGATCAGCGTGCTCGGGAAAGCGTGAAAAGTTCACGAAACGGACGGTGGATAAACCGATATCAGTGCAGGTGCAGGCCGCCGGCGGTCTTGCCCTTGCCAGCACGGGCGGGCGGGTTGCACAGGCCGCACACGAAGTGGCGGGCGATTTCATGCGGGTGGGTCACGAAGTGGCCGCCGCACTTGGAGCAGGGGGTCAGGGTGAGCATGCCGTTGTCGATGAACTTCACCAGGCGCCAGGCGCGGGTGACGGACAACAGGGGCTCCAGGCCTTGGGTCTGGGTCTGTTCCAGGTAGAGCTGATAGGCCTTGATCACGGTGTCGATCTCGTCGATCTCGGCGGCCTTGTTCAGGTACTCGTGGATGTTCAGGAACAGGGACGCATGGATATTGGGCTGCCAGGTCATGAACCAGTCGGTCGAGAAGGGCAACTGGCCCTTGGACGGCGACTTGCCAGCCACTTCCTTGTACAGGCGCAGCAGGCGCTCATACGACAGGTCCGTTTCGGATTCCAGCACTTGCAGGCGGGCACCCAGGTTGATCAGGGTGACGGCGCGGTCGATTTGCTTGGCTTCACTCAACAGGCTCTTGCTACGCATGATGCTGGTTCCTCAGAAGCGGTGGTCGTGGGGTTCTTGGGCAGGCGCGGGATGGATCAGGCAGCTTCCTGGTGGCGGCCGGCCATCAGGATGTTGGCGTGCAGGCGGGTCACGCTGTCGTTGCTGGCCTTGCCGTGGTTGGTCAGCAGGCCCCAGACCAGGTCGTCATCGACACGCATGCGGCACAGCAGGGTGTTGCTCGAAGCGATCTTCATGATCTGGGCGGGGGTCAGGATGGCCAGCATCGAAGCCGTGTCCTCGGAGATACCCAGTCGGAACAGGGCTTGTTCGCGGTCGTTGCGGATGAGGCTCTGGGCCAGCATCAGGTAGGACAGGTTGGTTTCGCGGATCTCGTTGAGGATTTGGTCGGCTGTCATCTCGGTTTCCTTGGAAGCGGTTTGGAAGCGGGTTTTGCTGAAGCTTTTGTTTGCGCCGGTTTTGTATCTCGTCGGCATGGATTGAATTCTGGTTGTCACCCTTCGATTTCTGAATAGGCAGCCCGCTGTAAGGCACGTCGGACGCAGGCTGAGCCTCGTGTCAGAAAAAATCTGACAGGCGCAAACCTGGGACCATGCGAGGAGGAGGGCGCCTCAGCGTGGCGCAGGCAGGGTCAGCTGGGCCTGCAGGCCGCCTTGCGGGCGGTTGCTCAGGCTGAGTCGCCCCGAGAGGGCCAGGGCGAGTTGCTGGGCGATCGCCAGGCCCAGGCCCGTGCCGCCCGTCTCACGGTTGCGTGAGGATTCAACCCGGTAGAAGGGCTGCAACACGGCTTCCAGTTCGCCCGGCGGGATGCCCGGGCCTTTGTCCAGCACGCTGATCGTGAGTGCGTCGGCCGTCACGACCAGGTGGACTTCTGCCTGTCCCGCGAACTTCAAGGCGTTGTCCAGCAGGTTGGTGATCAGGCGGCGCAGGGCCTGTACCCGTGTCATCAAAGGGGGCAAGTCCGCCGGGCCATGCAGGCTCACCTGGTGGCCGGCGTCGGTGGCGTCGCACACCAGGCTGTCGAGCAGGGCATAGAGGTCCACCGGGCGAAGGGCCTCCTGGGTGGCCTGCGCCGTGCGGGCATAGGCGAGGCCTTCTTCCACCAGGGCCTGCATGTCGTCCAGATCGGCATGGAGCTTGGCGCGCAGGGCCTCGTCGCCCACGGTGTCGCTGCGCAGGCGCAATCGGGTGATGGGGCTTTGCAGGTCGTGCGAGATGGCCGCCAGCAACTGCATGCGCTCGCTCAGGTGGGCGTCGATGCGCGCCTGCATGGCATTGAAGGCCCTGGCTGCGGCGGTGACTTCCTGTGGCCCCTGTTCAGGCAAGGGCTGGGTGGCCTGACCAGGCTTGAGGGCGTTGGCGGCATTCACCATCTGCGCCAGGGGCCGAACCGCCACCCGCACGCTGAACCAGGCAGCGAACCCCAGGGCCAGCATCTGCAGCCCCAGCAGTAGCAAGGTGGTGTCGGATACCGTCGTGCGTGGCGGGTGCAGGTCCAGCACGACGGGGCTGCCGTCCATCAGACGCAGCGGCAGCAACAGGTGCGGGTGCCACGGCGAGCTGTCCGGCGTTGTCAGTGCATGGCCGACGCGGCTTGCGCCCAGCTCGGCGGCCACCACGTCTTCCAGTGAGTGGGCCAGGGCATGGTCGCTTGCCACACCGCTGGCTTGGCCAAAGGCATAGCCGTAGTTTTGCCGCGCGAGCTTGGGCAGCCAGGCAGGGCGCTCGGCTGGCGGCACGCGGTCGAGGATGGCCATGGACGTGGCCACGTCCCGGCTGACATAGGCCAGCATCATGCGTTGCCCGACATCCCCACGCTCGCGCAGGATGATCAGCACGGTCAGCACATGGGTCAGCACCAGGCTGCCACAGACGATCCAGGCCACGCGACCCATCAGGGTGCGGGGCCACCAGCGTGCCAGGCGGTGCGCGGTCATAAAGGCGTGCCCGCGGCCCGCACATCGGCGCAAAAAACATAGCCTTCGTTGCGCACGGTCTTGATGTAGCGGGGCTCGCGTGAGTCGTCCCGCAGGCGCTGACGCAGGCGGCTGACCAGCAAGTCGATCGAGCGGTCGAAGGGGTCGGCGTCGCGCCCCTGCGTGAGATTGAGCAACTGGTCGCGGTTGAGCACGCGCTGGGGGTGCTCGAGCAGCACGCGCAGCAGGCGGTACTCGCCGCCGGTCAGCGAGACCAGGGTGCCGGCGCTGTCCAGCAAGTGGCGCGCCGTGGTGTCCAGCCGCCAGTCACCGAACTGCAGTTCGTGCGCCTGCTGCAGGGGCTGCATATTGGGCGGCAGCATGCGGGTGCGGCGCAGCACGGCCCGGATGCGCGCCAGCAGCTCGCGCGTGGCGAAGGGTTTGGTCAGGTAGTCGTCGGCGCCCATCTCCAGGCCCAGCACGCGGTCGGCCTCCTCACTGCGGGCGGTGAGCATCAGGATGGGGATGGGCGTGACGGCCCCCGCGCGCAAGTCCCGGCACAGGGACAGGCCGTCCTCGCCGGGCAGCATCACGTCCAGCACAAGCAGGTCGATGCGGTGGTCGGCCAGCCGCTGACGGGCCTGGGCCACGGTCTCGGCCGTGGTGACACGCAGTCCGCCGGCACGCAGGTAATCGGCCAGCAGGGACAGCAATTGCCGGTCATCGTCCACCAGCAGGATGTGATCGGATCCCTCGCTCATGAGCCGGCACCTTACCTGATCCAGGCCGCACCCGGTGACGCGGGCCACACGACTTTGTATCGCTCTTTGTCTGAAGCTGGGCTCGATACGTTCGTGCACACATGACGGCCCGGTCAGACAAACGCGGGATACGGGCGCCCTCTGTAATGAAACCACCTTCTTCAACGACCAAGCCATTGATCAGGAGCCGACCATGCTGCGCCATCACCCAACCCCCCATCGCCTGAGCGTTCATTTCCAGCAAACGCCCCGCCTCTTGCAAACCGCCTGGCGCGGAGCTCCCTGGGCGGCCATCGTGCTGCTTGCAGGTGCCACGGCCGCCCAAGCCCAGGCTTTGGGCTCACTGGACCCGCGCGGGCGCTGGATCACGGCCAACGGCAATCTGGAAGTCGAGATCGCGCCTTGTGGCAAGGCCCTTTGCGGCCAGGTGACCAAGGTGCTGGGCAACAGGTCCATGAGCGGCGATGGCCCTGAAATGGACCCAGTGGATAAACGCCCCGCGCTGGGCATGACCTTGCTGCGCGACTTCCAACCCATGCTCGACCACGAGACCGGCGAGACCACCGGCCAGTGGTCTGGCGAGATCTACAACCGAGAAAACGGCAAGACCTACCACTGCCTGATGTCGGTCAGCACAGCCAGCAAGCCAGCGGGCGAGCTGGTTCTGCGTGCCTACATGGGCTTGCCCTTGTTCGGCAAGACCTTGAGCTGGGCGCGCGCCACACGCGAGCCGGCCGCAGCCCTTTCACAACCATCCTCACGTCGACAGGAGTAAACACCATGACACGTCCACTCGCGAGGCTGCTGGCACTGAGCGCAACAGCTGCGCTGACCGTAGCCTTCTATGCCCAAGCCTCGGCTCAGGCGACGCCAGCCCCCGAGTTCGCCGGCATCGGGCGCTGGTTCAACTCACCGCCGCTGCGCATGGAACAGCTACGAGGCAAGGTCGTGCTGGTGGATTTCTGGACACGGGACTGCATCAATTGCCTGCACACCTTGTCGCATGTGCAGCACTGGCACACGGCCTACAAAGACAAGGGGCTGGTGGTGGTGGGGGTGCACACGCCCGAGCTGGACGCGGAACGGCCGGCCGAAGCCGTGGCCCAGGCCATCCAGCGATACGGCCTGAGCTACCCCGTCGCGCAGGACAACGACTACAAGACCTGGTCGGCCTGGCACAACGCCTATTGGCCTGCGCTGTATCTGGTCGACAAGCAGGGCCACGTTGTATTCAGCCACATCGGCGAGGGCGACTACGAGCGCATTGAAGAGGCGATTCAGGCGGCCTTGCGCTGATCGCCCACGCCGTCGTCGATGATGGCCCGGCCAGGCAAGGTCACGGCTTGCCGTATGCATTGCCCGCCCGGCAAGGTGTAGCGCAGTACGCGCCAGGCCACCGAGGGCCACAGGGCCAGCAGGCTGCCAGAGTTGTAGCGCACGCCGTAGCGCTGACAAATGGCATGCACACGGGGGGCGATGTACACGTAGCGCCGCGAAGGCATGTCCGGGAAGAGGTGGTGCTCGATCTGATGGCTGAGGTGGCCCGTCAGCATCTGCATCATGAAGCCACCCTGGATATTGACCGAGCCCATGATCTGGCGCAGGTACCAGCGGCCTTTGGTTTCACCCTGGATGTCGGCCTGCTCGAACGTGGCCACCCCCGCGGGGAAGTGGCCACAGAAGATCACGATGAAGTTCCACACATTGCGCAGCACATTGGCCATGGCGTGGCCGGTCAGCACCGACAGTGCGCCAGCCAGTGGCCCGGCACCCAGCAGCCACGAGACGGCAGCGCCCAACAGCGGCCACAGGACATAGTCCTTCTTGACCTGGAACCCGATCTTGGCGCGGTAGTTGGGCCACAGCGCGCGGATGCGTGCCTTGACTTGAGCTTTTGCCTCGGCATCCCGCTCGGTCACCAGTCGTTCGAGCTCCATGTTGTAGACGCCGATGGCCCACTCGAACACGAGGGCGCCCACGATGGCATAGGGCAGCTGGATCAGATGGCGCGGCTCCCAGGGCACGTCGGCCGAGAGGCGGATGGCGCCATAGCCGAAGTCGCGGTCCAGGCCCAGCACATTGGTGTAGTGGTGATGCAGGAAGTTGTGGGAGTGACGCCAGTCCTCCTTGGTGCAGGCCAGGTCCCAGTCGTGGGTCTTGCCCTCGAAGCGCGGGTCGTTCATCCAGTCGTACTGGCCATGCATCACGTTGTGCGCAAACTCGCCGCTTTGCAGCACCTTCGAGACGCACAGGACGAGCACCCCCAGCCACCAGCTGGGCCACCAGGGCGCACTCAGCAACATCAGACGGGCGACCGTCTCCATGCCGCGTATGGCCCACAGCAGCCGCACGATGTAGCGTGCGTCGGGCTCACCGACCTGGGCCATGGTCTCGGCCTTGAGCTGATCGAGTTCGGCGGCGAAGGCCGCAAGTCGCGCGTCTTGAGACGAGCCAGTGGCCGTGCTGCTGGCAACGGCAGGCACATGGGGTGACGGCGCCGGCATGGCGTTGACAAGGACAGCCATGAGATCCAACCTGAAGATTTTGAGGATGAGGACCAGTTCGAGCCGGTCCCGTCATGCATTGTAGGGACACAGGGCTGATGCGTCTGCGGGCGGTCAGTTGGCCGCTGAGCCAGAAGGACGTTGCAAGGACGTCAAGGTGCGCTCGCCACCAGGCAGGCTGTGCCGCACCACCCGCACCGCCACCGTGAGCAACTGGCCCAGCATGCTGCCCGTGTTGTAGGGCACGCCATGGCGTTGGCAGATCTCGCGCACTGTGGGCGCCACCTGCGCGTAGCGGCGCGCCGGCATGTCCGGGTAGAGGTGGTGCTCGATCTGGTGGCTAAGGTTGCCCGTCATCAGGTGGAAGAAGCGCCCGCCCTTGATGTTGGCCGACCCGAGGATCTGGCGCAGGTACCAGTGCCCCTTGTGCTCGCCCTGCACCAGCGCCGGATCGAATGTGTGAACCCCCGCCGCGAAGTGCCCGCAGAAGATCACCACGAAGGTCCACAGATTGCGCAGCACATTGGCCAGGGCGTTGCCCACCAGCACCGACAGCAGCCCGGCTACCAGCCCATGCCCCCAGACCAAGGTCACCAGCCCACCCATGAGCGGCCACCACATGTAGTCCTTCCTGAATTGCACACCCATCTTGGCCTTGACCCGTGGCCATAAGGCCTGGAAGCGCGCCAGGGTGGCTTCGCGCTTGTCGCGCAGGTGCTCGAACTCCAGGTTGTGGATGGCAATGGCCCACTCGAACAGCATGGCCACGATGATGGCGTAGGGCGCCTGCGTCAGAAAGCGCGGCTCCCACGGTACCTCGGACGAGAGCCGCAGCATGCCGTAGCCGAAGTCGCGGTCCAGCCCCAGCACATTGGTGTAGTGGTGGTGCATGTAGTTGTGAAAGTGCCGCCAGTCTTCCTTGGTGCAGGCCGTGTCCCACTCATGCGTCTTGCCATCGACGCGCGGATCGTTCATCCAGTCGTACTGGCCGTGCATCACGTTGTGCCCGAACTCCATGTTCTGCAGGCTCTTGGACAGCGTCAGCAAGGCCACGCCCAACCACCACGTGGGCAGCCACATCGGCGTCATCACCAGCAGGCGGCCGGCGGACTCGGTCAGGCGGATCGCCCACAGCAGTCGGATGATGTAGCGGGCATCCACGGCGCCCACCTGCTTCATGGTGTCGGCGCGCAGCTGGTCCAGCTCGGCGGCAAAGGCATCGAGCTGCGCCAAAGTCTGTGGGCCGGGACAAGATGCCGCCGGCCCACTGGCTTCGTTTGCATTCGGTGGCGTCATCAAGATGCCGACGCCATCAGGTGATGCGGCATCACGCGTGTTCCGGCATGACCGGTACGACTTCCAGGTGCTCGGCCTTTTGCGTGCCGCCCGGCAGGCTGTAGCGGATCACGCGCTTGAACATGGTGCCCAACTGGCGGAAGAAGGAGCCGCTGTTGTAAGGAATGTTGTACTTCGCGCAGAGGGCACGCACCTGGGGCGCGATGTCCTTGTAGCGGTTGGCCGGAAGGTCGGGGAAGAGGTGGTGCTCGATCTGGTGGCTCAAGTTGCCGCTCATGAAGTGCATCAGGCGGCTGCCGCTGATGTTGCTCGAACCCAGGATCTGGCGCAAGTACCACTGGCCGCGCGTCTCGTTCTTGATCGAGTCACGGTGGAAGATGTAGATGCCATCGGTGAAGTGGCCGCAGAAGATGATGGCCGAGGCCCAAATGTTGCGGATCACGGCGGCGATGAAGTTGCCCGTCAGCACGGCCATGGCCACGTCCACCGCGTGGCCGAAGGGCCAGGCCAGCAAGGCGCCCAGCAGCGGCAGGAAGACGTATTCCTTGCGCAGCGAGCGGCCAGCCTTGCGCTTGATGCCTTCCCATTGCGGGCGGACATCATCGAGCGTGCGCTTGCCGGCGAACAGCTTGTCGGTCTGGATCTCGTGCACCGACACGAACCACTCGAACAGCATCATCATCAGGATCATGTAGAAGAACTGGATCGGGTGATAGAACCAGCGCCAGCGCAGCTCTGACGAGAGGCGGAACATGCCGTAGCCGAAGTCGCGGTCCAGGCCGATGACGTTGGTGTAGGTGTGGTGCACGAAATTGTGCGTGTAGCGCCAGCCCGAAGCCGGGCCCGTGCCGTCCCACTCATAGGTGTCGCCCTGGAAGCGCGGGTCGTTCATCCAGTTGAACTGGCCATGCATCACGTTGTGGCCCAGCTCCATGTTCTCGATGATCTTGCTCATGCCCAGGATGAAGGCGCCCAGCAGGAAGGTGGGCGGGAACCAGCCGAACATCAAGAGGCCACGGCCGATGAGTTCGGTGGTGCGCACCGTGTAGAGCACCTTGCGGATGTAGCGCGCATCCTGCTCGCCAATCGAGTGGCGCACTTCATTGCCGATGGCATCCACTTCCTGCTGGAAGGCGTTCATTTCGGCGACTGTCCTGGGTCCGACTTGAATGGTGGGGCGGTTCATGAGTGGGCTTTCAGGTTCTTGTTATGGACGAGCGCTTTCAGGCCATGGACTCGATGTGCACGTCGCTCATCGGGACGCTGACGCAGACCTGGATGGTCTGGCCTTCGCCGTCGATGCGCTCGCCGCTCAACAGGTTACGCACGCTGCCGCTGTGCAGGCGGCAGGTGCACTCGTGGCAGATGCCCTGACGGCAGCCGTGCTTGAGCCCTTGTCCGGCGCTCTCGCTGGCCACCAGAATCGTTTGATCGCCCGCGGCCTCGAAGGCCTTGTCCACGGCATGGTGCGTGAGCTTCACTTCATGGCGGGCATGTGGGTCACCGCTGGGTTTGGGCGGTGTGAAGGCCTCCAGGTGCAGACGTGCCTTGATGGCGGCACCGTCCTTCCAGTTGCCGAATGCGGCCTCCTGCCAGATCGCGCGGGCCGCGTCCATCAAGGGGGTGGGGCCGCAGCAGTAGGCGGGTACCTTGGTCCAGTTGGGCACCAGCTGGTTGAGCAGGTCGGCGCTGAGCACCTGTTGCGCGCGGCCAGCGTCGGCGGCCGATGGGCGCCCGGAGTCGTCGGTCTGCGTGTTGGCCACGCTGTCGATGGCGCGGTACTGAAAGCCCGTCCAACTGGCGGCCAGCTTGTCCAGCGCCTTGGCGAAGATGCGGTCGTCGCGGCTGCGGGCGAAGTAGACCAGCGTGGCCTTGGTGCGGGGGAAATGGCGTTGCAGGTGCTCCAGCATGGCCATGCAGGGCGTGATGCCACTGCCGCCAGCGATCAGCAGCACCTCGGCGGGCAGGGGCGAGGGCAGGGTGAAGCTGCCAGCAGCCTGCTCGATCTCCAGGAACTGGCCAACGCGGGTGTGCTCATTGAGGTGGTTGGACACCACGCCGCCGGGCTGACGCTGCACCGTGATGGCGATGCGGTTGGGGTGGCCCTCGACGGCGCGTGGCGAATAGGCGCGGCGATGACGCACACCGTTGATCGTCACACCCACGATCACGAACTGGCCTGGCTGGAGGCCCTTGAAGGCAGGGCCGGCTTGCAGCACCAGGGTGGTGGCCGTGCCCGTTTCGACCTGACGGCCGACGATGCGGGCATTCAGGCGGTGGACGGTGAGCAGCGGGTTGATGAGGCTGAGGGTGTCGTCAAACGCCAAGGGGCTGACACCCAGATGGGTCAGCCAGCCCGACAAACGGACCGCCGCTGCGGTGGGCAGTGGGACGGTGGACGATTCAGCCATTCAAACTCTCCGGTACTGCGGTTCTGGGTCAGGCGTTTCAAACGATGAAACCTGTGTAATGACATTCGATATTTCTTGTCAGGGAGGGTACCCAGCCCCAGGAGAGCCTAACAACAGGGGAAGTCCTTGAAACACACTGACGACCCCATGAATGAGGGGCATTAATGCACGACCGGATGACGTGAATCAACATGATCGGACACCAGCTGCTCTTTTCTTGCCCTTTTCTGCCTGCAAGGCGATGGCGTGCTGGTTTGCAAAACTGCGCCAGGCTCCGGTAGATCCTTCTTGTAGATAATTGGGGACACATCCATATCTTCCAGAATGTCTCCCGGATCAAGGAGCTCACATGGCACGTCTTCCCCGCCTGGGTATCGCTGGCTGGCCGCACCTGGTGGTTCAGCGTGTCCACGATGGCCAACTCCTGGCGCGCGACGACCAGGACCGCCGGGCCCTGCTCGATGCGCTTCGAGAGGCCAGCCGCCAGCATGGCCTGTCGGTGCATGCGTATTGCCTGGCATCCGACCACCTGCACTTGCTGGCCACGCCCGCCAGCGACGAGGCGCTCAGCCTGGTCATGCAGGCCCTGGGGCGCCGCTACGTGGCGGCCTACAACCGGCGCCACGCGCGTCTGGGCGGGTTGTGGGCGGGCCGCTACCGTGCCACTGTGCTTGATCCGGCGCGGTATTTGCTTGATGCCATGGTGTTCGTGGAGCTGCATGCCTGGCGTGCAGGGCAGGTAGCCAGGGCGGAGGACGATATGTGGAGCAGCGTGCGTCACCACCTGGGCATGAAGACCGACCCCCTGGTTTCGGACCATGCCCTGTTCTGGGGCTTGGGCAACACCCCCTTCGAGCGCGAGGCGGCCTGGCGGCGGCGTCTGGAGGCGGGGTTGTCCATGTCCGACACCCAGGCCATGGCGCAGGCTGCGCGCACGGGCTGGGCGCTGATGCCGCAGGAGGCTGCGCTCAAGCTGGCCGGCTCGGCGGGGCGCCGGTTGACGCCCAAGCCACGCGGGCGGCCCCGCAAGGCAGCCCATGACGAGGTGCCTGCCAGTGAGGGTAAATGATGTGTCCCTAATTAATTGTGGTGAACTTGTTCTGATGAGATTAATTGATATCTGACCCTAATTATTAATGCTTGAAAACCCTGGGATTCGGGCGTATCCTTGCCGGTCCCCGTGTTGTTTTTCCACACTTACATAGCTGGAGCGCCCCTATGAGCCAGGCGACTTCGGGAACGACGTTCCCCATCCATCCCGTGTCTGATGCCGCCGCCACCTCCGTGGCCACCCGTCAGGAGATCCAGGCCGCCGCTGAACACGGCATGTACGCCAATGCCGAGCACGACGCCTGCGGCGTGGGCTTCGTGGCGCACATCAAGGGCCTCAAGGCGCACAGCATCGTGCAGCAGGGCCTCAAGATCCTGGAAAACATCGACCACCGGGGTGCGGTGGGTGCCGACCCGCTGATGGGCGACGGCGCAGGCCTGCTGATCCAGATCCCCGACGAGTTCTACCGCGCCGAGATGGCCAGGCAGGGCGTGGACCTGCCTCCGCCCGGCGAATATGGCGTCGGCATGATCTTCCTGCCCAAGGAAAGCGCTTCCCGCCAGGCGTGCGAGCAGGAGCTCGAGCGTGCCATCAAGGCCGAAGGCCAGGTGCTGCTGGGCTGGCGTGATGTCCCGGTCGACCGCGAGATGCCCATGTCTCCCACCGTGCGCGAGAAGGAGCCTGTCATTCGCCAGGTCTTCATCGGCCGCGGCCACGACATCCTGGTGCCCGATGCCCTGGAGCGCAAGCTCTACGTCATCCGCAAGACGGCGTCTTCCAAGATCTCCAGCCTGAACCTGACCCACGGCAGCGAGTACTACGTGCCCAGCATGTCGTGCCGCACCATCATCTACAAGGGTCTGCTGCTGGCTGATCAGGTCGGCAAGTACTACATCGACCTGCAAGACGAGCGCGTGGTCTCGGCCCTGGCCCTGGTGCACCAGCGCTTCTCGACCAACACCTTCCCAGAGTGGCCCCTGGCTCACCCCTACCGCATGGTGGCCCACAACGGCGAAATCAACACCGTCAAGGGCAACTTCAACTGGATGCGCGCCCGTGAAGGCGTGATGAAGTCCCCCGTGCTGGGTGACGACCTGAAGAAGCTCTACCCCATCAGCATGGACGGCCAGTCCGACACCGCCACGTTCGACAACGCGCTCGAACTGCTGACGATGGCTGGCTATCCGCTGGCCCAGGCCGCCATGATGATGATCCCCGAAGCGTGGGAACAGCACACCACCATGGACGAGCGCCGCCGCGCCTTCTATGAGTACCACGCCGCCATGATGGAACCGTGGGACGGCCCCGCCGCCATGGTCTTCACCGACGGCCGCCAGATCGGCGCCACGCTGGACCGCAACGGCCTGCGTCCCGCCCGCTTCATCATCACCGATGACGACCTGGTCGTGCTGGCCTCGGAGTCTGGCGTGCTGCCCATCCCCGAGAACAAGATCATCAAGAAGTGGCGCCTGCAGCCCGGCAAGATGTTCCTGATCGACTTCGAACAGGGCCGCATCATCGATGACGAAGAGCTCAAGGCTCAGTACGCCTCGGCCAAGCCTTATCGCCAGTGGATCGAGAACGTCCGCATCAAGCTCGACACCATCGAAGCCTCCGGCACGCCCGGCGAGTTCAGCGAGTCGATCCTGGACCGTCAACAGGCTTTCGGCTTCACTCAGGAAGACGTCAAGTTCCTGATGGCCCCGATGGCCACCAACGGCGAAGAGGCCACCGGCTCCATGGGCAACGACTCGCCCCTGGCCGTGCTGTCTGACAAGAACAAGCCGCTGTACAACTACTTCAAGCAGTTGTTCGCGCAGGTGACCAACCCGCCCATCGACCCGATCCGCGAAGCCGTGGTGATGTCGCTGGTGTCCTTCATCGGTCCCAAGCCCAATCTGCTGGACATCAACGCGGTGAACCCGCCGATGCGCCTCGAGGTCAGCCAGCCTGTGCTGGACTTCGACGACATGGCCCGCCTGCGCAGCATCGAGAAGCACACCGGCGGCAAGTTCAAGCCCTACGAGGTGGACATCACCTACCCGGCCGCCTGGGGTCATGAAGGCGTGGAAGCGCGCCTGGCCTCGCTGTGCGCCGAAGCCGTGGAAGCCATCCAGTCCGGTCACAACATCCTGATCGTGACCGATCGCAAGATGGACCGCGCCAACATCGCCATCCCTGCGCTGCTGGCCCTGTCGGCCATCCACCATCACCTGGTCCGCAAGGGCCTGCGCACCTCGACCGGTCTGGTCGTGGAAACCGGCACCGCCCGTGAAGTGCACCACTTCGCCGTGCTGGCCGGTTATGGCGCCGAAGCCGTCCACCCCTACCTGGCGCTGGAATCCCTGGTCGACATGGCCAAGGAACTACCCGGAGACCTGTCGGCGGAAAAGGCCATCTACAATTACATCAAGGCCATCGGCAAGGGTCTCTCGAAGATCATGTCGAAGATGGGCATCAGCACGTACATGTCGTACTGCGGCGCCCAGATCTTCGAGGCCATCGGCCTGAACAAGGAACTGATCGACAAGTACTTCCGTGGCACGCCTACGCAAGTCGGCGGCATCGGTGTGTTCGAGGTGGCCGAGGAAGCGATCCGCAACCACAAGGCGGCCTTCGGGACCGACCCTGTCCTGGCCAGCGCGCTGGATGCAGGCGGCGAATACGCCTGGCGCACGCGTGGCGAAGAGCACATGTGGACGCCTGATGCCATCGCCAAGCTGCAGCATGCCACGCGTTCTGGCAAGTACGACACCTACAAAGAATACGCCCAGATCATCAACGACCAGAGCAAGCGTCACCTGACGCTGCGCGGTCTGTTTGAGTTCAAGCTCGATCCGAGCAAGGCCATCCCTGTCGAGGAAGTCGAATCCGCTGCCGACATCGTCAAGCGTTTTGCCACCGGTGCCATGTCGCTGGGCTCGATCTCGACCGAAGCCCACAGCACGCTGGCCCTGGCCATGAACCGCATCGGCGGCAAGTCCAACACCGGCGAAGGCGGCGAAGACGAGAACCGTTATCGCAACGAGCTCAAGGGCATCAAGATCGCTGCCGGCACCAAGGTGTCGGACGTGGTCGGTGCCGGCCGCATCGAAGCCGACTACGAGATGAAGGAAGGCGACAGCCTGCGCTCGAAGATCAAGCAGGTGGCATCGGGTCGCTTCGGTGTGACCACCGAGTACCTGGTGTCGGCTGACCAGATCCAGATCAAGATGGCCCAGGGCGCCAAGCCCGGTGAAGGCGGCCAGCTGCCTGGCGGCAAGGTCTCCGAGTACATCGGCAAGCTGCGTCACTCCGTGCCGGGCGTGGGCCTGATCTCACCCCCTCCGCACCACGACATTTACTCCATCGAAGACCTGGCGCAGCTGATCCACGATCTGAAGAACGTGAACCCGAAGGCCGATGTATCGGTCAAGCTGGTGTCGGAAGTGGGCGTGGGCACGGTGGCCACCGGTGTGGCCAAGGCCAAGGCCGATCACATCGTGATCGCTGGTCATGATGGCGGCACGGGTGCTTCGCCCTGGTCGTCCATCAAGCACGCTGGCACACCCTGGGAACTCGGCCTGGCCGAAACCCAGCAGACCCTGGTGCTGAACCGTCTGCGCGGCCGTGTGCGCGTGCAGGCCGACGGCCAGATGAAGACCGGCCGCGACGTGGTGATCGGTGCCCTGCTGGGTGCCGATGAGTTCGGCTTCGCGACCGCGCCGCTGGTCGTCGAGGGCTGCATCATGATGCGCAAGTGCCACCTCAACACCTGCCCGGTGGGCGTGGCCACGCAAGATCCGGTGTTGCGCAAGAAGTTCTCTGGCAAGCCCGAGCACGTGGTGAACTACTTCTTCTTCGTTGCCGAAGAAGCCCGTCAGATCATGGCCCAGTTGGGCATCAAGAAGTTCGACGAGCTGATCGGCCGTGCCGACCTGCTCGACACCAAGAAGGCCATCTCGCACTGGAAGGCCAAGGGCCTGGACTTCAGCCGCGTGTTCGCGCTGCCGCCCGTGCCCGTCGACGTGCCGCGTCTGCATGTGTCCACGCAAGACCACGGCCTGGACAAGGCTCTGGACGTGCGCCTCATCGAGAAGGCCAAGCCGGCCATCGAGCGTGGCGAGAAGGTCCAGTTCATGGAAGAGGCCCGCAACGTCAACCGCACCGTCGGCGCCATGCTGTCGGGCGAGCTGATCAAGCACCATCCCGATGGCCTGCCCGACCAGACCGTGTTCATCCAGATGGAAGGCACGGGCGGTCAGTCCTTCGGCGCCTTCCTGGCTCGCGGTATCACCCTGTACCTGATCGGTGAAGCCAATGACTACACCGGCAAGGGCCTCTCCGGCGGTCGCGTGGTCGTGCGCCCGAGCATCGACTTCCGTGGCAACGCCACCGACAACATCATCGTCGGCAACACCGTGCTGTACGGCGCCACCGAAGGTGAAGCCTTCTTCCGCGGCGTGGGCGGCGAGCGCTTTGGCGTGCGTCTTTCCGGCGCGACGGCGGTGGTCGAAGGCACGGGCGACCACGGTTGCGAATACATGACCGGCGGTACGGTTGTGGTGCTGGGCAAGACCGGCCGCAACTTCGCAGCCGGCATGTCGGGCGGCCTGGCCTATGTCTATGACGAAGACGGCCAGTTCGCCAAGCGTGTCAACACCGCCCAGGTCTCGCTGGAGAAGGTGCTGCCGGCCAGCGAGCAGATCGACGCGGGCATCCCGACGCACAAGGGCCAGGCTGACGAAGCCTTGCTCAAGAAGCTCATCGAGGATCACCACCGCTGGACGGGTTCGCTGCGTGCCCGCGAGATCCTGGACAACTGGTCCGTGGCCATGTCCAAGTTCGTCAAGGTCTTCCCGCATGAATACCGTCGTGCACTGACCGAGATGGGTGCCAAGCAAGAAGCAAGCGCCACCATCGCCAAGGCAAAGGGCGATGACGTGAAGGCGAAGTCCACCAAGGCCAAGGCCTGAACCGGACCTTTGTGGATATAGGAGCTCACTGAAATGGGAAAAGTCACTGGCTTTCTGGAATTTGAACGTCTGGAAGAGGGCTACGAGCCCGTCGAGAAGCGCGTCAAGAACTACAAGGAATTCGTCATCGGTCTGAGCGCCGAGCAGGCGAAGATCCAGGGCGCGCGCTGCATGGACTGCGGCACGCCTTTCTGCAACAACGGCTGCCCGGTCAACAACATCATTCCGGACTTCAACGACCTGGTCTACCGCAACGACTGGAAGACGGCGATCGAGGTGCTGCACTCGACGAACAACTTCCCAGACTTCACAGGCCGCGTCTGCCCGGCACCTTGTGAAGCCGCCTGCGTGCTCAACATCAACAACGATCCGATCGGCATCAAGTCCATCGAGCACGCCATCGTCGACCGCGCCTGGCAAGAAGGCTGGATCAAGCCCCTGCCCGCCGCCGTGAAGACGGGCAAGAAGGTCGCTGTCGTTGGTTCCGGCCCCGCCGGCATGGCCGCAGCCCAGCAGCTGGCCCGCGCCGGCCACAGCGTGACCGTGTTCGAGAAGAACGACACCATCGGTGGCCTGCTGCGCTTCGGCATCCCCGATTTCAAGTTTGACAAGTCGCACATCGACAAGCGCGTCAAGCAGATGGAAGCCGAAGGTGTGATCTTCAAGACCAACACCATCGTGGGCGAGATGCCCAAGTCGGGTGCGGGTGCCAAGGTCACCAACTGGGCCAAGGACACCGTCACCCCCGAGCAGCTCAAGAAGGACTTCGACGCCGTGCTGCTGGCCGGTGGTGCCGAGCACTCACGCGATCTGCCTGTACCGGGCCGCGACCTGGCCGGCATCCATTTCGCCATGGAGTTCCTGCCCCAGCAGAACCGCGTCAACGCGGGCGGCAAGGTCAAGGACCAGATCCTGGCCACGGGCAAGAACGTGATCGTGATCGGCGGTGGCGACACCGGTTCCGACTGCGTGGGCACCTCCAACCGCCACGGCGCCAAGAGCGTGATCCAGTTCGAGCTGATGCCCCAGCCGCCCGAGCAGGAGAACAAGGAATTGACCTGGCCCTACTGGCCGATCAAGCTGCGTACCTCGTCGAGCCACGAAGAAGGTTGCGAGCGCGAGTTCGCCATCGCCACGAAGGAGTTCATTGGCGAGAACGGCAAAGTCACGGCTGTGAAGACTGTGCGCGTCGAGTTCAAGAACGGCAAGTTCGAAGAAGTGCCCGGCTCCGAGCAGACCCTCAAGGCTGACCTCGTGCTGCTGGCCATGGGCTTTATCAACCCGGTCGACACCCTGCTGAGCGGTTTTGGCGTCGACAAGGACGGCCGCGGCAATGCCAAGGCCACCACCGAGCTTGAGGGCGCCTACAAAACCAATGCCGACAAGGTGTTCGCTGCCGGCGACGTGCGCCGTGGCCAATCGCTGGTGGTCTGGGCCATCCGCGAAGGCCGCCAGGCTGCCCGTGCGATCGACGAGTTCCTGATGGGATCGACGACGTTGCCCAGATAAACCTGCGTTTATTCGCCTTATGCCTGTTGTGCCCACCCATCGGGGCGACAGGCAGGCGAATCGTGAATACCCTATCATCGGAGGGGCCGGTACTACGCTGGCCCCTTTTTATTTCCTGATCCACCCGTATTTTTCAGATGCCTGAATCGGACGCGTCCAAACCGTTGCCGGAGAATGCCGTCGAGCTGCGTGCCGTGACCTGCGGTTATGGCGATCGGGTCATCCTGGAGAACATCAACCTGGTGGTGCCCAAGGGCAGCGTCGTGGCACTGATGGGTACCTCGGGTGGAGGCAAGACCACGGTGCTGCGCCTGATCGGGCGCCAGCTCAAGCCCATGTCCGGACAGGTGCTGGTCAATGGGCAGGACATGGCCACGCTCGATGCGGCTGGCATCATGGCGGCCCGGCGTCGCATGGGCATGCTGTTCCAGTTCGGTGCCCTGTTCACCGACCTGTCCGTGTTTGAGAACGTGGCTTTTCCGCTGCGTGAGCATACGCAACTGCCCGAATCCGTCCTGCGTGACCTGGTGCTGATGAAGCTCAATGCCGTGGGCCTGCGTGGTGCGCGGGACCTGCTTCCCAGCGAGATCTCGGGGGGCATGTCGCGACGTGTGGCCCTGGCCCGCGCCATGGCGCTGGACCCTGAGCTGATGCTCTATGACGAGCCCTTCGCCGGGCTGGATCCCATCTCCATGGGCATTGCGGCACGCCTGATCCGCGAACTCAACGACACCATGGGCCTGACCAGCATCGTCGTGTCCCACGACGTGGAGGAAACCTTCCTGATCGCCGACCACATCGTGCTGCTGGCCAATGGCCGCATCGTGGGGCAGGGTACGCCCGCCGAGATGCGTGCCAGCGAGGAGCCCATGGTCAGGCAGTTCGTGCATGCCGCGCCCGATGGCCCGGTTCGTTTCCACTACCCCGCGCAAGACGTAGGGCATGACTTCGGGGTGCGCGGATGATCAACTGGCTCAATCCGGTGTACGTGGGGCGTGCCACGCGCGGCAAGCTGGCCGACATGGGCTATGGCGCACGGCTGTTCCTGCGCCTGCTGTCCACGCTGGGCCCTACCTTGCGCCGCCCGCGTCTGCTGTCCGAGCAGATCTTCTTTTTGGGCAATTACTCGCTGGCGATCATCGTGGTGTCGGGGCTCTTCGTGGGCTTTGTGCTGGGGCTGCAGGGCTACTACATCCTCCAGCGCTATGGTTCGAGCGAAGCGCTGGGCCTGATGGTGGCGCTGTCGCTGGTGCGTGAACTGGGGCCGGTGGTGGCGGCATTGCTGTTTGCAGGTCGGGCAGGCACGGCCCTGACGGCCGGCATCGGCCTGATGAAGGCGGGTGAGCAACTGGCCGCCATGGAGATGATGGCCGTGGACCCTATCCAGCGTGTGCTGGCGCCGCGCTTCTGGGGCGGTGTCATTGCCATGCCCTTGCTGGGGGCAGTCTTCTCGGCAGTCGGTATCCTGGGCGGCTGGCTGGTGGGGGTCGCCATGATCGGTGTGGACCAGGGCGCCTTCTGGTCACAGATGCAAAACGGCGTTGAGGTATGGGCTGACGTCGGCAACGGCATGCTCAAGAGCGTGGTGTTTGGCCTGACCGTCACCTTCATCGCGCTGCTGCAAGGCCACGAATGCCAGCCGACGCCCGAGGGTGTGTCGCTGGCGACCACGCGGACCGTGGTGATGGCGTCCCTGGCCGTGCTCGGCCTGGACTTTGTGCTCACGGCCATGATGTTCTCGATCTGACGGTCGGGGAAGGAAAACAAGATGCAGAAATCGAAACATGATGTCTGGGTTGGTCTCTTCGTGCTCTTCGGCGCGGCGGCCATCCTGTTCCTGGCGCTGAAAGCCGGCAACCTGCTGACCTTGTCGTTCGACAGCGGCTACACGGTCGTGGCCCGCTTCGACAACATCGGCGGGCTCAAGCGCCAGGCCGCGGTCAAGAGCGCGGGCGTGGTGGTGGGGCGCGTACAGTCCATCACCTTTGACACCAAGACGTATCAGGCCCAGGTCGAGATCACGCTCAACAAGGGCGTGGCCTTCCCCAAGGACACCTCGGCCAAGATCCTGACGGCCGGCCTGCTGGGCGAGCAGTACATCGGCTTGGAGCCCGGTTATGGCGAGACCAATCTGGCCGCGGGCGATACCATCAAGAGCACCCAGTCGGCCATCGTGCTGGAGAACCTCATCAGCCAGTTCCTCTACAGCAAGGCGGCAGATGGCAACTCGGGCAAGGAGGGGCAGAAGTGAGAAAGACCGTCGCCATCCTTGCAAGCACAGCCATGCTGCTGGCCTTGCCCGGTTGTGCCACCCGTCAGAACCCCGATCCGCTGGAATCCTGGAACCGCAAGGTCTTTGCCTTCAACGAGTCGGTGGACAGCCATGTCCTCAAGCCCGTGGCGGAGGGCTACAAGACCGTCACACCCGAGCCGGTGCGTACCGCCTTCAGCAACTTTGCCGGCAACATCCGAGACGTCTGGTCCACGATCAACCTGTTTCTGCAAGGGCGCTTCAAAGAGGGCACCCAGAGCGTGATGCGTGTGGCCGTGAACACGACCTTTGGCCTGGCTGGCTTGCTCGATATTGCCACGCCCATGCAGTTGTACAAACCCAATCAGGACTTCGGTCTGACACTGGGTGTTTGGGGTGTCAAGCCGGGTGCCTATATCGTGTGGCCCTTGTTGGGTCCCTCGACCTTGCGCGATACGGCGAGCCTGCCCGGCGACTGGTATTTCTCGGCTGGTAGCGTGGGCACTTATCCGCGTGAGCGCAACCTGCTGGTGGGCTGGCAGGTGATCAACACGCGAGCCAATTTGCTCGAAGCCGGCAATCTGCTTGATGACGTGGCCCTGGACAAGTACGCGTTCATGCGGGATGCCTACCTGCAACGCCGTCAGAACTTGATCTACGAAGGCGATCCACCGCAAGACGATCAGGATCAGGGTACGCCCGATCCACGGCAGGACAAGGCTGGGCCTGAGGGGGCCGCTCCGGCCGCAGAACCGGCTGCATCCGGGGCCTCTTCTGGCGCGTCCTCGCCTGATTCTGCCGTGCCGGCCTTGCCGGCCGCTTCTTCGGCCAGTGCACCCGCCAGCCTGCCAATCAGCGAGGTCGACACGCCGGCTACGCTGGCCTCGGCCGGCAAGCACAACCCCTGGGCCATGTTTCCATGAGTTGCCCTGATGCCCCCCGGGGTCAAGCGTAAAGAAACACAATGCTGCTCGACTTGGTCCACCTGCTGCGCAGATGACGCGTTAGAGGGCCAGGCGATCCAAGAAAGGTTTCCCATGAAATCCGCTCACAACTACACCATTCGTCTGCTGGCGTCGGCCGCTGTCTCGCTGGCCATGCTGTCTGGCGCTTCGGCCGCTGCCGAAGCCACTGCACCTGCTGCTGCCCAAGGCGCATCGGTCACCCAGGCCCCTGATGCGTTCATCAAGGTCATCACCGCCGACGTGTTTGCCACCGTCAAGTCCGACAAGGCCTTGCAGTCGGGTGACATCCACAAGGTGACCCAGGTGGTCGACACCAAGATCATGCCCTTCGTGGACTTCCAGCGCATGACCGCCTCGGCCGTGGGGCGCAACTGGCGCCAGGCCACGCCGGATCAGCAAAAGCGTCTGCAGGACGAGTTCAAGACCCTGCTGATCTACACCTACGCCGGTGCTGCTTCGCAGATCAAGGACCAGACCATCGAGTACAAGCCCATGCGCAATCGCCCGGAGGACACCGAGGTGGTGGTGCGTACCATCGTTCGCGGCAAGGGTGATCCGGTCCAGCTGGACTACCGCCTGGAAAAGACGGCCGATGGCTGGAAGATCTACGACGTGAACGTGCTGGGTGCCTGGCTGGTGCAGACCTACCAGAGCAGCTTTGCGCAGGAAGTCAGCGCCTCGGGCATCGACGGCCTGATCGCCAAGCTGGTGGAGCGCAACAAGCAGCTGGCTGCCAAGAAAGTGGCGGGCTGATCGCCATGTTGCTGCTGCCTGCCGTCATCACGCATGCCGAAGTGCCCCATGTGCTGAGCCTGTTCAAGCAGACGCTGGACAAGGCTGCAGCGGGCGGCAATGTGGACGCGGCCATGCTGACCGTGGACGGCTCGGCCCTGCAACGCTTTGACTCCAGCGCACTGGCCGTGTTGCTGGAGTGCCAGCGCATGGCCCGTGCCAAGGGGCGGGCCTTCGCTGTGCAGTCCCTGCCGCCGCGCTTGAAGGAGCTGGCGCGCCTGTACGGCGTGGACGGGCTCCTGCAATCTGCCTGATCCCGTTCGAGGATCAGGCCTCTTCCGACCAGGCGAAGCCATCCCGCGCCACCAAGGCGCTGGCCGCGGGCGGCCCCCAGGTGCCCGCCGCGTAGCCGCGCACCGAACTGTGGTCGCGTGCCCAGGTCTCGAGGATGGGTTCCACCCAACGCCAGGCCTGCTCCTGCTCGTCGGAGCGCACAAACAGGTTGAGCCGGCCGGCCAGCGCGTCGAGCAGCATGCGCTCGTACGCGCCCACGCGGTCCGTGGGGAAGGCCTTGTCGAAATCCAGGTCCAGCGAAACGGGTGACAAGGTCTCGGGCATGGCGCCCGCACCAGCAGATGCCACCGATCCCTTGGCGGCCAGCAGGTGCAACTCCAGCCCGTCTTCCGGTTGCAGCTTGATCACCAGCTTGTTGGCCGTGTGCGCCCCCGGGAAGATGGGGTGTGGCGTGGGCCGGAAGTTCACGACGATGTCGGCATGGCGGTCGGCCATGCGCTTGCCCGTGCGCAGGTAGAAGGGCACGCCGGCCCAGCGCCAGTTCTGCACTTCGCAACGCAGGGCCACAAAGGTTTCCATGTGGCTATCGGCAGGGACCTTGTCCTCGTCCAGATAACCCTTGACCATCTGCCCGTTGATGGTCCCGGCACGGTACTGGCCACGCACCACATCCCGCGCCACCGAACTCAAATCGAAAGGCTTGAGCGAGCGCAGCACCTTGAGTTTCTCGTCGCGGATGGCGTCGGCATCGGCGCTGGAGGGCGGCTCCATGGCGACCATGGTCAGCAGTTGCAGCGCATGGTTCTGGATCATGTCGCGCAGGGCGCCGGTGCGGTCATAGAAGTCGCCGCGTGTGCCCACCCCCAGGCTCTCGGCCAGCGTGATCTGGATGTTGGCAATGCTCTCGCGGCGCCACAGGGGCTCGAACAGCACGTTGCCAAAGCGCAGGGCCATGAGGTTCTGCACCGAGGGCTTGCCCAGGTAGTGGTCGATGCGCAGGGCCTGGCGTTCGCTGAACACGGCGCGCACGGCCTGGTTGATGGTCTGGGCACTGGCCAGATCGTGGCCCAGCGGTTTTTCCAGCACCACGCGGATGCCTTGGTGGTTGAGCCCGCAAGCCCCCAGTTGCTGGCAGATCACCGGGAAGAGGTGAGGGCTGGTGGCCAGGTAGATGACGGTGTTGTCGCTGCGGCGCGATTCGAGCCAGCTTTTGAGGCGCTGGTAGTCGGCCGGCAGGGACAGGTCCATGCGCAGGTAGTGGATCAGCGAAGCGAACTGCTTGAACTCGTCTTCCGATGGGCGTTTGGCGCTGTCGGCGGCCTGCAGGCGCTCTTGCAACCAGGCGCGGTAGGCCTCGTCGTCCTTGTCGTCGCGTGCCACGGCGAGGATGCGGCCGCCCGCAGGCAGCTTGCCGTGCCGCCAGGCCTGAAAGAGCGAAGGCATCAGCTTGCGCCAGGTCAGGTCGCCAGTGCCGCCAAAAAAAACGAGGTCGAAAGCCATGCGAGTTGCGAAAAATGGTCAGACCGGCTATCTGCTTGAGGGGGCGGTCCGAACTTTGTCATCGAATTGGATTCAGAATAAGGGCAACGATAAGGCAATTTCGCGGCGGCGATCCGTTTGATATGACCTCGCAACTCGAACAACTCAAGGCCTTCACCACGGTGGTGGCCGATACCGGTGATTTCAAGCAACTGGCTCAATTCACGCCCCAGGATGCCACCACCAACCCCTCGCTGATTCTCAAGGCGGTTCAAAAGCCCGACTACGCGCCCTTGCTGGCCGATACCGTGGCGGCCCATCGTGGTGAATCACTGGCGTCCATCGTGGACCGTGTATTGGTTCGTTTCGGGCTTGAGATTCTCAAAGTGGTGCCCGGTCGTGTCTCGACCGAGGTGGATGCGCGCCTGAGTTTCGACACGCAGGCCACTGTGGCGCGCGCGCGCCACATCATGGCTCTGTATGAAGCGGCGGGTATGGGCCGCAATCGCGTGCTGATCAAGATCGCCTCGACCTGGGAAGGCATCCAGGCGGCCCGTGTGCTGGAGCAAGACGGTATCCACTGCAACCTGACCTTGCTGTTCGCGTTCGCACAGGCCCGGGCGTGTGGCGATGCACGTGTCCAACTGATCTCGCCCTTTGTCGGCCGCATTTACGACTGGTACAAGAAGTCGGCTGGCGCCCAGTGGGACGAGGCCGCCAATGCGGGTGTCAACGACCCGGGCGTGAGGTCGGTGAGCCGCATCTACGACTATTACAAGCAGCATGGTGTGCGTACCGAGGTCATGGGTGCGAGCTTCCGCAACGTGGGCCAGATCCTGGCTTTGGCAGGTTGCGATCTGCTGACCATCAGCCCCGACCTGCTGGCGCAACTACAGGCTGCCGATGGCAACAGCCCGCCCGTGGTGCGGCACCTGACGCCGCCCGCATCGGCCCAGGCGCCTGAAGCCCAGATGAGTGAAGCCACCTTCCGCTACGAACTCAATGAGGACGCCATGGCGACCGAGAAGCTGGCTGAAGGCATCCGTCTGTTCGCAGCGGATGCGGCCAAGCTGGACGCCTTGATTGAAGCGCAACGTTGATAAGCGCATCGGCCATGGCATTCCCACGTTGTGACCGGACCCTCGCCTGGTCGGCCCTGGGTGGCCATCTGCAAGCGCATGGCCGAGACCTGAACCTGCGGCAACTGTTTGCCGATGACCCTGACCGTGTGCGGCGTCTGGGCATCCAGGCGCCCGAGGTTTTCGCCGACCTGTCTCGATCGCATTTGGATGTGGCCACGCTTCATCACTTGCTCGATCTGGCCCGCGAATGCGGCCTGGCGGAACAGCGCGATGCCCTGATGGGCGGCGATGTGGTCAATGTCACGGAGGGGCGTGCAGCCTTGCACACGGCCTTGCGCGCACCGCGTGGGCAGGGGCCACATAGCGAGCAGGTGCACGAGGCGCTGGACCGCATGCTGGCCTTCGTCGAAGAAGTGCGGCAGACGGCGGGCGGCAGCATGCCGGGCCAGATCTCGGATGTGGTCAACATCGGCATTGGCGGCTCTGATCTGGGGCCCCAGATGGTGGTGCCTGCGCTGGATGCCTTTGTGCACCCGGGCTTGAATTTTCACTTCGTTTCCAACGCCGATGGGCAGGATCTGGCCAGTGTGCTGCGCAAGGTGAACCCGGCGCATACGCTGTTCGTGATTGCGTCCAAGACCTTCACGACGCAGGAGACCATGGCCAATGCGCAGACAGCGCGGCAATGGTTTCTTGATCATGGCGGCCAGGACATTGCTAGGCACTTCGTGGCCACGACCACGAATGTGAAGCTGGCGGCGGACTTTGGCATCACGCAGACTTTTGGCTTTTGGGACTGGGTGGGTGGCCGCTTCTCGATGTGGTCGGCCATCGGCCTGCCCATTGCGCTCTCGCTGGGCAGCAGCAACTTCCTGGCGATGCTGGCCGGCGCGCACGCCATGGACGAGCATTTCGCCCAAGCGCCGCTGGAGCAGAATCTGCCCACGCTGCTGGGCCTGATGGACATCTGGTACCGCAATTTCAAGGGCTACACCAGCCGCTGTGTGGTGCCCTATCACCATGGCCTGCGCCGGCTGCCTGCCTACCTGCAGCAACTGGTGATGGAGAGCAATGGCAAGGGTGTCGACGCGCAAGGCGGGCCGCTACCCTTTGCCACCAGCGATGTGGTGTGGGGCGAGCCCGGCACCAATGGCCAGCACGCCTTCTTCCAGATGCTGCATCAGGGCACAGACGTGATCCCGGTCGAGTTCCTGCTGGTCAAACAGGCCAGTTACCGCGCGCCGGGCAGCCTGACGCCGGCCATGCGCACCTTGCTCAACGAGCAGCACCACATGCTGCTGGCCAATGGCCTGGCACAGGCGCAGGCGCTGATGTGGGGCAAGTCAGCCGACGAGGCCATGCGGGAGTCGGTGCCCACAGCCTCGCCCGACATGGCGCCTGAAGCCATCGCCAGGCACCGCACCTTCCCGGGTAACCGCCCCAGCCTGACCCTGCTGCTCGACGAGGTCACGCCGCGCTCGCTGGGTGCGCTGGTGGCGCTCTATGAGCACCGAACCTTTGTCAGTGGGGCCCTGTGGGGCATCAACTCCTTTGACCAATGGGGCGTGGAGTTGGGCAAGGCGCTCTGCAAGGACCTGCTGCCGCGCCTGTCTTCGGGCGACACGAGTGGGCTGGATGCGGCCACGGCGGCGATGATCGCCCGCTTGCGTTGAGTGAATGGTGGAGTGAGCAGGGTGATGACGCAGCAGCAAACCCAAGCGGTGGTCTTTGATTTCGGTGGCGTGCTGTTCAACTGGCAGCCTGCCAAGCTGATCCAGTCGATCTTGCCGCATCTGGCGCGCAACGACGAGGAGGCTTTGCAACTGGCCTCCAAGGTGTTCCAGTCCTTTGTGCCGGGCAGCGATTGGTCCGAGTTTGACCGCGGAGCGCTGAGCTGGGACGACGTTCGCGACCGGATCGCCCTGCGCACCGGGCTGGCTGCTGCCGACGTCAATAGTTTGATGGAGGCCATTCCACCGCATCTGGCTCCCATGCCGGCCACGGTGAGCTGGCTGGAGCGCTTGTCGACGGCGGGTGTGCCGCTGTATTTCCTGTCCAATATGCCGCAGCCCTATGCGGTGTTTCTGGAGCGCGAGCACGCTTTCCTGAACCGTTTCATCGAGGGTGTGTTCTCCTGCCACGTCGGGCAGATCAAGCCCAATGCGGATATCTTCCAGACCGCCGCCGCTCAGTTCGGCATCGCACCTGAGCGCACGGTTTTCATCGACGACAACATCCACAACATTGAAACGGCCCGCTCACTGGGTTGGCGGGCCGTGCAGTTCGTGGATGCAGCGCAGTGTCAGGCTGAATTGGCGCAACGCGGCTGGCTGACGATGCCAGCCTGAGCGCAATCACTTCAGGCGCCGACCTTAGGCGCCAACTGTCTCGCTCAAGGCCTTGCGCATCTTCTTCATGGCGGCAGCTTCGATCTGGCGGATGCGTTCGGCACTGACGCCATAGTCAGCGGCCAGCTCGTGCAGGGTCATGCCGCCCGAGCCGTTGTCATTCACCTTGAGCCAGCGTTCTTCGACGATGCGGCGGCTCCGCTCGTCGAGCTGCTCCAGCGCCAGGCTGATGCCATCGCTGGCCAGCCAGTCGCGGCGATGGGCTTCGATCACACGGGTGGGCTCGTGCACCTCGTCGGCCAGGTAGTTCAGCGGGGCCAAGGTAGCGCCGTCATGGTCGTCGTCTGCGGGGGCTTCCAGAGCCACGTCGCCGCCGGCCATGCGGGTTTCCATCTCGATGACGTCCTCGGGGCGCACATCCAGTTCTTGCGCGACGCGGTGGATTTCCGCCTCGCTCAAGGCCGCACGCGACACGCGGGCATCGTCGATCTCACCCTTGAATTGGTGCTTGAGCGACCTCAGGTTGAAGAAGAGCTTGCGCTGGGCCTTGGTCGTGGCGACCTTGACCATGCGCCAGTTCTTGAGGATGTATTCGTGGATCTCGGCCTTGATCCAGTGCATGGCGTAACTCACCAGGCGCACGCCCTGGTCAGGGTCGAAGCGCTTGACGGCTTTCATCAGGCCGACGTTGCCTTCCTGGATCAGGTCGCCCTGTGGCAGCCCGTAACCCAGGTACTGACGGGAGATGGAGACGACCAGACGCAGGTGCGACAGAACCAGCCTGGAGGCGGCCTGCAGATCCTGCTGATCACGCAGACGACGCGCCAGGGCTTGTTCTTCCTCGGCCTCCAGCATGGGGATGACCTGGACGGCGCGGATATAGCTGTCCAGATTGCCCAGCGAGGGCACCACACTCCAGGGGTCACGGGTGGCGATGGCAGTGGTCACGGGGAGTCCTTTCGCGATTCCTTCTCAGAACATATTAGCACTCCTGCTCAGAGAGTGCTAAAGGCAAAAAAGTTCCCCTTTGCTCAGTTGGATTGTCCGGAATTGTCACGAATGGTGGACATCATGTGAAAAAATGTACTCAGACCGGTGATGGAGCCGGCAAGTGGATCAACAGACACCTGCAAAGAAGCAAAGCGGGCTTTGGCGCATGAAGGAGCTTGACCATGGGCAATGCGGCAGTGACCCGCCAGGTAGTCGGCCAGGGCGTGGTGAATGACAGGGTGTACCAGTCGCCATCGGTGGTGCGCCATTACCCCTCCGACAAGCTGGAGCTGGCCGAGGCGCTGGCGCTCCTGAAATACCAGCCAGTGTTTGCCGGGCGGGATGTGCTGGATCTGGGCGTGGGCACCGGGCGCACGGCCATCTACCTGGCTCCCATGGCGCACCGCTACATCGGGGTCGATTACTCGCCCTATATGGTGCAGAAGGCCAGCCACCGTTTGCCCAAGGTGCGCTTCGAACTGGGGGACATGCGTGACCTATCTGTGCATGAGGCGGGCAGTTTCGATTTCGTGTTCGGGACCAACAATGTGCTGGACGCGGTGTCACACGAGGAGCGCCTGCAGGTGCTCAGCGAAGTGCGGCGTGTGCTCAAGCCCGATGGCGTGGTGATGTTCTCAGCGCACAACCGCAGCTACAAGCACGCGTACAGGGGGCCCCGGCTGAAGCTGTCACGCAACCCGGTGACCATGTTGCGCAACGTGGTCAGGGTGGGGCGGCAATGGCTCAATTACGGGCGCTTGCGCAGGTTCAATCGCGACGAGGCGCAGTATGCCTTGCTGACTGATGTCGGGCACGACTACGCCTGCCTGCATTACTACATCGACCGCGAGGCGCAGGCGTTGCAACTGAGCGCGCTGGGGTTTCGTCTGCTGGACGTGTTCACGGTCTGGGGCGCCTCCCTGGGGGTGGACGATCTGGCCGAGTCCAGCCCCTGGCTGATGTACGTGGCCACGGTCATATCCTGAGCGTTTGAACGAGCCCCGAGGCAAGAATCGGAGTGTTTCGCCGGCGCCAAGCCGCTACAGTGTAAGCAGGTCAACAGACGTGGTCAGTGTGCGGTGATGGGCAGAGCATCGGTCAATCAGACGGAGCTGGTGGTGGCGGTATGCCGCCACATCGAGCACGCCGACGCGGAGCCGACACTGGAAGAGCTGGCCTTGCTGGCGGGTGTCAGCAGCTTTTACCTGCAGAGGCTGTTCAAGGCCCAGACCGGGGTGACGCCCAAGGCGTATGCCCAGGCGCATCGGGCGCGGCGCGTGCGCGAAGCCTTGGCCAGCGAAGAAGCCAGCGTCACGGCGGCCTTCTATGACGCCGGGTACTCATCCAGTGGCCGCTTCTACGAGCAGGCCGATGCCGTGCTGGGCATGACGCCGCGTGACTTCAAGGCCGGCGGCGCCGGCCATGACATCCGTTTCGCAGTGGGCCAATGCACGCTGGGCGCGGTGCTGGTTGCCGCCAGCGAACGCGGCGTGTGCGCCATCTTGCTGGGGGATGAGCCCGAGCTGCTGGTGAAAGATTTGCAGGACCGCTTCAAGACTGCCCGCCTGATTGGCGCTGACCAGTATTTCGAGCAGTGGGTGGCGCAGGTGGTGGGTTTCATCGAATCGCCTCACCTGGGCCTGAACCTGCCTTTGGACATCCGCGGCACGGCTTTCCAGCAGCGCGTCTGGCAGGCTTTGCGGCGCGTGCCCGCCGGGCAGACCGTGAGTTACGCCGAGCTGGCCGAGCGCATCGGTGCGCCCCGGGCTGTGCGGGCGGTGGCAGGTGCTTGTGCCGCCAACCCGCTGGCCGTGGCCATTCCCTGTCACCGGGTGGTACGGCATGACGGGGCGATTTCTGGCTATCGCTGGGGGGTGGAGCGAAAGCGTAACTTGTTGTGTCGGGAGGCCGCAGAACGCGATAAAGTGATCGGCTAGGAGGTCTGAAAATGGCAATTCGGACGACTTGGCGGACGACATGGTCTGCGCTGGCTGTATGTGCGGGACTGTGGACGGCAGCCGGGGCGACCGAAGTCGTCACGATCGCGGCTGAGGATGACTGGGCGCCTTATTCATCGATGCGCGCCGATCGCGCAGGGCCGGAAGGCCTGGCACCCGCCCTCGTCAAGGCGGCTTTCAAGACCCAGGACGTGGATGTGCGTTTCGAGGTCGTGCCGTTTTCGCGCTGCCTGCATTACGCCGAGAAGGGCACGGTACTGGGTTGTTTCGACACCACGCGCACCGATGCCAACAAGGACCAGTTCTACTGGCACCCGACGCCCTTGTTTCAGGAGGAGCTGGCCATCTTCGCGCGCAGCGATGTGCCCGGGCGTGACTTGACTGAAAAAGACCTGGAAGGGCAGACCGTGGGTGTGACCATCGGCTACACCTACCCCACCGAGTTCATGCAGAACCCGCGCATCACCAAGCTGAGTGCCGTCTCGGACAGCAATCTGGTGAAGATGCTGGTGGCCCGTCGAGTCAATTTCATCCTGCTCAACACCATGCCGGGGTATTACCGGATCAAGCACGAGCCGAGGCTCAGAGGGCAGATCAAGCGGGTAGGCGCGATCCGGCTTGACAGCTTCTGGGTGAGCTTTTCGCGCACGCACCCCGATGGCAGGCGCATGTGTGACGTTTTCGAGAAAGGCCTGCAGGCCATCAAGGCCAATGGCGAATACGATCGGATGATGTCGGCGTTCAAGCGCGAGCTCCAGCCCTGAAAAAAGAGGAGGCCCCAGGGATGACGCATTCCATCACGCGCCGCATGACGGTCCTGGTCTTGATGATCAGCCTGGTGATCGCCTTGCTGGCTGCGGCCTATCAGATCTACAGCGACTACCGCGCCGGCCTGCGTGCGGTCGAAGACAGCTTGCGCATGATCGAGCACAGCCATGTGCCAGCCCTGACCGCCAATGTGTGGCTGCTGGACCAGCCCCTGATCGAAAAGCAGCTCGAAGGCATCGCGCAACTGCCCGACATCACCTATGCCGGCGTGTCTGGCGACCTGCCGTTTCAGGTCAAGGCCGCGGGCAAGACACGCGAGGTGTCCACTGCAGTGGGGGCTTCAGTCGGCTTTGGCGTGCCCACGCTGAGCCACGTCTACCAACTGGTCTACACGGACCCGCTGCATCCGGACCAGCGCCAGGCCATCGGCCAGTTGAAGGTGGAGGTGTCGCTCGAAGGGCTCTATGGCCGCCTGCGTGAAACCGCCGTGACCATCGTGGTGGCCGAGGTGGTGCGCACCACGGTGCTGGCTTTCGCCTTGATCATGGGCATGCGGCTGCTGATCACCCGGCACCTCAGCCAGATTGCGAGTTTCTCTTCTCGGCTGTCGATCGACAACCTGAGCACCGCCTTGACCTTGACGCACCGCCAGGCCCATCGCCGCGACGAGATCGACGCGCTGGTCGAGTCGATCAACGGGATGCGGCTGTCGCTGATGAACGAGATCAACAAGCGGCATGAGGTGGAGACCCGCAGCCAGCAGCTCACCATCGAGAAGGAAGCGGCGGAGCTGGCCAACGAGGCCAAGAGCGAGTTCCTGGCCAATATGAGCCACGAGATCCGCACGCCCATGAACGCCATCATCGGGATGTCGGAGCTGGCCTTGCAAAGCGGGCTCAACGAGCGGCAGAGCAACTATGTGCAGAAGGTGCACACCTCGGCCAAGCTGCTGCTGGGCATCATCAACGACATCCTGGACTTCTCCAAGATCGAGGCAGGCAAGCTGGACATCGAGTCGATCGAGTTCAGTTTGTTCGACACGCTCAATGGCCTGGCCGACCTGATCGGCCTGAAGGCCGAGGAAAAGGACCTGGAGCTGCTGATCGTGCAGTCGCCCGATGTGCCCGATCGCGTTGTGGGCGACCCGCTGCGCCTGCACCAGGTGCTGGTCAACCTGTCGGCCAATGCGGTGAAGTTCACCAGCCATGGCGAGGTGGTGATCGGTGTGGAGCAGGTCGAGCGCACAGATGCCTCGATCCTGCTGCGCTTTTGGGTCAAGGACACCGGTGTGGGCATGAGCGAGGCCCAGCAGGCGCGGCTGTTCACGCCGTTTACGCAGGCCGAGATGTCGACTTCGCGGCGCTTTGGCGGCACGGGCCTGGGCCTGGCCATCAGCCAGAAGCTGGTGCGCATGATGGGCTCCAGCATCGAGGTCGACAGCCACGAAGGGCAGGGCAGTACTTTCTACTTCAACCTGCGCCTGGGGCTGGGCGCGCAGACCTCGGCACAGCACATGCGGCAGCCGTTGCCGGCAGGTGGCCGTCTGCTGGTGGTGGACGACAACGCGTCAGCGCGCCAAGTGCTGATCAACATGGCGCGCCGCATGGGCTTCGATGTGGACGAGGCCCACGATGGCGAACAGGCCTTGCGCATGGTTGATGAGGCGCGCAGGGCCGGGCGGCCTTTCCAACTGGTGCTGCTGGACTGGAAGATGCCTGGGCTTGACGGCGTGAGCTGCGCCCGGCGCTTGTCGCTGGCGGGGCATGACCGACCGCAGATCCTGATGGTGACGGCCTTCAGCCGCGAGGAGGTGATGCGGCGCATGCGTCAGGAGCAGGTCCAGGTGCGTGCGGTGCTGATCAAGCCGGTGACGCCCTCGTCATTGCACGATGCCTGCCAGCGCGCGCTGACGCCCGTGGTCGAGGCGAGTGCCATCGACAACCGGCGCGACACCAAGGTCACCTTGCGGGATCACCAGGCCAAGCTGACCGGCGTGCGGGTGCTGCTGGCCGAAGACAACGAGATCAACCAGGAACTGGCGGTGGAGCTGCTGCAGCGCGTCGGCACCGTGGTGACCGTGGCCAAGGATGGCCAGACCGCTTTGAAGCTGCTGGGCGAGCAGAACTTTGACGTGGTGCTGATGGACTGCCAGATGCCGGGCATGGACGGCTACACCGCGACCCGGCGCATCCGCGAGAACCCCGCATGGCGGGACCTGCCGGTGATCGCCATGACGGCCAATGCCATGCTGGGTGACCGCGAGAAGGCCTTGGCCGCAGGCATGAACGATCACGTGGCCAAGCCCATCGACGTGGAGGACCTGTACCGGACCTTGGTCCGATGGGCAGGCGTCAAGCAGGCTGAGCCCGTGGCGGCCGTCAAAGATGCGAACAGCCTGGCCGGCTTGCCGGGGGTGGACCTCGCCGTCGGGCGGGCGCGCACGCTGGGCAACGAGGCCCTGTACATGCGCATGCTCAAGATGTTTGCCGATGGCGAGCGCGATTTCATCCGGGACTGGCGCCGCGCCTATGAGCTGGGCGACCACGACACCGTCAAGCGCCTGCTGCACACGATGCAGAGCGTGGCCGAGACGCTGGGCGCGCTGGGGGTGTCCAGGGCCTGCCGCTGCCTGTCTGCCGACATCGATGCGCAGCAGTCACCCGACCTCATCCGGGAAGACCTGGCCGCGCTGTCGCGCGAGCTCGATCAGGTGGTCAACGGCATCAATGCGACGCTGCCGGCTTGAAGTCAGAGGTCTTGCAGGACCTTGGGCGTGGTCGCGCGGTGGAAGCCGTTGTAGCTGGGTGCGCCGGCGTGATTGGGCGTGGGCATGACCGCGCTGTTGAGCGGGGCGCCGCCGTCGATGGCCAGCGTGACGCCCGTGATGAACGACGCACCGGGGCTCAGCAGGAAGCAGATGACCGAGCTGACCTCGGCTTCCAGGCCCATGCGCTTGGCGGGCAGGTTGTCCTTGAGCACGCGGATCATGGGGGCCATGCCCGGGCCGTAGGCGTCCATGCCGCTGGAGGCGATCCAGCCAGGTGCCACGGCGTTCACACGCACATGCGAGGCGGCCCATTCGTAGGCGGCGGTCTTGGTCAGGTTGGCCATGCCGGCGCGCGCGGCGCCGGAGTGCGCCATGCCGGGCATGCCGTTCCACATGTCGGCGGTCATGTTCACGACGGCACCGCCGTGCTTCATCATGGTCTGGTTGAAGACCTCGCGCATCATCAGAAAGCCACCCGTGAGGTTGTTGGTGACCACGGCATCGAAGCCGCGCTTGGAGATGGCGTTCAGCGGTGAAGGGAACTGCCCGCCCGCGTTGTTGACCAGGCCATGGATGCGGCCATGCTTGGCCACGATGCCGGCCACGGCGGCCTTGACCTGCTCCTCGTCGCGGATGTCGAAGGCGACGGAATCGACCTGGCCGCCGTCCTCGGTGATCTCGGCCACTACGCGGGCCAGCTTCTCTTCGCTGCGGCCGGTGATGACAACCGTGGCGCCCAGGGCCGCCAGCTCATGGGCCACGCAACGCCCGATGCCGCTGCCACCCCCCGTGACCACATGGACCTGGCCGGCAAACAGGCCGGGCCGGAAGATGCTGTCGTAGTGCGCTGCGCTCATGGGTGTCGTCCTCGGGCAATGATGGGATGGTTGTAGGGGCAGTTTCGCCGAACTGTATCGTTGCTTGACGTTTGCGTCAACTGATGGTCGTCATGGTAAATTGCTTATAGCATTGGGCATCAATGATGCCGGACAGGCCGGCCACAGCGCCTCACAGGAGACACCCAAATGAGCACCACCCCTTTCGTGTCCTACTTCAACGACACCCACGAGATGGCGCGCGCCACGGCCCGCCGCTTCGTCGAGCAGGAGATCAAGCCGTACATCGCCGAGTGGGAAGAGGCCGGCACCTTTCCCCGTGAGTTGTACAAGAAGGCGGGCGATCTGGGCATCCTCGGCATCGGCCATCCGGAGGCGCTGGGCGGCAGCTACGAGAGCGACGTGTTCATGAAGCTGGCCGTCAGCGAGGAGCTGATGCGCAGCACCTCGGGCGGCCTGGTGGCCAGCCTGGGCTCGCTGGACATCGGCCTGCCGCCCGTGTGGCGCGGCGCTTCGCCTGAGGTGCAGCAGCGCGTGGTGCCGGCCGTGCTGGCGGGCGACAAGATCGCTGCATTGGCCATCACCGAGCCGGGCGGTGGCTCCGACGTGGCCAGCCTGCGCACGCGCGCCGTGCGCGATGGCGATCACTACGTGGTCAATGGCGCCAAGACCTTCATCACCTCGGGCGTGCGCGCCGACTACTACACGGTGGCCGTGCGCACGGGTGGTGAAGGCTATGCCGGCGTGTCGCTGCTGCTGATCGAAAAGGGCACACCGGGCTTCTCGGTGGGGCGCAATCTCAAGAAGATGGGCTGGTGGGCTTCGGACACGGCCGAGCTCTTCTTCGAGGATTGCCGCGTGCCCGTGGGCAACTTGATCGGCCCGGAGAACGCCGGCTTCATGCTGATCATGGCCAACTTCCAGGCCGAGCGCCTGGCCCTGGCCGTGATGGCCTACATGACGGCGCAGATGGGCCTGGAGGCCTGCATGGACTACGTGAAAGACCGCGTGACCTTCGGCAAGCCGCTGGCCAAGCACCAGGTGATTCGCCACAAGCTGGCCGAGATGGCGACCAAGGTGGACGTGGCCCGCGAGTACGCCTACCGTTGCGCGGCCCGCATGCAGGTCGGCAAGCCTGCGGTGCAGGAGGTCTCGATGGCCAAGAATTTCGCCACCGATGTGGCCGATGAGGTCACGTATGAAGCGGTGCAGATCTTCGGTGGCATGGGCTATATGCGCGAGTCCGTGGTGGAGCGCCTGTTCCGCGACAACCGCATCCTCTCGATCGGTGGCGGCACGCACGAGATCATGAACGAGATCATCGCCAAGCAGCTTGGTTTGTGATGTCCGTTTAACCCTAAGTCGTCACAAAAGCTTCATTCAAGTCCCCAGGTGGGACCACCGATAAGGCAGCGTCACCTTGGGAGTACGCATGACCTTTTCGGCGCAAGAGACAGTTTCTGGGCAGGTGGTTGAAGACAGCGCCGAGCTTCACCTGATGACCGTGCAGGAGATCATGGCCTGCGGTCTGCTGAGCACGCATTTCCAACCATTGGGCCGTTTGCGCGACGGCGAGATCTTCGGACACGAGGCCCTGGTGCGGGGCCCCAAAGGCCACGCCTTGGGTTCACCCGATGCGCTGTTCGCCGCAGCGCATGAGCAGGGCGTCAGCTTCGATCTGGAGGTGCACTGCGTCAAGCTGGCACTGCAGAATTGGGCGCGCCAGGGCATGAAGGGGCGCCTGTTGGTCAACCTCAGTGCCAGTGCGCTGGCAACCTTGATGGCCCACCCGGTGGCGCACGGCGTCCTGGGCCTGGTGCGGGAGTTGGGCATCGTCACGGGGCGCCTGGTTGTGGAGTTGACCGAGCATGAGCGTGTGGCCAACCTGCCCAGGCTTCAGCAGGCCGTCAGCTTGATCCGCCACCATGGCGTGCAGTTGGCGCTGGACGATTTTGGCGATGGCCGATCCAGCCTGCGCCTGTGGGCCGAGCTCAAGCCCGACTACGTCAAGATCGACAAGTACTTCGCCAAGGACATCGCCTCGCACCCGGACAAGGTGCAGACGATCACCGCGCTCAAGCGCATCGCCGAAACCTTCGGCACGCAGATGGTGGCCGAAGGCCTGGAGACCGCCGAGGAATTGCGCGTGCTACGCGACCTGGGCATCGAGCTGGGCCAGGGCTATCTGCTTGGGCGGCCACAAGCAGATCTCGTGGAGGCCCTGTTGCCGGCGGCGGCCAACGTGATCACCAGCCGGGAGATCTCGGTGTTGCCCAGCAAGACCCGCAGCGGGCGCAGCGACTTCACCGTGGGCGAGATCCTGCAGCGCGTGGCCCCCTTGCCGGCTGAGGCGACACATCTCGATGCCGCGCGGCGCTTTCAGCAAGACGAGATGCTCAAGGCCATGGCTGTGGTGCAGGATGGCCGGCCCATCGGACTGGTCAACCGGCAGGTCTTCTTCAACCACTATGCCAAGCCTTACTTCCGGGAGTTGTACGACAAGCGTTCCTGTCTGCTGTTCGCCAACACGCAGCCCATGCTGCTGGAGTCGCACATCGGGCTGGATGAACTCACCGATGTGCTGACCTCCGAAGACCAGCGTTACCTGACCGAAGGCTTCGTCATCACCAAGGACGGCGCTTATGTCGGCATGGGCACAGGCGAGCGCCTGGTGCGCGCGGTGACCGAGTTGCGCATCGAGGCCGCACGCCATGCCAACCCGCTGACCTTCCTGCCGGGCAACATCCCTTTGACGCTGCACATTTCGCGTCTGCTGGGCAGCGGTGCCGAGTTCGTGGCCTGCTATGCGGACCTGAACCACTTCAAGCCCTTCAACGACTACTACGGCTACTGGCGTGGCGATGAGATGATCAGGCTGCTGGCCAACACCCTGGTCGCGCATTGCGATGTGCGGCGCGACTTCATCGGCCACGTGGGCGGCGATGATTTCGTCATCCTGTTCCAGAGCGAGGACTGGGCCCGGCGTACCGAGGAAGCTGTGGCTGCCTTCAACAAGGCGGCCTTGGGCCTGTATGACGAGACGGCGCGTCAGCAAGGCGGCATTGAGGCTGAAGACCGTGATGGCGTCTTGCGCTTCTTCCCGTTCACCACCTTGTCTGCCGGAGTGATGCGTGTGTCGGCTGGCGACTTCACGCGTGCGGACATGGTGGCGTCAGCTGCTGCCGCTGCCAAGCACAAAGCCAAACAGCTGGCCACGGGCATCTATGTGGACCAGCATCCGGGCGGCGGTCATGGTCTTACTTCAGCCGCGCAGAGATGAAGGCGCCACCCGAGACCAGCAGCAGGCCAGCGACCAGCCAGCCGGTCAAGGGCTCGCCCAGCATGGGCACGGCGCCCAGGCCGGCCATCACCGGCACCAGGGCCACCAGGGCGCCGGTGCGTTCGGCCCCCAGAATCGCCACGGCCCGCAGGAACAGCAGCATGGCGATGATGGTCGGCCCCAGGCCCTGATACAGCCCTTGCAGCAAGAGCATGGACATCGGCACTTGGTCGATGCCTTTTGGCAGCCACAGCAGGTAGATGGGCATGTAGACCAGGGCCGAGGCCAGCGCCACGAAGCGCGTCAGCAGCCAGGCGTCCACGACCCACTTCTTGACCAGCACGCTGTAGGTGGCCCAGGCGATCGAGCCGCCCAGCAGGAGCAGGTCGCCATCGAGCGTGCTGGGGCCCTTGTGCGCACCCAGGAGCTGCGGCGCCGCCACGCAGGCCACGCCCGCCGCGATGGGGATCAGGCCGAAGAGGCGCAGGCGCGAGGGCCGCGAGCCCATCAGCAACCAGGCCAGGGCCGTGACCAGAAAGGGCTGCATGCCCGGCAAGAGGATGCCGCCATGCGCGGCCGGTGCGCGTTTGAAGCCCGCGTACACGAACACCAGGAAGATCAGCCCGCCAATCAGCGCCATGGCCCACATGCGCAGGCTGCGCCAGGTGCCGGCAGGGAAGCTCAGCGAAAAGGGCAGCAGGACCAGAGAGGCCGTGCCCAGGCGCAAGGCCACGATGTCCCAGCCCGTGAGCGCGGTCTTGCCGCCCAGTCGCGAGATGAGGATGAAGCCCGCCCAGATGACGACGGTGGCCAGCGCAGCCAAGTAGCCTTGCAGGGCCGATGAGCGTGTCGGGGGCAAGGTCGCTGCCTTATCTGTTGTTGGCGGCTTGCTGTTGCGCGACGTGTGTCACCGTGACCGCCGTCATGTTGACGATGCGGCGCACGGTGGCCGAAGGCGTCAGGATGTGGACCGGCGCGGATGAACCCAGCAGGATAGGGCCCACGGTCACGCCATGGCCGCCCGTCATCTTCAGCACATTGAAGAGGATGTTGGCGGCGTCCAGGTTCGGGCAGATGAGGATGTTGGCCGTGCCTTGCAAGGTGCTGTCGGGCAGCAGCTTGGTACGCACCGATTCGCTCAGCGCTGCGTCGCCCTGCATCTCGCCGTCGGCCGGCACATGCGGCATGCGGGCCACGAACAGGTCGCGGGCCTGGCGCATCTTGCGTGCCGAGGGCCGGCTGCTGGAGCCGAACATCGAGTGTGACAGGAAGGCCACGCGTGGCGGCAGACCAAAGCGCTGGACTTCTTCTACGGCCATGGCGGCGATGTCGGCCAGTTGCTCGGCGCTGGGGTCTTCGTTGACGAAGGTGTCGGCGATGAACAGGTTGTGCTGGTCCAGGATCAGCGCGTTGAGAGCGGCCAGGCCATGGGCACCGGGGCGCACGCCGATCACTTCCTGCACGTGGGCCAGGTGGAAGTCGTAGCGGCCGATCACGCCGCAGATCATGCCGTCGGCGTCACCCAGTTGCACCATCAGCGTGGCGATCAGCGAGTTGGAGCGGCGCACCACCACCTTGGCCAGGTCGGGCGAGATGCCATCGCGGGCACGCAGCTTGTGATAGGCCTCGTAGTACTGCTTGAAGCGGTCGTCCTTGCCTGGGTTGACCACCTCGCAGTTCACGCCCGGCTGCAGGCGCAGGCCGGCGCGCTCGATGCGCGTGGCGATCACGTCGGGGCGGCCCACGAGGATGGGGCGGGCGATGCCTTCGTCGATGGCGACCTGGGCCGCACGCAGCACGCGCTCGTCCTCACCTTCGGCATAGGCGATGCGCTTGGGGTCGGCCTTGGCGCGCAGGAACAGCGGGCGCATGAACAGGCCCGTGTTGGAGACGAACTGCGAGAGCGAGTCGCGGTAGGCCTTGAGGTCGGCGATGGGGCGCGTGGCCACGCCAGAGTCAGCGGCAGCTTCAGCCACGGCCGGCGCGATGCGCAGGATCAGGCGCGAATCGAACGGCGTGGGGATCAGGTAGTCCGGCCCGAAGCGCAGCTCGCGGCCGGGGTAGGCGGCGGCCACCTCGTCGGAGATCTCGGCCTTGGCCAGATCGGCGATCTGGCGCACGCAGGCCAGCTTCATCGCGTCCGTGATCTTGGTGGCGCCGCAGTCCAGCGCGCCACGGAAGATGTAGGGAAAGCACAGGACGTTGTTGACCTGGTTGGGGTAGTCCGAGCGGCCCGTGGCGATGATGCAGTCCGGGCGGGCGGCCTTGGCCACCTCGGGTCGGATCTCGGGCTCGGGGTTCGCCAGCGCCAGGATCAGGGGCTTGTCGGCCATGGTCTTGACCATCTCGGCCGTGAGCGTGCCGGCGGTCGAACAGCCCAGGAACACATCGGCATCCTTGACGGCATCAGCCAGCGTGCGGCCGTTCGTGTTCTGCGCGTAGCGGCGCTTCGATTCGTCGAGCTTGTCGGTGCGATCGGTGTGGATCAGGCCCTTGGAGTCGCACATGAAGACGTTGCTGCGCTTGACGCCCAGCTCCACCATCAGGTCCAGGCAGGCGATGGCCGCGGCCCCCGCGCCCGACACCGCGATCTTGACCTGGTCGATCTGCTTGCCCACCAGCTCCAGCCCGTTGAGCAGCGCGGCACTGGAGATGATGGCCGTGCCGTGCTGGTCGTCATGGAAGACGGGGATGTTCATGCGGGCGCTGAGCTGCTTCTCGATGTAGAAGCACTCGGGCGCCTTGATGTCTTCCAGGTTGATGCCACCCAGCGTGGGCTCCAGCGCGGCGATCATGTCGACCAGCTTGTCAGGATCGCGCTCGGCCAGCTCGATGTCGAACACGTCGACACCGGCGAATTTCTTGAACAGGCAGCCCTTGCCCTCCATCACCGGCTTGGAGGCCAGTGGGCCGATGTCGCCCAGGCCCAGCACGGCCGTGCCGTTGGTGATCACGCCGACCAGGTTGCCGCGCGAGGTGTACTCGGCCGCGAGGTTCGGTTCTTTCTCGATGGCCAGGCAGGGGTAGGCCACACCGGGCGAATAGGCCAGCGACAGGTCGCGCTGGTTGGACAGCGGCTTGGTGGGCGTGACCGCGATCTTGCCGCGCGAAGGCAGGCGGTGGTATTCGCAGGCAGCGTCGCGCAGGGCCTGTTCGGCGTCGGACACGGATTTGTCAGCACTCATGGCGGGGGCATTTTTCTCAGCAGGGGCGCAGATGTTAAGCGAAATGGCGCAGCGAACGACTCGGTTAAGGAGAAGCCCAGCCCGGGAAGCTTCACGATATGACGGCCTGATTTCGCCTGGCGATATCAAGTTCAGGGTATATATGCCGATTCCGAGGGGGTTATCGTCACTCGATTGAATGGAGCGGATGTCTCACTCCACAGAAAACCGGGCCCAGACAGTCAGGCAGCGGCTCGATGAGCTGGTGTCCGACGTGATTCCTCAGGAGTCCGTCGACGGTCCGTTGGCAGCGCATTTCCGTGGACGCCAGATCCAGGCGTTGCTGCGCATTCTCCCGTTGATCTCGATGGGCAACGCCATCAACACCCTGGTGATCTGCTGGGTGTTCTGGAACCGCGTGGACAAGCTCGGCATCGGGCTGTGGTGCTTCTTCGTGATCGTCTCGCTGCCGATCGCCTCCGTCTGGTGGCGCCTGCTGCTCAGCGACGGGGCCCGCGTCCTGGCCTCCAGGATGTCGCATCACATCATCGTGGGGCATGTGGTCTTTTTCTCTGCCTTGTGGTCCATCCTGCCGCTGTTCGTGTTCCCGGGGTCCGACCACAACGGGGCCATGCTCGTGGCGACCGTCGTGGTGGGCACCATCTGTGGTGGCGCGTTCATGCTCAGCCCCGTGGTGCCGGCTGCCGTGGCCTACGTGGCCACCATGTGCCTGGCCAGCGTCGTGGGCTTGCAGCGCTCCAGCTATGCCACCAGCGACGCCTTGATGATCGCCTTGCTGGTCTACATGGTGATCATGTGCGGCGTGAGCTACACCAATGGGCGGGTCTTCATGAGCCGCTTGCGGGCCGACGCCCAGACCGAGCGCCAGAAGCAGCTCATCGACCTGCTGCTGCGCGACTTCGAGGAACATGCCTCCGATTGGCTGTGGGAAATCTCGCCCACCGGGCACCTGCGCCATGTGTCGGCGCGCCTGGCCCAGACCTTCGGGATGCCATCCAAACAGCTGTTGCAGCGCTCCTTCGTTGAGCTGCTGACCTCCATGCGGCCGCCCGAAGATGAAGAAGCGCGCAAGGCACTGAACCAGCTGACCACCTACATCCGCATGGGACAGCCTTTCCGCGATTTGGAAATCACGGTCGAGGTGGGGCATGAGGTGCGTTGCTGGTCACTGGCGGCCAAGCCCCTGCTGGACGAGACAGGCCGCTTCGCCGGCTGGCGCGGCGTGGGCTCCGACATCACCCACACCCGTCGCACCCGCGACGAACTGGCCCGGCTGGCCAACTTCGATTCGCTAACCGGCCTGGCCAATCGCCACCGTTTCAGCTCGGAGTTGAGCAAGCTGGCCGTCGACCCGACCGTGCCAGGCAAGCCTTGCGCGCTGCTCTTTCTGGACCTGGACAATTTCAAGAACATCAACGATTCGCTCGGCCATGGTGTGGGTGACCAGTTGCTGCGCAGGGTGGGCTCGCGCCTGAAATCCTGCGTGGCCGACGGCGACCTGCTGGCCCGGTTGGGCGGCGATGAGTTCGCTCTGCTGAGCTGGCACTACGCCTCGCACGAGGAAGCGGCGGCACTGGCCGAGCGCCTGGTAGTGCTGTTGGCCGAGCCCTGCCAACTGGAGGGCGCCATGGTGGAAGTGCGCGCCAGCATCGGCGTGGCCCTGGCCCCGCGCGACGGCCGCGACCCGCAATCCCTGCTGCAATGCGCTGACCTGGCCCTCTACGCCGCCAAGGCCGCCGGCCGCAACACCTACCGCTTCTTCGACGCCCAGATGGCCGAAAGTGCCCGTGCCCGCGTGCGCCTGCAACACGAGCTGGGTCAGGCCCTGACGGCCAACCAGTTCACCCTCTATTTCCAGCCCCAGGTTCGGCTGGACACCGGCGAGGTCATCGGCTTCGAGGCCCTGGTGCGCTGGCAGCATTCCGAGCGGGGCCTGATCGGCCCGGGCGAATTCATTCCCGTGGCGGAGGAAACCGGGCAGATCGTGCTGCTGGGCAACTGGGTGCTGCGCGAAGCGTGCAGGGCCGCTGCCAAGTGGCCTTCGGGTCTGCGCGTGGCCGTGAACCTGTCGGCGGTGCAGTTCCGTAGCTCTTCGGTCATTGATCTGGTCGACGAGGCGCTGATGGAGAGTGGGCTGGAGCCCGAGCGCCTGGAGCTGGAAATCACCGAATCAGCCCTGATTGAGGACCACGACGGTGCCCAGGCCACGCTGGTGGCCTTACGCAGCCGGGGGGTCCGCGTGGCCATGGACGACTTCGGTACCGGCTACTCCTCGCTGGCCTACCTGCGCCGCTTCCCCATGGACAAGCTCAAGATCGACGGCATGTTCGTGCGCTCGCTCGACAGCGACCAGGACGCGCAGGCCGTGGTCACCGCCATCATCAGCCTGGCACGGGCCTTGCGCCTGGAAACCACGGCTGAAGGGATCGAAACCGAGGAGCAGATGGTCATGCTGCGCGCGCTGGGTTGCGACGATGTGCAGGGTTACCTGATCGCGCGCCCCATGCCGGGCAACGAGGTCCGCGCTTTTCTCCATCGCGCCAGCGTGGCACTGGCCTGAACCTTCGTGAAGGGGCTAAGGGCTTTGCCTGAGGAACCTTTGGGGGGGGGCGGGGTCTAGCGCCAACTGTTGTGTCCTGGATGGGCGCACACTGGGCCGTCACGGCCCGGTGATACATTGCGCTGTCAGCTTAGGCGCCCTCTATCTGGAGGTAGAGGGGCTGTTTTCTTAATCAGAGGATCTTTGCATATGAAGTGGATGCGTGACATGGCCCGGTGGATGCTGGCCACCATGCTGTTGGCTGTGGGTCTGGGTGCCCATGCTGCCCAGAACGATTACGTGCTCGGCCCCGGCGACCAGATCCGGATCTTTGTCTACCAGAACCAGGATCTGCAGCTCGATGCCCGCATCACCGAAAGCGGCACCATCTCCTTCCCTCTGCTGGGCGTGGTCAAGCTGGGTGGCCTGACTGTCTCGGATGCCGAAAAAAAGATCGCCAATGGCCTGAAGGAAGGCAACTTCCTCAAGCAGCCCCAGGTCTCGATCCTGGTGATGGACATGAAGGCCAATATGGTGTCCGTGTTGGGTCAGGTGACACGTCCAGGGCGTTTTGCCCTGGGTGCGGGTGCTGGCGGCAACAAGCTCAGTGAAGTTCTGGCCCAGGCGGGCGGCATCGTCAACGGCGGTGGCAGTGACCTCATCGTCGTGACTGGTACGCGCGACGGCAAGGCCTTCCGCAAGGAAATCGACTTCCCCCGCGTCTTTGCGGCCAATGGCAGTGAAGAAGACATGGTGCTGGCCAATGGCGACAGCGTCTACGTGGATCGTGCGCCCATGGTCTACATCTACGGCGAAGTGCAGCGTCCCGGCGCCCAGTTGCTGACCCGTGACATGACCTTGCTGCAAGCGCTGGCCACCGGTGGCGGCCTGACCTTGCGCGGCACGCAACGCGGCATCCGTGTGCACCGCCGTGACCCGGTCTCGGGCCAGGTCCAGGTGCTGACGCCCGACATGAACGACAAGCTGCAAAACGGCGACGTCGTCTACGTCAAGGAAAGTTTGTTCTAAGCTTTTTTCTCCCACGCCACCGCGTAAAACCCGTCGGTGGCGTGCAGGTGGGGCCACAACCTCAGGTGGCCCAAGGGCGTGACCAGCGATTCGGCCTGTGTCACGCCAGCTTGCTCCAGCTTCTCGCGTGCGTCCACTTGCACGAAGTCCGGGTGGGCTTCGGCAAACGCCTGGGCGATCACCTCGTTTTCGGCCGGCATCAGGCTGCAGGTGGCATAGACCAGGCGCCCACCGGGCTTGAGCAGGCGCGCCGCGCTGTTGAGAATGGCCGTCTGCTTGGCCTGCAGCTCGTCGATGGCCTTGGGGCTTTGACGCCATTTCAGGTCCGGGTTGCGGCGCAACGTGCCCAGGCCCGAGCAGGGCGCGTCCACGAGCACGCGGTCGATCTTGCCGCGCAGGCGCTTGATGCGGTCGTCGTTCTCGTGGGCGATCTGCGTGGCGTACACATTGGACAGGCCGCTGCGCGCAAGGCGGGGCTTGAGGTTGTCCAGGCGGTGGCCTGAGATATCGAAGGCGTAGAGGCGGCCGGTGTTGCGCATCATGGCGCCCAGGGCCAGGGTCTTGCCGCCGGCGCCGGCGCAGAAGTCCACCACCATCTCGCCACGCTTGGCACCGGTCAGCAGGGACAGCAACTGGCTGCCTTCATCCTGCACCTCGACCTGACCTTCCGTGTACAGCGGCATCTTCTGCAAGGCAGGCTTGCCTTCGATGCGGACGCCAATCGGCGAGTAAGGCGTGGGCTGGGCCGGGATGCCGGCGGCCACCAGGGCCTCCAGCACAGTCTCGCGCTTGGTCTTGACGGCGTTGACGCGCAGATCCAGCGGCGCGCCGGCCGAGAAGGTCTCGACCAGTTGCCAGAAGCCTTCGGTACCCAGTTGGTCTCGCAGGCTGTTGGAGATCCAGTCGGGCAGGTTGTGGCGCAGCTTGTCTTGCAGGGTGCTGCGGTCGATGGTCTGGGTGCGTTCCAGCCACTGGGCCTCGTCGGCAGTGATGCCGTTTTTCAGGACATGGGCTTGACCTTGCCAGGCCAGCAGCACCAGGCGGCGCTCCATGGGGCCGTGGCCGGACTGGGCCAGGTGCGCCCACAGCAGGCGTTGGCGCAGCACGGCGTAGGCTGTCTCGGCCAGGGCGTGGCGTTCACGTTGGCCCAGGGCTTTGTGGCTGCGGAAGAAATAGGAAACGATGCTGTCGGCCGGGGCGTCGAGCTTGAGTACCTCACGGACGAGTTGCGTGGTGAGGTCGAGAAGAGCGTTCGGGTGCATGGGCCCGATTATCCCGCGCCTGGCCACCTTGCTCCTGGCGTTCCCACTCGGGTGGCGCCCACAGGTGCTTGAGGCGCTGAGTCAGGGGGCCGGGGCGCATGATGTCCCGGATCATGTCCACCCATTCGTGGACGGTCAGCCAAAGCGGATTGTGGCTGTGCACCTGACGCACCAGGCCGTAGTCCACCGTTTCGGTTTCGGGCACGAAGGTGCCGAACAGCCGGTCGAAGATGATCAGCGTGCCGCCGTAGTTGCGGTCGACGTAGCGCGGGTTGCGGCCATGGTGGGCGCGGTGGTGCGAGGGCGTATTGAAGATGAACTCGATGGGCGCGGGCAGCTTGTCGATCCACTGCGTGTGGACGAAGAACTGGTAACCCAGGTTCAGCGACAAGGCGAACAGCACCCAGCGCGGCTCGAAGCCCAGCAGCACCATGGGCGTGTAGAACAGCCAGTTGCCGGCGAAGCTGTAGAGCCAGCTCTGGCGCATGGCGGTGGTGAAGTTCATGAACTCGGAGGCGTGGTGCACCACGTGCGCGCACCAGAACCAGCGGATGCGGTGGCTGGCGCGGTGGAACCAGTAGTAGCAGAACTCCACGCCCAGGTAGAGCGCGGCAAAGCGCCAGGGCGTGATCTCGATGGTGGCCAGGCGGTGCGCATAAGCCCAGGTCATGGCGGGCAGCACCAGGGCGACCACGATCAGCACATCCAGGAAGGTGTAGACCCCGCCCAGGGTCATGCTGTCCATCGAGTCCCGCAGGTTGTAGATGGGCTTGCCCTTCTTGTCGGTGGCATGGCGAAAGCGCAGCCATTCAATGCTCACCGTCAGGAAGAACAAGGGTGACAGCAGGACCAGCAGCCAGTCCTTGGGATCGGTATGGGCGATCCAGGACAGGGCTGTGTCGCGAAGAGCTTCAACTTCAAGCATAGGACATCCGATCTGAATACCGGACAGATGTTGAGCTTTTATGCGCTTTTTGGCTTGATCTTTGTGGTCATATTCTTGACGAATGACGCCAAATTGAAGGCGCTTGACTCCCGTGTAGCCCGAATGGGCAATAGGGCTATTGCTGGGCATGATTTCGGTCTGATTGGTGAAGTACCCCCATGGCCGAGACCCGCGTTGCCGCCTCCTACGCACTGCTGCTGTACGAGTACCTGGAGAACCAGGGGCTCGATCCTGTGCACGTGCTGGGCGCGCCGCGTCCGGATGCCTCGCAGCACTTCGTGCCCATGAGCGACTGGCAGACCTGGCTGCGCCGTGTGGACGCCTTTGAAAAGCGCCCGGCGCTGGGCCTGCGCATCGCCGAGGGCATCGGCCCACGGCACTTTGGCGTCGTGGGGTATGCGGCACTGGCCTGCGACACCCTGGCCGCAGCCCTTCAGCGCCTGGAGCGCTACCACGCCTCGGTGTACGACGTGAACCCTGCCAGGATCTCGACCATGCCCGAGGGGGTGGCCATCGAGTGGGGGGTGGAGCGCGGGCGTCCTGGTGCGCTGGTCGATGAAACGGCGATCGCCTCCCTGGTGCAACTGGCGCGCGACATGACGGGCCGCTACTGGCCGGTGCAATCGGTTAGCTTCGTCAACCCGGCGCCCCTGAGCACGCAGCCTTATGAAGACTTCTTTGGCGGCCACGTCGTGTTCGGCTCGCCCATGACCCGTGTGGTGTTCTCCACCGACTACCTGGCCTTGCCTCTGCGCAAATCCGATCCGGCGCTGCTGTCCTTGCTGGACCAGCAGGCTGAAGCCCTGTTGCAGCAGGTGGCCGCCGTGCCGGCCATCGTGGATGCCTGGCGCAAGACGCTGGTGCCCTTGATCCGCGAGGGCAAGACCTCGCTGGCCGCCCTGGCCGAAGCCCATCACACCAGCCCACGCAGCCTGCAACGCCGCCTGTCTGAGCAGGGTACGAGCTTTCAGCAACTGTTGGACAACACCCGTCAGCATCTGGCCGAAGGGCATCTGCGCGATGCCAAGCTGGATCTGGCCGAGATCGCCCTGCTGCTGGGCTACTCCGAGCAAAGCGCCTTCACCCGAGCCTTCCGATCGTGGACAGGTCTGGCGCCGGCGCAATGGCGCCGACAGCAACTCAAGGTCGCCGCATGATGCTCGCTGAACACCGCGTGGAGACCCTGCCCGCGGTGCCAGAGCGTGTGGTTGAGCTGGGGGTGCCGCAACATGGGCGCTATGCCGGTCGCATCGACACCATCGACTGGTCTGCCTTGGAGGGCGCACACAGCCGCTCCTTGCTGTGGCAGCGTCTGCACCACAAGCGCTGGCAGTACGTGGGCATCGGCTCCCACGAGCTGTATGTCGGCGTGGCCATCGTCGATCTGGGCTGGAGCGTCACGGCCTTTGCCTATGTGTTCGACCGCATCCGCCGGCGCGTGATCGCCGACTGGGCGCAAGACGGCCTGCCCGGCTTGTCCGGCAGCGTGTCGGATCAGCCTGTTCAAGGCGCGCGGGCGCGCTTTCGGGGGCCGGGTGCCTCCCTGTCCTTGCAGTACGAGCCTGGTGATGTGCTGAGCCTGAAGGTCAAGACACCGGTGATGCAGTTGGCGGTCGAACTGGTCTTGGCCCAGAGCGCGCCTTTCCTGCTGGCGGTCGGGCCCATCGAGGGCGGGGTGGCGCATGCCACGCAGAAGTCCAGTGCCTTGCCCGTGCGGGGCTGGGTGGAGGTGGACGAACAGCGTTGGGACATGGCCAAGGCCGTGGCTTGCCTGGACAGCTCCAACGGCCTGCTGGCGCGGGACACGTCCTGGCGATGGGCCTGCGCGCACAGCCGCGAGCTGGGCTTCAACCTCCAGCAAGGTTATTTCGGTCAGCAAGAGAACGCCTTGTGGCTCAGGGGCGAGCTGGTGCCGCTGGGCGCGGCCCACTTCGAGTTCGATGCACAGCAGCCCCTGGCGCCCTGGCATATCCATACCGATGACGGGCTGCTCGACATGTGGTTTCGCCCCGAAGGCGCCCGGCAGGATGACCGCGATGTGCTGTTCGCCGCGAGCCACTATGTGCAACCGGTCGGCACCTTTCACGGCTGGGTGCGTGCCTCGCAGGACAGCGACCCTGTGCGCGTCGAGGATCTGCTTGGGGTGACCGAGGACCACCGCTCCCGCTGGTGAGCGCTGATACCCATGTTTACGTTTGACATGATCCGTCTGGATCATGGCGTGATGCTGGCGTGCCATGGCCGTGCAGCAGCATATGGACCATGTCCAGACGGCTTCGACGATCACCATGAACACCGCCAAAAGGGATGCCGCAGCGCCAGGACGCCTGCAGGCTGGCCGGGTTCGGCCGCTCATGCTGGTGGTGGCCAGCCTGGCCCTGGTCGGCTACATCGACAGGGTGACGGGTTACGAAGTGTCGGTGTTCCTGCTCTACGCGGTGCCTGTGGCCATGGCAACCAGATGGCTGGGGACCGCAGCGGGTCTGCTCACGGCCATGGCAGCCACGGGCGTCTGGGTCTGGGCTGATGTGGCCAGCGGGCATACCTACAGCAAGGCCTGGATTCTGTACGTCAATGCTTTCAACCGCATGGTGTTCTTCGTGCTGACGGTAGCGGCCATCCGCTACATGGTTGGGCGGCACCGTTCCTTGCTCAGGCGCCTGTCGGCTTTCACAGGCACACAGCCCGTTTGCACGCAGTGCCACCACGTGGCCGGCCATGACGGCTACTGGCGTTCGTTCGAAGACCATCTGGCCGAGTTTGGCGGTGCCACGATCCAGCACAAGGTCTGTCCGGATTGCGCTCGCCGTGGCTATGCTCGTGCAGCCTACCGAGGCGACGCCATCGAGCAGGCATCCTGATCAGAACCCCGATACACAAGGCCTGGCCGTACGCATGTCTTTTCGCATCCTTCATTGCATTTCCTCCGTCGATCCCAAGAAGGGCGGTCCTATCGAAGGGCTCAAGCAACTGTCTGCCGTGAACCAGCAGCAGGGGCATGTGGTCGAGGTCCTGACCCTGGACCACCCTGATGATCCCTGGGTCAAAGAATGCCCGCTGGTCTGCCACGCCATGGGGCCCACCTATCTGGGCAACTACCAGTACAGCCCGCGCTGGGTGCCCTGGCTCAAGGCCAATGCACACCGCTATGACTCGGTGATCGTCAACGGCATCTGGCAGTACCACTCCTTTGGCGTCTGGCGTGCCTTGCGCGGTACCAAGACGCTGTACTTCGTGTTCACGCACGGCATGCTGGACCCGTGGTTCAAGCGGACCTACCCACTCAAGCATGTCAAGAAATGGCTGTTCTGGCCCTGGGCTGAGTACCGCGTGCTGCGCGATGCCGCGGCCGTGATGTTCACCTGCGAGGACGAGCGCAGGTTGGCGAGGCAATCGTTCTGGCTCTACAAGTGCGATGAGTTCGTGGTGAGCTATGGCACCAGTGCGCCGCCGCCCGATGAAGAGGCGCAGCGTGCCGCCTTCTATGAGCGCTTCCCGCAACTGCAAGGCAAGCGCGCGTTGCTCTTCCTGGGCCGGGTGCATGAGAAGAAGGGCCCCGATCTGTTGTTCAAAGCCTTTGCCGCCTTGCGTGCCCGCCAGCCCGAGCTGGTGCGGGATGTGCAGGTCGTGATGGCCGGGCCCCATGACCACGACTACGGGCTGCGCATGCAGGCCATGGCAAAGCAGCTGGGCCTGGGCGATCAGGTGACGTGGACGGGCATGGTCAGCGGCCCCGTGAAGTGGGGTGCCTTCCGCGCGGCGGATGCCTTCATCCTGCCTTCGCATCAGGAGAATTTCGGTATCGCGGTGGCCGAGGCGATGGCCTGCGGCCTGCCGGTGCTGATCTCCAACCAGGTCAACATCTGGCGTGAGATCCAGCAGGCTGAAGGCGGGCTGATCGATGTTGACACGCAAGAAGGCACAGAGCGCCTGATCGAGCAATGGCTGAACACGCCCAGGGACCGCTGGGCCCGCATGCGTGTCAACGCACGAGCCTGCTTCAATCAGCGTTTCCTGATTGACCGTACGGCCGAGTCCTTCATCGAGGCCATGGAGGTGTTCGGCATGCGGCGCAATCCGAACCGGACCTGAGCGAGCATCTGAATCGAGTGGTACCTGTTACTCGTACTTCAGCCGCGCATCATTGGGGATGCCTTCGATCGGGCATTCGGCCGTGCCCACCGTGGGCCGGGTCAGCGCCTCGACCATCTCGCGGGTCCCCTCGGGATCCTTGATCCACTTGTCGTAGAACTCGTAGGGGCAGGTGGCCACGCCTTTGTCGCCTTCGCCCGAGTTGATCTTGCCGGTGTAGCCGCGGTGCAGCAGCTTGAACAAGTGGTTCTGTGACTGCGCCGTGCTGCGCGCATCGCGGATCAGGCGCTTGCTGAGTTGCGCGTACTGGATACCGTAGTCTTCTTCGCCGCATTCGCCCAGTGTGCGGCCGTCGAAGCCGATGATGGCCGAGTGGCCGAAGTAGCTGTAGACGCCGTCGAACCCCGAGGCATTGGCCACGGCCACATAGCTGTTGTTGGCCCAGGCCATGGCCTTGGCCATGAGCACCTGCTGGTCCTTGGCCGGGTACATATAGCCCTGGCAGCGCACGATCAGTTCGGCACCTTTCATCGCGCAGTCGCGCCAGATCTCAGGGTAGTTGCCGTCGTCGCAGATGATGAGGCTGATCTTCAGGCCCTTGGGACCATCCGACACATAGGTCTTGTCGCCGGGGTACCAGCCCTCGATGGGCGTCCAGGGCATGATCTTGCGGTACTTCTGGACGATCTCGCCCTGCGGGTTCATCAGGATCAGCGTGTTGTAGGGCACCTTCCTGGGATGCTCCTCGTGGCGCTCGCCGGTCAGCGAGAACACGCCCCAGACCTTGGCATTGCGGCAGGCCTGCGCGAAGACCTCGGTCTCGTCGCCAGGCACCGTGGAGGCCGTGTCCATCATCTCCTGCTTGTCGTACATGATCCCGTGGGTGCTGTACTCGGGGAAGATGACGAGGTCCAGGCCAGGCAGGCCCAGCTTCATGCCCTCGATCATCTGCCGGATCTTGTGCGCGTTCTCAAGCACCTCCGCCTTGGTATGCAGGCGGGGCATCTTGTAGTTGACGACCGCGACGCCGACGGTGTCGTCGCTGCTGGAGATATCGCCGTGAAGCATGGTGCGCTCCTTGTCTGAACCTGTGACAGGCTCATTGTCGGAAAGCGTGGGCGCACGGGCCAATACGTTGTTTGACGTATGCGCCCTGCTTCACGAGCAGGGGCTCATGCCTTGACCATGACCGCTTCAAAAAGAGGGGTTTCCAGCAGCCTGCTCAGCCAGGTGCGCAGCGCGCTCATCTCGTTGCCGTCCCACCAGGCACGGTCCACCTGCGCAAACTGGCGCACGAAAGGCAGCAGCGCCATGTCGGCCAGACTGGGTGGTTCGCTCAGCAGGCAGGCGCGGCTTTGCAGGATCTGATCAAGCTCGGCGAGCAAGGTGTCGATGGCCTGCTGCCGGTAGGCCTGCCGGGGTTGTTCGGGATGGCGTTCAGGGTACTTGTAGCGGTCCAGCAGGGGTTTGAACTGCTCGTCGTTGCGCTGAATGAGCTTGAGCATGTCATCCATGGGGGCTTGGCTCAGCCAGCCCTGCGGGTCGTGTTGCGCGAGCGCCCACAGCATGATGTCCAGGCTCTGTTCAAGCACCTGCCCATCAGGCAAGCGCAGCACGGGCACGGTACCTTTGGTTGAGAGGGCCAGCATCTCTGGCGGTTTGTGGCGCAGGGCCACTTCACGCACTTCATGAGGGATGCCGGCACTGCGCAAGGCCAGTCGTGCGCGGATGGCATAGGGGCAGCGGCGAAACGAGTACAGAACAGGCAGGCTCATGCCGGCATCCATCAACATCAGCAGTCAACATCAGGACGCCATATTGTCCTTGACGGCTGGGCGCGGTGGAACAGGTGGGCGCTGCGTGGGCTGCCAGCGCTGGCTGCGGTTGCGGCCGCTGGTCTTGGCTTGGTAGAGCGCTTCGTCGGCATGCCGGATGAACTCATCCGCATCTGCTGTGTGCTCGGGCACCACGCAGGCGTAGCCCAGGCTGCAGGTCACCTTGATGTCACCCGATGGCAGCGTGACGGTCAGGCGCTCCACCTCTGTGCGGACGCGCTCGGCCACGACATGTGCACCCTCGTCGGAGATATCGGGCAGCAAGGCGATGAACTCCTCGCCGCCATAACGGGCCAGCAGGTCACATGGCCGCAAGATGGCCAGGCGCATGGCCCGGGCCGTCTGCTGCAACACCACATCGCCCGCCGGATGGCCGTGAGCATCGTTGATGCGCTTGAAGTGGTCGAGGTCGATGATCATCACGGCCAGGTGGGTGCGCAGGCGGCAGGCGCGTCGCCATTCCAGCTCGTACTGACGGTCAAAGTGCAGGCGGTTGGCCACCTGCGTCAGGGTGTCGGTCAGGCTGGCGCGCTCCAGTGCCGAGAAGGCCTCCTGTGCACGCCAGTAGTCCTTGCTCACGGTGTTGGCGGCCTGCATCACGTAGATCACGTAGACGGCCATCAGGCAGGCCAGCAGGATGTTGTTGTCTGTCGCGTGGGTGGCCGTGGCGATGGCCACAGGCGAGATGACCGACAAGGGGAACCAGAGCTTGAGCGTGGGGTTGATGGCCATGGCCACCGTACCGCCCGAACTCAGCCCGACCCCCACCAGCAGCATGGATGCCCGGATGGGTTCGAGGTCGGGGCGGTAGATGCTGGAGGCCGTCAGCAGCCCCCAGGTCAGACCATTGGCCAGGACAGGGGTCACGGTCAGGCCATGGGCCAGTACGGGCCTGTAGGCCAGCAGGGCCTTGAGCTTGATGGCGACGGCGGCGCGGATGACGGCAATCAGCACCAACCAGGTCGTGGTGCCCCACACCAGAAGCGGGTGCGAGCGGTGCAAGCCCGTCACCAGCGTGATCACCAGCCACAAGGCGACGTACACGTACATCGCCGCCATGAGCCGCGAGGTGGTGTCGATCAGGGCCTGATGGCGGGATGCCTGCGCGCCGTCAACCAGCAGCGCGTGCGGCTGGGCCTTGTCGGGCGGGTGATCCGGGGCAGGTGGCATGTGCGGGGCAGGATCGTGTGAACAGACCCGGTGTGATGACAGCTTGACTGACAGCTTACAAGGCAGGTGGGTGGTCAGACAGCGATTTTTCTCCCGTTCCATGGCGATTCGGACTGTGGTAGAGCGCCGGGGTGGGCCGGTGTTAGAGTCGACCGATGCGCTCGATGACATCTCCTGCAATCTCTCATGCAATCAGATGGGTCAGGGGTCGGCTGGTCTGTGCGTTGTTGGGCCTGTTCGTGGGCTTGTGCGGCATGAACACAGTGCTGGCCGCATCGACGGCGGCGTGTCGTGGTCGGTGCTTCTGCTGCCACGAGCGCCATGCCCATCTCCACCAATGCGGAGAGCCGTGCCCCCGTGGCGGACGGTGGTGAGGGTACTGCAGTGATGGTGTCCAACCGCCAGGTGCTGGTGTTCCGTGTGCCGTATCTGGGCATGTCGCCAGCCGAACGGGCGCGCCGCGCCATGCGCAACATCGAGCAGGCACTCGACATGGGCGGCCCGGGCCAGGTCACCGTGAAGAACACGCCTCAAGGCCTGTTGATCTTTGTCGATGGTCTGATGACCGTGATCCTGGCGGATGTCGACGTCGATCCCATGAGCGGAGAGACCCTGGACACGCTCACGACGCGAACCGTGCAAGCCCTGCAAAAGAGCATCCGCGAGAACCAGGAAAGCCGTGACACGCACCACCTGCTGCTGAACCTGGCCATGGTGGGCGCGGCCACGTTGCTGGCTGTCGTGCTCTATCAGGTTGCCAGCTTTGTGCGTGCGCGCTCGATGGCGGCGCTGCTGCGCTTCATCGACGACAAGGCCGGCTCGCTCGGTGCCGGTGCATCCGAGATCCTGCGAAGGGACAGGCTCATTGCCGTTGTGCGCAGTGTGGACCTCGTGGTGCGCTGGTTGCTGGGCCTGCTGCTGGCCTACGCCTGGCTGAGTTTCTCGCTGCTGCGCTTTCCTTACACGCGGCCTTGGGGCGAGGGGCTGCACCACTACCTGGTCTCGGTGGCCGTGCGCTTGTTCGAGGGCATCGTGGGGGCGGTGCCCGATCTGATCATCGCCGTGTTGATCCTCCTGTTGGCTCGTGGTGCGGCCGGCGTCGTGTCTTCGTTTTTCACGCGCATCGAACAAGGGCACCTGGGCGTGCACTGGATGTCGGCCGATTCAGCCGGACCCACCAGGCGCATTGCCACCTGGGGGATCTGGTTGTTCGCACTGGCCATGGCCTACCCCTATCTGCCGGGTGCACAGACCGAGGCCTTCAAGGGCATGTCGGTGCTGGTTGGCTTGATGATGTCGCTGGGTGCTTCCAGCCTGGTGGGGCAGGTGGCCGGCGGGTTGATCCTCACGTATTCGAGCATGCTGCGCAAGGGCGAGTACGTGCGCATTGGCGATCATGAGGGCACGGTGGTCAGCATCGGGGCCTTCAACACCCGGATCCGAACGGGTCTGGGCGAAGAGATCACGCTGCCCAATTCGCTGATTGTGGGCAGTGCCACCAAGAACTACTCGCGTGCTGTCAAGGGGCTGGGTTATGTGGTCGATACGGTCGTGACCATCGGCTACGACACGCCCTGGCGCCAGGTGCACGCCATGCTGATCGAGGCGGCCAAGCGTACACCGGGTGTGCTGCTGGACCCAGCGCCCACGGTGTTCCAGACCTCGCTGTCTGACTTCTACCCCGAGTACCGGCTGGTGTGCCAGGCCATTCCCGCCGAGCCCAGGCCGCGCGCCGAGGTGCTGGCCAATCTGCACGCCCACATCCAAGACGTCTTCAACGAGAACGGCGTGCAGATCATGTCGCCGCACTACATGCAGGACCCCGATTCAGCCAAGGTGGTGCCGCCTTCGAGGTGGTTCACGCCTCCTGCACAAGCGCCGCGTGAGCCCGGCTGATCAAGCGCGCTTCGTGAGGTCATCACAGATGGCTCGAACCTCCAGCGCGATCTCGCGCAGCATGCCGGTGCGCGAGATGTAGAAGCCGCAAAAGTGGAGGTTCTGGTTCGCGATGGCTTTGCCGCTGGCGCGCGGTGTGCCATGCGCATCCAGCACATCTTCGGAAGTGTGTGTTGGGATAGATCTTCACCTGGTCTTGCTAGATGAGCCGCACGGCACCATTGATCAGCACCTCGGTCTCGCGCTCTTGGTTCATGTCCGCACTTTCTGAAACGTTGATGTGAAAAATAACAACGTTTTTGATCGTGTGGGCTTGAGCGGCCTTTGTTTATTTAAGAAAGCACCTAATGCGCTTTGTCTGCCTGGGGAAGTGTCTGGCATGTGTAAGCCGCCTGACACTTGCTGGCCCCCTGTTCGAGGGTTGGGTAATAACCCGTTCGGGTTATTCCTTGTTGGCCGTCTGAGGGGTGCTGCGCAGACTGGCGTCGCATTCACAACAAGCCCGAGGTCTAGAGATGAGAGCAAGCAGAGTTTCGCGTCTGGCCGCACAGGCCATTGCCGGCACGCTGATCAGCGGCCTGGCCCATGCCGGCTACTTTCAATGGGACACCATCACGGCGCCTGCCGGTGGGGCGGCCACTTGCGGCAACGGCACACCCTATCGCTTCTTCGTCAACCGCACGCCCTTCACGAGCAAGACCGTCATCATGTTCGAAGGCGGCGGTGCCTGCTGGGACGGCGTGAGCTGCAAGGGCGGCAGCATGCTGGCCGCCGTGAACCCCGATGGCGTGCCCTCCAACTACATGTCGGACTTCAACCGCCAGGCGCACCTGGGCCTGGTCACGCCTTTCACCGCGCGCATCGACCCGCTGCAGGCCGTGAAGACGCAGTCGTGGAACATCGTCTACGTGCCTTACTGCACGGGTGATGTGCAGACCGGCAACCGCACCGTGGTCTACAACCCCGAGGACCCCGCCAAGGCCTATGCCTTCGAGCACAAGGGCCTGCCCAATATGAAGTACGTGGCCAACTGGATGGCCGTCAACATGGGCTCGCCTGCGCAACTGCTGGTCACGGGCTTCTCGGCGGGCGGTGTGGCGTCGTCGGCGCACTACGCGACGTTCCGCGAGGCGCTCAGGCCCAAGAAGTCGGCCCTGCTGTCTGATGCCGGGCCTTTGATGGTCGCACCCAGGGATGGTGATCCGGCCAATTACCCCTCCGTGTTGCTGCACAACAAGATCCGTGAGGCCTGGGGGCTTGACGGTCCCAAGGGCATGGTCACCGAGATCGTGGCCAAGTACCCCGGCGTGGGCGACCCCAACAACCTGGGCACCTTGCAAGGCAACCTGGGCAAGCTCTTCCCGCAGGACCGCCTGGGCTACACCCTGTTCCAGGAAGACGGCATCTTCTCCGCCTTCTCGTACCAGAAGTTCTTCCCCGAGATCGCCAATGCGCCCACCGATGCCGAGCGCCTGAAGCTGCTCAACCAGAAGTGGCGTCAGGACCTCAAGCCCTGGCTGGCGGCCTTGAGCACCTACCCGAACGTGGGGTACTACATCCCCAACTGGCGCAAGTTCAATCAGGCGCACTGTGCCACCGTCCTGACCTTCGGTGGCTCCAGCATCGTCGAGCGTGGCTATGAGTCCGTGGGCGTGTTCCTGGACAACCTGCTCGATGGCAGTGGGCCGGTGCTGCGTGCGGAAGAACTGCATCCGCCTGCCAAGCGGGTTTACCTCAGTGACATCATTGCGGATAGCCTTGCCGACCTGATTCCGCTTTAATCTCTTTTTCCTGACCGCAAGCTGTTCATGTCCACCACCACACTGATCAACAAGTCCTCATCGAAACGCTGGCTGTGGCTTCTGGTACCCGTCGCACTGGCAGTGGGTGCTTATCTGTGGTGGCAGCATGGACAGCAGGCGGTGGGCGAGCAGGGACAGCACGCCAAGGCCCTGGCGCCGGCACCCGGGGGCATGTGGCCCACGGCTGGCCCTGGCTCTGGCGAGGGGGGGCGCTACATCCCGAATGGCCCGGTGGGCGATGCCAAGCCCGCCGACTTTGCACAGGAAGACTGGGACGCGCTGAACAAGGCCCTGGAGCACGACCCCAACAAGGTGCAGGAGCGCAACCGCCTGGTGTCCTACCTGCGCTTTCAGCGGGCCGTGAGCAAATGGAGCGAGATGAAGGACGGCCCCAACGTCGCTGGGCGCCAAGGCCTGGCGCGCGAGCTGCTGGGGCAACTGCCCAGCCACGTGGCCAATGGCGAGGTCAACGCGGGTGAAGCCACGCTGCTGTTGACGGCGGTGGCCAATGACCTGGAGTCGGACCCGTCCAAGCGGCAGGCCTGGATCGAGGCGCAACGCACCCAGCTGCTGAGCACCCAAAGCCCCGAGCAGACCAAGGCCCTGCAGGAAGAAAAGCAGCGGAACGAGATCTTCGCTGCCCAGCAAGCCGAGATCGTGGCGCGCTACCAGAAGCTGCCGCCAGCCAGCCAGGACCCGGCGGCGCTGGAGGTCCAGTTGCAGGCCTTGCGTGAGAAGGTCTACGGCGGCTCAGGCCACTAAGGGCGCATTCCATACCTGGCCCTGGCCCACACCTACCCCGTTTGCGGGGCTGGCAATCCCTGAAAAGCGGGCCGCCATGCCGGTGAGATCATGCACCTTTCCTTCCCCGCTGATCTCGCCCACTCGTCATGATGAATGCCTTCAAAGCCCTGTCTGCCTCGGTCGCCGTTTTGCTGACGACCTGGGGTTGTGCCCATGCAGCCGATGAGGCTTCGCCCTTCACGCCGCCTACCAACATGGTCCAGAAATGGGCGTCGCTGGCGGATCAGAACGTGGTGGGGCGCGTCAGAAAGATCGAGCCCTGGAAAAAGTACGAGCGCTTCGCACCTTGCGATGCCGATCCCAAGGTCTGCCAGTTGATCGAGCAGCATCTGCTCGTGCTGACCCTGGATGTGGCCAAGTCGCCGGATGGCGATGTGATGTGGCTGGTGTCGATCCCCGATGACCAGCGGCCCAAGGTGGGCTACTACGTGCAGTTCACGCTGCCGACCACGGCCAAGGAGCTGGGGGCGGGCGTGTATGGCAAAGACACGAAGTTGATCGTCCCGAAGTGCAAGTGGGGCAAGGTCGACCCAGACAAGCCGGTGGAAGGGGTGATCTGCGACAAGTGGAACTACCAGCAGATGCCCTATTTTGCAACGCCCGGGCCGGCAGTTGCACGCTAAGCGATAGTTGATGTTCGTGCAGTCCGGTTGGCGCTAAGCTATGGCGGTTTTCTCGTCAAAGGGGGCGCCATAACATGTTCGTCAAACGCTATGTCACGTGGGTGCTGCTGGCCCTGGGCTTGGTTCTGGGCTGGAAGTACTTTGGAGAATTGAGGCAATGGCTCAATCCCCAGGCCTCGCCGCCGCCCGTCATCAAGTTTGACAACGACACCCCACCGGCAGCGGGTAACACGCAGGCTGAGTCAGATACGCCTGTTCAACAGGTGTCGCCCAAGGCCACTTCGGGCATCCACAAATGCAAGGTCAATGGCAGCGTGATCTACACCGATGCACCTTGCGAGAACCCCGGACATGAGCAGGCCATGAGCGGTGGATCGGTCACGGTCGTCAAAGGCCAGCGCGCCAGCACCTCGGCCAGCTCGGGTGCCAGCCTGCCCAATGCGCGGGACTTGCTCGGCCGCCAGGATCCCAATGATCATTCGATTTTGGACAAGCACATCGACAATCAGACGCGGTGACGCGTCTCGCATGAGGAGAGCCGCATGAGCGCACGCGCCACGTTCACCCGCATGGAAGACAGCACCCAGGCCGACTGGGCTCTCATCATGCCCGAGGCCATGAAAATGGCGCGCGCCTTGCCCGACCGGGTGATGGCCCACCTCAAACTGCTGGATGGCGACTTCGGCGGCTTCCCCATCGACCGCCTGCACCACTGCCTGCAATCGGCCACGCTGGCGCACCGCGACGGGCGCGACGAGCAGTACGTAGTTTGCGCCCTGCTGCACGACATCGGCGATACGCTGGGCACCTACAACCACCCGGATATCGCTGCCGCCATTCTCAAGCCCTTCGTGAGCGAGGCGAACATGTGGATGGTGCAGCACCACGGCATTTTCCAGGGCTACAACTTCTTCCACCATATCGGGCTGGACCGCAACATGCGTGACCAGTTCAAGGGCCACCCCCATGCCGAGCAGACGGCCGGGTTCGTCGAGAAGTACGACAACCCGGCGTTCGATCCCCTGGCCGAAACCCTGCCGCTGAGCTTTTTCGAGCCCATGGTGCGCCGCGTGATGGCCGCGCCCAAGCAATCTGTCTACAAGGCGGCACTGAAAGACGCCTGAGCCGCTGCGCATGGGCGCAAGGAGCCCCGCGCACGAATGTTGCATTGAGCGGGAGATGCCTTGAAAGCAGGTGTCACCCATGCCAGAGCAGCCCACATCCATTGTCATTGTCGGAGCCGGTTTTGCCGGAACCACGCTGGTGCGCACCCTGGAAAGGCGTTTGCCCAAGGGGGCGACGCTGACCTTGATCTCCGACGAGAGCTACACCACCTTCAACCCCATGCTGCCCGAGGCCGTGGGCGCGTCGGTGTTCCCGGAGCAGGTGGTGGTGCCTGTGCGGGAGATGCTCAATCAGGATCTGGGCAGCCGCTTCATCATGGGCTCGGTCACGGGCGTGGACACGGCTGCCAAGCAGCTGCAATGTCGTACCCTGGCCGGCGAGCTGAGCCTGCCTTACGACCACCTGGTGCTGGCCTTCGGCAACCGTGCCTGGCTGGACCTGCTACCCGGCATGGCCGAGCACGCCTTGCCGCTCAAGACCGTTGGTGACGCCATGCACATCCGCAACATGGTGCTGCGCCGCCTGGCCCGCATCGAGCTGGAGACCGACCCGGTCTGGCGACGCGAACTGGGCCACTTCATCGTGATCGGCGGCGGCTTCTCGGGCGTCGAAGTGGCCGGCGAGCTGGTGGATTGCCTGCGCAACATCCTGCGCTATTACCCGCGTGTGCAGGCCGAAGAGCTGCACGTCACGGTGCTGCACGGTACCGAGCGACTGTTGCCCGAGCTGTCGCCCAGCCTGGGCGAGGCGGCCTTGCGCTCGCTGTTGGCGCGTGGTGTGTCGGTGCACCTGATGACACGGGCTTCGGCCATCGAGGAAGGCGGCGTCCGGCTCAAGCAGGGCGAGCTGTTGCGCGGCCAGACCATCATCTGCACCATCGGCAATGTCGCCAACCCCCTGGTCGAGAAGCTGGGGCTGCCGATGAGCAAGGGCCGCGTCGTGGTGGAGGCCGACCTGTCGGTGACGGGGCATGAGGGCGTGTGGGCCTTGGGCGATTGCGCGGCCGTGCCCAATGCGCTGGACGGCCAGGTCTCGCCGCCCACGGCCCAGTTCGCCGTGCGTCAGGCCATGCACCTGGCGGGCAATCTGCGCCGCTGTTTGTCGGGGCTGCCGACGCAGGCCTTCTCCTACCAATGCCGCGGCATGATGGCCTCGATCGGTCACCTCAAAGGTGTGGCCGAGGTCAGTGGCGTGCCGCTCACGGGTTGGCTGGCCTGGCTGGTCTGGCGCGGTTACTACCTTGCGCAGATGCCCTCGTTCGGACGCAAGCTGCGCATCTTCTTCGAGTGGACCTGGGGCATGTTCTCGCCACCCGACATCACGCACCTGCGCTTCACGCGCAGCGAGGAGTTGCGGGTGGATGAGCAGCGCCGCCAATCAAACGGTGAGATCGAAGGCCAGACAGTCGACGCTGAGAGCGGTCCTGTCGTGGCCCTGCGCTCGCGCAGTTGAAGTGCCCGATCACAGTCCCATGCAGTTCGCGTAGTAGGTCACCGTGCCCGGCCAGTCCGAGAACACGCCTTCCACGCCGATCTGCCGGGCCATCACGTCCAGCGCCTTGAGCATGTCGCTGTCCTTCTGGATGGCCCTGCCCTGCGGGTCGAAGCCGTAGTAGCTACCCTTGCCGGCGGCACCCTTGGTCAGGTCCACACGCTCAAACGACCAGGTGATGATGCGAAAGCCCGCTGCCTTGATGTCCTTGGCGTAGGCTGATGGCACGACCGCGTTGCCAGCATCCACATCCAGCAGCGCCCACATGGGCGGGGCAATGATTTCGACACCGGCCTTTTTCAACTCGGCCAGCCGCGCATTGCTCAGACGCGGCACGGGCGGCTTGAGCGTGGGGTCGATCGGATCGAGGTAAACGGCGTTCTTGGCGAAGGCTGGCTCGTGCTTGATCCAGTAGAGGATGTCGTCAATGTTGAAGGACTGCGCGTACACCTTCTTGGGGTTCACGCCGGCCTCCTTGTAGGTGTCGATCATTTTCTGGGCGTACTGCTCCTGCCCGCCGAATATGGCCTTGATGCGGTCCGGATCGCCTGCCTTGAGCTCGGGCGTCTGGGCCACCCCCCATTCCCTCATCAGCGCGATGTGCTCTTTCAAGGTCACCACATTGCCGGCCGGGCGGCCTGTGTAGAGGTCGGTGCGCCAGGCCGGTGTGCCGCCCAGGTAGCCCGCCGCAGTGGTGGCGCTGGGTACAGCGGCATCCATCTTGGCCTTGAGCGACTTGAACTCATTGAGCGTGATGTCGCTGGTGCAGCACTTGGGTGCCGGGCCGCCAGCTGTCCAGGGTACCGAGCAGGCCGCATTGAGCGGTGTGTTCACGATGTTGGTGGTGGTGTGCAGGTCGCACTCCGAATGGCGGCAGACCAGCTCGCCGTCCTTCGTGAAAGTCACATCGCACTCGATGATGCCGGCACCCATGCGGTGCGCGGCTTCATATGATTCGTGCGAGTGCTCGGGGAATTCAAGCGGCGCACCACGGTGGCTGACGGAGAACTTCGTCTGATAGAAAGGGCCGGCTTCGCATTGCTGGAGCTTGCGCTTCAAGGCACTGTCGTCCATGCCTTCGACCAAGTAGAAGGGGCGCACGCCCACTTGAACATGGAGCGGCTTGTCGTGCTGGTGCGCGGGCTCTTCGTGGCGGGCTCCGTCTCGCACGGCATGGGCGACGGTTGACAGGCTGGCGGCTGCGGCCAGCAGCAGGCCCAGGCTCAATTGGCGGTAGGTGGGGCGCATGATGGGCAGACTCCTGAATGATGGGATGTGTTGGTGTGTGTCGCATCTTCAGTCAGGGCTTTGCCAGGTCGATGACAGTGCCAATGGCCGGTTTGACCATGGCCACTGTCCATCAGACGAGTCATGGCGCCCGCATCCACTCTCGCGATGTCTGGCGCTTGACCAACAGGCCGAGCAGGATCAGGTCAAAGTCGTCGTGTTCCAGGAATGAAGCGGGTTTGCGGCCGTTCAGGTCTGCCTGAGGCGTAGACAACCACTGGACCAGCCAGGCCCGGGCGCTGCTCATTCTCTCTTCGCGGTGAAACTGCCGCTGTTCGACTTGATCGACCAGTCGCTGCAGTTTGTCTTGTTCACACGGTGATGATCGCATCGTCATGGTCAACCTCTCTCATGCGCTTGAAAGGCTAAAAAAGGCGAATGACACTCGGGTGACAGCGTTTCACCGTGCAGGCGAATGCGTGAAAACCGCACGAAACAATAAAGCTGAATTTGCGCTCAAGAACGACGGATGGCCTTCCGAAAACGCCGTCGACGCCGCAGTTGCCGATGGCACTGATTGGGGGCAACCCTTCATTCACCGCTTTGAGTTGTTTCATGAACCTGGGAAAAAAAGTGCCACTCGCATTCGCCATGGCACTGCTGTTGACGTCCTTGTTTGGCGCTGTCGGATTTTGGATCGCACAGCAGGCCCTCGATACATTCCATGTCGATGTCATCGGGCAAATGGATGACGAACGAACCGTGGCCTCGATGGAGGGCCATTTCAAGACGCAAGTTCAGGAGTGGAAGGATGTGCTCCTCAGGGGCATGGACGCGGCGCTTCTTGAAAAGCACTGGGCTGCATTCCAGCGCGAGGAGGCCGCTGTTCAGGCTGATGCAACGACCCTCAAATCCAAACTCAGGAATCCCGCGCTTGTGCGCGATCTCGATGGCTTCGTCGTTCAACATCAAACCATGGCGCGCGGCTACAGAGATGGCTTTGAAAAATTCAAGGCGGCGGGCCTGGAGCCATCCGTTGGTGACATGGTGGTGCGTGGAATAGATCGCGAGCCCGCCAAGAGGCTGCGTGACTTGAAGAAGGCCATCTCTCTCCAGAGTGCTGCGGTAGCGGAGCAGGCCTTTGTCAATGGTCAGGCCGCCATCCGCTGGAGTTCTGGTCTGATGCTTTTCTCGATTCTGATCGGCGTATGGATCGGCGTGGTCATCAGCAGAGCGGTTGTGAGGCCGCTCAAGCGTGCGATCAACATCGCGCAGGACGTCGCGCAGGGCAACCTGTCCAGAGACATCGCAGCGAGCGGAAGCGATGAAACCGCACAGCTGCTGCGTGCGCTTGCCGGCATGCAGACGCAACTGCGCGAGCTGGTCAGCCAGGTGCGTCAGAATGCCGACTACGTTGCGTCGGCCAGCGCAGAGATCGCGAAGGGCAACCAGCATCTGGCTTCTCGCACCGAACAGCAGGCTTGCGCCTTGCAACTCACAGCGTCTTCCATGAAGGAGTTGGGTGCGGCCGTGGGACGCAATGCGGACAGCGCGGGGCGAGCCAATGGCTTGGCCTTGGATGCGAGCATGGTTGCGGCCACGGGTGGACAAGTGGTGAACCAGGTGGTCGACACCATGAACGCGATCAACGAAGCCTCACGCAAGGTGTCGGAGATCATCGGCGTGATCGACGGTATCGCGTTCCAGACCAATATCCTGGCGCTCAATGCCGCCGTGGAGGCGGCGCGGGCTGGTGATCAGGGCAGAGGCTTTGCAGTGGTGGCGTCCGAGGTGCGCAGTCTGGCGCAGCGTTCTGCTGGCGCAGCCAGGGAAATCAAATCGCTGATCAATGCCAGCGTTGAGCGTGTTGAAGCCGGGAGTGTGCTGGCCAACCGCGCGGGTGAGTCGATGCAAGACGTGGTGGCCGCGATTGAAAAAGTGACGACCGTGATTGCGGAGATCAGTCATGCCAGCGGCGAGCAGCTCGAGCGCGTGACCCAGGTTGGTTTGGCGGTCAACCAGATTGATCAGGGCACGCAGCAGAACGCCGCACTGGTTGAGCAAACCAGCGCCTCGGCCGAGAGCTTGCACGACAAGGCCGACATGCTGGTGGCGACCGTGGGGCAGTTTCGGATCGCGCCTTCACCCTAGGGGGGATGGTCCCATGGGGCCATCAGAAAGCCGGACACGGACATGCTTTGGTCATGCTTAAGACATAGCTTTGTCGAGTCAGTAAGCGGCCTGCTGCATGCCCAGGGAGCACGTGCGGCAGCGCCAACCATGAACCCTCGAGTCCGGAGGACACCATGTATTCACGTGTGCACTTTTCTCGTGCAGGGCTTGCCCTTGCCGTCACCGCCATCGCCGTCATGGCGCCTTGCTCGGCCTTCGCGCTGAGCATTGACGTCAACTGCAATGGCATGAAGGTTGGCGCCATCAGCGTCGACAGCGATGGAGCGGGCATTTCTGGCGGCTTCACCAGCATCGTGGGCGGCCCGCCCGCCACGCTGGGCGCCGCTGCGCAGGCCTGCGGTGAAGACCACTTCAACTGGTACCAGGTGCGCGTCGGCGGCGGCGAGCCGCCGCCTGCCGCCAACGGCGTCAAGCCCACGATCCCCTTTGTCGATCCGCCTCCTGGTGGCTGGAACTACGGTTGGGCCGACAACCTGCCCTGGTACTGGGACGAGTACGGGCCCAAGGATGGCAAGAACCCGGATGGGACGGCCTACGACAATGGCTATCTCCTGAAGAACCAGGTCACCAAGGACACGCTGAAGTTCTCCGACTACCCTGCCGGCAGCGACAAGGTGTTCAACACCTGGCTGGTGAGCCTGAACGCGGATGGGTCCTTCCATGACTGGCATGAAGGTTTCTCGTGGGAATACTCGAACACCAACAATACAGTCAGTAACATCAAGGCGTTGACGGCTTCGCCCACGGATGCCCAGTACAAGAACATCATTGGGGGCTTTGCCTCCTCCGTGCCTGAGCCCTGGTCGGCGTCGCTGGCCCTGGTCGGGCTGATGACCCTGATGAGAAAACCCCGCCGTTCATGAGTTGGATGTCAACCCCTTCGAGGCTGGCGATGCTGCTGGCCTTGACTTGTCTTGTGCATACGAACGCCCGATCCGATACGCCAACGACCGTGCTCAGACTCGACCTGTCTGCGTCGCAGGCCGATCAGGTGGGTGCGCTGCCGGAGGTAGTGGTCGTGCTGAAGGCGCCGGAGCATGAAGACGAGGTCCAGGGGTTGATGGCGGCCTTGTCTGGCGCGGCCAAGCTGCCGCGTCAGGCCTTTCAGCGGGGGCATGCGCTGATGCTCCTGTCGTCGGGCCCCATGCTGGACCAGCCCGATCGGGTCAGCGTTCAGAAGCTGGCCATCGAGCACATGCAGATCAATCTGGTTGTGAACCACACCCGGGTTCGGGACGCGGGGATGAGCCTGGAGCGCAACCTGCCGTGGCGTCCGTTGGTGAAGGTGCGCATCCCGTCTGATCTGGCAGCGGGAACCTACACGGTGCATGTTCGCTGGATCGTGGGTGCATCTGAAAGTGATGGCGCTGGCGCCAAACGCTTGCCGACGCATCCACCATCTGTGGAGCAGACCACCTCGTTCGAGCTGCGCCAATGAGCCAGGCAGGCCGTCATGCCTGCCTATCGTGAAGCGCCGCCAGCCGCATCAACAGTTCCTGCGGTTCCTCCACGGCCGTCTGGATGGCCCCCACGTAGATGTCACCCTCGTTGCCATCCAGGGTGATCAGATCGCCCTCGTGCAAGGTCTGGTCGTCGAGCTGGATCGTGCGGCGTGTGTCGTCGATCACGAGCTTGTCGCAACCAACCAGGCACACCTTGCCCAATTGACGGGCCACGACGGCGGCGTGCGAGGTGCGCGCGCCTCGCTGGGTCAGCAGTCCGACTGATGCCTCCAAGGCGGGCAGGTCGCCGGTTTCTGCGTCGCGCCTGACCAGGATCACAGACGCACCCGCGGCATGCCGGTCCTTTGCACGTTGGCCATCCAATGCGATTTCGCCGCAGACCACCCCGGTGCAGGCCGTTGCGGCATGGGCAAGGGGCTTCAGGGCCAGGCCACCTGCCGAGACCACCTTGCGGCGGGCCAGCGCTGCCGCATCCAGATGGGCGATGCGCTGTTGCGCGGTCTGTACATCGATCAGGCCCTCATCGAGCATGTCCAGCGCAATGCGCGCGGCCGCCAGTGGTGTGCGTTTGCCTTGGCGCGTCTGCAACATGTAGAGCCGGCCGTCTTGCACGGTGAACTCGAAGTCCTGCATGTCGCCGAGGTGGTGCTCCAAGGCATTGGCCGCCTCACGCAGGTCTGACCAGACGCTTGGCAGCACCGAAGCCAGTTCATCGTGGCCATGCGCACTGCGCCGCCCTGACACCACGTCTTCGCCCTGGGCATTGAAGAGAAAGTCGATCCAGAGATTGGGTTCCCCGGTGGCGGGATCGCGTGTGAAACCAACACCCGCACCTGAGCGGCCGCTGCCATTGCCAAACACCATGGTCTGTACGGTCACGGCCGTGCCCAGGTCGTCTGGCAAGTGATTGAGCCTGCGGTACTCAAGGGCCTTGTCCGACTGCCAGGAAGCCAGGACTGCGGCAATCGCCTCCTTCAACTGGTCCTGCGGGTCTTGTGGAAAGGGCTGGCCCGATGCCTGCTGGAAGACGCTCAGCAGCCGATGCGTCAGGGCGCGCATCTCGGAAAAATCAAGCTCGCGTTCGCTGTACTTGCCGCAAGCGAGCTGCACCTCACGCTCGAACAACTCGCCAGGCAGGCCTCGCACCACTTCGCCATAGGTGGCCACCAGCCGGCGATAGGCATCCCATACCAGTCGCGGGTTGCCCGTGACGCGCAGCATGCCTGGCAAGGTGTGATCGCAAAGGCCGATGTTCAACAGCGTTTCCATCATGCCGGGCATGGAAACCGGTGCACCCGAACGCACCGAGAGCAGCAGAGGGCGGCGCGCATCGCCCAGCGTCAAGCCGCAGGCCGACTCCAGTGCGCGCAGGGGCTCCCACCAAGTCGTGGGTTGAACGGCCTGCGCTTGCGTCTGGGTGTCCCGACAGAATCCGGTTCCCAGCACGAACGCGGGGGGAACGGGCAGTCCCATCTTGGCCATGCGCAACAGGTTGTAGGCCTTGAAGCCCATTTCCTGTGCACTGCTGAAAGGTGTTTGCGCCTGTTGTTGGGTGGTCGTGCCGCAACCCACCAGAAAGGTCCGCAGTGCATCCTCGCTCATGCCGACACTCCGGAGCTGTGGAAGACCCGGTCGCGCAGCGCATAGCCGGCGCTCAAGAGGCGGTCCGAGGCGAGCTCCAGCGTCATGGCCAGATCGTTGGCCAGCATCAGCGAAGGGGCATGGTCGATGTGCGCCAGCAGTATGCGTCGGGCCTGACGCAGCTGTTCGTCGCATTGACGCTCGGCGCGCAGCACCGCCCAGCAGGCTGACAGGAAGGCGTCGCTGTCGGCGGCATCACTGCCCTGGCTCAAAGTGCGCGCGATGGCCAGTGCACGGATGTGGTCCTGGATGGCTTGCTCCACCGTTTGAGCCAGCCGGATCAGTGCCTGACGCACCAGGTGATTCCAGCCCTTCTGGTGGTGATCGGCGATGAGGCTGATGAGGAAGGCGGCTTCTTCCAGCGCATCAGACACGTCGTCTGAGAGTTCCAGCATGCGCACGGTGGCCTGCCAGTGGGCGCGGTGCTCGGCCAGATCCCGTGCCTGCATGACCAGGTGGTCAGCTCGCCGTTCCCAAGCCTTGGCACGCGCAGAAAGTTCATCGGCTGCGTCCTTCAGGCCGTCGTGGCCGTGCAGCAGGCAGTCGCTGATGGCCTGAGCCAGTGCGTGGCAATAGGCGGCGTGCTCATCCAGCAGGTCGAAGTCTTCGGTGCGCTGGCGAACGAGGCGGTTCAGGAGCATGCGTGTTTCATCGGCCACCAAGGCCACGGGCAAGCCCTGGCGCAGGGCCTGGCAGGACAGGCGCATCGCGTCCAGCAAGAAGGTCTGCGCGACGTTGTCACCCAGCACATCGCACAGGCGGTCGCCAAGCTGAAAGGCGCCATTGCCAGCGCCTCTCATGGCATCCCAAATGAGGCGTTCACCGCCGGCTTTGAGCCAGGCCATGTGCCCCACCTCCGAGCGCGCCGCCGAGAGCAGGATGGCCACTGCCTCTTCTTTGCCAACGAAAGGCAGCAAACGCTTGCGTGCCCTGTTCCAGTCTATGAGGAACACGATGCTGGCACCCAGACCCTCCAATGTGTGGCGCAAGACCTCTTCGTCAGCACATTCAAAGCGTGCGGTGCCCACGGTATAGGCGTCACCCTGATTGAGGCCTTCGGTGGTGCGGGCACCCACGTTGGACCAGGCTGCATTCAAGGGTGCCAGCAAGGCTTGATAGAAGGCGAAGCGGCTGCGGTGCAGATCCGAGTAGGTCAAGGTGATGGTTTGTTCCTCGATCTGCATGACCAGCACATGGGCATCGTTGGTGCCGATGTCGTTTTGCAGAAGCAGTCGGTCACCATCGCGTGTGGCTGCGGTGTCCAGGCCGGGGTGCTCGAACTTCAAAGGTGCCGTGCGGTTGAGGCCCTCCATGAAAGCCTGCACGAGAGGCCGGTCCTCGTCTGCCAGTTGCCAGACATGCGCGCCATCTATCAACTCGCTGGCCAGATCGGCAGCCAGGTGGTTGATCTGCTTGTGCAGGTCCATGATCAGGAGGTGCAGGCTGTCGGACTCATTGCGACGACCGTGCGTCAGGCGAAGCAATTGTTCGTCGGTCAACTGCTCGCCATGCAGGGTGTCGAGCCACTCCTGCCATTGCTGGACACGCAGATGCACGTCGGGCGATGAGTCGGCCGTGGCCAGCACCGGCCGGGCCATCACACCGAGGTCCTCTTGCAGGGCGGCACAAAGCCGATCGAGTTCGGGGATGAGCAGCCTCGCGTCGAAGCGGCTTGAACCGGCAGGCAGTTCCTGGAGCCAGGACGCGGACCCCAGCCCGGCGGCGACCAGCTCGCGCGAGAGATCCAGAGGTTCCTTGTGCGGATGCTCGGCATGGGACGCTGCCGCCTGCAACACGGTCAGATAGAGCTTGAGGCGGTCATTCGCCGCCAGTGCCGCCTTCACCCATACCGGCAGCAGCAAGCCGTTTTGCCCGAGTGAGGCCAGAGCCTGACTTTTTTGCATGTGCATCTCCAGTAGCCACCGGCTTCAGTCTGGAGGTGCTGTGTGACGCTCGTGTTGCAAGCAGCGTGGGAAGGCTTGCGTCAGATCAAGAAGTGGCCGAGGGCGGCGCGCTGTCCTGGCGGGCCTGCCATGCGCGCAAGGCACGACGGTACTCGTCCATGGCCATGTCGTGGAGATCGAAGATGCAGGGCTCGCAGCCATTGCCGCAACAGGCGTTGATGTCGGGCGGCTCGGGGGGCTGGGGCTTGGGGTCTGAAGAAGGCAAGATCGGGATGCTCATGGCGTGATTGTCTCGCGATCGCTCGGGACACTGGTGGTTGTGGCATAAACAGCCTGATGAGCAGCCAGTCCGTACAGTCGTCGCCCAGCCATTTCCGCCAGGCTCTTTCTCTGCTGCTGACGCAGCGTTTCGGTACCTTCTGGTTTGCCAGCTTGCTGGCCAATATCGGCACATGGGCCCAGCAGGCCGCACAACCGTGGCTGTTGCTGAGCCTGGGTGCGTCACCCTTTGTGCTGGGGTTGGACGCCTTTGCACAAGGGGCGCCCATCTTTCTGCTGACACTCGTAGGCGGGGCCTTGGCCGACAGGGCCAGCCGGCGCAGCATCATCGCTGTCTGCCAGTCGATTCAGATGTTGTGCCCTGTGCTACTCGTTGCACTGCTCTTGATGGGCAAGGTACAGCCGTGGATGGTGATCGCGCTGTCGCTGATCGTGGGCATCACCGACGCGCTGTCCATGCCGTCTTTTCAGTCCATCGTGCCTTCCATCGTTGCGCGGCCCCAGATTGCATCGGGCATTGCGCTCAACACCACTCAGTTCAATCTGTCTCGCATCCTTGGGCCGGCGATCGCCGGTGGGCTGATGGTCAGTGTGGGTGCGGCTGGCGCGTTTGGCGTGAGTGCGGCTTCCTATGTGCCCTTCATCCTGGTGGCGCTGTGGATCCTGCCTCGGAGGGGCGAGGAGCCTCACCTTAACGGCAATGGTGGCCGTTTCGATCTGAGCCTTCTGAAAGACGGTGTGGGCGAGGTGCTGCGTCACGCGCAACTGCGTGGAGCCTTGTTGACGGTGTTCGTCACCGCCTTGTTCTGCGCTCCCTTGATCACGTTCAGCCCCGTGCTGGTGCGGGATCTGTTTCATGGTGGCGCCCAGCAGTTCAGCCTGGCGCTGAGCGCCTTCGGCGCGGGCGGGTTGCTCGGTGCCCTGCTGCTGTTGACGGTGAACCCTGCACAGGACAGGCGGCCACTGAGTTCCGGCTTCGCCTTGGCCTATGGCGTATTGGTGGTGCTGGCCGGTCTCAACCCATGGTCCATGGCCTTGCCGGTGCTGTTGGTGCTGGCAGGCGTGGCCATGACGGCCAGCAATGCCTCGGCCAATGCCATCGTGCAGGGGCTGGCCCCTGAGCATCTGCGCGGGCAGAGCGTCAGCCTCTTCATGCTGGCCATGCGTGGTGGCGTGGCCATGGGCAGCCTGTTGTTGGGCGCAGGGGTACACCTGCTTGGGGTGCGCGAGGCGCTTGTGCTCAGTGGCCTGTTGGCCATGGTGGCCCATCTGGCGATCAGGCGAGGGTGGCTGACCGCACCAGCGGCCTGATGGCCGCTGCCTACATTGCTTTCTTGGCTTTTGTCTTCATCGCTGCCGCATTGAACTGCGCCGCAATCTGAACGAGCGTCTTGAAGGACTTGTCGTCCAGCGTCTCGCCTTGGTGAATGTCGATCGCACGCCGCACGTTGCCATCCAAGCTGGAGTTGAAGAGCCTGGCCGGGTCTGGCAGCGAAGCGCCCTTGGCAAAGGTCAGCTTCACCACCGCCTTGTAAGACTCGCCTGTGCAGATGATCCCGTTGTGCGACCACACGGGCGTGCCCATCCACTTCCACTCCTCGACAACGTCGGGCAGCGCTTCATGAATGAGCTGGCGCATGCGGCTCAAGATATCGCCGCGCCAGTCGCCCAGTTCGGCGAGCTTGTTGTCGATCAGCGCTGTGGCTGTCTGGCCATCATTTGCACTTAATTTGCTCATCTGCTTTCCCTTTGACGGTGAAGTGGCTATCAGTCTTGAGGAGAATACGTGAAGACGACAGACCATGTCTGCGCACGGCCCAAGGGTTGCCCGAGATCGACAGGAGAACCAAGATGCCCAGCAAGAACACCATATGCCTCTGGTACAACGGCACAGCCGAGGAGGCCGCTCGCTTCTATGCCGAGACCTTCCCCGACAGCTCGCTGGACGCCATCCACCGGGCGCCGGGCGACTACCCTTCTGGCCAGCAGGGCGACGTCCTGACCGTCGAGTTCACCGTGATGGGCATCCCCTGCCTGGGCTTGAATGGCGGCCCGATGTTCCAGCACACCGAAGCCTTCTCCTTTCAGGTGGCCACCGAAGACCAGGCCGAAACCGACCGCCTGTGGAACGCCATCGTGCAAAACGGTGGAGAGGAAAGCGCGTGTGGCTGGTGCAAGGACAAGTGGGGCTTGTCATGGCAGATCACGCCGCGTGCCCTGACGGACGCGATCACCGACCCGGATCGCGCGGCAGCCAAGCGCGCGTTCGAGGCCATGATGCAGATGCGCAAGATCGACATCGCCATCATTGAGGCGGCCCGACGCGGCGACTAGCCCCTTCGCTGAGGCTGACCCACCAATTGGGGTACGTAGCGTTGCAGCAAATTGGTGATGGGCCAGCAGGCCAGGAGTGAGACGACAGACAGCAGCAAGGCGAAGACGAGGATGGGGCCGAGGCGATCCGGTGGCGGTCGATGCATGGCCAATGCCGGGTTGACGAAGTGATAGAAGACACCGTTGAGGCCAAGCAGGATCAGTGAGCGTTGCCCCAACTCTTGCAGCAACTTGGATCCAAAGGCCTGCGCAATGGCCATGCTCAGTCCCCAGATCGACAGGCTACCTGCCAAGGCAGTGAGGGCAAACGACATCGGGTTGCCGTGCTGTGAGGCTGACATCATCACCACGAACGATGGGGTGGGGGCATTCATGCGGAATGTGGCCAGGGTGTAGGCCATGCCAGCAACGAAGAGGATCAACGCGCGGCCTGTGTGCGACGCCATGCCCTGCAACCAGGGGTAGATGGCATGGCCGATGGCATAGAAGCCCAAAGCAACGACTGCCTCGCACAGAAACCAGGCATGGCTGTCCACGCCAACGAGATGGCCAGACGCTGCTGTGCTGGTGCACAGTTGCGCTCCCAGGCCGATACAGATGGCGCCAAACAGAAGCTGGAAGCCGCGGCCTTTGATGACAGGTAGACAGATCAGGGCCATGCATTCGCAGACGAACAGGCAGACCAGAAACCAGGTAACCCAGTTCAGTTCAGGCAGACCCAGTACATAGCCCGCCAGTTCAGGCTCGATTCGGGGCCAAGGCGATTGGCCATGGATCAGCGGCCCCAAGGACCACAGCGGTAACAGCAATACGCTGTAGAAGACCACCGGCAGCAGGCGCCTCAGGGCCAGCCTCCCCGTGCTGCGCAGGAGGGTGTCCTCTGGCTTGAAAAAGAAGCCTGCCATCATGAAAAACATGGGCATGTGGAAGGCGTAGATCAGGTGGTAAGGCGCTCTGATATTGACCAGATCCAGCCGCGTCAGGCTTTGCAGCACATGCCCAAAGAACACCAGCCAGATCCCGATGCCTCTGCAGCAATCGATCCAATCAACGCGCGGCGCAAGGCCCGTTGCGGTTGGCAGGTGAGGAGACTCGCCGACTCCCGTGAGGATTTGCGAGGACGTGTCCACCGCTTCCACTCCTGAATGTTGTGCCTTTCCAGGGTAGGTTTGAAATCTTTCTGTCCTCTTTCACGGGAGATGGTGCTTGCCGTCATGCGAAAACCGCTGACTTATTTGCGGGCCAGGCAGGCGCCATCGTCGAAGAGAAAGGCGCGTGTGGCAGGTCATGGATTTGTCACAAGCCCCTGCAAGCATGGACGCCTTGAACGTTTTTGAACAAAGCAGTGGTGGAGCTCACTTACGGCGCGGATAAGCACGGGCTCATCTGCGGCTACCTCTTCGCCGAAGGCCATGCCGGCGTCCCCATCAGCCTGGATGAAACCATCGAGTGGTTTCGCGCCCTTGGGCATCATGGCGGTTCGGGCTTCGTCTGGCTGCACTTCAATCTGACGAATGCCAGTGCCGAGGCCTGGATCGAGCGCCACCTGCCCGTGGTGCCAGAGTTCTTCCAGGCCTTGCGGGAAGGTTCGCGCTCCACACGCATCGAAGATGCCAACGACACGCTGGTGGCCGTTGTCAACGACGTCTCCTTCGAGTTCTCCTTCGACCCCTCCGAAATCGAAACGCTCTGGCTGAACGTCGGCCCGCACATGGCCATCACGGCCCGCGTCCACCCCTTGCGCTCGATCGACGCGCTCCGGCATTCCGTGCGGCAGGGCTGCTGCTTCGACTCCTCGGTGGCCTTCCTCAACCACCTCATGCACGACCAGGGCGATGTGCTGGTGCGCATCGTGCGCCAGGCCACCTTGCAGGTCGACCATGTGGAAGACGGGCTGCTGCTGGGCCGCCTCAAGGACAAGCGGGCCGAACTGGGCAAGCTCAGACGCGTGCTGGTGCGGCTGCAAAGGCTCCTGGCGCCGGAGCCTGGGGCCTTGTTCCGCCTCTTGCGTCAACCACCACCCTGGTTGACCAGCAAGGACCTGGAAGAGCTGAGGCAGGCCACCGAGGAGTTTTCGCTGGTGATCCGGGACCTGGCCGAGTTGCAAGAGCGAATCAAGCTGCTGCAGGAGGAGATCGCGGCACGGGTGGGCGAACAGACCAACCAGAGCGTGTTCACCTTGACTGTGGTCACCGTGCTGGCACTGCCCATCAACATCGTGGCCGGCCTGCTGGGCATGAACGTGGGCGGCATCCCGCTGGCGCAAAGTCCCTATGGCTTCTGGCTGATCGTGATCGTGGTGGTGACCTTCACCGCGCTGGCGGGCTATCTGGCGCTTCGCCGAAGGGATTAGCCGCCCGCATCAGGGGTGATGCTGGAGAATGGGCCTCATGATGAAAGATGCCAATTACTACATCACCAAGCTGGGCCTGACGCAGCACATCGAAGGCGGCGCCTTCAGGGAGCACTATCGTGCCGGCATGCTGCTGCCGCAGTCGGTTCTGAGTGCCCAGCACCAGGGCGATCGAAACGCCGGCACGGCCATCTACTTCCTGTTGAGGCATGGCGAGTTCAGCGCCTTCCATCTGCTGGCCTCGGATGAGGTCCTGCACTTCTACGATGGCGAGCCCCTGCAGGTCTATGCGATCGACACGGCCGGCGCCATGCATGTCCACACCCTGGGCCGCAATCTGGATGGTGGTGAGCGGTTCGTGCTCGTGATCCCAGGCGGCCATTGGTTCGCATTGCGCTGCGAAGTGGCGGGCGGTTTCAGCCTGATCGGCTGCACCGTGTCGCCAGGCTTCGATTTCGAGGACTTCACCCTTGATGACCGCGCCGCCTTGCTGAAGAAGTTTCCCCAGCATGCGCAGTTGATCGGCGAGATGACCTTCGAGCGGGCCTCGACATGACAGGGGACCCATGCTGACCTGGGCAGATCAAAGCGATGCTCGAAAGGCCAGATACGCCGCTAGCACGGCATGGGGCGCCTCCACCTGCGGGTAGTGCCCGATCCCATCCAGCTCGGTCACATCGGGCTGGGGCACCAGTTCTCAGTAGCGCGCCACCATGTGCCCGCCTGAGATCGGATCAAAGGTGCCATCAATGAGTTTGAGCGGCACGTCCTGCCCTTGCAACGCCCCGACCCAGCGCGCCCGATGCCGGCGGCGCTCCGGTATGTAATGAATGAGCTTGTGCATGACGGCCTGGCCCTTGTTCGTGGCGAGCAGCGACCAGAAGGCGTCGATCAGCGCGTCGTCGGGTTGCGAATCGGGGCCGAAGATCTTGCGCATGTTCTTGGCCAGCGTGGCGCGGCTGGTGAGCTTGCCGAGCAGAAAGCCCATGGGCGACAGCAGCAGCTTTTGAACCAGCACGGGCCGATGTGTCTCGGGGAACAAGCCGCCGTTGAGCAAGGCGACGCTCAGGATCCTGGGCCGCTCACCCGGCTCATGCCGACGCGCCAGCAGCTCCTGGGCCACGCTGTCGCCATAGTCATGAGCCAGCACATGGTAGGTGCGCACGCCCTCTTCCATGAGATAGGCCTCGCAGAGGCTCGCCTGATCGACCACGGAATAGGCATAGTCCGCTGGCTTGGCGGAGAGCCCGAAGCCGATGAGGTCGAGCGTGTAGACGCGGTAGCGTGTCGTCAGGGCCGGCCACAGGGCCTCCCAGTCCCATGAGGCGGTCGGGAAGCCGTGGATGAGCAACAAGGGCTCGGCGGCCGGATCACCCCCGCTGCGCACGAAGATCGGATGACCGCGGTAGCGGATCTGGCGCCCAGCTGCGGCCCAGTCCGAGAGGGGGATGCGGCTGTGGGCGGGGTGAGGGGCGCGGTTTGGCTGCATGAGCCAAGTATGAGCCTGTCTTCAGCATCGCCCAAGACGGGCTTGGCACAGGCGCCATGACCCACGCCCACAAAGTGCAAGAGTCGGAGTGACAGCCCGCCTGGGCGATTTCTAAGATGCGTGCATCACCACCAGCGACAGCGAGGACGTCATGCACCGCACCATTGAACCGGCCATTCTGTACTTCGGCACACCCGTCGTGCTCATCAGTACGCGCAACGAAGACGAGACGGTCAACGTCGCGCCGAACTCGTCAATCTGGTGGCTGGGCTGGAGCGCCATGCTGGGTCTCGATGGCACCTCAAAGACCACGGAGAACTTGTCTCGCACAGGCGAGTGCGTGCTGAACCTGGCTTCTGATGGCATGGCTCCCAGCGTGAACCGCATCGCCATGCTGACCGGCAGCGACCCTGTCCCCCTGCACAAGCGCTTTTTGGGCTACCAGCACTGCAAGGACAAGTTGGGCCAGAGTGGTTTGAGCACGCGGCCATCTGAGACGATTTCCACGCCCCGCATCGACCCCTGTCTCGTGCAGTTGGAGGCCAAGGTCAAGCATCGGCATGCTTTCGCGCGAGGTGGCGTGGATGACATCGGCGTACCTTGTACAGCCTTCGAACTCGCCATCACCCGCATTCATGTCGATGATTCGCTGTTGCTTGAGGGCAAGCCTCATCACGTCGACCCAGACAAATGGCACCCCTTGATCATGAGCTTCAGGCAGTTCTATACAACCCATGGGCGAATTGGATCGTCTCGACTGGCGCAGGGCAGCGAATCACTCTATGCGCCATGGAAGGCGCCTGCGCCGGTGCGGGTGCTCAACCGCGCCGTATTCAGCTGGTTCAACCGCCGCCATCGCCCATGATGGGGATCGATAGGCGAGGGGCATTTGGCTATGGTGTCGCCCCGAGGCATTGGCCACATGCGCTGGTGCCTCGCTGTTCCGTCAGATCAATCACCTATTCATCAATCATCAAGGAGAGAACCACCATGGCCCAGAACCTGATTTCATTGAACCTGAGTGACGCCGACTACGCCGAGATCGACACGGCCCTGAGCACCCTGGAGACCAAGCTGGCCGGCCTCATCACCCTGAGCAAGGACGAGCGCCGCGCACTGGCCAAGATGGGCGACAAGTCTGAAGCCTTCTGCCGCCAGACGCTGCTGGTGCTGACGCAAAATCCCGGCCTCGTGCCACCCAGCCTGGACGTGGCCGAAGCCCAGCGCGACCTGGCCAACCTCGACGCCCTGCGCAGCCGCACCACGCGCTTGCGCCAGCTGCTGGGCCGCGTGGAGGACTCCGAAATGGCCTTGGGCAGCGATGTGATGAGCACCGCGCTCGAAGGTTATGCGGTGCTCAAGGTGATGGGCAAGGGCTCGGGGCTGGAGGCACTGCGCAAGAGCATGTCGATGCGCTTTGCGCGCAACTCGCAAGGCGTGGCTGCCGGAGAGCCGAAGGCGGCGTGAGGCCAGAAAAGCTCGGTACGCAAGGTCTTGAGCCTTGCGCATGGATGAAAAAGCCCGGCTTGCCGGGCTTTTTGTTTTGTGGGCCGAGCCATTTTGTTGGCGTGAGGCTCTGTTTTTTGGGAGCGCGGCATTCATGGATTTGCGCGCAAGGCTTTGGCGCGTGCGGGTAGGGATATGTGCTCGGGGGGTGGAGCTTGGCATGTGGCGGGCCGGGGTGTGGGGCTCGTCACTCCGGTTCGGGGTATGGCCAGCGCCAACCAAAAATTGATCGGCGACATGTCGATTCAGACGATGCTCGTTCGTCGTCCTGGTGAAGCGTCCGCGATCAGGACACTGCCAACAAGGAAACCTCATGACCAAGATGATTTTCGTCAGCCTCCCAGTCACCGACCTTCAAGCCTCGATTGCCTTCTACAAGGCCTTGGGATTTCAGCCAAACCCTCAGTTCTGTGATGACACGAGTGCCTGCATGGTGTGGAGTGAGACGATCTACACGATGCTGCTAACGCACGCCAAATGGCGCACCTTCACGGATCGGCCGCTCCCCCCGCACGGGTCGACCGGCGTGATGCTCTCGCTGGCCATGGACAGCCGCGACGCCGTGGATGCCATGAACCTGGCTGCTGCGGCCAACGGGGGGCAGGCCGATGTGAACCCGGTGCAGGAGCTGGGCTTCATGTACGGCCGTGATCTTGCTGACCGCGACGGACACCTGTGGGGCGCCTTCTGGATGGATCCAGCGGCGATGCCACCTGCGGCCACACAGAGCTGAGGCATCACCTCGGCAAGGTGTCTGACGGGTACTGCAATCTTCCAAGCATTCATGCCCAGGCCATACTACTCCCCGGTACGGTACAAGCAACGGACGCGGACGCCCATGCCACACACTGACAAGCCTGCAGTGCTGATCACCATGCCTCACAGCCATTACGCGGAAAAGGCGCGGTGGGCATTGGACCGTCTTTCCATACCCTATATCGAGGCCCCGCACGTCCCGTTGCTCCACCGTCTGGCCACCACGCGCCTCGGAGGCGGTAGCGTGCCGGTTCTGGCACATGGAGACGACCGGTTTGTTGATTCAACCGACATCCTCCGTTATGCGGATGCCAGCTGCGGCGGTGATCACCTTTACCCACTTGACGCCGACCTGCGACTTGCGGTCGAGTCCCTAGAGGATCGATTCGATGAAGCACTTGGCCCGCACACACGGCGCTGGGCCTACTTTCAGCTGCTGCCCCATCGGGCTCAGCTTCACCATCTCATGTCACATGGCGTGCCACGGATCGAATCCAGTCTGTTGACATTGACTCTCCCGATGGTGGTCCTGGCCATTCGCAAAGGACTTCGCATCACACCCGACGGAGCGCAGCGTTCCATTGAGCATGTGTGTGCCATCTTCTCTGAGGTCGACGACCTTTTGAAGGATGGTCGTCTCTACCTCGTTGATGGCCGGTTCACGGCGGCGGACTTGACATTCGCTGCGTTGGCTTCCCCTGTGCTGCTGCCCGAACGGGGCATTGCAGCGTACCCAAAGGTCCAGGACGTGCCCAGCACCATGCGCGAACGCATTGAGCAACTGAGGGACACCGATGCCGGGCGTTTCGCACTTCGCATGTACGCGCAGGAACGGACGGCGCGACACTGTTGAAGCTCGCTGACAGCCGAGCCCTGGCGCTTCGCGTTTCGTATCCACGAAGCGGCCCAGGTGCCGCTTGCATGTCAATCACAAGTGACTGAATTCATACAAGCGATGCCTGAGCCGATACATGCACGTTGCAGTTGGTCCTGACCTCTTGAGCTCAATCGCCAGCGACGATGGCCACCCCGTTGGTGGTCTTGCTGTTGAGTGTCGCCACGCTGCGCGGCGTGAAGTTGCCATCCTGGTCGACGTTGAAAACCGAGACACGCGACTGTGTGCCTGCAGCATCGATGACAGCGGCCAGGCCACCGCGCACGGCAATGTCGGTCGGGCCACCAGTGAACTGTGCAACGACGGCGGCGTCTTGCACGATGTGCTGACCGTAGACCGCGTAGCGCGACACGCTCTTGCTTGGCGTGTTGGCCGAGTAGAGGAAGGCGCCTTCCAATGCCAGCCAGCAAGGCGCATGTTGTGTGCCCGAACCTGTGGTCGTCAGCACTGTGTTGTGGCGCACCAGGCTGATCTCGTCGGCATGAGCGATGGTGACGTAGGCTTCGTTGCCGCGCGTGACCAGGCCCAGCGGCGTGTCAATATTGGCGGGAATGTCAGCCACCGAGCTGACAGCACCGAACACGGCGCCCCGGTCATCAAGCTTCACAGTCTCGACAGCATTGCTCTTTTCGGTGATGACCAGACCGCCACGGATCACGCCCACCTGCGCCGCCGTGCCGTCAGCATGCAGCAGTTGCGTCACACCATCAGCCGAACTGGCGACGCCGCCATGACCAATGGCATGTGATTCGACCTGCGTGGTGGTGAGCACATAAAGATGGTCTTCGCCGAAGGCAACGCTGACCGGGCTGCCATGCGTGGGCACGACCTTCTCCAGTCGCAAGCCGCCAGGCCATTCGCCGCGGACGAACACCGATACGTTGTTGGAGCCAAAGTTGACGACCGCCACGCGGCCATGGTGTGCAGCCACGCCGCCGGCATTGCCACCGACACCGCCTTGACCCTGTGTGCTCAGCGTCTGCAGCAAGGTGCCAGCAGGGCTGAAGACCAGAAGCTGGTTGGTGGCAAGGTTGGAAGCGGTGACGATCAGTGCTTCATTGGCTTGCGAGGCACTGGCTGATACCGACGCGCCAAACAGCAAGGCGGCCGCAGTGGCAATGGCGCCGAGCGAGCGACCCGCAAGGCGGGTGCGAAGGGATACGGTTTGCATGCTTATCTCCAGGAGAAACGGATGGCAGTCCAGCGTGCTGAACTGATCGAGGCGCGAAATGCGCTTGCGACCTTTCCTTGGTCAAACCTGTTCCTGGAACCTTACAGCGCCGTGCAGTACTTTACGTTTGTGACATCAACGGTGGATCATGACCGCGCTACAGGCGCTTTTTATGGGGGCGCTGGGGGCGCTTGGTATCCATGCTGCATTCGCAACATGATGCGAATGACTGCATATAGTTTGCGCCACGGCCGGCTTCAGGGAGCGCCGGGACTCACCGTCGGACAAGGCGAAAAGGCCTTGCCAAGTCATCCAAAACACCATATAGTTATCCATATGGCTAACTGTTCAGTCGAACTGAATTCCGTGTTTCACGCCCTTGCCGACCCGACGCGAAGGGCCGTCATCGAACGACTCGGCCATGGCCCTGCCACCGTGAGTGAACTGGCAGAACCCTTTGGGATGGCGCTGCCATCTTTCATGAAACACGTGGGCGTGCTGGAACGAACGGGCCTGATCCGTTCCAGCAAGTTCGGCCGAATTCGCACCTGCGCGCTCCAGCGTCAGAACCTGGCGGCAGCGGAACGATGGTTTGACGAACAGCGCGCGCTTTGGGCGGGCCGTTATGAAAATCTGGACAAGCTTTTGGACAAGCTGAAAGGCGTTGACAATGAAACCTGACCTTCAATTCGACTTCCTTGTGGACAAGGACGAGAACCGCATCACCGTGAAACGAGAATTCGCGGCGCCACGGCAGCTCGTCTGGGATTGCCACACCAAGCGTGAACTACTCGATCAGTGGTTTGCGCCCAAAGGTCTCACGACGAAGACGAAGCACATGGATTTCAAGGCAGGGGGCTACTGGCACTACGCCATGATCACGCCCGATGGCCAGTCTTTCTGGAATCGGCTGGACTATCAGTCGATCAGCCCCATCGACAGCTATGCCGCCTTTGATGGATTCTGCGACGAGTCGGGCATCGTGAACCCCGAAATGCCAAGGGCCCGTTGGGATGTGTCATTTGAGGAAGCGGGCAAACACACCTTGGTGACCACAGCCGTCCTCTACGCCTCTGCGGAAGACGTTCAGAAGGCCATTGACATGGGCTTGAAGGACGGCATGACGTCGACACTCGAGCGACTCGACGAACTTCTTGAAGCCATCGATGCCTCTGGTCGGCGCGCGGTTGGCCAGTAACCAGTAACCGGGATAGCGGTAAGAGACTCCTTGGGGAGTCGCTGATGCCGTGCCCGTGCGCTGGAAAGCTGACGCAAGCGAGCGCCTGCATCTGGCATTGAATGCCGGAAACGCTGCTCACGTTGACGATGGCGCCCCGCCTTCTGGCCACCATGCAAAGCAGCACGGCCTGGATCAGGTTGACCGGCGCAAAGAGGTTGACATCAAACTGGCGTTGCCATTCGCGAGGTGGCGCGTCAATGCCTGGTTCATGGTTGCCGTGTCGGTGACGTCCAGCGGCAAGGTCAGGATACAGCAGCCAGGCTGAGAAAGCAGCTCTTGGGGGGCACTCCGTGGCCTCTTGGCAATGCATTGGGAGATGCCGGCGCTCAAATCAATGCGCTGCCTTTGCATGTGTTCCAACTTCCGCTTCACCACGCAGAGCGGACAGCTCATCGATTGACAGCACTTTGCCTAGATCGAGCAAGATGACGAAGCCTGTATTGACCTTGGCCATGCCATCTATGAAGTCGGCGCGAATGCGCGTACCGAAAGAAGGCGGTGTCTCGATATGGCTGCTGTCGATCTGACGCACGGCGCTAACTGCGTCCACAATGATGCCCAACACGGAGGTATTTTCTTCGGATTGTGCTTCGAGGATGACGATGCAAGTGCGCCTTGACACCTCGGTTTGGCTGCGACCAAACCGCGCGTTCAAATCGATGACCGGTACCACGGCGCCACGCAGATTGATCACGCCACGCATGTAGCCAGGCATCATGGGTACCGTGGTGAGGTTGCCGTACTCGATGATCTCGCGCACGCGCAGTGTGCCTACGCCAAAGAGTTCACTACCCAGACTGAAAATCAGATACTGGCCGACCATGCTGCTCTTTTTATCGCGTGGCAAGCCTGTCTCACGGGTGGCTGAGCGCGGGATGTTGAGACTGAGACCGCTCATTGTTGAATCACGAGCAAAACTGAGCCACTAAAGGGCATCCGTCACGTCCAAATTTGAGCCACGTTATCCCCATACCCTGCTGCTTTTTGC
>RXJQ01000061.1 GCA_003963115.1 Burkholderiales bacterium
GCTGCGAGGTGTTATGCGCAGACAGAATCGTCGGGCTCTTGCGAAAGCGGGGCTTTGCAGGCTGCTCTGCGCATAACGGCGGACTGACCTAAATAGGCCATATGTGCAGCTACACATATGGTTTACCTAGGTCGCTGAAAACCGTCTGTCCGCACAAAGTCCTTACGGGCAAGAAAAAAGCACTTAGCATCGCCGCTAAGTGCTTGATTTTCTTGGTGGGCGGTGCAGGGTTCGAACCTGCGACCCCTGCCGTGTGAAAGACAAACGTGCGGACCTTGGTGTACGCCCATAGACTCATTTCTCCTAGGGAAATGTCCTCCACAGTCCACGTGAGTTCACCTAAGATTAGGATTTCCTTAGGACACCTGCGGAGGCCCCATGGCCCATCGCATCGATACCGTGAAGGTGCGCTCGGCGCTTGCCCCGCGAAAGACAGCCTACTGGCAAAAGCTGGCCAATGGGCGCCACCTTGGCTTTCGCAAGCTGACCGCCGCGTCCATTGGCACTTGGTTCGCCCAAGCCTATGACCCTGGAACACGAGAACAAACCCGTCGCGGCCTGGGAGATTTCGGCGATGTTCCTGAACACCAACGTTTCGATGCTGCTAAACGTGCGGCCGACGCTTGGTTCAAGCACCTGGACTGCGGTGGCACGCCGGAGGTGGTCACTGTCAAGGCCGCTTGCGACGACTACGTGAAACAGGTCCGCAAGTTAAAAGGTGATACCAGGGCCAACGACATCCAGGCACGGTTCGAGCGCTGGGTCTACGGCGACAAGATCGCATGGATCGAATTGAACAAGCTCACGCGCAAGCATGTTGAGGCCTGGCGTGAAAGACTGGAGCAGACACCAGTGATCGTCAACCCATATGCCGCCGAACCCGACTTGCGCCCCAGATCGCCCTCCAGCATCAACCGCGACATGACACCCTTGCGCGCCGCTTTAAACCGTGCACTGGACCTCAATGACGTCACATCGGACGCGGCTTGGCGAATCGCCCTTCGGCCCGTCAAGGGAGCCGATCAACGTCGCGACATCTACCTCGATCGCAAGCAGCGGCTCAAACTCATCGAACATGCAGCCAGCGACGTCGCCATGTTCTTGCACGGCATGTCGGTGCTGCCGCTGCGCCCTGGCGCGCTGGCCGCACTGTCCGTCGGGCAGTTCGATGAGCGACTTGCCGTGCTGACTGTCGGCAAGGACAAAACCGGCCAAGATAGAAAGATCCCGCTGCCCAAGGCCACCGTCGCGTTTTTGCGCAAGCTGGCCAAGGGCCGTGAACCTGATGCGCCGCTGTTTTCAAGGGCGGATGGCAAACGCTGGGACAAAGACGCCTGGAAAAAGCCGATCAAAGAGGCGGTGATCGCTGCGGGGATGCCGGACAAGACCACCGCCTACACGCTCAGGCACAGTGCTATCACAGACCTTGTGCCTCATCTTGACTTGCTCACCGTGGCACAGATATCGGGCACTTCGGTCGCCATGATCGAGCGCCACTATGGACACCTTCGGCGAGAGCAGGCCGCAGCGGCCCTGGCCAAATTGGTTCTTTGATTCGCAACTCGACGAGCCCCTGGCGCATCCGCCAAATCTGGTGCGGCACATCGGGTTGCGTTCCCCGGACTCCCTATTGAACATCGGCAGGTCTGCGAATACAATACAGAAATCTGTATTCAAATTGACGTTTTTTGAGGCGCGGGCCATGAAGACCACACTCAACATCAATGATGTATTGCTGACCCAGGCCAAAGCGCTTGCAGCGCAGCAGCACACCAGCCTGACGCGCTTGATTGAAGAAGGTCTGCAATTGCGCTTGCGTGCGCAGGCTGCACCCCCCAAATCCGTGCGCTTGCCCGTCTTTCGTGGAAAAGGTGGCCTGGCGCCGGGGCTTGACGGGCTGAGCAACAAGGCCCTGTATGACACCGCCGATCATGACGCCTGACGTCAACGTCCTGGTTGCTGCGTCGCGCAGCGACCATCCACACCATGCCGTGGCGCGCACCTGGCTGGAGCAGGCCCTCGCTGAGGCAAATCAGGGCGCACCGCTGAAGCTGCAGCCCATGGTGATTGCCAGCTTCCTACGGTTGGTAACGCATCCCAAAATATTCATCAGCCCAACACCGATCTCTGACGCCTTGCGTTTCGTCGATGCGCTATTGGCGTCCCCCGGTACAGAGCAACCGACCTTGGGCATCGAGTGGTCCGTATTGCGCAAGCTGTGTGCCGACAAGATGCTGGCCGCCAATGACTTGCCAGATGCCTGGTTGGCCGCTGCCGTAATTCAACAGGGCGAACATCTGGTCAGCTTTGATGGCGATTTTAAGCGTTTGCTAACAAGAGCCCAATTCACTCGGCTCGTGGCTTGAATGGTGATCGTCGTGCTTGCCGACCATGACCGGTTCTCGCACAACCTGTGCGAGTGAGGTTGCCCCTGTAAAACGTAGTTCTTAGCTCCTGTTCAAATAGACGTAGGAGCATGGAAATGACAGACAAGCAAATTCGAGCCCGGTACA
>RXJQ01000036.1 GCA_003963115.1 Burkholderiales bacterium
GTCCGTCTTGAACAACTCGCAAGCTGTTGATCTGCAATGTGATTTTGGCCGGAGTGTGGTGCGATATTTGCAAGGAAACAAATACCACCCCTTCGCTTTCTTGCAAATTCTGCAGACCATGAAGCCCCACACCCGCACAGCCCAGACCGCTGAGATGTTCCGCCCTCGTCTGGACGAGCAACTCAAAATGCAGCACCCGCTGGTCCGTCTGGCCGGGTTGATGGACTGGGAATTGATCGAGCACCACTTTGCAGGTCACTTCACTTCTGGCCGTGGTCGGCCAGCCTTGCCTCCCCGGCTGGTCGCAGGCCTGCTGTACCTTCAGCACGCCAACGATGCGTCCGATGAGATGGTGGTCAACACCTGGCTGGAGAACCCCTACTGGCAGTTCTTCACTGGCGAGACCTACTTGCAAACCGAGTTGCCCATTGACCCGTCGAGCCTGACTCGCTGGCGCAAGCGCATCGGTGAAGAAGGCGTGGAGCTGCTGCTGGCCGTGACCATCGAGGCGGCGAGAGCCGCTGGTCTGATCAAGCGCGCCAGCCTGGACAAAGTGATCGTGGACACCACGGTGATGCCCAAGGCCATTGCCCATCCAACGGACAGCCGCTTGCTCGAGCGCAGCCGTCAGCACATGGTCAAGTTCGCGCAAGACCACGGCTTGAACTTGCGCCAGAACTACAACCGCGAGGCGCCACGGCTGGCCACGCAGGTCGGGCGCTATGCGCATGCCAAGCAGTACAAGCGCATGCGAGCGGCCATCAAGACGCTGCGTACCCGAGTGGGTCGAGTTCAGCGCGACGTGCAACGCCAACTGGTCAAGCTGCCTGAGCAGGTGCAGGCCAAGGGCCAGGACTTGTTGCAGCGGGTAGGCTGCATCCTGACGCAAAAGACCAAAGACAAGAACAAGCTGTACGCCCTACATGCGCCCGAAGTTGAATGCATCTCAAAAGGCAAGGCACGCAACCCCTACGAGTTCGGCGTGAAGGTCACCCTGGCCACCACGCTCAAAGAGGGCCTGGTGGTGGGCATGCGCTCCATGCCAGGCAATCCATACGACGGGCACACGCTGGATGAGACCATCGAGCAGGTGAGCATCCTGGCCAACCAGCGGCCGCGCACGGTGATGGTGGACAAGGGCTACAAGGGTGCCGTGGTCGACGGCGTGCAGATCCTTAGATCAGGCCAGCGGCGAGGCGTGACGCGCATGATGAAGGCGATGATCAAACGACGCAGCGCCATTGAGCCGACGATCGGCCACATGAAGAGCGACGGGCGACTTGATCGAAATCCGCTCAAGGGCGCGCTGGGTGATGCGCTGCATGCCGTGCTGTGCGGCGCCGGGCACAACATCCGCCTGCTGCTGAGCCTGTTGAGGCTTTTTGCTGCCCATTTGCGGGCCGCTATATCGGCTTGGCTGCGCCGAGCTATCGGTGATCGGGCCAGTCAGGGTGCATTGGTTGCAGCGTGAGGTAATTGTTCAGGACGGACTAAGGATGGTCTCGTGCTCAGAATTGAGTTGATGGCCAATGAACCGATCACCAACTGGCGCCGCATCGATACCTACGGTCGTAGCCACGTGAAAATTACTCAGTGGATCGAATATCTTGAGGGTTATTTTGGAAAGATCTTTGCTGGCTGGGCATTCAAATTTGGACCATGCGTACCAAGCAGAGGATCAAACGTAACGTGCCACATTGCACTCATAGTCGATGAATTTACAGACCGTGAGAACAATTTCTTTGTTCTCATGGCAAACAAATTCTGGCAAGAAATCACGCAAGGACGTGGAAAAATCATTAACTGCGACACCACGGCAAATGACTGGTGTTTTCGAGCCTCTCGTCAGCATGACACGATACTGACACAGCTAAACGCAGCTGCCATTTACATGGCAGCAACCGATGATTTGGTTCGATTTCATGTGAAAGACGGGCCACCAACCTTTGCCATGGGGAAAATTCGTCCCAAGACGCAGGAGGCCGCATCAGCGAGACAGGTGCCGACATCGCCGTTGCGCCCTAAAATGATGATCAAAATGACTAAATCCTTGATCTACACTCGACCACGCAAGCAGCCTGCGCCACCTGTAGAGAGCGAGATTACTGAGCCCATCATCAACGTGCCAGATATTGAAAGTTGAGCATCCAGGCAGCCGGATGATGGGAATGGAAACCGAGCAACTTAAAGATGTCGCTGGCAGAGCGCTGCTATAGGTCATGTGCACGCAAATCATGGACCAGGCTTCTGCGATTCAGCGAGTTTTCACATGGCCCCTAGCGGTCGCGGCCAGTCCTAACATGCAGCATGCAAGATTTACCCTATATCTCAGTATGCGCATGCAGAATTAGAGGTCGGCGGGCATTGGTCGCGGCTCACTTATTCTCGTCTCCTAAAGTCCGTATGTTTCGCAATGCCCTCCTTCCGCCGACATTGCTTCGGCCTACTCGTTTCCACAGAGCGACTCGATGTAGCAGTGCGTCATGGTGATCAGATCGACAGTGGCTGAATTAATGGCGCTCTCCTAGTGTCCTGTCCCGCTGATACGTGAGCAAAGTCGGTGCAGCTTTTCCAGGATCGAGTCAGCGGAGGCTGTCCACTTAAACGGCTGGCAATCGGTGTTGTATGCGGCGACAAAGTGATCAAAGAGCCAGGCTCAGCCACGCAAGTGGACAAATGACGTTGCGCAGCACCTTTACGCAGGCAGGCTGACCACACCTGTGGTCAGCGGCTCTCCCACAAGCAAATCAGGAAGCGTTCTAAATCAGTTAAGAACCTACCTTTATTTCCTGCCCCGTCAATAGATCGTATTTCTTGATCAAACGCGTCGACTCAAACTCACGATTGGGGCGCCCAGCAAAATAATCTTGCAATCGTTCAACCAATTGATTAACGAACCACCAAGACATAACCTCAAGATCTTTGGCTTCATCAACAGATGCTGGGAAACGCTCATTTCCTTTAACGATATACACCTGATTGGACCCAACCGGTTGATTTCGATATAAGGCCGGCTCATCAAGCCCTTTACGCAGTGGCGCATTTCCCAAAAAACTCCATGCCCCCTCACGCACGGGCTCACCCGCAGCAGGGACACGAAAGGCAATGCTCTTATCTAACACGTGCTCAATCGAAGCAATATCGGCGCTCACCAAATCAAAGAATGCAAAATCACCAGTTTTGCAAACCTGACAAAATCCATAGCCAAGCTCACCCAAAGGAATTGCAAAGACATCACCTTCCTTGGGTTTTCTATATCGCTTCACCTTATCAGTCATAATCGCATCTCTTTTCCATTACGGTCCGAACATATTCTTTATCGCCTGCAACAGAAATGCACCAGGATCAAAGCGCGAACGACTAGGCGAGTTATCAGGCAGCGGACCAAACTCTTTTACTGACTGGTAAATATACCATGGCCTATTTATATTCCAATCAGAAACCCCATTAATGGCATTCCGTGTGGTCCCACCCACAGATTTCGCGCCACCATTAAAATCAATGAGTTGCTGCTCTCTGCCGCGAATAGCATCTGGGTTGGTTGACACTTGATCCAATACTGGCCTAGAGAACCCCTCCGAATTCAATATAGGTTGCCCTGCCATACGTCTACCAAGAATGGTTTGTATCGATTCATCAGCTGCACCGCTCGTTCTACCAGAGTAAATCTGTCCATTTGGACCGGTTCGGGTATACGTCAAATACTGCTGCTCTGGCTGTTGTGTATCGCCTGAGGTCAAGGCTGCCCCGACGATAGCACCCGCAGCAAGCCCCCCAGCAGAAAGCCCGCCTCCACTTAATCCCTCAAGGCTAGGCAAGCCACTGCCACCAGGCAGTGCGATAGCAGCGGCTGCTAGACCCGTATTTGCATTTGTTTGTGAGCCCAGGCTCTGGAACCCACTACTGAGGCCGCCCGTGGACATGGATGGGCTGGTGAAGTAGCTGCTGAACTGGTTCTGCGCAATCGTATTGTTGAACGAAGGCAGCATCCCGCTCGGATCAGTGCAATTCGTCGGGTTGTTACCGCAATATGCATAGGCATTGGGCCCACCTTGCGTCCCCGCCGGGTCCCTACTCACAAAGCGCGCCAGCGCCGGGTTGTAGTAGCGCTCTCTCATGTAGACCAGACCGGTCTCATCGGGCTCCCTGCCCGTGAAGCCATACTGAGCGCTTTGCGGGATCGTGCCACCGCTGAGCTTTTTGCCCCACGCATCAAAGCGCTCAGTCTGGGTAGTGTTGTCCGCGTTGTTGCTCAGCCCCACCACGGAGCCCAGGCCATCGGCGTGGTAGTAGCTCGCCGTGCCATATGTGGCAGCACCTGTCGTCGCAACCCTGATCACTGGATCATCTGTGGCGCCACCACTGGTATAGACCGCGTTGGGTGTCGTCCAGGTCGCTGGGTACTCGGCGTAGATGTCCTGGCCGTCATACGTCCACTTTGTGGTCACACCACCCGTGCTTTTCTGGATACGCCTGCCACTGTCGTCGTAGGTGTAGTCCACCGTGGTGAACGCCAGGGTGACTTCAGTGAGCTGATCCATGGCGTCCCAGGTGTAGGCCCTGAAGCCGTCGCCAGTGATGTTGCCATTGGCGTCATAGGTCAGTGTGGTCTGCAGCGGGCCGCTGGCCGATCCAGTATGGATCTCGGTAAGCTGGTTGGCCGCATCGTACTTGTAGGCCAGCACAGTGGGGCTGCTCTGCCCCACTGACTTGGTCAAGCGGTTGTTGAGGGCGTCATAGGTGTAGTTCTCCTGCTGGGTGTCTGTGCCATTGGTGACCTGGGTCAGACGATTAAGTTCGTCATAGGTGTAGGCATAGCTGATCGTGATGCCGCCGACGTTTTCAGCTTGAAGGACACGGTTGCCCACGCCGTCATAGGCGTAATCGTGCTGACTGAGGATGTCGTTGGCCGTGTCCTTGTTGACGATTTGGTGCAGCGAGTTGTCTTCGTTGTAGGTGAAGTTCGCGGACAGGCCACTGGGCATCGTGCGCTGAATCAGCCTGCCGCCTGCATCGAACTGATAAGCCAATGTATCGCCGTTGGGCGCCGTAATGCCGGTTAACCGCCCAACTGGGTCATACAGGTAGGTGGTCTTGCGGTTGTTGCTATCGGTGATGCTGTTGAGCAAGCCGCCCGGGCTCCAGTCATAGCCCAGCGTCTTGTTGCCACGGCTGTCTTGGGCCGTGACCAGCCGGTGCGCCGCGTCGTATGCATAGCTGTAGTTGACGTTGGGATGGGTTACCGTCAAGACTTGACCCAGCGCGTTGCGGGTATAGCTCGTGGTGCGCCCACCTTGCTCGACACGTGTCTTCAGCTGATGCCCCGTATCCCACGTGTAGGTGGTTGTCTGGCTCTTGGGATCCGTCGCTGACTGGATATTGTTGTTGGCGTCATAGACGTAGTTCCACGAACGGCTCAAACCGTCGGTGCTCTGGATCTTGCGGCCGAAGTCATCGAAGCTGTAGCTTTGCTGGGTGGTGGTGACATCGCCGGCAGCCGTCGTGCAGGGACTAGGCGTGTAACCTGCGGCCACATTGATCAGGCGCCCTAGGGTGTCAAACGTATTAACGGTAACTGGGCAGATTGCACCAAGTGTGCTGTCGGTGTACTGAGGACCAACGATACGCGTGGGACGGTTGAGTTCGTCATAGGTCGTTGTCGTGACGCGATTGTCTTGAAAGCTGCCCAAAGCTGGGAATTCCGTTACGCTGGTGACGTTGCCCACTGCATCGTAGTCATATTGAATCGAGCGGCCCGAAGTCAGCTGTCCACCTCTACCGTTGTCTAAGATGAGCGGGTAGGTCACGCTCTTGAGTCGACCATCCCGCGTTGCATCCCAATAGCTGGAGGTGACCGTGTTGCCGTTAGGGTCCGTCACACTTCGTGTTCGACCGCCGGTGTCACGCAAGGTGGTAACAGCATTGTTTGCCTGATCGTAGGCATGAATCGGTCGATTGGCCGCGTCATAGTCAAACGAGACGACATAGCCATCCGGATTGGTGATGCTCAAGACATTACCTGCGGCATCGTAGGTGAACGCCGTGGCAAAACCACCTGCGTCCAGCGACTGGATAACGCGATCTGAGTCGTCGTAGCGCGATGAGCTTGAGTCGACCAAGGTACTCACGCCAGCAATGCTGATCGTCAAGCTCTGGCCTACCGCGTTGCCGTTGGCATCGAACTGGTAGGTTCTCAATTGCCCCAGGCGATCGGTCGCCTGATATGGACGATCCAGATCATCGTAGTTGAACTGGGTTGAGTACCAATCGGCATCCACGCCAGAGGTCAAACGGCCCAAGCTGTCATAGCCCAGCGTAGCGGTGTTAACCGTGCTGGCACTGGTGTCCGCGTTCTTAATGCCAACGCGGCTAATGCTAGTGGCATTCCATTTGTTGGAGTCAAAGCCATACGTGACCAATGGACCAGTATTGCTCGTTGCCGTGTTGTTAGCGATTTGGCCAGCGACATCTCGTACACGCTTGGTGCTGGTCAGGTTGCCCGCTGAGTCATAGCCTCTGACCGTCCAAGACAGAACCTGGGCTGCAGTTGGAACGGTGCATTCGGCGCTCGCGCAAGATGGTGGCGCATATGACGCCACCACTCGGATCACGTCCGTCAGATTGCCCGTGGTGTTAAAGCGTTGAATGGTCCAGTGGCCATTGCCATCTTGAATACGCCTTGGCTGACCAAAGCCGTTGTAGTCGACATACTTGGTAGCTGCCGACGTACCACGAGGGGGCGTGATCTGCGTGACATTGCCATTGCTGTCGTAGGCGTACTGGGTGACATAGCCCGCTGGATTGGTCTCACTCAAGCGGTTGTAAGGATTAAGGCAATTGGTAGAGCCTGGAGCCTGTGTTTGATCTATACAGTCGTAGCTATAACTGTGCTCAGCCCCATTTTCTTCAAGAACCTTAGTTGGATTTCCGTAAGGATCAAAGAAGAAATGCTTGTCGCCCAGGCGTTCATTGGTTTGAACCGTCTCGCGCCTGAAGTCGTTATAGGTAAAGAGGTTGATCTGATCAGGCGACGCCGTACCATCGGTGCGCACCACAGTGTGCCGGAAGACCCGGCCGTTGGCGTAATACTCGAACTTCATGCCGTTGCCACGCGGCAAGGTGTACTGCTTCATCAAGTGGTTGAAGCTGGTGCCATCTGTCGATGTGTAGTAGCTATAGCTCACCGCCTTTTGCTTGCCAGCTACGGCCAGTGGGTTACTGAAGCTGGTCAGGTTGTTGTTGCTGTCCGTGTAGCCGTATTGATAGGTACGTCCTGAGAAGTCTTTGATCTGGGTGATATGGATACCCGAATAGGTAAAGCTTAGGGTATGGCCAATCGAGTCGGTCACCGTACACAACAGGGTACCGCCCGCACAGCCTGTCGAGCCTGCATAACTCAGGGTCAGGCTGTTGCCATTGCGATCCGTGATGGATTGCAAAGCAGCGTAGACCGGTGTCGTGCCTGTACCCGGCGTGCCAGAGGGGCCCGTGGCACTTGCGAATTTGTAGGTCAGGCCGTTCTTTTCTTTGACGGAATAGGTGCCATCGGCCAAACGCTGAAGGGTCACGAACACACCAGGCGGGTTGGCAATGGGGGTGTTGAGGTTGATATTGCCGTTGGTGTGACTCCCCGATGGTGCCGCATAGAACTTCTCCGCACCGGTACCGTCGATCCAGGAGAATTTGGCTTGGCCGCTTTCAACACCGTAGAACTTGAGCTTGGCATTAAAATTGTGCGTCCAACCGAAGCCCAATGGCCCATCAGCAGGGTTGCGGCTGTTGTAGGCACGCGTGAACACAATAGGCAAGCCACCACGCCCTTTGATGGTGATATCCGTGTCGTTGTGGTACAGGTTGCCACTGACCATGTTGACTGGATCACCCGACAGTATGGAAACAGAGGTCACGCCGTTGGAGGCGGTTAAGGTAGTCGGTGCGGCGTTATTGAAGGTACCCACTGTTGGTGTGCTGAGAAAAGTCGGCACGATGGATGGCGCCACATAGTCGTAGTTGCTCAGCGCAGAAAAGCTACCAACGCTGATTTCCGGACCGACTGAGTATCCTCCCCCGTACGGCCCAATGGCGTAGCTCGCTGAAGCACGCCCATCCGTGGCAGTGTTGTCGGTTGATGCCACATACACAATGCCCTTCCAGCCTGAATACTGGATAAGTGATTTGGGTATCGTGACGGTCGCACCTGCGTTGACCTGCGCCAAAATGCTGCCGGCATTGTTGGGGTCATCTATCAGGCAGCGGGGGTATTCGAGCGGCGAGGGCAGGAAAATGGAGCAATCTGTGGCCGAAGAGTTGGGTGAATAAAAAACTTGAAGTAGGGGGCGCATTGAAGACCAGTTGCCACTGTTGATGCTCACCGTGCCCACGCCGGTCTCATTGGCAAATTGCAGTCCACGTACAGTTGAGACGGCATCGAGCTTGGCGTTTTCCTGCCAGACATAGGACTCGTAATTCGATCCCGCGTAGCCACTCAACAAAAAGGTTTTGAAAACCGTTTTCCCAGTGCTCAAGTCGACGCCACGGTCCTGTCCCCCTCGCACGTCCACCAGAAAGCCTGACCGGTTCACTGCAAACGGCAAATCGAAGGCATATTGCACCTTCATTTGCGAGGACACCAAGCCAAGGTGGTTGCCGCTTTGACCCGAACCACCATCCAAACCGCCAATTTGACTGGCCGCATTGGTGATGTAGCGCATGTACTTGAGGCCCACCAGATGCAGGAACTCACCCTGTGTGGCATCCAGCGTGTCCACGCTTGCATTGGGATCAGACGTGCTGTTGACTTTAGCCGTCAAGGCTGCGGCTCTCTGCGCAATCAGGGCATCAGAGCCCTGAAATGCATAGGCTTGGAGCGCATGCCAGTTGGCCGCACCAATGTTGGTGTAAGCAACATAGTTGGTACGACCAATTTGGTTAGGATCGGTATTCACAATGGGCGCGAGCTGCTTGAGCCCAACTTCCATCGTCAACGTATTTGTTGTTGTGCACAGGCCAACACCCGTCGCAGACGAAGGTGCCGGTAAAGTCTGAGTCCCCCCTTCGATCATGATCACGGGAACAACGTTAACGCTACAGGGAATCGCACTGGTCGAAGACACATTGCCATCGGTCTGCCAGCTGTTCAAAACACCCTGATCGCCTGTCGTCGCCCCCTTGAAAGACAGGGTCAGTCGATTTGAAACGATGTCGGGGATGGCAACGGAGAACGTGGAGTTTTTATACCGCGTTGCCACATCTTGCGTTGTGGTGTCCTGTTTGAAGTTGAGACCGCCAATGTACAAGCGGTAGCGATGGTCATCAGGCAGCTCGGCAATCTCAGGCGAACTGGTACCTGGCCAATTGGTGTAGTTGACGACCTCGTAGGGCAGCGTCGCCGGCAAGATGTCCATTTCGAGCGGATTGATCGAACCCGAATACGGCACGTCTTGCACCGTTGCGTTCGGATCGTTCGTACGCACCGCTTTCTCAACTTGCAGTGCATACTGTTCTTGAGGCAAGCTGTCCGATCCGTTGAGGCGTTTGCTCAGAAATCCGGAGTAGTCAAACGTCTGGCTATTGCTCAGACCGCTTTGGTAGCTCTTGTCTTTGAAGCTGGGATCCAGTGGAATCCAGCGTGTGCCGGAGTTATCGGCGGTGATACCCCGATAGCGGCCATAAGGTACACAAGCCTCAACCCAAACCTGATTGAGCTGAACGCCGCTGGGTATGCCCCACGAAGGCAGCGTGCTGGTAACCGCACCAAACGCCCCCTGGTCGAGGATAGCTTTTGCACCATCGTACGACTTGGCACCGACCCAGCTGGCCACGCGTCCACCAAGCGCATACGGCTCGGCATCTGCCACGAGGACCGTCCCACTGACATAGCGAGCGGGAATGTTGGAGGCTCGCAGCAAGGCGATCAGCAAGGACGCCTGATCTGTAGGGCCGCCTGCCATGGACTGAAGCGTGACCAAAGCGCCTTTGAGCGATCCGAAGTAGGGCTCGAACTTGACGTTGTTGTAGACGTACTGGAATATCTGAGCAGGCGAGTAGTTAAGCTGAGCAGCCAAAGCCTGAATGGCAGGCGCGTCTTTGGGTGCATCCGCCGTCGCGGCCAGATCTGCGGCCGTATAGCCGCAACTCGTGGCCTCTGGCGGCGTGGCAGGTGCGGCGGCAATCAATTGATCGCCGGCCATCGCGTAGCGGGTCGGCCACTCGCGTTGGGCTTCAAATCGAGGCTTGCGTGTGCTGGGTGGGTACTGGACACCCGCCTTCAGAGGCGCGCTGGTAGACCAAGTTGGCACAGGCGCTGAAGGCGCCATTTGCGCCATCACTACGTCGCCTCTGAGAACTTTGAGTTCTGCTTGGAGGTGCTCCAACGCCTTGCCTCGCCGGCCTTCATCGTCGTCGTCAACTGCGGCAGATGCCTTGTCCAGTCGATCAAATCGATCGAGAATCTGAGTGCTCAATTGATCCCAGGCCTTGACCTGATCGCTCAAGCCCTGTGTGACAAGGTGCTGACGCATGGCATCCACATCCTTGAGTACAGCCTTCTTGGTGATGCTCAACTCGTGGCGCTTGCCAGCCACCAGCATCCGATGCGAAGGTCCGGGTGTCGTGTTGGCAATCTGCGTCAATTCATCGAGATGCTTGTTCAGATCGGTCAAGGACGATGTGAACGGTGCTGTCTTGTGAATCGCAACGATCTTTTGAACAACGTCGTCGGACAAAGGTGCCGGATCCCTGTGGTCGGCATGAGCGTACACAGATACCAACGCCACCGCTGAACACAGCAGTCGGGCTTTGAGTAGACGAACGATTGAGGACATGACGTTTCCCTGTATGGCCTTGTCTGGTTGCAGCGAGGCCATGAACTGAACCAAAATTTGAGCTTGGCGTGAAGTCCGACGGGGACATCTACGCGATATCGTCGTGGCTTAATGTTTGCGCCGCTGCTTGTCGTTAAGTGCCATCGTGGCCAAGAGCACCAACGCCATCACAATCGCACCCCACTGAGGCAAGGTGGGCGCATCGGCGCTGTCAACGGGAGCACCCACGTTCACTTGCGTATCCACATAGGACAGGTTGGCGTTGGCATCCGTTTGCTGGAGCGTGAAGCTAAATGGCCCGACAGCCGTCGGTGTGCCAGTGATCACACCTGCTGAGCTCACGCTCAAGCCCGGTGGCAAGTTGCCAGAAGCCAGTGCATATTGATAGGGAGCCGTACCGCCACTGCCCGCCAAGCTGTAGCTCATGGGTTGGTTCAGCGTAGCTCCGACACTCACAAATGGCTTGTTGACCCCAGCCACGCTCTGTCCATTGCCTGGCTTCAGACTGCCAGTGGGTGTACTGACGTTGATATTCAAAGCCGTCTTGACTACATCTGGCATGCCGTCGCCAGCCGTCGAGACCAGCGTGGTTGCTGGATAGGCTTGCAATGCCAATGCAGTTTGGAAAGGGTCACCCGCCCAAGAGCCATCGCTTTTCTGCGTGGCAACCAGATACCCTTGCGCATTACCGAGTGCCGAATCACTTGGATTCACGGCCTTGATAGCCTGGTATGCCATGGCAGTTTCCAAAGCCCCACTGGTACCGTTCTCACCAAAGCCACCGTCTTGGTTGAGCTTGGTTTTAAGGAAGGCTACACCGTTGCTGACGATGGTGGCCGCAGAGTAGTTCGTGCCCATGCCGCACGAGAACTGTGAGTACCCCAGAGGCGCTACCTTCTGCACCATCAAGATCGCGTAGACCGTCGGCAAGATGCTGGCACTGGATGCGTTGGTGGGTGCACTGGCTGGGTTATTGCCCAAACTGCCCACGTAGGACCAGCCCCCACTGCTGCGCTGCTGCGGGACGATTACATTGCACATGAGACTGTCGTAACCTGTCCATACAACCACGGCATGGGCAGTGGCCACGACACTGGCCACCGTGGCCATGGCCGTGTCGGCTACGCTGGTGGAATAGCCTGGCAATGGTCCCCAAGCCCCATACAAGGCGGTTGCTTGGGACAACAATTTTGCCGTAAGCGCATAGACGTTGTTCCCTGCCTGATACAAGGTATTGATCTGGCGCGACTGGCCATCGGTACTCGACGGGTGCGCATTCTCCAAGCTGGCAATGCCAGAGTAAAAAGTACTGCCGCTTTTGATGCCTGCATTCATCATGGCGTCCAGCGCTGCGCTGGTGGCCTGCACTTGCAGACCACCTGGCAAACGCCAGCTGCCATCACCTTGCTGGTTCTTGTAGAGCCACGCAAGGCCATTGGCCCGCGACGTGTTGATCTGCGTTGGGGTCGGCGTCGAAGCACTGGCGGCAGTGACCAGAGCCAGGGACGAAAGACATACCTTGAGAGTAGTTCGAATCGTTGCGCCCGTTCGAGCAGGCGTATGTGACCGCAGTTGCATCAGCAGCTCCCTTCATGTTTTCTTTATGCACACTGGATACGGCTGATCGTGTGCTTTGTCTGAATCTAAAGGAAGCTTGTGAAGGAAATGCTGGCGCCATGCACTGATGCATAGTCCGTTCGATATAAACCAACGTTTAGCGAATCGTCATGAACTGACCGCCTCAGGCATGGCTCTTTTGGAAATGCCAGCGCACCATCTCGCCCCCATGGTGATCAAGATGCCAAGCAAAATGGCCAAGGCAAGCCGGCCACCGCCTTGCAGGAATTGAGTCCATATCAGCAAGGGCGAAAACATGTCTGGCGCAAAAGCGTCAACGTGCAGGCTCCAGATGGCAGACCACAAGACAAACGGCACGTCCAGCGCCCAGACAATAGCTAGACCAAACGGCAAGAAGACAGCCCGCCACACAAGTTCGGTCGAGCGAATCACGGGCCATGCCAAAACCAAGGACATCAACAAGGCCGCAGGTAGCGTGATGTTGCCAATCAACGTAGACGCATTGGCTCTGCCGCGAGGGTCACCGCAGAATGCCCGATCGATCAGCACAATGCATCTGGCCTGGCTGACGACGACGCGAACGACATGATCCGCGCCCTCTTGGTCAACATAAAGCCTCTTGATGTCGTAGGTGTCATCGAGCCATTTGAATTCAGCCTCGATAGCAGGCAACAAGGACTCAGCCAATGGCGTACTGAACCTGTATAGGGCGCCAGCAATGACCAAGGCGAACACGACAAAGCGGCCGAGGAAGGACAGGAACCGCCACGATGCGGATTGGCCTTGCTTGATTGGGTATACCGCACTCATGCTTGATCTGCCTCAGGCAATCGATCATTTCGCCGTTCGTCTAACCGCAATACAGCGACGAACAAGGCCAGGGTGGCCACGATGAGCAGCAAAGGCATAACCAGACCATGGAGCTGATCAAAGAGTTCACGGTCACTTTGATAGCTGTAGAACAGCGTGATCAGCCGCACTTGATTGGCAACGAAGACAAAGGCCGTGCCAACGACTATCCCGCCTATTCTGGTTCGCCAGGACAAGGGGTAAGCCATCAAGGCTGCAAGAAAGAGAAACAAGACCTCTCTTCCTTCGCAACCATTGAGCACATTGATGCCACCACCAGGCGCTCTGATGCGCGAGCCAGATGCATGGGCCTGAACCTGGGGTGTCCAGTTATTGATGATGGCAACGGCGGTGCCTACAGTGGCCTTGTCAATGACGGTGCGCTCCACCGCTGTACCACGCGCTTCGCTCCATCCCCATTGCAAGAGGGTAACGACCACGAGAAACAGCACGACCATCACCCATACCGGCCGGCTGCTGTGTTTCTGAGCGTCTGATTCCGACACAAATTCCTCCTGCATCTTTGACGATACTGTTGCATCGCTTTTGTGTAGCCCTTTTAGCCAGCATTCATGACAGGAGCATTACGCGATGCGGCTTGCATGCAGCAGTAAAAATGCCTACTGACTCCTAGAAGTCAGTAGGCCCAAAACGCACCGCCGTCAGACGTTGCGTCACCGGCTCAGGGAGGATAAGCCGGGCCTGTGGTACGAACCAAAGGCGAGCCGATGATAGCTGCATGTAAAGCAAGTAGGGATTGCCGAAGCAGGACAGCGAGCCAGCCGGACCATCTGGCGTCGATAGATCGGCGAAAGCGTCATCTGCCTTCGGTAGTCTGACCAGACATCAATCAAGGGAGCTCCTATGATCCTGCGCAACATCCTGTTGGCACTTGCATTTGCCACGCCATGCATTGGGGACGCGTCCGTCTTCATTTCTGAAGACCAGGGAGGCCCAACATTCGGCTCATTCACGGGCACAGCGTCACAAGGCCCAGGTATGGGTATGCTGCTGCCTCGCCTTTCAGACACGCCTCAGAGCGTCACCCAGCTTGGCAGTGATGGCAATCAGTCGCCGCCATCGCAACTCATATCGGTGATCACAGCGCCAACCATACTGGACTGGCAAGTCATCGCCCCCCCACTACCGGATGTTCTACCCGTCGGCCAAGATGCCAACGCCATCATCAGGTTCGGAGGCATCGCCCCTTCTGTGATCTATCCAGCCATCACAGCACCATCTCCCTTGCTCCATCAGATTGCGCCCGTGGATTTTCAGATCCGCCTGGAGCCATCGCCCATACCTGAGAGCGCCACAGCCCTGCTTTGGGCCATCGGCATGGTCGGCATCTCGCTGGCATCAAGAAGAAATGCGATTTAAACCCATAGCTGACGTCAGCATTTGACGTCTCCCTTCGCGCCTCCGCTGCTCGCCAGCCTGATTTGTCCGCTGCGCAGTAGGCCTGTGAGGCCGCAATGGCACGGCCAATGGGCTCAATACCCCATGCCCAGCGTCTGGCCATGTCACCCGCACGATGAACTCACGATCCCTTCAACACGGCGGTCACTCCATAACTGCGCCTGCGAGCACAGGAATGTCCGGCTCGAAGGCAATGCCGACCTTGTCACCATCGACACTCAGCCAGCGCCACTTCGGGCGGTCCAATGACTGCGCCAAAAGGCGCCTAGCTCATGCCCTCGACCCGTTGCGGTTGGTCGTGACTACGAGATGGCAGCCCCCTGTATGAGGCGGGCCCGTCCTGAGAGCGACGCAACTGCCGAGCTATCATGCATGCAGCCAAATGGAGAACAATACATATGGGGCAAAGAACCTGGAACGCTCTGGCTGCGCTCGCTGTGCTGATGGGTCCGCTGGCATCGAGCGCAGACGATCTGAAGCATCTGTACCTCTGTCGGTCTCCGCTACTTGCTTTCGATTTCTGGGAGACGCTACAGCAACTCCATCAGAAGGGCATAACGATTACGCCCACCATTGCTTCAGAGGTCTGCGCCGGCATGAAGGCTGGGGCCGACCCACAATGCATCCGCGTCGAGGCGGCAAAGTTCGATGTCGTCGCTACCGGATACGGCGGCGCAATGGCGATGACGGACGGAACGACCAAGACGTGGTTCCACAATCCGGAGTCGGCTGGTTGGGTACATCCGCAGTATTACGTCCAGTCTCTGAAGGCGAAGTAGTACAGCAGCGGGAGCCTCAGATGAATTTTGAGCTTGCACTTCGACCATTCAATTTGGCATTGCCGGACAACTTCGATAGCGAGGTGGTCGCATGAGCGACATCATTCTGGAGTTGCGTAAGCAGCTGGATTTGAAGACCACCGACCAAGATGACGTCTTGAGTTCCCAACCTGCAGCATGCGCCAGCGAGGCCGCAATTGCCGCTGATGAAAAATTGCTTGGGTTCCGCCTTCCGGCCGTGCTTCGTCGCGTGTACCGTGAGATCGGCAACGGCGGATTCGGCCCTGGCTATGGCTTGATTGGCGTCTCGGGTGGCCGGCCAGACGACACCGGCAGGACATTGGCCGAGATCTACGCAAACAACATGACAGTTGACCATGAAGACTCGTCGTGGTCGTGGCCCAAGGGACTTGTTCCGATCTGCCATTGGGGTTGCGCGATCTACTCGTGCGTAGACTGCCTCACCCCAGGTAACCCTGTACGAATTTTCGATCCAAATGTTCACGAAGACTCTAGGACATGGGACGATGCCCTGTTTGACGAGGCCTCCTCATTGGAGCAGTGGTTGAGGGAATGGGCTGAGGGCGGCGACCTATGGGTCAAATCGTATGGAGATGACGGCGTCATTGCCAAGGCTCTCACTAAACGTGAGTCTTGCTAACCCGACAACGGCTCAAATGCGATCTGCTTTCCGGCGCCGCACTCCTTGCGCCAATATCTGCTTGGGATGCAGGTAGCCCGATATGGAAGGCTCTGGTGTGCTGCGCGCCACCGCATGAAGACCATGGCAACCCGCATGATCACGTAACCTGCCCCGACAAGACGGTTATCCAGATTGCGTTCTTCGTCAATCGAATGAAACACGGCAACCGATCAGCTGCGTCTTTGGCCGTCGAATGGCCGTTGATGGCAACCACTGCCACTTGGACTCCGGACTGGGTTCAGCCTTATCCGGCCATAGATCCGTGCGACCACAACAAAGTCGTTTCGGCGCCTTGCTATGCAATCGACGAGCCATCTCTGCATCGTTGAATCCAGAATTTTTCGGTTACGTACTACTGCTGTGAGCAAAAAGACGTGCTGCATCCCGCGTGGGGTGCGGCACTTTTTTATGCCGCTTCGTCGCATCTCATCCGCTGCGCCGATTCACTTCGTAACTCAGAAGGCAAACAACCATGCGCCCCTACCCTTCCCCGCTCGAAGACCTGGCTGCCTACGCCATCGCGTTCTTCTCCGGCATCTTGTTCACCGTGAGCTTGACCAGTTATCTCAAGCACCTGCGTCAGGAGCATCCCCATGCACAGCGCTGAGCACAATGAGCACGACTTCAACGCCGATGACGACATTCCCGGCCCAACGTTGCCACACAACGCTTTTCCGCTCCCGTCTGGTCCGTCAGCACCAGTCTCTCCATTCGGATTGCAATGCCCGCGATGTCATAGCCACCGCATCGTGCAGCGCCACCGGGCTCGCCGCATCGGCGCTGCTCTGGGCACGCTAGCCGGCGCCATCGGCGGTGCATGCCGCACGGCGGCGGCCAGTGAAATGGGCTACGCCATCGGTGCCCTGACCCTGGGTCTCCCAGGCGCTGCACTGGGCGCCGTATCGGGTGCCGTGGTCAGCGCCTTGCTGGGCGGCACCACCGGCTGGACTATCGGGGCCAAGCTGGGCGCCGCACTCGACGCATCGCTGCTCGACGACTACCGCTGCCTGGCCTGCCAGCACACCTTCAGCCAACCCACGCGCTGAAGTTCCTGCTCTTCTTCACTCCCCTTTTTCTTCCCACACACGCTTACGTGATCAAGGCGCTAGCACCTTGGTGCGCTTGCGCACGTCCCTTCATTTCCATCCTCATCTCCATTCCTCTTTTAGAAAGCAGCCCTATGGCACACCTTATCGAGAAGATGGCCTACGCTGGCCAAGCCCCCTGGCATCAATTGGGCCATGCCCTGCCACCCAAGCAACCCATCGAAGTCTGGGCGCAGCACGCCGGCATGGACTGGTCCATCTGTGAAGCTCCCGTGCGCTACTTGGCCGAGCGCAGTGGCTCACTGGGCGCCATCCAGACCGTGGACGACCACAAGGTCCTCTACCGCAGTGACACCAAGGCCGCCTTGTCTGTGGTCGGTGCCCGCTACCAAGTCGTCCAGCCTCAAACCGTCTTGGAGTTCTACCGCGACCTCACAGAGGTATCCGGCTTCGAGCTGGAAACGGCCGGTGTGCTCAAAGGCGGGCGCAAGTTCTGGGCCCTGGCCAAGACCGGCAAGAGCGCCGCCCTGAAGGGACAAGACGTGGTGCACGGCTACATCTTGCTGGCCACCTCCTGCGACGGAACCTTGGCCACGGTGGCCACCCCCACCACCGTGCGGGTGGTCTGCAACAACACGCTGGCTGTGGCGCTGCGTGGCATCTCCCAGGCCGTCAAGGTTCCGCACAGCACCCGTTTCGATGCCCAAACCGTCAAGCACAAGCTGGGCATTGCGGTGAGCCAGTGGGACAGCTTCATGTACAGGATGAAGGCCCTGTCTACGCGCAAGGTCAAGAGCCACGAGTCAGTGAACTACTTCCTCAAAGTGCTCTGCCAGAGCGAGCCCAGCGATGCGGGGGTCAATACCCCAGGACTGGCCAACGAGCGCGCGCTCAAGTCTGTGCAAGCGCTCTATGAGGGACAAGGCAAAGGGGCTTTGCTTACCTCAGCTCAAGGCACGGCATGGGGATTGCTCAACGCCGTCACCCAGTTCGTTGATCACGAGCGCCGGGCGCGCAGCCAGGACCATCGGCTGGACAGTGCCTGGTTTGGTCAGGGTGCCGTGCTCAAGCAGCGTGCACTGAACCATGCCCTACAGCTCGTCGCTTGAAGGCCAACTGAATGACTTGAATCGACTACTACCCCTCCGGCACAAGCCCCGCTCAGTTCGCGCTGAGCGGGGTTTTGCTTTTTGTTCGACCCTTTATCCATAGAGCACCCCATGAAACACCCTCATGTGGCCGATCCTGCAGCCGACGGGTCGTCTCGTCCCAAACCAGCCACGCATCGGCTCCGTCACCACACGGCTTGTATTCGATTCGATAGCAGTGAATGCCTGGTCAAGGTTGGGTGCTGGCTGTGCTACATCCCTTGTTGCGATGACAGGGTGGAAAGCACAGTAACGGAAGAGGGCACTGGATGAAGCTATGGACAACAGCGCTCGGTTGTGCCGAGGCTACTACACAGTCATGGTTTACCCGACACGAGCGCCGGTTGACTGCCGTTGACACCTATAGTCAAGGCTGCCAAGGGTACGGCACCACTCACAAATTTGGCGATGCCCTGGAATTAGAAGGTGATCTGAAAGACGTATAGCCCGCCCTGGGCAACCTCATGGCAGCGCACATGATAGTGCTGAGGACGTCCTTCGTTGTGATCGAACCAAACGTTGAAATGCAGATATGGGTCGGGCCCTCGTCCTCTGCCTATCCCGCCTTCATGCGCGGTAGCGGTGCATGTCCACAACTCGTTGCTCATGCGCTCGTAGAGTTGGCTGGGTGGAATAACGTTGGGAAGCCCAGCGGCGTTGTGCGACTTGCCGGCGCGTTCCATCAAGTCGCAAATCGCTGATGGAAGAAGCTTCTGATAAACGTTTCCCTCGGCGGGCTGAAACTGACTACGTCGGCGTGGATGGAAGCCATCCGGATCACGGTAGTTTTCGAGAACCTTGAAGCGGCGGTGGGAAGCCATTGGAAATTCCTTTCGCACCTTCCGAATACATTATCTTTCCGCTTTGGATCGGTACTCCGAGTGCGCGCTAAAGTGAAGCAGTCACACGCGCGGCGCCGCACTTCCTGCTGCAGTTCCTAATTCACAAGTGCGTCAACCTGACCACTGGCCATCTTGGATCGCACCAAACCACCGATCACCTTGCAGCGCCACGCACATACCTTCGTTACCCCGACTTCGTCCCCTGCTGCACCTTCATGCGCCGCTCGACGTCCTTGAGCAGGTCTGAAGGCGTGACGTCAAGGGCATCACACAGACGAAACAGCATGCGCACACTTGGGCTGTTGCGACCAAGCTCAATCAGAGACACATAGTTGCGATCCGCATCGGCCCGCAAAGCCAGGTCGGTCTGCGTCCACTTGCGTTTGGTGCGAAGGCTTCGAAGTGCCTGCCCGAATGCTTGATCTGGTTCCAAGTGCTTGCCCAATAAGTTGAGCAAGGTTCCTGTGTGAGCGCAATCGATTTGCCGCATATATGCGGCAAAATGCTTTCAACGAAAGGAGGACTACCACATTGCTGGACACCGCTACGCACCGGTCTGGTGGCGTCTCGCCCAAGGCATGCACTACCAGACATAGCTTCATGGCGAACCATGCCAAACCGGGCACCACATCAACACCCTCAAATTAAACCGACTCGAGATAATTCACCATGAGAAATCTTATTGTCATACTAATCGTGACCGCACTTACGGGCTGTGGTTCAGACATTGATTGCAACGACGACAACTTCAAGGCAATAGCCTTGCAGCTCATTCAAAACAAACTGGAAAATGTTGCTTGGTATAGAGAAATGAAAATTGCACTTTCACCACCTACTCTCGTAGATATACAAACAACAAGCAAAAATGAAGAAATCAAGCAGAGCACGTGTAAGGCCAACTATTCCTTTGAATACAACGGAAGGCAAAGAAATATACCAATAGAATACTCTCTCTCATACCTACAAGACAGCGACAAAACAAACGTATCACTTGATCCCGATGTGATTTTCAAAACGTTGTTCGTTATGGTAATGGCTGAGCGACCTCAAAATGTGCAATCGAGGAAGGAAGGAAGCGATGTCAGGCCGAAAACACAGTCCTCTGTCGCACCAAATTTGCCAATTCCAGCTAAAGCCCCTCAATCTGAGGCCGAACCAAATGGAGAGGAGGAAGCCAGCAACAAGCGGCAGAACAAATCTTGGCAGGACACAAACGGGATAATTCACAATCCCGACGGAACAACTTCTGGAAGACCTGTTGATTGAAGTATTTAGGGTGTCCTATGAAAGGGTTTCGACTGCACCGCAAGTTACAAATAGGGCGGGATTTTTAATACCTGACCTGTAGATCCGGTCAATTTTTCTCTTATCTGCCATGCCAATCTGCGCACGAAGACGCCCCTAAACATAATAGACCAACTCTTTCACACATACCTGCACAAACACAAAAAGCCTCGAACCACCACGGTTCGAGGCCATTGCAATACTTCCTTTTTGCTCTTTGGAAGCCCCCTTTACGAGACAGATTAACCCGAATAAGATTTCATCAAGTTAATAGCTTCAGCCTTAACGCATTGCGGCATAAGCCCAAACTCAGATCGCGAAATCTTCCAGCTTCTTGCCGCTGTCAAGGGCAGCTGCAACCCATTTCGGCTTTAGCCCACGTCCAGACCACGTGTCACCAGTTGCTGGATTGCGATACTTGGGGGCCACCTTTGCACCAGCATTGGCTCCACGTCGTTTGCCTGCTCCGGAAACACCACCTAAATCGGACACACTCAGTCCGTGCTCGTTCATCAGCGCTTTGACCTGTGCAATCACACCAGCTCGTTCTGCACGACGTACCTCAGTGAGTTGACGCTCCAATTCAGCCGCTTGCTTATTCAGTGCCGCTTTTTGGGCCAACAGTGCTTGATAGTCGCTCATCGCTGCATTTCATCGGAAACTATGGAAATCACATTCTGCCTGACAGAAAGTGAAGGCCTATTGGTATTTCCAATAGATTTTTAGTTTGCCGACCATCAGACAGGAGTGTCTAGCACGCGCCTAGGCGATCAAGCGCGCTGCTGAAGGCCGCACATGGCAAGCTGGCGTCAGCTATTGAGCTGTCCTCTCACTCCGGAAGGACAGAGCCTCCAACCGCTAACGACAAGGCAGCAGAAGTGCTACAACCTCCCATGAAGTTAGCTCCTCATCATAAAAAAGTTGGCTCTTCAACGAGGAAAAAAAAGATGTAAGAGCAACATGAGCAAGCACGCACCAAGTTCTGGTGTAGTTCTCGCACCACCGCCACCCAGCACATGGCTAAGCCGTCTCCAGCATGGACCTAGAGATGCCAAGATCACGTCAATGGCATCACATAGGCTACGCACTTGATGCACCCTAGGAATTTGGAGCCCAATCAAATTCGATCAGACATAGGTGCGCCGCTTTCGACCTGACACACTCACATGGGGCAATACCACTTCGATGCGCTTAATGCCATTTTATGGAATTAACTTTTAAGCAAACAAGAAAGCAAAATTACTCAAATTCAAATAAAAGCACTAACTTCCACACAAAACCAACCACAAAACCAAATGCCGTTATTATTGGATTTATTATTTATTAATATAAAATTAATATAAACATTAACATAAACAAACAAGGTCAACAATTAATATAAACAAACACCATCAACAACAAACAAGCACAATCAATAAATACCGACAATATAAACACAAAAACAAACCATTAATCAAAACACCAATTACCATTAATCAAGCATGTCAACACCAGTACACAAAGCAGCATTAATCAACACTTACCGACACATAAACACATCATCAACCAACATAGCCAACTCCTTAGATACAAACACACCGTCAGCAATCATCTATTGTAAAAATTATCAAACCAAAATACACTATGACATCAATAACATACCAAACACACAATCGCAAGCCACACAACCCAAACCAGCGCTATGACACGGACCTATTGGCTACCAAGCAAGCATATTGACAAGCTATCTCAATTGCCTAGGTTTTGGGATACAGAAATAGAGGATCCTATCGATGGCAAGAAGGAGATCACAGTCATTGATGGGCATATGGGCGACATATCAAAGACTATTGAACGCATTAGGGCGTTTCGCAAGAAATTGATCAAATCAGGCAATGATCGACTGTTTGAAATAGTCAAAACAAAAAACAATCGATACAGTATTGAGGCCAAAAGTACAGTTGCCACAGAGTTAGAACGCCTGTATTCTTCATTCTCTCAGATAGAGAAATGGGTGCAACGCACGCACATACTGGCCCCATATGGCCGGGTGTTTGCAGACACTCAAAGAAGGATTCCTATTAGGTGGCCAGATGTAAAGAAACCTCACCTTTCAGAGGAGGAAGCACAGACACACCTAAACAGACTGACTCGGATTATCAACATACTCACCAAGAGATTCAAGAATCCAAACGTCATTCGAATGGAGTCAAATTTCAGGCGGGGACCTATGCAAAACTTCACGTCAACGCTGGAGTTTCTCGATGCTTGCGCCAAGATGCGCAGCAACGTGTTAATGTTGCGAATAGATCTTCAATATGAACGATCGAAATGTCCTATAACGCAGATTCGCGATCACTCAAACCGTCCTGTTGAGTATTTCGACTACGATGAGATCATGCGCCATAGAGAGCGACTCACTGCCGAGATAAACAAAATATATGGAAACGGACTGGTTGGGTATGTGATCAAATTTGAGTTGGGATACGAGAGAGGGCCCCATTTTCATTGTCTTTTTATTCTCGACGCCGCACTGCACCACAAGAAGGACTTTCACGACTATCAGATTGCGGGGATATGGAAGGACGTAACGGCGGGCAATGGCACGTATTACTGCTGCAAAGAAGATAAATACCGATGGAAGATTGTGGGCAGGCGCGATATGCTTGATGAGAACACTCGCATTGGCCTTGTATTTTTTGCAGGTTATATCTGCACGACAGAAACGCTGCTTAAGCCCCGGGTGCCCAGCCATCACAGGCTCCTGACAAAGGGGTGCATAACAGCCCCGAGTGCACCAAATAAGGTAGGACGCCCACCTAAGGCCCGCCATGCCGATTCACTGATGAATCTAGACATAAGCGAGCGTCTTAAGGCAAATTTATCTCCGGCTTTAAAATCTCATGAAGCCTCGTAAGGCCTCATTCGCTCGATTACAGCCGTTTTGAATGGAGCTGACTCTATTTCAAGCTTATGCGAAAGCTTGAAGTCATTTCGAGGAATCCACTCGATGCTGACCTGGTCTCCATCCTTCGGGTCCGAGACATCATCAAGACACTTTGGCCGAGCACCGCTAAATGTTGCCCTCAATCAAATCTGGAATGGCGATATAGCCTCCCGCCTTGCACTTCGAGCTGGATGTCAAGAGCCCAACCTTGGGTTAGACGCTGGTACAACGGCCGCGACCTTCTCGAAATAGGGAGGATCATGGACATCACGGTCAGGCTCATGTCTCTACGCCACGACCATTCACGATTCGCTCTACAGCATCGAGAGGCCACGCCAATCGGCGATTCGGTAGCTTGGTGGGAGTCACACCGCAGTAATGTCCATTGTTGGACCTCGCCTTGTGGATGGACTCCGGCTCCACATTGAGTGCTCTTGCAAGTTCCTCTGTCGTGAGATGGGAACGATGCCCGTTCGCCAGCTTGACCTCGCCCGTATCCGATCTCATCTTTTTGGGGTTGGCATCCTTTTTACGCGCTGCTTGAGCAACATCTCGACCAAGGTCGTCCAACTTGCCCAAAATCGTCTGCAATGGTTCAGCCGACTTTTCAATGTGTGCCGCCACATCGAAGTCAATGAACTCAGACTTGGGCTCAAAGCCCGCCAGACTCTTAAACACGTCAATCCAAGCCATTGGGCTAAAGGTCGCATATTCCTCTTGGACCTGATCCTCAATGCACCACGCGATGAAGTCCCGGGGCGACACCTTGATAGGAAAGTGCTGGTCATCTTCACAGCGAACATTCCACGCCTTCAAGATCAAGTGAGCATCAGAAAAAGGTCTGTTTGCCGAGCCCTTGATCACCACCCCATCCAAGCTCACGCCGCCATCCTTGGGCACAGCGGTACAGCCCAATTCAGGACGAATGCCGGCAAGAAGCATGGCTCCCATGACCGGCGTCCAACTCGCCATGTCCATGTACTGACGCAACGTATCTCGCAACCGCAAAGTCAGCGTGATTCGCTCTTGAATCGTCTTACGTGCCATTGATAGCCTGCCCCCGTCATGTCCAAATGAGCAACACCGACCTGGCCAAGTCAAGCCAATCGCCAATCAATCAGTCCGCACTGACCGCGTCAATTGAAGCAGCCATACCCGCTTGCTCTAGCATCCAGGTTTCAATTTTGTCATGCCACACCCGCAGAAGGTCTAGTGGTCGGCGACGGTAGTGCTTCTCGGCAATGGCCGATGGCTTGTGCCCCTGGATTTGAGCAACCACCCCTACCGGCACTTCCACCCATTCAGAAAGTGTGCCAAAGGAGCGTCGCAATCCATGCAAGGTCAGGTGAGGTAACTCAGCTTGCGCCAATGCGCTGTTGTGAGCAATACGTGGCTCTGCAAGCTTGCCATCGGCCGACGTATCACTGGCAAATACCCAGGGCGATGGCGTCCACGCACGGCCTTGTGCCTCAAGACGGCGGGCCTTACGACTGCTCGGTGGCATTTCGTTCCGACGTTTGAGATCGAGCAACAGGCCTGCAAGGTAAGGAGTCAAAGGAATCGTGCGGCCACCGGTACCCTCTACCTTGTCATCAAGGACCATACTGCGCCAACGAAAATCGACATCTTCCCAACGAAGTCCAGCAAGCTCCTCTCGCCGTGCCCCAGTGATGAGCAATCCTTGAAGGTATGCGCTGATAACAGGATTGGGCAGGTTGCGCACAGAGTTGAACCAAGACTTCAACTGTTCACGCTGCAAACAATCCGTCTTGGCCTTTGCCCTTGGTAAGCGTTCCCGAATACGCTTGTTGGTACAGACCTCCATTGAAGCCAGATCTGCGAACTCCGGTTGCTCCTGACACCAAGCAACAAATGCCCGCAGCAACGCAAATGCAAGTCGTGCACGCGCAGGCCGTGCGACCGACTCATCAGCGAGCCAATCATCTACCACACGAGCTGATAGCTCTGACAGACGCAGCTTCATCAGCGTCGCCAATGGTCCGGCAACGATCTTTCGACCACCCTTCTTGGCCTGGCGTCCACCCTCCTCGGACAGTCGCACGTGGTCGCTGTAATGACGCTCGGACCACTTGCTCTTTCGATCCTCCAGGTATTGCTGCCAAGCCTCTGCCACGAACAGGTCCTGCCGTTTCACCTCTGCTCGGCGCGCCTCGTGAGCGGCCTGCTGTTGCGCCCGCACTTCACGTGGATCCTTGCCGTCATCAACCAACGTTTTAAGGCGTGCGGCCTCGGTGCGAGCACGCCCCAGATCCCAAGCCCGGGTGTCCCCAATGGTCACGCGAACTGTTTTGCGAAACAAACGCGACTCAAAGATGTAGGCCCTTGCGCCGGCCGCAGTGACCCGCACGCCAAAACCTGGCGTCTTGGCGTCCCAGTAAATCGTCTGCTGCTTACCCGGCTCACATTGCGCACTTTCAACACGCGCAACAGTCAAATTTTGTTTGCTCACACGTCCTCCTCAGTGATCGCCATGTAGGCACCGTGTAGGCAAATTGTATCCCGATCAATCCCTATCGCTCCATCTCAAGTCCAGAGAAAAAACCATAACTCATTGATTTACAATAAATAATTCTATTCAGATGTATATCGATCCACATCAATCCGCACGAACTCCTTCGGAATCATAATCCGCAGGTCCGGGGTTCGAATCCCTGAAGCGCCACCAGAATAAAGCCTTGTGCATCAAGCACTTAGGCGCAGAAGCCACCCTCGCGGTGGCTTTTTGCTTTGGGGCTTCAGCACCTCTTACAGACCAAGGTACAGGGTTTTTGCACTAAACAAAGGAATGAACCTTGAAGGCCCGAAAGACCAATAACGACCAGATCACCCTTGGTGAGGGCTGGCGTAAGTTTGCCTTTGAGCGACCGGACCTTGAATACCTGAGCGTGATCCGTCGAGGCATCGAAATTGGCGCACTGGCCAAAGACAAAGACAGCGCGTTCTTGCAAGTAAATGGCGACATGCGCCAGCCCCTCAACACCAGCAGGATTCAGGCGCTACTGCGGTCGGCTCGTTCGGTTGTCAGGCCGGCACGCGTGGCGAGCCAACCAACACAGGAACAGCGTGCGGCTGTGGTGGTCACCGAAGCGTCCGACCAGTGAAAGCCAGAAGCACCGGCTCCAAACTGCGCACCACCGAAGTGCAGAACCCCATATTTGAGTCTGACGATTCCCGCGAATGCCAAGTTACCGAATGGCGTCACGGTGATGACACATCGTGATGCTGAAGTCTCCTTACCTTTTGACTGGTATGGCATCCATCCAAACTGCCCTCCCAGACTTACACTCCGTCGTCGCCCCATGCTGTCGACACCCACATTGAGGGAACCGTCATGACCACACTCGACATCGCGAACAAATTGGTTGACCTGTGCAAGCAGGGCAAGAACGCAGAGGCCAAGGCTCTGTATTCCGAGGAGATCGTCAGCATCGAGGCGTTCGCACCACCGGGCGGCCAAAAAGAAGTCAAGGGCCTTGCTGCGCTTCAGGCCAAGAGCAAGTGGTGGGTGGACAACCACGAAATTCATTCCGCCGTGGTGACCGGGCCCTGGCCAAATGGGGACCGCTTCATTGTCGGTTTTCACTATGACGTGACGCACAAGCCATCTGGCCAAAGAATAAAGATGGAAGAGGCCGCGCTGTACACGGTCGAGAACGGCAAGATCGTGCGTGAAGAATTTTTCTACGCTGGCGGCGCATAAGCTGCTCTGTCGAGGCAGCAAGCCTGAGGTTTTGGCAGGCCTTGCCTCGCAGCAGACGTCAAAGGGGCTCCCTAGCACCCTGCTGAACTGCTGAGAGGGATCAGGCGCGCTTGATGAGTCGCACTGCAAAGAGCAGGACCACGGCGCCAATCGTGGCCACGATGATGCTGCCAATCAAGCCGCCCCCGGCAGAGATGCCGAGAGAATTGAACAGAAATCCGCCAACGAGCGCACCGACAATGCCGACGGCGAGATCACCCACGAGGCCAAACCCGCCTCCCTTGACCAGCTTGCCGGCCAACCAGCCAGCCACCACGCCAACAACGAGAAACCAAAGCAGACTCATAGGGACCTCCTGATCAGTGAGTAGATTTTGACGACGTTCTATCGTAGACACCCACGAATTCAGCCACGAGCTTAGGGGCAATCACAATCGGGTACAGAAACGGCTTCGAAGCCAGCGTCGGCCACTGGTTAAACGGCTGCATCCACCTTCCCACCAAGCCGGGGGGAAGGCGCCAGGGCTTCCACTGCCTATCTCTGTTTCACCGATGTCCATACACCGGTACCCAATGATGGCGCCGGCTACACCGATGCGCAGTGCCTGAAGATCACTGAGCGCGAGGACAGTGGCACGACATTGATCCTGCAGTCTCAATAGAGTCGGCAGACTACAGCCTGTCACGGTTTGTCATACATCTCCTGTCATCTCGGATTCAGCAAACTGCGTTGTGACTACACCGCCGCAAGGCATTCACAACACCTCTCAATCTGGAGCTGAAGATGAACACCACCAAGCTGATCGTTTCCGCCATGACTCTGGCCTTTGCTGGCGCCCTGGCCGCACCCGCCTTTGCCGAAGAGGGCCAATGGGCCAAGAACCACCCGCGTCGTGCGCAGGTGAACAAGCGCCTGGAGCGTCAGAACAAGCGCATCCACGAAGAGCGCAAGGAAGGCGAGATCACGAAGGATCAGGCCCAGGCGCTGCACAAGGAAGACCACCAGATCCGTCAGGAAGAGCGGGACATGGCCTCGCAAAACGGTGGGCACATCACCAAGCAAGAACAAAAGACGCTGAACCAGCAGGAGAACGCTGTCAGCAAGCAGATCGGCAAGTGAGCTGAAGAACGCAGGCTCAGCGCACCCGGCTGAACACCGGCGCGGCCACGGCAGGCTGCACCGCAGTGGGTGCGCTGATCTGTGGGGGCTTGATCTCGACTGTCAGGTTGGTGGGCGCGGCAGCTGGTGGAATAACCAGCGGTTCCGACACCAGTTCTTCAGCAGGCTGGCTCATCGAGATGGACGGCGCCTCCACTTCATGCTGAACCAGTTCGATCGCCTTGTTCAACTCGGCCACGAGGTGGCTGATGACCTCGGGATTGTTGGGCATGAACGCACCGCTCTCGGTGGCAGAAGACACCGGGATGGTGAAGATCCGGACAGATGGCTCAGACATGATGCGCCCCATGATAGATCATTTCGATTTCCTCGGTGAGCTTCAATCTCAGCGCATGTGTGTAATCCTTGATGCTCATACCTTGGGGCACATCGGTGGTCCTCAAGGGGGTGGTGGTCGTGTCGGTGCTGAGCTGCAGCACGGCATAGGGCCAGTCCGGCGCTTCCATGGGTGCCAGGGGGATGGCCAGGATGGCCACCTCGGGCACGCTGTCACCTGGCAAAACCGGTTTGCCATCGGGGTGGACATAGCCCCATGGTCGTTCCCCGGGCGTTGAGGGCGGCCTGCGGAAACTCACGGCCTGCCCGGCCTTGAACGCGCGCCCTGGCAGCCCCAGGCCATAGTGATAGCGGGCCTCGCGCCTGGGGTCTGCTTCAGCGTGCGTGCCAACCAGATAGTGCAGGCATTTGTCGGTGGCATCGAAGGTGAACAGCGCGATGTCGAGCGGCGACTGGTCGTCACCATTGCCCAGCACCGTGCGGGCGTTGAACTCGGTGGCCTCCATCCTCTGGGCGAGCATTTGGGCCAGCTTGGGTTGCAGTGGCTTTGTACGCAAGGTGTTGAGCCACTTGCGCAGCTCCAGCGCGCGCTCGATGCCCCGCTCGCGCACCACGTTGCCATCGCCGTAGATGTTCTCTTCCAGATCCCAGTTGATCTGGTAGAGCGCGCCTGGCCTTGGGTAGAGGATCCGCATCTGTGCGGTGTTGCGCAAGCCCAGCCAGACCAGCGAGGACGGCGGGATCCAGCTCCAGTTCACGTCCTCGCCTGTGCGATGACCGATGCGTGGCGAGAGACGGCGGGGCCGCTTCATGCCGATTGGAAAGCTCGCTTCCACGATGAGCTCGCGCACGGCCAGGCCATCGGGTACCTTGAAGCGGATGTCCTCGGTGCTTTTGGCTTCGTCGGCGTCATCGCCCGTCACGCTGGCATACATGCACTCGGCCTGCCACTGGTTGAGCGCGAAGGCGTTGTTGCCGTAGACCTCGGTGAAGAAGTCGATCGGGGCGTCGTGTTCCAGCAGGCCGGCGCCCTCGAAATGCAACTCGACTTCAATGCGCTCGGCCGTGCGCACGCTGTTGGGCGTGGGACGCACCGTCACGCGTGGGCCGTGAGATGACAGTCCGCGCACGGTGTAGGCCTCCATCAAGCCACATTGCCCATACGCCACCAGCGTGCTGGGCAGCTTCTTGACGCAAGACCTGGGCGTGGAGACCTGGACGTACTCGCGGAAAAAACGCGCATCGCCGTAAGGGTTGATGTCCACCGAGCAGATCAGGCGTTCGCAGTGGATGTCGGATGTCTGCAGGCTGGCCTCATAGCGCCAGCGGTCCTGGTTTTCCGGGGGCGTGAGGTCGAAGCGCTTGTCCACCTTGAAGGCGCCACCGGTGGGTGGCCCCTGGTACATCTCGACCGTGGCGTTGCCGTCCGGCGCGATCTCGATCACGTTGAAGCCATGCCAGAACGCACCCGCATTGCGGGCCTGCGTGGGCGTGCCTGCTGACAGCACGGCGATGTCGGCGGTGGGGTCGGTCGCGGCATTGATCACGACACGCGCGAAGTGCTGATGGTGCTTGTGCCCATGCAGCAGCAGGCGGACGCGGTGCCCCGCCAGCTCGGCCAGCACCGACCCTGCATTGCCCATCACCATCATCTGTTCCTTGTCATGGTCATAAGGCAAGGGCAGCACGTGGTGATGGACCACGGCGATCAGCATGGTGTTGTCGTGGCCCGGGCCTGCTGGCGAACGCAGCCTTTGCAGGTCTTCCTTCAAGACGGCCAGCCCGTCGGCCGTGACTTCGCCTCGGGCCCAGGAGGTGTCGTAGGTGGCCGAATCCAGCGGCACGATGCCCACGCGCCCGCCTGCGCTGACCTGGCCCTTGGTCAACCACAGCTCGCCGCCCATGGCCTTGGCCAAATCACGTGTCACCAGGAGCCGCAAGACCACTGTCAACACGGCAAGCCCACTCCAGCCCCAGGTCGTGGCGCACAAGAGCCAGGCCAGCCAGACGGGATACGCACACGACAAGCCCCTCAGCCAGGCGCTGCCCGCAGCCAGCAGGGCACACGCGAGCGCGATGCGCCACAGCCAGATGACCGGCACGAGGCCTGTGATCTTGGTGTCGTGGTTGCCGGGTATGGCCCACACTTCGCACTGGCCATTGGGCGCCACCTTGGCCAGATCCTGCTTCAGCTCGGTCAAGGCCGTGCGCGCCCGCTTGAGCATCCAGAACCAGGGCGTGTTGACCAGGTCGCCCGTGACGACGACGAGATCGGGCTTGAGCGTCAGGACGGTGCTGCGCAGCTGCCGCCAGTTGCTCTTCTGGAAGTTGAAGCCGAAGTGCAGGTCGGACAGGTGCACCACCCGCATGGTGCTACCCGCCTGGTCACAGGCTGTCTGCGGTGGCTCATCAGGCATGAGCGGGCTCCCCATCTCTGTACATGGCGAGCGGTTTACCTGAGGGCAGGCACCGCGTCAATGGGCCAGCTAGCTGTCGAAGGCCTGCTCCGGCTTGGTGGACGACAGGCACAGGGCCGCCAGGCTGATGGCCGCCGCCAGCGACAGGTAGTAGCCCACATAGGCCAGGCCATGCCGCGTAGCCAGGGTGGTGGCGAGATAAGGCGCCAGCGAGGCCCCGAGGATGCCGGCGAAGTTGAAGGTAATGGACGAGCCGGTGTAGCGCACGGCGGTGGGGAACATCTCCGACAGCAAGGTGCCAAGCGGCCCGTAGGTCATGCCCATCAGGCCCAGGCCGATCGACAGGAACAGGGTTACGCGGGGAAGGTTGCCGGCCTCGAACATGGGCGCCACCAGAAAGCCAAAGGCCACGATGGTGGCCGACACCAGGATCAGCGTGAGGCGGCGGCCGAAGCGGTCCGCCAGCCATGCCGATACCGGGATGCACAGGGCGAAGAACAGCACGGCAAACAACTGGCCGTGCAGGAAATCGTGGCGCGAATAGTGCAAGGCGCTTGTGCCCCAGCTCAGCGCGAACACGGTCATCAGGTAGAACAGCACGAAGGTGCAGGTGGCCGCCAGCGTGCCCAGAATCAGTGCCGATGTGTGCTGGCTCAGCACCGTGAGCATGGGCACCTTGACGCGCTTGTCGCTGTCCAGCGCTTTCTGGAAGACAGGGGTTTCGGTGATGCGCAAGCGCACGAACAGACCCACGAACACCAGCACGGCGCTGGCCAGGAAGGGAATCCGCCAACCCCACTGGAAGAACTCGGCTTCGCTCAGGGCATCGCCCAGCCACAGGAAGATGCTGCCCGACAGCAAGAAGCCGATGGGTGCCCCCAGTTGCGGAAACATGCCCCACCAGGCCCGCTTGCCCGGTGGCGCGTTCTCGGTGGCCAGCAGCACCGCCCCGCCCCATTCGCCGCCCAGGCCAAAGCCCTGGCCGAATCGGCACAGCGCCAGCAGCAAGGCGGCAGCGGTACCCCAGGTTTCATAGGTGGGCAGCAGGCCGATGGCCACGGTCGAGATACCCATGGTGAGCAACGCGCCCACCAGTGTGGCCTTGCGGCCGATGCGGTCGCCAAAGTGGCCGAACACGGCCGAGCCAACGGGCCGCGCGAAGAAGGCCAGGGCAAAGGTGATCAGGGATTGGAGCGTGGCTGCGGTTGGGTCCGACGAAGGAAAGAAGGCCTTGGGGAAGACGAGGACGGCCGCCGTGGCGTAGATGTAGAAATCGAAGAACTCGACGGTGGTGCCGATCAGGCTGGCAAACAAAACGGTGGCGGGCGAGTTGGCGGGGGCGTGTGCAATGCGGCTTGGGTCGCCTTGGTCAGTTTGGGCGGTCATCGGCGTGTGTCCTCGTGATCTGCGGCGTGCAGGGTCGACATCATAGGCCGCAGCACCATGCGCCGGGCAAAACCGCCATAAGCAGGGCCGAGCCATGCCAATCCCGTGGATTGGTGGCGGGGCCTTCGGGCGATCATGTGCCCATCTGCCCTGGCCCGCCTACAGGTGACACATGACCACGACCAACACCAGCCTCTCCAGTGTCTTGTCTGCCTATGGCAGCTATGGCGGCGCCTTCTCGGGCACCGGCACGACCGTGGCCAGCACCTCGCAGAATCAGGCCAGCAAGGCCTCGTCGAGCTCGGCCAGCAACAGCACGCCGCTGAGCTACCAGTCTCCCGCCAAGGCGGCCGTGGCCCGTCAGCAGCTCAACACGCTGCAATCGGCGCTGGGCAAGGACATCCGGGCGGCCCTGACCAAGGCCGGCCAGCACCTGAGCGGCACGGTGGACGTGAGCCTGGGCAGCGACGGCAAGCTGGTGTTCTCTGGTAGCGATGAAGACAAGGCCAAGCTCAAGGCTGCCTTGAGCGCAGACAAGTCCACGCCTTCCCTCACAGCCCGGCTGGTCTCGCTGGCCAAACAGGCCGAGTCCTTCGACCGTCAAAGCGTGCAATCCGCCGCCTTGACCACGGCCGCGCGCATGGCGGGCAAGACCTCGCAGAACCTGGTGGAGCTGTACCGCTCGTTGATGACCACCCAGTCGTCCAGCACGGCGGTGTTTTCGCTGTCGGACAAGAGCAGCCAGGTGGCCTTCAAGGGCGCGGTGTCTGCGTCGGCCTGAGTGAGTCGACCAGATCTCCGGGCGGGCTTTGTCTGCAGGGTGATGTGGCTGCTTCAGTTCGCTCGCGCGGCTCGGCGCCTGGTGGCCGCAGCAACGCCAGCCAAGCCCAGGCCCATCAAGGCATAGGTATTTGGCTCGGGAATAACGGGCGGCGTGCCGATGACCGAAGTGATCGTCCCGAAGTCGGTCACGCCCGACAAGGCCGCTTTGCCCAGGCTCAGCAAACCCAGGGATTGCGAGAACTTGTTAAAGCCGCTGGTCGTGATGGACAGGCCGCTCAGGGTTGTGGAAAACGTACCCGGCCCGGAGATGGCTGTCGAACCCGTGACACTGCCAATGTCCCAAAGATAGAAATTGGTCAAGGTGCCCACGCCGTTGCCGCCGATCAGGGTCGCGTAGACGCGCTTGTTGGCCAAGTCGACATTGAGGTCCGTCACGGTCAAGGAACCGCCACTCGATACGCTCTTGAGCACAGGTGCAACCTGGGTCGCACCACCGGTGGTGGCCGCACCCAGCACCTGATTCGTGCTGGTATCAATCGTGAGCGAGGTAAGCGGTGCACTCACCGATACCTGGCTGTATAAGCCGTCGGAATCCTTGAGGATGTTGCCGACGGCCGCACCGAAGGGCGACACGGAGACCTTGCCGACATCCAGCGCGCTCGTCAGGTCCGCACTGAAGGTCAGTGTGCCGCTCCCAACAAAGATAAGCCCGTTATAAACACCCGTGCCCGCAGGCACCACCACGGACGCCGCCTGCGCCCCCAAGGCCAGGGTCATCAAAGACGCCATGGCGGTCAAACGCACAGCAACTCGCATCATGTTTCCTCTCTGACAGTTGAATGGATGTGGTCACATTAACGCATAAGGCCATCGCCCATTCAATCTCTCAAAAGCACGCACAAGCAACAGCTTGCAACAGACCCAATGAAAAGGCCCACCCGTTTGAAGGGGTGGGCCCGCAAGCCGAACCGATGGCGACCAACGATCAGAGCAGTTTCAGTTTAGGTAAGCCTTGTTGCTGAACGATGGCTTTCAACACGCCTGTCGGTAAAGTTGTGTGGATCAATCAGGGCGCCGGCACGTAAGGCGTGGCCGACACGGGCTTGGAGCGGAAAGCCACCAGGATGTCCTGCGTCAGGGTACCGAAGGTGGTGATGGAGTCCAGCGCAGCGGCCAGGGCCGGCGTGAGCTTGAGCGCCGACTTCATGGTGGCGTTCATCTCAGGCGTCAGCGTCAGTTGATCCAGCACTTCGTGAGCGGTGATGGTCAGCGGGAACTTGTACTTGATGCCCAGCGGGGTCTGGGTCTGGAAGTTGTACAGAGGCGATTGCTTGGCCGTGGTGCCGCCCAGCGGGGTGGTGTCGGCCAGCACCTGCTTGGTCTGGTAGTTGATGGTGAAGTTGGCGATGGTCACGCCCACCGTGCCGGCACCCTTGGCCAGACGAGTGAGTTGCAGGGCCGAGCCACTGGCTTGGCCACCGGCGATGCTCAGACCCTTGCCGATCGTGATCGAGGTGATGGGGAAGCTGTAGCTACCGTCCGTCGGGCTGGTGGCATTGCCCAGGGGCGTGATGGTCACACTGCCTGCGGCGAAGGCGTCCGTGGCCTCAGACGAGAAAGCCTGCACCGAGTTGGCGACCAGCGCGTTGGTGGGGATGGTCAGACCGGCGTGGGCAGCAGCGCCGGCAGCCATCAGGGCCACGGCCACGGTAAGCGAACGGACAGAAAAAGATTGGTTCATCTCGACACTCCTGTGCTAGGTCCATGTGCCCGCTTGGTGATGTGCAGGGCGTTGTGTTGGTGTAGTAAGAATGGTGCGCCTCCACCCCGCCGGGTGTCATCAGGCATGCCCCCTGAATAGGGTCCGTAGAAACGTGGAGAAACCGGGTAAAGCAAGGGTTAGCCTTGAGAGATTCATGGGATCACCGATTCGGGGTTTCACGTAGTCATGGCGTTAGTACCTAACCGTTTGGGCTGATCACAAAAAAGCCCGGCATGTAGCCGGGCTCGTGTGTTTGGCGTGTGCTGTCGCGATCAGAAGGTTTCCCAGTCGTCACTGGCTCCTTTGGGTTCTGCGCGAGGTTCGATGACCGGCGGCGTATGCGGTTCGCTGCGCGGTGCGGCTGCCGTGGGCTTGGGCGTGGCCGCCTGCGCTGCCAGATGCGGTGCGCGGCTGCCGGCACGGCGCTCCGTGCCACCGTAGTTATCAGGCTGTGCAGCGGCGGGCTTGGCAGCCGCTGCGGCCATCGGGTGCACGTTCACGCTCCGTGAGGACAGGCTGCCACCCATGCCATGGTCCACCTTGAAGACGGCCACGGCCTGCACCAGTTGTTGTGCCTGCTGCTTGAGGCTTTCGGCAGCGGCGGCGCTTTGCTCGACCAGCGCAGCGTTCTGCTGCGTAGCCTGGTCCATCTGGCTGACGGCATCGCCCACCTGGGCCACGCCACTGCTTTGTTCGACGCTGGCGGCGCTGATCTCACCGATGATGTCGGAGACGCGCTTGATCGAGGCCACGATCTCCTGCATGGTCGAGCCGGCCTGGTCGACCAGACCCGTGCCTTGCTCGACACGCTCCACGCTGGTGTTGATCAGGCTCTTGATTTCCTTGGCGGCCTCGGCGCTGCGTTGCGCCAGATTGCGCACTTCGCCGGCCACCACGGCAAAACCGCGGCCTTGCTCGCCTGCACGGGCGGCTTCCACGGCCGCGTTCAGCGCCAGGATGTTGGTCTGGAAGGCGATGCCGTCGATCACGCTGATGATGTCGGCGATCTTGCGCGAGCTTTCGTTGATACCCTTCATGGTGTCGACCACCTGGGACACGACCTCGCCACCTCGCGCAGCCACACTGGAGGCGCCTTGCGCCAGTTGATTGGCCTGGCGAGCGTTGTCGGCGTTCTGGCGCACCGTGGAACCCAGTTGCTCCATGGACGAGGCGGTCTGCTGCAGCGAGGAAGCTTGCTGCTCAGTACGGCCCGACAGGTCCTGGTTGCCTTGGGCGATCTGCGTGCTGGCCGTGGCCACGCTGTCGGAGTTGCGGCGCACGGTGCTGACCACATTGGCCATCTCGGAGCGCATGCGGTCGAGGGCTGCGACGAACTCGCCGACCTCGTCGTCACCCTGGTGTACGCCGCGGTTGGCGGTCAGATTCAGCGCGGCCAGTTCGTCGGCCTGGGCCTTGGCAAAGGCCAGACGTGAAGCCAGGTTGCGCACGATCATGAAGCCACCAATGACGCCGCCGATGCCAACCAGTGCGCTCACCACGACGAGTGCCGTGGCCGCGCCGCCCTGACTGGCGCCATTCGATTGCGACAAGGCCAGCGCGCAAACGGCAACCACGCCGGCGAGCATGCCGCCCGTGAGCACCTTGACTTGGGTGGTGAGTTTCATGAACAACGTCCTTCTCTTCGACTTGGTCAATCCATTGAAGTCCGCGCCCCGCCCCAACAGGGACCGGCCTCGCAGACTCAGCGACTTGCTATCGGCGTTGCTATCGGCGCAAAGGGCCCCCAACTTGAATTCAGGACGTGCGCACGGGCCGCCAACGCCCTCAAGCAGGTGGCGATTCGTGACGCATGGCGCAATCGATCGCCACAGCCCCGCGCCTTGCTCCACAATGACGCGTTAAATCGAAGTCATCACGCTGTACCTGCCGTCCATGCCCCCACCCCAGCCCTGGAATGCCACGATCCCGGCCTCCTACGGTCTGTCGCTGCTGTCGCTGATGACAGAGCGGGGCTACGCCACGGACAGCGTCCTCGAAGGCAGCCAGCTCGAGCGCAGCCAGTTGCAGGACCAGCACGCCCAGATCGGCGGCTGGCAGTACGTGGTCATGCTCAACAACGCGCTGCGCCTGGGTGGCGACGATGGCCTGGCCTACGAGCTGGGCCTGCGCAGCCAGGTCACCAAGCATGGCTTCGTGGGCTTTGGCCTGCTCAGCTGCGCCAACCTGCGCGAGGCCATCGAGTTCAGCGAGCGCTATTTCCAGGCCCGCGTGTCGGTGTTCCGCAGCGAGGTGACCATCAAGAGCGATCAGGTGGTCATCGGCCTGCACGAGACTGTACCCATGGGGCCCATGCGCCCCTTGATCATGGACATGGCCCTGGTCGAGCTGTGCAGCTTGTTCGCCAAGGTGATGGGGCTGGACCCGTCCACCTCCGGCTGGATCAGCGAGATCTGGGTGCCCTACCCCGAGCCGCCCGCCTACGCGCGCTACAAGGCCCGTCTGCCGCGCTTTCGCTTCAAGCAGTCGGCCGTGCAGATCCGCTTTCCAGCGCGGTTGCTGGATGCGCCCATCCCCTCGGCAGACCCGGTCAGCGTGCGGTTGGCCATCGACCGCTGCGAGCAGGAGATCGCCAGCAAGGCCAGCCAGCAGACCACCTCGGACATGGTCTACACCCGGCTGGTGTGCAAAGACGGCCGCTACCCGGACGTGGCCACGATGGCCAGTTGCCTGTTGATGTCGGAGCGCACGCTCAAGCGCCGCCTGCAAGAGGAAGGCAGCAGCTTCCAGGCGCTGCTGGACAAAGTGCGCCACCAAGACAGCCTGCGCCTGCTGGAGAACCCGGCGCTGGCCATCAAGCAGGTGGCCGAGGCCGTGGGCTATGCGGACCCCGCCAACTTCGCCAGAGCCTTCGCCAAGTGGACCGGTTTTTCACCACGTGAATGGCGTCAGCGCCAGACCAGACCTGACGCGTTTGAAGCACCTGGACCACTTGGCCCAAATTGACAGGTTTTCGGCCTGATCACCCCTCACGGTGACCGGGCCTGGCTGGGTACGCTTCGTGGTGAGATTGCCGATAATGAGGAGACCATGAGCCAACACGTCAACCCCAACCGCATGAGCGATGCGCAGAAGTCCGAGCACATCCGGGCGGTGGTCCTGCAAGCTGGTGTCGAGCTGCGCCAGCGTCATCCCTGGCTGCGCCATCAGGATGCCATCGGCGTCACGGTGATGACCGTGTCCCTGCTGGGCATGATCGCCAGTGGCTGGGCCTACATCGCCGGGCAGATTCCCTGGTGGGTCTGCGTGCCGGTCACGGCCATCTTCGCGTCCTTCATCCACGAGCTGGAGCACGACCTCATCCACCAGATGTACTTCCGTGACAAGCCCTGGGCCAACAGCCTGATGCTGGGCATTGGTTGGGTGGCGCGGGCCAGCACCGTCAGCCCCTTCGTGCGCCGCAAGCTGCACTTGCATCACCACAAGGTGTCGGGCACCGAGTCGGACCTGGAAGAGCGCGGCATCACCAATGGCGAGCGCTGGGGCATTCGCCGCCTGCTGATGACGGCCGACAACCTGCTGGGCATCATGCTGCGCCCCGAGACGATGCGCAAAGCGCTGTTCGCCTATGTGAAGGCGCAAAAGCCTCGTGACAAGCAGGAGTTCACCAGCCTGGTGCGCGAACAGGCGTCTGCCTTCTTCCCCATCGGCACGCTCTACAACCTGGTCTTCCACGCCTGGCTGGCCTTGCATCTCTTCGCCTGGGTGGCCCCCTTGCTGGGCTACACCGGCCCCGGTTGGCTGGGCGGCGTGCTCGAGAAGTTGGATGTATTGGGCGTGGTGTACATGCTGCCCAGCCTCCTGCGCACCTTCAGCATCCAGTTCATCAGCTCGAACATGCACTACTACGGCGATGTGGAGGCACGCAATGCCATGCAGCAGTGCCAGGTGCTCAACCCCTGGTGGCTGATGCCGCTGCAGCTGTTCTGCTTCAATTTCGGCAGCACGCACGCCATCCACCACTTCGCGGTGAAGGAGCCGTTCTACATCCGTCAATGGAACGCCGGCATCGCCCACAAGGTGATGCGCGAGATGGGCGTGCGCTTCAATGACTTCGGCACCTTCAAGCGGGCCAACCGCTTCCACCGCGGGCCCGCCCCGGTGCCGACACAAGTGCGCTCGGCTTGATCGACAATGGGAGGCTGACGCTTCAAGCAGCCTCCCGAGATGCCCCCACTACACCCGCTACAAGCTCCTGCCCTGATCCTGGCCGCCGGCCGCGGCGAACGCATGCGGCCCCTGACCGACACCACGCCCAAGCCTTTGCTGGCTGTGCAGGGCAAGCCGCTGATCGAGTGGCATCTGGAGGCGCTGGCCCGTGATGGCGTGCGCGAGGTCGTGATCAACACGGCCCATCTGGAAGACCAGTTCCCCGCCGCGCTGGGTGATGGCAGCCGCTGGGGCTTGCGCATCCGCTACTCGATGGAAGGGCGTGACCATGGCGGCGCACTGGAAACGGCCGGCGGCATCGCCAAGGCCTTGCCCATGCTGGGCGACACCTTCTGGGTGCTGGCCGGCGACGTGTTTGTGCTGGGCTTTCGGTTCGACGCGAGCGAGGCCGAGGCCTTCGCGCAAGACAGCGACTGGGGCCGCATATGGCTGGTGCCCAACCCTGCTCATGTGCCGCAAGGTGACTTCGCCTTGAGCGATGCGGGACGTGTACTGCGCAAGGACGCGGCCCCCAGCGGCACACCGACCTACACCTACTCGACCATCGGCCTGTACCGGCCGGCCATGGTGGCGGGCATTGCGGCAGGCGAGAAAGCCGCGCTGCGCCCTAGTCTGGAGCGCGCCATTGATGCGGGCAGGCTTTCCGGGCGCCTCTACACGGGCCCCTGGGTGGACGTGGGCACGCCGCAGCGCCTGGCGGAGCTGAACGCCTTGGACGCCGTAGGTTGACACACGTGATGACCGCTGCACCCTCCCCTGGCACACCGCACCCCGCCGGCACGCACCTGACGGCCGACCTGTCGGGTTGCGCGCCAGACCACCCCTGGATGAGCCAGCCCGAGGCCTTGCGCGACGCCTGCGTGCAGGCCGTGGCGGACGTGGGCCTGCACGCCGTGGGGCAGTGCTTTCACCGTTTCTCGCCCGCGCCGGGACAAGGCCAGGCGGGCATCACCGGCGTCGTGCTGCTGGCCGAATCCCACCTGGCGGTGCACACCTGGCCGGAGCTGGGCGTGGTCACGCTCGACGTGTATGTATGCAACCTGCTGAGCGACAACGCCGAGCGGGCACAGCGTCTGATGGACCAGCTGGTGGCAGGCTTCGAGCCACGGCAGCAGGCGCGTCAGGCCATGCGGCGCGCCATACCGGACGCGGCCAGCACCTGAGTGGCAGCCCTCACGCCGTGCGTAAAGGCTTCTTCAAACACCGAGTAGGCCGACAGGTCGCTGTGGGCAAAGTGCACGCGCCCATGAGGCTGGGCCAAGGCAGCCAGCGCGTCGTGGCCCCTCACACCCGGCGCGGGGATGCTCATGGCGTGGCCATACCGCATCAGGTGCGCCTGACCGACCAGGCCGGGCAGGTCCGGGTGGATGCGTACCAGATCGCTGGCCACACGCTGGGCCCAGTCCTGCCAGCTGTCTTGCAGCAGGGCCTTGCGCCAGGCCTGCTCCTGCGCCCGGCTTTGGCCGCCCAGCGCCCAGTAATGGGTCAACAGCATGGGCCCGGTCACCGGTGAGAGGCTTTGATGCCGGGCATCGACATAGCCCAGCGAGGGCGCCTCGACACCCGGCACGCCCATATGCGTATACGCCACGTTGTCCCATGAGAGCGGTGCACCGGGCCGGTCAAAGAAAGGCTTGTCCAGCAGCAGGTTGCTGACGAGCCAGGGCGCGTACTGCATGCGTGGCGCCATCTCCTGCACTGGCGGCACGGGTGTCTTGAGCAAGCGGTTCGCCACGAATAGAGGCACAGCCAGGATGAGCTGCCTGGCCACCCAGGTCTGTGCGCACTGGCGCTTGACCTGCCAGCTGCGCACGCTCACCTCGTGGCGCCGCGCGTCGATGTCCAGCGCCACGTGCCCGGCCTGCCACCGCGAACCCAGGTCTTGCGCAAGATGACGCGTGAGCCAGCCGTTGCCCTCGGGCCAGGTGAGCACGGCATCGTGGCCTTCGCCCTGACCGGGTGCGTCGAAGCCGTGGCGGCTGGCGAAGTAGTGCAGGCCAGCCCAGGCTGACACACGCTGCATGCCGGCGCCATAGTCATCGCGGCACACGTAATCCAGCAGCCACAGCAAGGGCTTGGAGGTGTAGTTCTTGTCTTGCAGCCATTGGGCGAAGCTTTGCTGGTCCAGCGCGGCCAGGCCTGCGTGCCAGGGGCGCTTCGTGGTCGGCACGGCGAAGCCCAGCTCCCGGGTCGCGCTGGCCACGTCTTGTGCAAAACGGCGGTACTGGGCCTGGTCTTCGGTGCTGAGGCCCTGCTGCGGCAGCAAGCCATCGAACCACTGGCCGCGCCACAGGCCGGGCTTGTCCTGCTTCGCGTCCGGCACGAAGAGGCGCTCATGCGGACTGTAACAGAGGTGGCGCTCGTCACCCACCCAACGACCATGCTCATGGCGGATCAGGCCGATCTCCTCCAGCCATTGCGCGACCTCCGTGGCATCTGGCCCCGGCATGGGCAGGTAGTGCGCACCCAGCGGACAGGGCAGCGCCCCCATCATGTGGCCGCGCGCGTTGCCGCCGGGCTGGTCTTCCAGGTCCAGCACCACCAGATCATCAAGTCCTGCCTGCATCAAGGTACGGGCCGCCGACAGTCCGGCCACGCCCGCGCCGATGATCAGGGTATGCACGCGGATGGGTTCGCCGCAGGTGGCTTGCGGTGTCTTCGCATCACGCCAGGCATGAGCACGGTCCACATGGGCTCCGACCCAGCCGCCTTGCAGGTCGGCACGCAGCAAGCTGGCTTCGTGATGCCAACAAGCGCTCAGGCCCGGCAGCAGGCAGGATGCGGTCGTGGCGGCAGACACACTCAACCATTGCCGGCGCTTCATTGATGGATCCGCCCCCACTCGGCCTCGAAGGTCTGCACCAGCACCTGGTTGCTCAGGCGATTGGGCTCGGCATCCACGCGGGCCATGTCCGGCGGGAAATCGAACAAGGCGGGCAGGCTGGACGCCGTCACGAATTGCAGACCCCTTGGCAAGTTGGTGGGCATGCGCCAGGGCCGATGGTGCGCCAGCACGAAGCCCCATTCGCCGAAGCTGGGCACGTGGGCATGGTAGGGCGTGGTCTGGAGGTCGACGGCCTCCAGCGTGCTGACCACGGTCCAGAAGCTCTTGCGGGCGATCAGCGGCGAGGTGGTCTGGATGACGGCATAGCCGCTGGCCGACAGATGCTGATCCAGCAGGGCATAGAAGGTGGTGGTATAGAGCTTGCCGATGGCGTGGTTGGTGGGGTCTGGGAAGTCCACCACGATGACGTCATAGACCTCGTCGTGCGAGGCCAGCCAGGTGAAGGCATCGGCGTTGACCACCTTGACCTTGCTGTTGAGCAGCGAGCCCTTGTTGAGTTCGGTCAAGCGCGCATCGTGGCTGAACAAGCGGGTCATGGCCGGGTCCAGCTCGACCAGCGTGACCTGCTGCACGCTGGGGTACTTGAGGATCTCGCGCACGGCCATGCCATCGCCGCCGCCGAGCACCAGCACACGCTTGGGCGCACCCTGTGCGCTCATGGCCGGGTGGACCAGGGCCTCGTGGTAACGGTATTCATCACGCGAGGCGAATTGCAGGTTGCCGTTGAGAAACAGGCGCGTGCCGCCAAGGCCCTGCGTGATCACGATGTGCTGGTAAGGCGTGTCTTGCCGCAGCACGACGCCTTCGCCATAGAAGCTGTCTTCAGCCCAGGTGGTCAGCGGTGGTGCACCCACCATGGCTGCAGCCAGCACCACCAGGATCAGGCCGCAGGCCCAGGCATGCCCATGCCAGGCCCGCAGCTCGCTGCGAAACAGGTGCAGCACCCACACGGCCACCAGCACATTGAGCAGACCGAAGAACACGCCTGTGCGCACGATGCCCAGGTGCGGCACCAGCAGCAGCGGGAAGGCCACCGACACCACCAGGGCACCGAGGTAGTCGAAGGTCAGCACTTCCGAGACCAGGTCCTTGAGCGCGTAGCGGTGGGCAAATTGGCGCTTGAGGATGCGCATCACCAGCGGGATCTCCAGCCCCACCAGCACGCCTATCAGCATCACCATGGCGTACAGCAAGGCCCGAAACGGCGTCGAGGCCCATGCCGGCAGCAGGCTGTTGGCCACGAACAAGGCGGCAGGCATCAGGCCGCCGAAGAGCCCCACCATCAGCTCGATGCGCAGGAAGTGCGCCACCAGCTGGCGCTCCAGATAGCGCGACAACCACGAGCCCACGCCCATGGCGAACAGGTAGGTGCCGATGACCGTGGAGAACTGCAGGATCGAGTCGCCCAGCAGGTAGCTGGCCAGGGCGCCGGCCGCCAGCTCATAGACCAGCCCGCAAGCCGCCACGACGAAGACCGAGCCCAGCAGCGCCAGTTCGGCTGGCGCCATCCGACCGGCGGTATGGTCAGCGCTATGGCCGCGCTCCTGCTGTTCAGCCATGCACCGCCGCCGCCACGATCATGCCGATGGAAAGGCACATGGCCGCCACCACGATGGCCAAGGCCATGTTCTTCTTCTCGACAATCTCGCCCCACAGGTCATAGGGCGTGATCTTGTCCACAATGATGAAGCAGATCCAGAACACGAGTACGCCGATCAGCGCAAAGGCGATCGACCCCAGGAACACGCCAGGCTTGAGCCATTCGATGTCGAACATGATGATCTCCTACTTGTGAAAGCCGCCGCTGTTGTAGCCGCCGTATGAACCGCCATGACTGCTGCCACCGCCTTGATTGGCACTGCATTGTTGGTACTCGCTGCTGTATTGGCCATAGTTCTCGCGCACGTCGCTGCAATCGTCGTCGCATCGGTTCATCAGCCAGACGATCGCCAGAAAAAACACAATCCACATCAGCTGTGTCATCCATTTCTTAGGCTCCACGGAGATGGGCATGGCATCGCGCTTGAACGCCCCCACCTGCTGGGGCGCAATGCCGAACGCCTGCATGACCGCACGCGCCTCCAATGTCTCACCAAAAGACCAGGTGATCTCACTGCCGGTCTGCTCGCGGTTGAGCAGCAGGCGGCTGTCGGAGCCCATGCCGGCGTAGTCCGAGTTGAGCGAGCGCTGGTTCTTTCGCACGGGCCAGTAGAACTCGCCCAGTACATAGGTGGTCATGGCCGTGTAGGTGTAGCGCTGGCGAAAGGTCTTGCCTTGGTAGACGAGCTTGTCGCCCTTCACGGCCGGCACGCCGGTCACCGGGCGCACGATGCTCCAGCCGTCTTGCGCATCGACCAGGAAGGCAAAGCCCTGCATGCGGTTGTAGAGCAGGTACTCGCGCCAGAAGGCCTGCTCCTCGCGTGGCCCATCGGGGGCTTCGCAGCGCTCCTGGTAGCCCACTACCTGCCAGCTGTCCGGCCTGCCATCGACCTTGAGCCTGCCGACCTTGCCCAGCGGGATCAAGGGCTCCAGCATATTGTCTTGGCGGTAGTAGGCCAGGTCGCCGCCCAGGCCCTTGCTGATGTCGATCACCGAATGGCAACTGGTGCAGACGATGGACTGGGCACTGTCGAGGCTGGGTGTGAGCGAGGTGCCGCAGTTCGGGCATTCAATGCCCTTGGCCTTGAGCTGGCCCTCGGAGGCCTGTTTGGCATCAGGGATGCCGCTCAGGCGCAGGTCGGCCAGTTGGACCGATCGCCCCACATCCAGGCGCGGCGGCTGGGCATCGGGCTCGACCGACAGCACCTCGCCGGCCGTGTTGCGCAACTCCAGCACGGCAAAGGCCTTGCTCAGATCGGGCTTGAGCGCCAGCTCGCCTTCGGCCGCATGCACGCGGGCCTGCACACGCGAGGACAGCACCCAGGGCTGGCTGTCGATGATCACGCTTTGGCCGATCAGGCTGCTGGCCAGCTCCACCATGGGCAGCAGGCGCGAGGGCCGCCAATCAAAGGACATGACATAGGCGCCGTTGTCCTCGCTCAGGGTGCCGCTGCGGCCTGAATCGAACAGGGCATGCCATTCGGTCCAGCGCCCTTCTTCCCCCTCTGCATCGCGGTAAGCGAATTGCAGCCGACCGATCAGCGTGAAAGCGAGCCCCTGGTGCTGGCCGCGTGCGCCCAGCGCCAAGGGGCTGTGGTCATCGAACAGCTCGGCGCTCTGGCCGATTCGGCGCAGCGCATCGCCATCGCGCACCAGCGTGCTCTTGCAAAACGAGCACACGGCCATGGGCGATGCCGCCGATCGGAACTCGACCGGCGCGCCGCAGAAGGTACACGTGGATCGCCAGGCGCGTTGCGCGCCCGGTCCGCCTGTTTCGCTCATATCGGATCTGGCCTCAGACCCGGGTTCAGACCAGCTTCTTGAGCAGCTCGGCCTTCTTGGCGCTGAACTCGTCCTCGGTCAGGATGCCCTTGGCCTTGAGCTCTGCCAGCTTCTCGATGGTGGCCATGACCTCGTCGGGCTTGATGCCTGCGCCGCCCGCAGCCGTCGCACCCGTGGCCGCCTGCGCACCCTGCAAGCCTTGCTGGATGGACTGCGCCATGACCTGGCCCAAGGCGAGGCCGGCCCCCAGCCCGGCTGCATCGCCCGCCACGCCGCTGCCCTGGCCCGATGCCGCTGCGATCGTCGGCAAGGCCTGCGCGGCCTGGTACTGCACGAACTGGCCCATGTTCTGGCCGACCATGCCCATGCCGATCTTCTGGTCGAGGATTTTTTGCAGCTCTTCGGGCAGGGACACATTCTGGACGGTCAAGCCTTCGAGCTTGATGCCCAGTGCCTCGAAAGCCGGCGACACAGCTGTGGACAGGGCCTTGGCAAACTCGATTTGGTTGGCCGCCAGGTCCAGGAAGGGGATGCCGCTCTGGGCCACGGCATCGCTCAGGTGCTGCAAGAGCAGACCACGCAGCTGGCCATCGAGATCGGCCACGGTGTAGCTCTCGCGCGTGCCCGACACCTCGGTGTGGAACTTGCGCGGATCGGCCATGCGCACCGCGTAGTTGCCAAAGGCACGCAGCCGCACGGCGCCGAAGTCCTTGTCGCGCAGGGTGATAGGCTGGCTGGTGCCCCAGCGCAAATCGAGCTGCTGGCGCGTGCTGAAGAAGTAGACGTCGCTCTTGAAGGGCGAGGCGAACAGCTTGTCCCAGTTCTTGAGGTTGGTCAGCAGCGGCAGGGTCTGCGTGGTGAGCTTGTGCGTGCCGGGGCCGAAAAGGTCGGCCACCTTGCCCTCGTTCACGAACAGGGCCATCTGCGACTCGCGCACCACCAGGGTCGCGCCCGTCTGGATTTCGCGGTCCTCAAAGGGGTAGCGCCAGGCCAGCACGCCGTCGGTGGATTCGGTCCACTCGATGACGTCGATGAACTGTTTCTTGATGAAATCGACCAATCCCATGGTGCTCTCCCGCAGCGTAGTGGGCGTGATCTTACCCAGATCCCCCGCTCTCCAGTAAAATCGCCCCCTCGACCAACAGCCCCTGGATCTACACCATGCCCCGCTGTCTCAAGTCGGTCACGGCCGCCCTGGCCCTGATCGCCCCTGCCCTGGCATTTTCACAAAGCGCCGTGCTTGGCGCATCGGCCAGCGCCTCCTCCAGCACCACCTCCACCCCCGACTCGAAAGCCACCCTGTCGAACTCGACCGGGCCTGCCGGCCGCGCCATCCCCATTCCGGTCCAGACGCTGCGTGGCGAAATCACCTTTGGCCTGCCGCCCGAGGTCAAGCTCAATGGCAGCGCGGCCCGCCTCGCCCCCGGCGCGCGCATCCGCAACGAGCACAACCTGCTGACGCTCTCGGGCAACCTCATCGGCCAGACCTACAAGGTCAACTACACGATCGACACCTATGGCCTGCTGATGAACGTCTGGCTGCTGACGGCCGACGAAGCCAATCAGCTGTGGCCCACCACGGCCAAGGAAGCTGCCACGTGGACCTATGACCCCGTCAGCCACATCTGGGTCAAGCCCTGATCCGCGCCATCCCGCCGCGCCATCCGTTTTGAGAAGAAGACCGCCATGAGCTCCCTGCCCACATCCCGCGCCGATGCGCCCACACCCGACAGCGCATCCAGCAGCGGCAAGAAGGTCTACATCAAGACCTACGGCTGCCAGATGAACGAATACGACTCGGACAAGATGTCCGACGTCATGAACGCCGCCAAAGGCTACACGCCCACCGACAACCCTGAAGAGGCCGACCTCATCCTCTTCAACACCTGCTCGATCCGCGAGAAGGCGCAGGAGAAGGTCTTTTCCGACCTGGGCCGCGTCAAGCACCTCAAAGAGAAAGGCGTGATGATCGGCGTGGGCGGCTGCGTGGCCAGCCAGGAAGGTGCCTCCATCATCGAGCGCGCACCGTATGTGGACGTGGTCTTCGGCCCGCAGACCCTGCACCGCCTGCCCGCCATGCTGGAAAAGCGCCAGCAGACCAAGCGGCCCCAAGTCGACATCAGCTTCCCCGAGATCGAGAAGTTCGACCACCTGCCGCCGCCGCGCAAGGAAGGTGCCTCGGCCTTTGTCTCCATCATGGAAGGCTGCTCGAAGTACTGCAGCTACTGCGTGGTGCCCTATACACGCGGTGAAGAGGTCTCGCGCCCCTTTGAAGACGTGCTGACCGAGGTGGCCGATCTGGTCGACCAGGGCGTCAAGGAGATCACCCTGCTGGGCCAGAACGTGAACGGCTATCGCGGCAAGATGGGCGACACCAGCGAGATCGCCGACTTCGCCACCCTGGTCGAGTACATCGCCGAGATGCCCGGCCTGGCGCGCATCCGCTTCACGACCAGCCACCCCAACGAGTTCAGCCAGCGCCTGATCGACGTCTACGGCAAGACCAGCAAGCTCGTGAACCACGTGCACCTGCCCGTGCAGCACGGCTCGGACCGCATCCTCATGGCCATGAAGCGCGGCTACACGGCGCTCGAATACAAGAGCACCATCCGCAAACTGCGCGCCGTGCGCCCTGACATCCGCCTGTCCACCGACTTCATCGTCGGCTTCCCTGGCGAGACCGATGAAGACTTCGACAAGCTCATGAAGCTGGCCACCGACATCGAGTTCGACGCCTCTTTCAGCTTCATCTTCAGCGCCCGCCCCGGCACACCCGCCGCCGCGCTGGAAGACACGACCCCGCACGAGGTCAAGCTCAAGCGTCTGCAGACGCTGCAGGCCTATCTGGAAGCCAATGTGCTGCGCTACAGCGAAGCGCTGGTCGGCCAGACGCAAACCATCCTGGTCGAAGGCCCCAGCCGCAAGGACCCGTCCGAGCTCATGGGCCGCACCGAGTGCAACCGCATCGTCAACTTCGCGGTCGGCGCAACGCAGACCCAGCGCGATCGCCTGGTCGGCCAACTGATCGATGTGCGCATCACCAGGGCCTACCCGCACTCGCTACGGGCTGAACTGATCCTGAAGGACTGAAACTGAAGGGTGTTTCAAACAGACATCGCGTGAAGATGTTGGCAGATCCGCCTTAAATGATGGGGGTGCGGTCTTTCACTTTTTGACTTTCTGGTCGACATTCGTTTCAGAAGTCATCAAAGAAGTGGACAGACTGTATGAAGTTGTTGCGTCTGTGTGCCCATCAAATCCGACTCAACGAGCCGCTGCCCTGGAACGTGCGCAACGAACCAGGGCATCTGCTTTTGGGCAAGGGCTTTTTGCTGACCGACCAGGCCCAGATCGACACGCTGATGGACCGTGGCGTGTACGTGGACCAGGACGAGTACGAGGCCCACGAGAAGGCCGTCAAGGAGGCCCAGAAGAAGAAGGACCCCTTCTCGCGATGGGCGCAGATCCTCAAGCGCACCGGGCAAGTCCTGCGCAACCACCAGGACAACCCATGCTTCGCGCAGGATATGGCCGAGTTGTCCGACCAGGTGCAAAGCGCCATGCACGAGGACGTGAACGCCGGCACCTTCGAGATGGTCTATGGCGATCCGACGGGCTACTCCGTCACCCACGCCTTGCAGACTGCGTTCGTGGCCACGCTGGCCGCAGAGCGTCTGGGCTGGAGCGAGAACGAACGCATCACGCTGATCCGCTCGGCCTTGACCATGAACATCGCGATGATGGACATGCAAAACGCGCTGACCACCCAGACCACGCCACTGACGTCGCAGCAGCGCGCCGACATTGCCGCGCACCCCACCAAGGGCCGCGCCATCCTCGAAGCCGCCAGCGTGAACTGCTCTGACTGGCTCAGAACCGTGGAGCAGCACCACGTGACCATCGACGGCCGCGGCTTGCCGCAAGAACAAAGCGCCGTCAGCCCGCTGGCCTGCATGGTCCACTACGCCGACGTCTACCTGGCCAAGCTGAGCCCACGCGCCAACCGCCCCGCCTTCGCCGTCAACGTCGCCGCGCGCGAGCTGTATCTGAAATCAGGCGGCGCCCAGAACCCCTATGCCGCCGCCATCATCAAGGAGATGGGTATCTTCCCACCCGGGTCCTTTGTGAAGCTGGCCAATGGCGATACCGCCGTGGTCCTGCGCCCAGGCGCCACCGCCGACACACCGCAGGTGCACAGCCTCATCAGCGCCGATGGTTGGGTCTTCCCGGACACCCGGCCGCGCGACACAGCCAAGCCCGAGTTCAAGGTCGTGGCGGCCGTGCCCCGTGGCAACGTGCTGATGCGGCTGGACCGCCAGAAGCTCTTTGGTTACGCCACCGCCTGAGACGCGGACTTCGCCGCCAAGGCCAGGGCCGCGCACAGGCGGTCCACATGCTCCACCGTGTGCGCCGCCGACAAGGAGATGCGCAAACGCGCCGTGCCCTCGGGCACCGTGGGCGGCCTGATCGCAGGCACCCACAGGCCTTGCTCGTCCAGTTGCGCCATCACCGCCAAGGCATCGGCATTGCTGCCGATCACCAGGGGCTGGATGGCCGTGTCGGATGACATCAAGGTCCAGGGCAAGCGAGCCGCATCCACGCCCTCGCGCAAACGCCCTTGCAGCGCGCGCAAGTGATCGCGTCGCTCGGGCTCATCCAGCATGACCCGCATGGCCGCGCGCAAGGACTCGGCCACGATGGCCGGTGCCGCCGTGGCGAACATATAGGTGCGGGCCTTCTGCATCACCCACTCGACCAGACTGGGCTCACCGGCGATGAAGGCACCGGCCACACCCGCCGCCTTGCCAAGCGTCGCCATGTAGATGAGGCGATCGAGCCGCCCCCGCCACTGCGGCGCCACACCATGGAGGCCCGCGATGCCGTGATAGGACAAGGTGCCCTCGCCCCGCTCGCCCAGCACACCGAAGCCATGGGCATCGTCGATCATCAGCCAAGCGTCGTGGCGCTCACACATCTCCAGCAATGCGGGCACATTCGCCACATTGCCGTCCATGCTGAACACCGCATCGGTCACCACCAGCTTGCGGCGCGCTGTGCTGGCTTGCAAGGCCGCTTCGAGCGCGGCCAGATCGGCATGCGGCAGGATGTGCGACTCGGCCCGCGACAGGCGGATGCCATCGATGAGACAGGCATGATTGAGCGCATCGGAAAACACCGCATCGCCCCGGCCCACCAGCGCGGGAATGGTGCCCACATTGGCCGCATAGCCCGCATAGAAATACAAAGCACGCGGCAAGCCCACACGGGCGGCCAGCTGCTGCTCCAAAGCCTCGTGCGCAGGGCTGTGGCCACACACCAGCGGCGAGGCCGTGGCCCCCACGCCGTAACGCGCCGCAGCCTCCTGTGCAGCAGCGATCAAAGCCGGATGTTGCGAAAGGCCCAGGTAGTCATTGCTGCCAAAGGACAGGCGCGCCTGGCCATCGATCACATAAGTGGTGCCACGCAAGGACTCGTCCTGCGCACCCAGATCAGCGGGGGCCATCAAGGGCGCAACCTGACGACGCTTGCGCGTCAGATGCACCGCGTTCAAGCGGGCCAGTTCCTTGTCGAACAATCCAGTCATGCTGCAAGGTTAACAGGCATGGGCCACCGCGTGCCGGATGTGGTCTGCCAGGCGGCGCACAGCCTCCTCAATCTGCGCCACGCTCAGCGTCACGAAGGACAGCCGCATCTGGCGCCGCGGCAAAGCCTGCTCATCCACATTTGCACCCGTGGCCGTCCCGACATAGAAGGCCGATCCGGGCACATAGGCCACGCAACCTTCAACCGCCGCATGCAGGCTCGCTGCTGCATCGAAGCCCTGCGGCCCCTCCATCCAAAAGAACATGCCCCCTTGCGGAACCTGCCATGCACACCCTGGCGGCATGTGCCGCGTCAAGGCCGCGGCCATGGCATCTCGCTGCGCCTTGTAGCGAAGCCGAACCTGCGCCACATGCGCGTCCAGGTCGAAGCCATTGGCCAGCAATTGCAGCACCAATCGCTGGTTGAAACCCGGCGTGTGCAGATCAGTAGCCTGCTTGGCCTGCAGCAGCCGCGCACGCAATGCCAAGGCACCTGGCGCATCATCGGGCGGCGTCACGATGCAGCCGATGCGCAAGCCCGGCGCCAGCACCTTGGACAAGGAGCCCAGGTACACCGTGTGATGCGGCGCCTGCGCGGCAATGGGCAAAGGCGGGGCTTCGTCGTACCACAGCTCGCCGTAGGGGTTGTCTTCCACCAAGGTCACGCCGCTGCTGTTCAAAGCCTCGGCAATCGCCCTGCGACGCCCTGCAGACAGGCACAGACCTGATGGGTTCTGATAGCTCGGCACCAGATAAGCTGCACTGGCCGACGCGGCCTCGGCATCCAGCAGCGCAGCCGGATCAGGTCCCTGCGCATCATGAGCCCATGGCTTGAACACGGGCTCGTACACCGCGAAGGCCTGCAAGGCACCAAGGTAGGTGGGCTGCTCCACCCACACGGGCCGTCCTGGGTCCAGCAAGACCTTGCCCAGCAGGTCCAGACCCTGCTGCGAGCCGGTCGTCACCAGCACCTGCTCGGGGCGCACCGGCCACTCAGGCCGGCTCAGGCGTTCGGCAAACCAGGCGCGCAAAGGCATCAAGCCCTCGCTGTTGGCGTACTGCATGGCCTGCGCCCCTTGTGTTCTCCACACCTGCTCGCTGGCCTGGGCCAGTGCCTCCAGCGGAAAGCTATCAGGCGATGGCAAGCCACCCGCCAGGGACAGCACACCGGGGCGCTCGGTGAGCTTGAGGATCTCGCGGATGGCGGATGAATTCATCTGCCGCGTGCGGGCGGCCAGGGTCAGGCTCATGTGGAACTCGCTTCAGCAATGGCAGGCTGAACCTGCAAGCAAGAGGAGGCGGAAGACGACGACCGCGATGCGGCATCGGGCTGGCCAGGACGCGCCATGCGCTGCCCCAGCAGCACGACGCCCAGCACCGCCACCGCAAACAGCCAGGCCTGCCAGGACACGGCCTCGCCCAACACGCTGGCCGATACCAACATGGCCAGCAAAGGCTGCAGCAGTTGCAACTGGCTCACACGCATGGCGTCGCGGGCCAAGGCCGCATACCAGAGGAAAAAGCCCAACCAGGTCGAGCACACGGCCACATAAGCCAGGCCGAACCAGGCAGACGGCAGGATCTGCGAACGGGCCTGAGCCAGGCTGTGGAGATGATCTGGCCACCAATGCACGGACAGGAGCAAGGTCACCGGCCAGGCCAACACCAGCGACCACGACATGACCTGCGACGACGGCATCTCACGCGCCAGGCGTGCCCCGGCCACATAGGCCACCGAAGCACCCAACATGCCCAGCAACAAGCTGGCATCGGCCACCAGGGAAGACGCCCCCGACGCGGCACCCGATGAAGCCGTCAAGGCGAACACCACCATCAGGCCGGCCCCTACCGCACTGGCCAGCCAGAACCCGGCACGTGGCCTGTGCCCCAGCCAACGCGCCGCCAGCATCGCCGTGCACAAAGGCAGCAAGCCCGTGATCACCGCCGCATGCGATGCCGGCACGATGCGCACGGCCCAGCCCATGCCCAGCGGGAAGCCCATCACCCCGCCGACCACGATGGCCAGCAGCCAAGGCCGATGCGCCCGTGCAGGCCAGCGCGCCCGCACCCACAACAAGTGCGCGCAAGCCAGCATGCCGGCCAGGGCCGCCCTCGCACTGGCCACGAACAAGGGCGGCCATTGGGGCTCGCTCACCGAGCCATTGGCCAGACGCGTCATGGGCAGGGTCAGCGCAAACACCATCACGGCCAGGGCACCCAATGCCCGGGGCCACCAGGGGTGTCGCTGCCAATGTGAAGGGACTTGCCATGCGGTATTCATGTATGGCAATGTAGGGGCCACAACCAATACAGAACCAATACAGATGAACACATCAACCAACACACTGTATTGGCCGCATCACCAACACAGCACCTCCCCTACACCCGCACCATGGACCGGCCCGCCGAACACCATCGCAGCCCGCACGCGAGCCACTGCACCTTGAGCCGCGACAGCGACCAGACCCTGACCACGCAACTCGCCCAGCGCTTCGCCGACCGCATCCGCCAGCACTGGCTGGCCCCGGGCAGCAAGCTGCCGTCGGTGCGCGAATGCGCGCGCAACCACCAGGTCAGCACCTACACGGTCGTGGCCGCCTACGACCAGCTGTTGGCGCAAGGCCTGATCGAGGCACGCAGCCAGCGCGGCTACTTCGTGCGCCAGGCGCCGCGCGCCCTGCCCGAGCACAACCCCGCAGACAGCAAGCCTCACCCTTTCCAGCCCAGCACACCCATCGATGCCACCACCTTGATCCGCGGCATGTTCCATGAACCCGGTGCACGCCCCATGCCCGGCCTGGGTACCCTGCCGCCAGCCTGGCTGGACGCCAACATGCTGGGCACCGCCCTGCGCCGCGTCACCCAGGGCGACAAGCTGGTGCCTCTCACCCTGCACTATGGCGAGCCCGCCGGCGATGCCCGCTTTCGCCGTGCCATGGCCATGCGCCTGGCCGAATGCGGCCTGAAGGCCGATGCCGACCAGCTCATCACCACGGTGGGCGCCACGCATGCGCTGGACCTCGTCACCCGCACCCTGCTTCAGCCGGGCGATGCCGTGCTGGTGGACGAACCAGGCTGGCCAGTGGAGTACGCACGCTTGGCTCAACTGGGTCTGCGCGTGCTGCCCGTGCCACGCGGCACGGATGGGCCCGACCTGGCCATCATGCACAAGTTGGCCCAAGCCCATCACCCCAAGCTGTATGTGACGGTGTCGGTGCTGCACAACCCCACCAGCACCATGCTCTCACCGGGGCATGCCCACCAGGTGCTGCGCCTGGCCGAGACGCATGGCTTCCACATCCTGGAGGATGACGTCTACGGCTTTCTGGCGCCCATCCATGCCACGCGCCTGAGCGTGCTGGACAACCTCCAGCGCACCATCATGGTCGGCAGCTTCTCCAAGATCCTCACGCCCAGCTGGCGAGTGGGCTATGTCGTGGCACCTCGCCAACTCGTGGAGCGCATCACCAACACCAAGCTGCTGACCTCGCTGACCTCGCCGCCCATCCTGGAGCAGGCACTGGGCCTGTGCCTGGAACAAGGCCAGTTGCGGCGCTTTGGCGAACGCGTCACCCAACAGCTGGATGCGGCCCGGTCCCGCACGGTCCAACTGGCCCGGCAGGCTGGCTGCGAATTCGTGTTCGAACCCCAAGGCCTGTTTGGCTGGGTGGACACCGGCATGGACACCGAGCGCCTGACCATCCCCATGCTGGACGCCGGCTGGCTGATCGCGCCGGGCGCCCTCTTCCACGCACAGCGCCGGCCGTCCACGCTCATGCGCATCAATTTCGCCAGCTCGCAAGACGCCAAGTTCTGGAAAGCCTTGCAGGCTCAGCGCAAGCGCACCACCCTCTGATCGGTCTCGCCATTCAAGGCGGCATCGTCATAGCGAAAGCCCGTCGCCTGTTCAGACTGAGCCCAAAAGCGAGCCACCTGATCGGCGTCCCGTGCACGCTTTGGCGCATCGACCAGTTTGGGGTAGCCGCGTGACTCTTGAAACCCATCCGGCCCGATGTAGTCACCACTCTTGACGCCCGGCTCCGTGGCGGCATACAGCGCCGGCAAAGCGCCCATGGACGCGGGCTGCGCCAGCAAGGCGTTCGACAAGCGCATCGATGCGCGGCTCAAGCCCGCCAACCAAGGTGAAGCACTCAAGTTGGCCGCACCGAACTGCAGATTGGTGGCCGCATAACCCGGATGTGCCGCGACACTGGCGATGTGCGAGCCAGCGCGCGCCAGACGGGACGACAGGGCCCGAGCAAAGACGATGTTGGCCAGCTTGGTGTCGCAGTAAGCCCTGTGCCTCGAATAGCCTGGCTGCCCCTTGAAGCCCCCTTGCGGCAAGCGCCCGTAGTGGTTGAAGCCACTGCTCATTGTCACGATGCGCGCCGCCGGCGCTTGTGCCAGCTGGGGCAGCAGCAAGCCCGTCAGCAGAAAGTGCCCCAGATGGTTGCAGGCCATCTGGATCTCGAAGCCATCGGCCGACAGGGCATAAGGCAGGAACATCACACCGGCGTTGTTGACCAGCAAATCGACGCGCGGATGCGCTGCCGCCAGCGCCGCCGCGCACGCCCTCACCTTGTCCAGGCTGGCCAGATCCAGCGCCTGGAAGCTCAACCGGGCATCGGGTACCTCGGCGCGGATCGCGTCCATCGCCTGCATGGCCCGCGCCTTGTCCCGGCAGGCCATCACCACGTGGGCGCCTTGCCGAGCCAGTTGCAGGCTGATGTGCCAGCCCAGGCCGCTGTTGGCCCCGGTGACCACCGCCAGCTTGCCGGCCTGATTGGGAATGCGGGTGTGATCCCAGCGAGCTTGGGGCATGGTTGGCTCCATTCATCCGTGATTGATTGAACACGGTCGCCATGATGCTGTGGCACCCGCTCAAGGTGTGAGCGGTGGGCGTGCCAAAATGCTTGTCACTTTGGGCCATTTTCTGAAACCTGCCGATCCACCATGGCCACGCCCACTCCATCTCGCGCCACCGCCGTCGGCCAGAACGAGATCAGCATCACCGCGGCCTACCCCCGGCGCTTGCTGAACCTGCTTGCCGAGCGAGGCCACGATATCGGCCCCGCCCTGCTTTCACTTGGCCTGAGCCTGACCGACCTCGATGGCGCCGAAGCGCGTGTGTCGCTGCTGCAATACGCGGCCATTGCCCAGGCCGCCATGGATGCCACCGGCGACGAAGGCCTGGGCTGCGCGCTGGCCTTGAACACGCCCCCCACCGCACACGGCCCCTTGGGCTACGCGATGATGACCGCGGCCACCCTGGGCGACGCCTTGGCGCTCGGCCTGCGCTACATGCCTTTGCTGCAAGGCAAGGCGGTGCTGGCCTATCAGGCCGACGCCCAGCATGCGATCTTGTGCCCCTTGTTCAACCCGGCCATGACGCCCCCTTTGCCGCTCAGGCGCTTCTTCGCCGAAGCCTTCATGGTGGGTGTGGCACGCTCGGCCGCCTGGCTCGCCGGCCTGGAGCGCATCGAGGAAGGCGAGCTGTGGTTCGACTTCCCTGAGCCGCCCTACCATGCCCTGTATGCCGCGCAGCTGCCGCCCGTGCGACATGGCATGCCGACCACGCAATGGCGGGTGCCGCTGTCGGTCCTGCAACGCCGGCTGCCATTGGCCGACCGGGCCTCGTGCGAGCGCGCGCTGGCGCAATGCGACCGTGAAATGGCGTGGCTGGCTGGCGGCTCGGTCAACCTCAGCGCACGCGTGCGCGAGCACCTGCAAACACAGCCCGGCCACTACCCGGCGGTGGACGATGTGGCCGAGCAGCTCAAGCTGTCGAGCCGCACGCTCAAGCGCCGTCTGGCCCAGCAAGGCACCAGCTTCAGCGCCCTTCTGGAAGAGGCCCGCCAGCTCGATGCCATCGCCTTGTTGCGCAGGCCGCAGCTCTCGCTGGAGCGCGTGGCCACGGAGTTGGGCTACGCCGACCCGGCCAACTTCACGCGGGCCTTCAAGCGCTGGACGGGCCTGACGCCCAGCGCCTTTCGCGACAAGGACAAGTCGGACAAGGCCGTATCCAAGACAAGTTGAACCGCGTCTGGCACATCATTGCGTCCAGGCTGCAAACAGCCCCTCACGCGCGGCCTGCGTGATCGCCACGACACCAGGATGGCGGATGCGCCGCTCCACCGTGATCACATAGAAGGACTCCACCAAGTCCTTGGCCTCGCCCAGGCGCTTGACGCCATACTGCGCCCGCACAGACTCATCCAGCACCATGGGCGACATGAACACGCCATGCCCCAGATGGCCCAGCGCATTGGGCAAGGCGTTGTCGTCGAACTCCCCGATGATGCGCGGCTTGAGCTTGTGCGCCCCCAGCCATTGCCCCAGCCGCATGCCCAGCGCCGAGTCCGATGCCGGCGCCAGCAAAGGTGCGCCATGCAGACAGGCCGGGAAGCGCCCCTGCAAGGTGGCGGCCAGCTTCTTGCCCGCATAGAAGCCCACGCTGGCACCACCCAGGCGGTGATTGAACGCGCTGACGCTCATGTCCGCCGGCAAAGGCCGGTCTGACAAGACAAGGTCGAGCCGGTGCACGGCCAACTCGGCCAGCAGGCTGTCAAGCTTCCACTCACTGCACACGACCTTGAAAGGCTGCTGGTGCTGCAAGACAGGCTCCAGCAAGCGACACGCCACCAACTTGGGCACGGCGTCGGCGATGCCGACGCGCAACTCCATGGGCCTGGGCGTGCCCTTCGGTTGCCGCACCACCTGGTCCAGCTCCTCACCCAGGCTGAAGATGTCCTTGGCATAGCTGAAGGCCAGTTGGCCGGTCTCGGTCAGCTCCAGCGTGCGCCCCTTCTTCTGGAACAGCGGACGCCCAAAGTGCTCCTCCAGCAACTGGATCTGGCCACTGACCGTCTGGGGCGTGACATGCAGGTGCTCGCTGGCCTTGACGACCCCGCCCAGCCTCGCCACCGCCCAGAAGTATTGGAGGTGCTTGTAATTCATGTCGAATTTCCCGAAGTATTCGCGTCAGAAATTCGAATTTACGCGAAGTATGGGCTTTCGTATATTGAGGCTGTCATTTACATCGAGCGAGGCCACATCCATGCGTGTACTCATTCAAACCCAAGGTCTGAACCTCTCGCGTGAAGACCAGAACCACATCCGCCAACGTCTGCGCCAGACGCTGTCCCGCTTCGGCGAGAAAGCCATCGGCGTGACGCTCTACCTGCGCGACACCAAGGGCCCACGCGGCAGCGAAGACACAGACTGCCAGCTGGTGGTCGATCTGGAAGACACCACCGCCGTCGTGCGCGACCGTGGACATTAGGTCCGCGCCCTGGTGGACCGCGCCCTGCACCGCGCCGTGCACACCATCGGCAAGCAGCTTGGCCGCATCCGCGACAAGTCCGTGCGTGCTCCCCAGTTCGGCAAGGGACGCGGACGCCCTTCGCTGCGCGATCTGGACGCCCTACCCGATGGCGCTTGATTGATGAGGCCCCATCCGCAAAGCCCCCCGCACGTCTGATTGAAGGAGTTCCACATGTTGTCCCGCAACACCTCTCAAGCCCGCGCTGTGGCTTGGCCCAGCCAGGGCAACGCCACCACCGTCAGCACGGTCGGCAGCCAGCGTGTGCTGCGCAATACCTACGCCCTGCTGGGCATGACGCTGGCCTTCAGCGCCGCCATCGCCGGCCTGGCCATGACCTTGCATCTGCCCGCACCGGGCCTGCTGCTCACGCTGGTCGGCTTTTACGGCCTGATGTTCCTGGTGCACAAGACCGCCGACAGCGGCTGGGGCGTGGCCTCGGTGTTCGCCCTGACCGGCTTCATGGGCTATACCCTGGGCCCGCTGCTGAGCGCCGTGCTGGCCATGCCGCATGGTGGCGCCGTGATCACCAATGCCCTGGGCGCCACGGCGGCAGCCTTCCTGGGTTTGTCGGCCATTGCCTTGACCAGCAAGCGTGACTTCAGCTTCATGGGCAAGTTCCTGATGGTCGGCATGCTGGTGGCCGTTGTGCTAAGCCTGGGCGCCATCTTCTTGCAGATCCCCGCGCTGAGCCTAGCCATCTCGGGCATGGTGGTCCTGCTGATGAGCGGCATGATCCTGTTCGAAACCAGCCGCATCATCCACGGCGGCGAAACCAACTACCTGATGGCCACCGTCAGCCTGTATGTGTCGATCTACAACCTGTTCACCAGCCTGCTGATGCTGTTTGGCGTGGCAGGTCGTGACGAGTAAACAGCGCGATCGGGCTCAGCCGTTCAAGGCCACGAGACCAGCCAAACGCCCGGTGATGGCCCGCGCCTCGGCCATCACCCGATCGACGATCTCGGCCACGCTGGCCACGTCGTGAACAAGGCCTTGCGACTGGCCGATCAACTGCACGCCATCCACGTGGTTGCCCTCATGGATGGCTTTTCTCATGGCCAGCGTGGCCGCACCGAAGTAAGCCACCTTCACGGCACCCACCAGGCCCTGGTCCATCGCGTCCCTGGCCAATGAAGTCAAGGGCGTGTTGAGCTCACGCGCTGCCGCCAGCGAGCGGCTGATGGCCACCGGCGGGCTGAGCTTGCGGGCCGTGTAGCGGCGCCCGCCCGGCGTCTTCATCACGCGGCAAGGGAAGGTGTCGAAGTTGCTGGAGTAGATGGTCTCTTCGGCTTCCTTGTCGATCACCAGTTGCTTGGTATCGGCATGCACTGGGCTTTCACGCGAGGTGGCAAAGCGCGTGCCCATGGCCACGGCGTCCGCGCCCAAGGCCAACGCGGCCACCAGGCCACGGCCATCGGCGAAACCACCTGCGGCGATGATGGGCAGGTCGGTCATGTCGCGCACCGCCGGGATCAGCACCATCGAGGTCACCTTGCCACCATGCGCGGCAGCCTCATGCCCGGTCACGATCAGCCCATCCACGCCGGACTCGATGGCCGATTGCGTGTGCTTCTCGTTGGAGACCGTGGCGATCACCTTGCCACCGTAAGCGCGTGCACCTTCGATCACCCACTCGCCCTTGCCCATCGACACATTGATCACGGGCACGCGTTCTTCCAGGGCCACCTTGGCGCAATCGGCCGCGCCGGGCAACATCAGGCTGCACCCGACGCCAAAGGGCTTGTCGGTCAGACTGCGAATCTCACGGATGGCTGCGCGGCACTCCTCGGATGACAAAGCCCCCGAAGCCAGGATGCCCAGGCCCCCCGCGTTGCACACCGCTGCCACCAAAGAAGGCACAGCGATATAGGTCATGCCGGGCAGCACGATGGGGTGGGCGATGCCCAGCATCTCGGTCAGGCGGGTCTTCATGGCTGTCTCGCGCGATGAGTGGTGATGGGTATTGGGCAATCGGCCGGACTCTAACACTGCCCTCCGACACCCTTGAGCACGGGGGGGCGGCGCCTTCCCACCCCATGACAATGCCTGACGCCAACCTTGACGCAGATGGGCGCACATGTCCCCCTGCCTGAGGGGAGCCTGGGGATGACCTGGGCTCATCGTTGCCCCCCCGTTCCACACAATCCATTCAACCGCTTCAAGGAGTTTCTCTTCATGCTGTCCCGCCGTCGCTTCCTGGGTGCCGCCGCCTTGCAATCTGCCGCGGCCCTGGGCCTGAGCAGCATCTCTTTGTCCAGCCAGGCCTCTGCCGCACGCAGCTTCAATGAGGTGCTGGCCCGCCCACAAAAGCCGCTGGACCAGTTAGGCCGCGTGCCCGTGATCGTCATCGGCACGGGTTATGGTGGCGCCGTGACCGCCCTGCGTCTGGCCGAAGCCGGCGTGCCCGTGGTCATGCTGGAGATGGGCCGCCTGTGGACCCAGCCCGCCAGTGATGGCAAGGTCTTTTGCAAGACCTTGTCGCCCGATGGCCGCGCCATGTGGTTCAAGGACAAGACCGAAGCCCCGCTCAAGACCTTCCTGGGCCTGGACGTGATCAACAAGAAGATCCCGCGCTATGCCGGTGTGCTCGACCGCGTGAACTACGACGAGATGTCGGTCTACGTGGGCCGTGGCGTGGGTGGCGGCTCGCTCGTCAACGGCGCCATGGCCGTGACGCCGGCGCGCTCGTATTTCGAGCAGATGATGCCCAGCGTCAATGCAGACGAGATGTACGGCACCTACTACCCGCGCGCCAATACGCAACTCGGCGTGAACCAGGTGGACCCGGCCTGGTTCGAGACGGCGGCCTGCTACCGCTATGCCCGCGTGGCCCGCGCCACCGCAGCCCAGTCGGGCTTCAAGACCGTGTTCGTGCCCAGTGTGTACGACGCCAAGTACATGGAGGCCGAACTGGCCAACAAGGTGCCACGCTCGGCACTGGCGCAAGAGGTCATCTACGGCAACAACGCCGGCAAGCTCAGCCTGGACAAGACCTATCTGGCCGATGCCGTGGGCACGGGCCGTGTCACCATCTACACCTTGCAGGAGGTGCGCCGCATCGAGCAGCAGGCCAATGGCGACTACCTGCTGACCGTGAACCACATCGATGAATTCGGCACCCTCCTCTACACCAGCCAGATCAGCTGCGGCAAGCTGTTCCTGGGTGCCGGCAGCCTGGGCACCAGCGAGCTGCTCGTGCGGGCGCGCGACACGGGCACACTGCCCAAGCTGCCATCGCAAGTGGGCCAGGGCTGGGGCCACAACGGCAATGTGATGACCGCGCGGGCCAACCAGTTGTGGAACCCCACGGGCTCATTGCAGTCGACCATGCCGGCCATGGGCATCAACGACTGGTCCAACCCGGTGAACCCGGTCTTCGCCGAGCTCACGCCCCTGCCCACGGGCTTCGAGAACTGGATCAGCATGTACCTGGCCATCACGCGCAACCCCGAGCGCGGTCACTTCGATTACGACGCCACCACGGACACAGCCCGCCTGCGCTGGACACGCGACCAGAACACCATCACGGTCAACGCGGCCAAGTCCATGTTCGACAAGATCAACAAGCAGCAAGGCACCGGCTACCGCACCGACCTCTTCGGTGGCGGCAAGGCCTTCGCCGACGACTTCTGCTATCACCCGCTCGGCGGCTGTGTGCTCGATGCGGCGACGGACAACATCGGCCGCGTCAAGGGCTACCAGAACCTGTACGTCACCGACAGCGCACTCATCCCGGGCAGCATCGGCGTCAACCCTTTCGTGACGATCACGGCTTTGGCCGAACGCAACATCGAGCGCGTGCTGGCGCAGGACTTCGCCTGATCGGCCTTGTGCCAATCAGGCCCGGTGGATGCGCACCGGGTCTTGCCGGCGCTCGACCTGCCGCACCGAGAACCAGTGCAGCAAGGTGAGGAAGAGCGCCCGCGTATCGACAGGCTTGGCCAGATGGCCATTCATGCCCGAGACCATGCAGGCCTCTTTTTCTTCCTGCAGCACACTGGCCGTCATCGCCACAATGGGCAGATCCTGTTGACCAGGCAGCTGCCGGATCAGACGCGTGGCCTGCAGGCCATCCATCTGCGGCATGTGCACGTCCATGAGGACCAGATCGAAGGGTTGCCGCTCGACCAGGGTCACCGCATCGGCGCCATTTTTGGCAGGTGTGGCATTGACCCCCGCCATGGCCAGCAGCTCCATGGCCAGCATGCTGTTGATGGGGTTGTCTTCGGCCAGCAGCACGCGGGCGCCTGCATGGTTGCGTCGCAACAGGGCCGCGGCCTCTTCGGTCGTCAGGTTCTCATCCACGGCCTGCGGTGAGGCTTCAACAGCTTGCGGGCTCTGTGCTTCGGCCAGTTGCAGCGTCAACAGACACCAGAACACGCTGCCATGGCCCACCTGGCTGCGCACCCCGATTCGCCCGCCCATCAGCTCGACCAGGCTGCGCGTGATGGCCAGGCCCAAGCCCGTTCCACCGAAGCGGCGCGTCGTGGAATCATCGGCCTGAACAAAGGCATTGAAGAGCTTGCCCGCCTTGTCGGCCGGGATGCCCAGACCCGTGTCATGCACCTCGATGCGCAGGCCCACCTCCTGCTCTGAGCGCGGCTCCGAGCGCACCACCAGGCGGATCTGACCCTGCTCGGTGAACTTCACCGCATTGCTCAGCAGGTTGATGAGGATCTGGGACAACCGCATGCTGTCGCCCCGCAAGCGGGCCGGGCAACCTTCGGCATCGACCACCATCTCCAGGTTCTTCTCACGCACCTTGTCGGTCACCATGGCAGCGGCCTTCTGCAACAGCTCGGGCAGGTCGAAATCCTCCTGCGTCAGCGTGAACATGCCCGCCTCGATCTTGGACAGATCCAGGATGTTGTTGATGATGTCCAGCAGGTGCTCGGCCGCCTCCTTGACTGTGCTCAGGCGCTCGGCCTGCCCTTGTAACAAGGGGCCCTGCTGCATGAGATAGGTCACACCCATGATGGCGTTCATCGGCGTGCGGATCTCGTGGCTCATGTTGGCGATGAAGGCGCTCTTGGCGCGCGTGGCGGCCTCGGCCTTGTCACGCGCCGACTGCAACTGCTCCGTGCGCTGCGCCACCGTTTCCTCCAGGTGATCGCGGTAGGTGGCCAGCTCGTCCAAGCGGGCTTGCAGGCGGGTGTGCATGTCATGCAAGGCCTGCGACAGCAAAGCGATTTCCTCGCCCTGCTTGGGCCCCAGGTCGAACTGGGCCCTGGGCGCATCCCCTTCGCGCAGGGACTGGGCGGCCTGAGCCAGCCTGTAGAGCGGCCGGGTGATGCGACCGGCCAGCCACCAGCTCAGGAGCATGAACAGGCCCGAGGCGAGCACCCCGACAAACAGCATGCGCTGCCACAGCTTGTTGGCTGCACCATAGACCGTGTCCGGGTTCTGGCGCAGCACCATCATCAAAGGTGGCTTACCCTCGCGCTCGAACCAGCGCACCGGCACCACGGCCGTGAGCTGCTCGCCAATATCGGGCCACTCGATGACCCGCGCGACACCTTGGGCCCGCAGTTCCTCGAAACCGGGCGGACTGAGCTTCTTGCCCATCCAGGGCAAAGGCCCGACCGCGACCTCGCCGCCGGGCGTCAACAGCAGGGTGTGCGCCAGGCTGTCGTCCTGGGCGACCATGGCGCTGTGCATGTCACGGACCCAGCGCCAGTTGAGCATGCCCACCACCACGCCGATCTTGCGGCCTTCGTAGTCCACCACCGGCACAGCCATGTCGATGAGCTGAACCGGCCGGCCATCCACGTCCAGCGGCAGGAAAGGCGCCAGGGGCCCGGCGGATTGGGGCTTGCCCAGCCAGGGCGACATCATCCCCGACACGAACCAGGGCTGCGCCGAGAAGTTCTGCCCCTCCAGCCGGGCACCGGTGGCCGTGGTCACGACGCCGCGCGCATCGGCCAGTGCCAGCCATTCGAATTCGGGTCGTGCCGCCTTGACGCGCTCCAGTGCCAGGCGCATGGCGCTCGCATCAACCAGGCCGCTGGCCACCTCCGGCTGCGAGGCCAATTGCTGCAAATCGCGTTGGCGATCGGCCAGCGCCGTGGACACGATCTGACCCAAGGCACTGGCCTCGCGCCGCGCCGCCTCGCTGACGGCCTGTTGCAGTTGCTGCCGCTGGTCCTGCGCCAGCCACAAGGACAGCAGCACGGCAAACAGCACGCCGCTCACCCCCGTGGCCCAGGCGAAACGGGTACGCACATTCCGGAGAGGCCAATAGGGTTTCAGGCGATCAAGGGCTGTCATGATGGCGAAAAGTGGACTCACCGCCCTGCGGTACAACCCAAAGCAAGGCCATATGGTCCAATCATAAACATTTGGAGGCGCTTCATGTCTTTCTCACGGCTGCTGGCTGTGGCGATCAGTGTGACTTTGCTCATGACCCGCATGGCGCAAGGGGCGGAACTGGTCATCGCCACGGTCAACAACGGGCACATGATCACGCTTCAGAAGCTGTCTGGCGAGTTCGAGCGCCAGCATCCCGACATCCAGCTCAAGTGGATCACGCTGGAAGAAGGCCGGCTGCGGCAGCAGGTCAGCCAGGATGTGGCGACCAGAGCAGGACAATTTGACGTCATGACCATCGGCGCCTACGAGGTGCCCATCTGGGCCAAGCGAGGCTGGATACGGTCCATCAACCCGCCCCCCTCGTATGACGCCGACGACCTGCTGGTGCCCATCAGGCAGTCACTGACCGTCAGCGGGCACCTCTACGCCTTGCCCTTCTATGGCGAAAGCACCATGACCATGGTGCGCACCGACCTGCTCAAGGCCACAGGCATCAGCCTGAGCGCCACGCCCACCTGGGATCAGATCAAGACGGCGGCCGAGCGCCTGCACGCGCCGGACAAGGGCGTCTATGGCATCTGCCTGCGCGGCAAGCCGGGTTGGGGCGAGAACATGGCCCTGATCAGCATCATGGCCAACACCTTCGGCGGCCAGTGGTTCGACATGAACTGGATGCCCCAGCTCGACACCCCCGCCTGGCGCAATGCCGTGTCGCTGTATGCGGATCTGCTCAAGCGCTTTGGCCCGCCAGGTGCTGCGGCCAATGGCTACAACGAGAACCTGGCCTTATTCAGTGCAGGGCGCTGTGCCATCTGGATAGACGCGACCGTGGCAGGGTCTTTCATCAACCGAGCGGACGTCTCCCGAGTGGCAGGCAAGGTGGCCTTCCTGCAAGCCCCGGTGGCATCCACACCCAAGGGGTCGCACTGGCTTTGGACCTGGGCGCTGGCCATGCCGATGGCCACCAATCAACCCGAGGCGGCTCAGGCCTTCATGGAGTGGGCCACCTCGAAGGACTACATCCGATTGGTGGCGCAACGGGAGGGCTGGGCGGCTGTGCCTTCAGGCACCCGCACATCGACCTACGCCGAGCCGGCCTTTCGCCAGCTCAACCCCCATGCCGATGTGGAGCGCCACGCGATCAGCACAGCCAACCCGCACGACGCCACCTTGCCAGCATCGCCCTATGTGGGCATCCAGTTCGCAGCGATCCCGGAGTTCCAGTCGATCGGCACGGCGGTTGGGCAGCAGATCGCGCGCCTGTTGCAGGAGCCCGTCAGCGTCAAAGAGGTGTTGCAGGCTGCGCAGCAGATCAGCGTACGCAAGATGCGCGATGCAGGCTACTTGCGCTGAGGCTGGTTCATAAGCCCTGCCACGCTGACACCAGGGTCTGTACTTGCTTGGCCATGCGGTCTTCATGCGTGTTCGCATACCCCATGACCAGGCCATTGAAGCCCGCCACCCCGCCCGTGCCGTACAGGCTCAGCGGGCGGGGGCTGATTCCACGCTGGTATGCAGCCTGAGCCAAGGCCGTGTCGGCGGCAGGCAGGCTGAGCACCAGGTGCATGCCGGCCTGCCCACCAAGGATCTGCCCTGGTACGGGCCAATGCCGTTGTAAGGCCTCACGCAAAGCGGCCTGCCTGATCGCATAAAGCTTGCGCATGCGGCGCAGATGGCGGGTGAAGTGCCCCTCGTCGATGAAGGCCGCCAGGGCACGCTGCTCGAAGGGACGCCCCTGTAGCACCAGCCCGCCCACCACGCCCATCACCCGGTCTGCGAGCGCCTCTGGCCACACGACAAAGCCCAATCGCAAAGCCGGGAACATGGACTTGCTGAAAGTGCCGAGATAGACCACCGGGGCATCGGCCACCTGGCCTTGCATCGCGGCGAGCGGCGGCCCATCGTGGCGGAACTCGCCGTCGTAGTCGTCCTCCAGGATCCAGGTGCCCGCACGGCGAGCCTGCTCGATGAGATGCAGGCGCCTGGGCAGGCTGAGCACCGAGCCCAGCGGGTATTGATGCGAAGGCGTGATGTAGATCAGGCGTGGCGGCCGGCTTTGCCACCAGTCCTCGGGTGGCGCGATGCCCTCCGCATCGACCGTCACGGGCTGCAGTGTCAGGCCGGCCTGCGTCAAGACCGTCCGGGCGCCGCCATAGCCGGGGTGCTCGATCCAGGCTGTGTCACCCACATCGGCCAGGATCTGCGCACACAGCGCCAGACTGTGCTGGGTGCCATCGGTCATGGTGATCTGATCGGCGTGGCAACGCACACCACGTGCCACCCGCAGATACGTGGCAATGGCCTGGCGCAACTCCGGCTCGCCCACCGCGTAGCGATAGCCCAGATCCTGCGTGCTGCCCTGCCTGGCGGCCCGGTCGCACAAGCGCAGCCAAGTGCGCAGCGGAAAGGCATCCAGCGCAGGCATGCCCGGCATGAAGGCGCGCAGATCGTCCTCGGGTGTGCGACGCCGGTTGCAGTGGCGCACACGCTGCGCGACCTCCGCATTGGGCCATGAAGCCGCCTGATCGCGCCGCCTAGTCTGCCCGACCGATGAAGAAGCCGCCGAGAACGCCGCCACAACGGTACCTTGGCGACTGGGCTGGACATAGCCTTCTGCCGCCAGTTGCTCATACGCGTAGATGACACCATTGCGCGCCATGGCCAAGTCGCGCGCCAGATCGCGGCTGGAGGGCAGCACCGCGCCGGCTTGCAGGCGGCCTTGTGCGATCGCGTCCCGCAAGGCCTCATAGAGGATGCGCTGCATGGCCTGGCGACGCTCACGTGCCTGTGCCTTCAAGCGACGCCCGTCCAGCAAGAGATGCAGATCAGCCATGCTGTCGTGGATCCATTTGAAGTGATAGTTGTGGTTCTTTTCATGGTGCCACAAACCATCTATCGTCACGGCATTCAACATCAACAGAGGGCCCCAAGGCCATACCGAGGGGCGGCGACCATGTCATCAGAAGCAGGACAAAGCACAGAACAGGAAAAGGTTGCCGCCCCCAGTGCACGTTCACGCGTGCGCCGCGCGGCCGAGCGGGGCCATTACGACGAGGCCACCGTCCATGCCATCGTGGACGAGGCCTGGCTGTGCCACGTGGCCTTCGCCTGCCCGGACGTGCTGTGCCTGCCCACCACCTGCTGGCGTGTCAAAGACAAGCTCTACATCCACGGCTCCAATGGCAGCCGTATGATGAAGCACCTGGCCAGCGGGGCGCCTGCCTGCGTCACGGTCACGCATCTGGACGGCCTGGTCATGGCGCGCTCGGCGTTTTCGCACTCGATGAACTACCGCTCGGTAGTGATCCACGGCGCCTTCGAGGTGGTGGCCGATGAAGACAAGCCGGCCGTGCTGCATGCCTTGATGGAGCACATCGTGCCGGGCCGTGGCAGCGACAGCCGCGTGCCCGATGCCAAGGAACTCAAGGCCACCACGGTGCTGGGCATCTCCTTGCGTGAAGCCGCCGCCAAGATCCGCAACTGGGGGCCACGCGACAGCGAGGAAGACATGGCCTTGCCACACTGGGCTGGGGTTCTGCCTTTGATGACGCAGCGCCTGGCTCCCGTCAGCAACCAGCAGCGCATCAAGCCTGTGCCAGACTACATCGCCAAGTGGCTGAATCAGGCGCGTCCACCCGAGATGATCTGAGCCCGGTCACCACATCATCATTCGATTCAAGAGGAACACCCCATGCCCCATCTCTACACCGCAGAGACCATCTGGCACAGAGCTGATCAGCCCTTCACGGATCAGCGCTACAGCCGTGGCCACCTGCTGCGTTTCGATGGTGGCGTTGACGTACCTGGCTCTTCATCGCCCCACTCCGTGCCGCTGCCCATGTCTGTTGAGGCGGCCGTGGACCCGGAAGAAGCGCTGGTATCTGCCGTGTCGAGCTGCCACATGCTGTGGTTCCTCTCGCTGGCCTGCGATCGGGGCTTCATCGTGGACGACTACCACGATCAGGCCGAGGGCGTGATGCGCCGCAATGAGCAAGGCAAACTCGCCATCACCCTGGTCACCTTGCGACCACGCGTTGTGTTCTCGGGCCCTTCCATCCCGAATGAGCAGACCATAGCCGAGCTTCATCACGAGGCCCATGAGGCCTGCTTCATTGCCAACTCGATCAGAAGCGAAGTCAAGGTCGAGCCACGCGCCTGACTGATCGGCTCAGGCCGAGGCAACGGCCCCGCCCGGCCTCGCCGGCTTCAAGGCAAATCGATGCGCTTGGCCAGCTCGGCCGGCGTGGCCTGAGGGTCCCAGCCCCAATGGGCCAGCATGGGCGCCTGCAGATGGGCCTGCAAGGTCGCCAGATTCGCCGCCTGCTCGGGCATGTTCGGGTCCACAGCATTGGCCACCCAGCCCGCCAGCGTCAAGCCACGCGCGAGGATGGCCTCCTGCGTCAGCAGCGCGTGATTGAGGCAGCCCAGGCGCAAACCCACCACCATGATCACCGGCAGCCACAGGCGTTGAGCCAGGTCGGCACTGGTCAGGAACACGCCGGGTTGCTCGCACAAGGGCACAATGAAGCCACCGGCACCCTCCACCACCACGGCATCGGCATGCTGCTGCAAGGCATGGAAGTTGGCTTCGATGTGATCGAGGTCGATCTCGGTGTTGGCCAGCTTCGCGGCAATGTGGGGCGACACCGCGGCCGGCAAGGCATAAGGGTTGTCGAAGGAAGAAGGCACGTGCAGGCTGGATGCCTGGCGCAGGGCCACGACGTCTTCATTGAGCCATTGGCCCGGATGGCCGTTGATGCCGTCCACCCAATCGCAACCGGCCGCCACGGGCTTCATGCCAACCACGCGGGCATGCCCGGCCCCCCTCAGTGCATGGATCAGGGCCGCGCTGGTGCGGGTCTTGCCCACGCCCGTGTCTGTACCGGTGACGAAATAGGCGGGCATCTTGGTTCGTGGCGTCTTGTTCGGACTTTTGGTCGGACTCTGGTTCGGGCGAAAACGGTTCAGACCACGTCAGGGCACGGGCACGACAGGCGTATCGGCCGAGGGCAACTGGTCGATCTCGGCCAGCACCTGGTCCAGCACGCGCAGCATGCCTTCGGCCAGGAAGCGCTGGTCCGACTCGCCCAGGACATAGGGCGGCATGGTGTACAGGGTAGAGCCAATCGGCCGCAGCAGCAAGCCGGCGTCCAGCGCAGCACGGTGGTAGCGCGAGGCGAAAGTGGGCTCGGCGCAGTCCACATCCCAGGCCCAGATCATGCCGATGTGGCGGGATGACTTCACCCGTGGGTGGCGGCTCAAAGGTTCAGTCAGACGCGTGAAGCGCTCGGCCGCGATGCGGTTGCGGGCCAGCACGTCCAGGCCCTGCTCGTCTTGCACGGCGAAGGTGTCCAGCACGGCCAGCGCCGCACGACAGGCCAGCGGGTTGCCTGTGTAGGAGTGGGAATGCAGGAAGCCATGCACCACGCGGTCATCCCAGAAAGCCGCATACACATCATCCGTGGTGAGCACAGCAGACAGTGGCAGCACGCCGCCTGTCAGGCCTTTGCTCAGGCAGATGAAGTCAGGCTTGACGTCCTGGCCATCGGGCATGACGGCCTGCTGGTGCGCGAACATCGTGCCGGTGCGGCCAAAGCCCACGGCAATCTCATCGGCGATCCAGTGCACCTGGTACTGATCGCACAAACGGCGCACGGCCAGCAGATAGGCTGGGTCGTACATGGCCATGCCGGCAGCACCTTGCACCAAGGGCTCCAGGATCAAGGCGGCCGTGTGCTCATGGTGCTCGGCCAGGTAGGCGGCCAGCGCGTCGATGGCCGACTGCAGATGGGCCTGGGCCGGCACGCCCGGCGCAGCATGGCGCGGATCAGGCGAGGGCAGCGTGGCGCTCAGCCTCAACAAGGGCGCGTAGGCCTCGCGGAACAAGGGGATGTCGGTGACGGACAGGGCACCCGCCGTTTCACCGTGGTAACCGCCTTGCAGGCCGATGAACTGGTTCTTGCCCGCCTGCCCCCGATTGTGCCAGCTGTGCGCGCTCATCTTCAGGGCGATCTCGGTGGCGCTGGCCCCGTCGCTGGCATAGAAGGCATGGCCCAGACCGGTCAGCTCGGCCAGGCGCTCAGACAAGGCCACCACAGGCGGATGCGTCAGCCCAGCCAGCATCACATGGTCGAGCTTGCCAAGCTGGTCGGTGATGGCCTCGCGGATCGGGCCGAAGTTGTGGCCGAAGAGGTTGGTCCACCAGGAGCTGACCGCGTCCAGGATGCGGTGCCCTTGGTCGTCGATCAGCCAGGGGCCATCAGCGGCCACGATGGCGCGCGGCGGAAAGCGCTCGTGCAGCTTCATCTGCGTGCACGGATGCCAGACGGCCTGGCGGCTGCGTTCAGACCAGTTGCCGGAGTGCTCGCCGATGCGGTCGGTGCTCATGAAGTCATGAAGATCAGGTCGTGGGTCGGTAGACGCAACGGTCGCCCGCCGCACGCGACACGGACACGCTCGACACCTCGGGGATCTGCTTCTTGGCCTGCGCATAAATGAACACGCACAGGTTCTCCAACGTTGGCGCGCCCAGGCCCGACACCTCATCAAGGAAGTGGTGGTCCAGTTGGTTGCGGATGCCCGCGATCACCCCGCGGACCACAGCCAGGTCCACCACCATGCCCGACTCGGGCTGGCGCTCGCCCCGCACGAAGACTTCAGCCGTGTAGGTGTGACCGTGGATGCGGCGGCTGCCCGCGGCTTCCTCGGCGGACACCTTGCGCTTGAGCGTGTGGGCGGCATCGAAAGAAAAGGTCTGGCTCAACTCGAACATCTCAACAACAATCCTTAGCGAATCCCCAGTGTCTTGTGGGTCTGCACACTGAGCAACCAGCGTGGATGGTCCAGGCACCACTGAACGGCCCATTCCATGGCTTTTTTCCGGTCTTGCGGCTGGGCACAGTCCATGGCCTGCACGCGCCATTGCGTGAAATCCAACTGCTCGAACGCCAGCAGGTCGGCCTCGCTGAAACCCGCCTGCGGCACCACCACCTTCAACTCGTGCCCCGAGGTCTGCACCAGGGTCGAGCCCGCCTTGGGGCTCACGCAGACCCAGTCCAGCCCGGCAGGCGCGGCGATCGTGCCATTGGTCTCCACCGCCAGCTCGAAACCCTGGGCGTGCAAGGCGTCGATCAGTTCGGCGTCGACCTGCAAGAGCGGCTCGCCACCGGTCATCACCACGAATCGCTTGCCCTGGGCACCGGCTTCGGTCGCGGGCCAGAAGGACGCGATGCGCTCAGCCAGCGCCTGGGCCGTGTCGAACTTGCCGCCACCCAGGCCATCGGTGCCCACGAAATCGGTGTCGCAGAACTGGCAGACGGCCGTGGCGCGGTCGGCCTCGCGGCCCGTCCACAGATTGCAGCCCGCAAAACGGCAGAACACAGCCGGGCGCCCGGCATGTGTGCCCTCGCCTTGCAGGGTGTAGAAAATCTCTTTGACGCTGTAAGTCATCTCAACGCAATCCCGTCCACCAGACCGTCAGGGCCGAAGCGAGCACCAAGCCCGTGTAAGTCAACATGGCGCCATCCCGCCCGGTGAGCAGCAAGCCAGCCATCAGCACCAGGGCATTGACCAGCGACAGCCATTTCACCTGACGCAACCACCCCGCGCTCTTCAAGGCCTTCCACCACACCAGGCGCGCCAGGCTGGGCACCAGCAAAGCCATGCCCAAAGCGGGCAAAAAGAAGTTCACGGCGTGGTTCAGGGCATCCAGAAAACCCATGGGGCTCCTCGGTCGGCGCGCACCGGCTCGGTCGCTTCAGACCCCGGCCAATTCTTGCGCTGCATCAAATCTGGCGAGGGTTTCAGCAGGCAAGCTACGCATCCATCCTTTGAAAGAACGGAAGTTGCATATCCGGCAGCAACCCAGGCAAAGGGTGGGATTTTATAATCTTGTCTCATGACTGTCTTGACCCTGGGCCTCAACCACACGACCGCCGCCGTCGACCTGCGCGGCCGGTTCGCGTTCGCTGTGGACCAGTTGGCCCCCACGCTCAAGACTTTGCACCAGCGTTTGACGGGCTCGGCACACGCAGAAGTCGCCTTGCTGTCCACATGCAACCGCACCGAGCTGTACTGCGCGGCGGGCGGCCTAGGCGGCCCGGCGCATGCGCTCCAGCACGCTGCCGTGGACTGGCTCTCGGGCATCGGCGGCGTTGGCCGCGAAGAACTGCTGCGCCACACCTACATGCTCGAAGGCGGCCACGCGGCGCGCCATGCCTTCCGTGTCGCCAGCGGGCTCGATTCGATGGTGCTGGGCGAGCCCCAGATCCTCGGCCAGATGAAGCAGGCCGTGCGCGAGGCCGACACCGCCGGCACCCTGGGCACGACCCTGCACCAGCTCTTCCAGCGCAGTTTCGCCGTGGCCAAGGAGGTGCGCACCTCCACCGAAATTGGCGCGCACTCCATCAGCATGGCCGCAGCCGCCGTGCGCCTGGCCTCGCAGCTGTTCGAAGACTTGGGCCGCACCAAGGTGCTCTTTGTGGGCGCCGGCGAGATGATCGAGCTGACCGCCACGCACTTCGCCGCCCGCAACCCGCGCGCCATGGCCGTGGCCAACCGCACGCTGGAGCGCGGCGAAAAGCTCGCCACCCACCTGGGCGCCCAGGCCATGCGCCTGGCCGATCTGCCCCAGCGCCTGCACGAGTTCGACGTGGTCGTCTCCTGCACGGCCAGCACCCTGCCCATCATCGGCCTGGGCGCGGTTGAGCGCGCGCTCAAGGCCCGCAAGCGACGCCCCATCTTCATGGTCGACCTGGCCGTGCCGCGTGACATCGAACCTGAAGTCGCCCGCCTGGACGATGTCTACCTCTACACCGTCGATGACCTCTCCACCCTGGTCCAGACCGCCGGCGAAAAACGCCAGGCCGCTGTCGCCCAGGCCGAGGCCATCATCGAAACCGGCGTGCAGGGCTTCGTGCACTGGCTGGACCAGCGCACCACCGTGCCCCTGATCCAGGCCCTGCACTCGCAGGCCGATGCCTGGCGCGCCGCCGAGCTGACGCGCGCCCGCAAGCTGCTGGCCAAGGGCGAAGACATCGAAGCCGTGCTGGAAGCCCTGTCACGCGGCCTCACGCAAAAAATGCTGCACGGCGCCATGGCCGAGCTGCACAGCGCCGACGCCAGCCAGCGCCCGCAGGTGGCCGCCTCGCTGTCGCGCCTCTTCCTGCGCGGCGAGCTGGTTGCGGGCCGCAACCTGAGCGCCAGCAGCCCGCCCGATGGCGCCGAGCCCGGCCGACACGACCCTCGGGGGGAGCAAGCGTGAGCGCCGGTCTGGCGCCCTCCCTGGCCTCCTCGCTCGAACGCCTGGCGCACCGCCTGCAAGAGCTGGACATGGCCCTGTCCGACCCCATCATCGCGGCGGACAACAAGCGCTTTCGCGACCTCTCGCGCGAGCACGCCGAAGTCAGCGGCGTGTGCGAACTCGCCCAGCGCCACACGCGCCGGCAGCAAGACCTGGCAGGGGCCAAGCAGATGCTGGACGAGGCCGGCGACGACGCCGAGATGCGTGCCATGGCGCTGGACGAAATCAACCAGGCCGATGCCGACTTGGTGCAGCTCGAACAGCAGTTGCAGACCGCCCTGCTGCCCAAGGACCCTGACGACGTGCGCAACGCCTTCGTCGAAATCCGCGCCGGCACAGGCGGGGACGAATCAGCCCTGTTCGCCGCCGATCTGGCCCGCATGTACACCCGCTATGCCGAACGCATGGGCTGGACGACCGAGATCATGTCGGCCAGCGAGTCCGATCTGGGCGGCTACAAGGAAGTGGTGCTGCGCTTTGAAGGCAATGGTTCGTCTGGAGGGGTGTACGGCCAGATGAAGTTCGAGTCCGGCGGTCACCGCGTGCAACGTGTGCCGGTGACCGAAACGCAGGGCCGCATCCACACCAGCGCCTGCACCGTGGCCGTGCTGCCCGAACCCGACGAAGCCGAGGAAGTCCAGATCAACCCGGCCGACCTGCGCATCGACACCTACCGTGCCAGCGGCGCGGGCGGCCAGCACATCAACAAGACCGACTCGGCCGTGCGCGTCACCCACATCCCCACCGGGATCGTCGCCGAATGCCAGGACGACCGCAGCCAGCACCGCAACAAGGCCAAGGCCCTGGCCGTGCTCGCCGCCCGCATCCGCGACAAAGAGCGCACCGAGCGCCAGGCCAAGGAAGCCGCCCACCGCAAGAGCCTGGTGGGTAGCGGCGACCGCTCCGACCGCATCCGCACCTACAACTTCCCCCAGGGCCGCCTGACCGACCACCGCATCAACCTCACCATCTACAAGCTCGCTGCGGTCATGGAAGGCGAGCTGGACGACGTGGTGGCCGCCCTGCTGAGCGCCCAGGCCGCCGACCAGTTGGCCGAGCTGGAAGCCGCCACAGGCGTATGAGTCTCGCTGCGCTCACCGTCCATCAGGCCTTGCGACAAGCCCGCGCACAAGGCGTAGAACGGCTCGATACCCAGTTGCTGCTGTGCGCCGCCCTGCAGCAAAGCCGTACCTGGCTGCTGGCGCACGACACCGACCCGCTGTCCCCTGAGCAGCAAGCTCGGTTTGAAGGCTGGCTCGAACGCCGCGTCGCTGGCGAACCCCTGGCCTACATCCTGGGCGACAAGGAATTCTTCGGCCTGACGTTGTCCGTGTCGCCCGACGTGCTGATCCCCCGGCCGGACACCGAAACCCTGGTCGACTGGGCCCTGAGCCTGATCCCCGACAGCCACCCCGACCGCCCCTTCACTGTGCTGGACCTCGGCACTGGCAGCGGCGCCATCGCCCTGGCCATCCAGCACCAGCGCCCGCAGGCCCAGGTGAGTGCCGTCGACGCCAGCGAAGCCGCCTTGCGCGTGGCCCAGGCCAACGCCCGCCAGCTGAACCTGCCGGTGCGCTTCCATCACGGAAGCTGGCTCGCCCCCGTGGCTGGGCAGCGCTTCGACCTCATCGTCAGCAACCCGCCCTACATTGCCGAGGGCGACCCACACCTGGCCGCACTCGGCCACGAACCCCGCCAGGCGCTCACCGCCGGCCCCGACGGCCTGGACGACCTGCGCGCCATCATCTTGGCCGCGCCAACGCACCTGAATCCGGGCGGCTGGCTGTTACTGGAGCACGGTTACGACCAGTCTGTCGCCGTCTCGCAACTGCTGAGAGACAGCGCTTTCGCGAATGTAAGTACACGCTTCGATCTGGGGGGCCAGCCACGCTGCACGGGCGGCTGTTTCCAGACGTAAAGCCCCTCAGGAACCCGGACAAACCCCCTCCCCAGCCGCTTCCGCCCGACGAAAATGGCTTGACGAACGCTCACAACTTTGCCGCACAAGCCGATAGGTGGGGCGTAGCATGAAATCGTTCGTTCAGGAGATTGCCATGTTCCATCCAGCCCATACCGACGCGCGCAAGCGCAGCCTGGCTTCAGGAGATGGAAGCTCGCGCGCCCTGCAACATGCGCTGAAGACCACCTTGCTGGGTGCCCTTCTCGCCGCCGGCTGCGCTCAGGCCCAGATGGTCCCCTTCCCCGAACACGCGCTGCGCCAGAACACCGGCGGTACCGACTACACCGCCGTTCGCATCCACATCGCCAGTGCAGAAGACGCCGCCAACGATGAGACCGCCGTGCGCGGACGGGGCCTGGCCCTGCGCGGCCAAGGCTTCTGGCCGCATTGGGAAGGCCGCGTCGGCGTGGTTGTCGACCGCCCGATCAACCCGCTCAAAGACTCCTTCGTGCTGGCCCAGCCCAACCAGGGCGGCCTGCGCATGCGCAGCGTGCACATCCTGTCCGACTACTACGTCGAAGGCGGCTTCCGCGCCACAGCCGGTCTGGTGGGCGGCAACAACGGCCAAGCCTGGTGGGGCAGCGGCGGCAACGGCGGCGGCCTCAACATCAGCCTCCAGCGCCTGGACAGCCTCGGCCTGGCCGGCAACAACGGCCTGAACAACGCCGCCGACCTGCAGACCTCGCCCTACCTGGGCGCAGGCTACAGCAACAGCCTGACGGTCAACGGCGCCCCCAGCGCCTGGCGCTTCAATGCCGACCTTGGCCTCATTGGCAGCAACGCCGCCAACATCAACCGCATCGGCCAGGTCTTCCAGGGTGACCGCAGCCTTGACGACCTCGTGCACGAGATGCGCTTGCGTCCTCTGGTGAAGGTATCTGTCGGCTATTCCTTCTGACGCAGCAAACCCCTCGCAGGCCTGATATAACCGGGCCTGTTTTCATTCTCTCGACATGGTTTGCATATGAGCGACGTTCAACAACGCATTGATACCCTGGTCAAGGGCCATCGCGTCGTGCTGTTCATGAAGGGCACGGCCCAATTTCCACAATGCGGTTTCTCCGGCCGCGCCATCCAGATCCTCAAGGCCTGCGGCGTGAACGACATCACCACGGTCAACGTGCTGGAAGACGAAGAAATCCGCCAGGGTATCAAGGACTACGCCAACTGGCCCACGATCCCACAGCTCTACGTCAAGGGCGAGTTCATCGGCGGCTCGGACATCATGATGGAGATGTACCAGGCTGGCGAACTGCAACAGACCCTGGCGGCCCAGTAAGCCCCACCGTCTGACCACGACTGTGCAGGACGCCCACCGGCCCGCTCGACTGATCGTCGGCATCACGGGTGCCAGCGGCGCCGTCTATGGCGTGCGCCTGCTGGAGCGGGCCCGCGCCCTGGGCGTGCAGACCCACCTTGTGGCCACGCCCGCCGGCATCCTCAATGTGCACCACGAACTGGGGCTGGACCGCGCGGGCCTCGAAGCGCTGGCCACCCAGGCCCACGCGCCAGGCGATATCGGCGCCTGCATCGCCAGCGGCAGCTTCATGACCGACGCCATGGTGATCGCGCCGTGCTCCATGAAGACGCTGGCAGCGGTCGCCCACGGCCTGGGCGACAACCTCCTCACCCGCGCTGCCGACGTCACCCTCAAGGAACGCCGCCGCCTGGTGCTGATGGTGCGCGAGACGCCCTTCAACCTGGCCCACCTGCGCAACATGACCGCCGTCACCGAGATGGGCGGCATCGTCTTTCCGCCGCTGCCAGCCTTCTACCATCGCCCGCAAAGCATCGACGAGCTGGTCAACGATACGGTTGAGCGTGTGCTGGCGCTGTTGCACATTGAGCGCGCACAGCCGCAGGAATGGCGCGGCCTGTAAGCCTGGCGCAGATCTGAAAAGCTGGCGTTCAGCGTGTCGATGGCGAAGGTGTAGCCCCACCAGCATCGGCCACCTGGGCCACCAGGCGGTCGGCGTCTTGCCAGGCACGACGCGCGGCCGTGACCATGTTCGGGTACTCGGCCCGCCCACGGCTGCCGTTGTAGCGGCCCAGGGCCATGAAGAGGTTGCCCTTTTCCTGATCCAGGTAGTGGCGCAGGATCACGCAACCGAAGCGCAGATTGGTCTGCATGGTGAACAGGCTGCTGGTGTCGCCATTGCCGATGGTGCGTGCCCAGAACGGCATGACCTGCATGTAGCCGCGCGCACCGACCGATGAAATCGCGTATTTGCGGAAACCGCTTTCCACCTGGATCAGCCCCATGACCAGGGCCGGATCCAGCCCGGCGCGCTTGGATTCATAGCACACCGTCTGCAGGAACTCGCGGCGCACCAGGTCTTCAGGCTTGCGCTTGGCGAGCTTGGCTTCCAGCGCCAACGACCAGGCCTCGCATTGTTGACGCTGCGTGGCGTCGGCGAACACCAGCGTGGGCGCCGCGCCGTTGCCGATCGCGGCCGACAGCGCCGTGCGCACCGCATCGGCCAGCGGCTCTTCGATCTGCGCGCCGGCCAGGGCCACGCCGGGCGCGCACAAGCCCGCCAGCAGACCCAGGCCTGCCAGCACGCCAGTCAGAGCGGTGATCCAGCGTTGCGGCAACATCATCATCACGCGTCAAAGATAAACCAGCCCGGCCCGATACGGTCAGCCGATTTGCAGGCGCGACAGCAGCTGATTCAGGACTTCCGTCACGGGAACCTTGGCCGCGGCGGCATCCTGGCGGCCCTGGTACTCGGCCAGACCTTCCTTGAGGCCCTTGTCGCCCAGCACCACGCGGTGCGGCACACCAATGAGCTCCCAGTCGGCGAACATGGCGCCGGGCCGCTCGCCACGGTCGTCCAGGATCACGTCCACGCCCTTGGCCAGCAACTCGCCGTAGAGCTTGTCGGCAGCAGCCTTGACGTCTTCCGAACGGTCATAGCCCACCGGGCAGATCACCACGGTGAAGGGCGCGATGGCGTCCGGCCAGATGATGCCGCGCTCATCGTGCTTCTGCTCGATGGCCGCGCCCAGGATGCGCGTCACGCCGATGCCATAGCAGCCCATCTCGAAGTGCTTGGGCTTGCCGTCGACGTCCAGGAAGGTCGCGTTCATGGCCTTGGAGTACTTGGTGCCCAGGTAGAACACATGCCCCACCTCGATGCCGCGCTGGATGGCCAGCACGCCCTTGCCGTCGGGCGAGGGGTCGCCTTCCACCACATTGCGGATGTCGGCCACCACATCGGGCTCGGGCAGGTCACGGCCCCAGTTCACGCCCTGGATGTGGAAGCCTTCTTCATTCGCACCGCACACGAAATCGGCCATGTTGGCCACGGTGCGGTCGGCCACGATCTTGACGGGCTGCTTCAAACCGATCGGGCCCAGATAGCCGGGCTTGCAGCCGAAGTGTTCGACGATCTCTTTCTCGGTGGCAAAGCGGAAGCCCGTCTTCAGGCCCTCAACCTTGCCGGCCTTGACTTCGTTGAGATCGTGATCACCACGCACCAGCAGCAGCCACACGGTGGACTTGACGATCTCACCCTTGTCATTGGTCTCGTCCGTGGCCAGCACCAGCGACTTCACCGTCTGGCTCAGCGGCAGGCCCAGCAGCTCGGCCACATCAGGGCAGGTGCTCTTGCCGGGCGTGGCCACCTTCTCGCAAGCCTTCGTGGCCGCACCGCGCTGCGCGATCAGCGCCACGCCTTCGGCCAGCTCGATGTTGGCCGCGTAGTCGCTCGTTGGGCAGTAGACGATGGCATCTTCACCCGTGTCGGCGATCACCTGGAACTCATGCGAACGGTCACCACCGATGGCGCCAGTGTCCGCCGCCACGGCGCGGAATTGCAGGCCCAAGCGCTCGAAGATGCGCGTATAGGCCGCGTACATCGCGTCATAGGTCTTGCCGGCGCCTTCCACATCACGGTCGAAGGAGTAGGCGTCCTTCATCGTGAACTCGCGGCCACGCATCACGCCAAAGCGAGGGCGACGCTCGTCGCGGAACTTGGTCTGGATCTGATAGAAGTTCTTGGGCAACTGGCGGTAGCTGCGCAGCTCCTGGCGGGCAATGTCGGTCACCACTTCTTCGGCCGTGGGCTGCATGACGAAGTCGCGCTCATGGCGGTCCTTGAAGCGCAGCAGCTCGTCGCCCATCTTGTCGAAGCGGCCGGTCTCCTGCCACAGCTCGGCGGGCTGCACCACGGGCATCACCAGCTCGATGGCACCGGCCTTGTTGAGCTCCTCGCGGATGATGTTCTCGACCTTGCGGATGGTGCGCAGGCCCATGGGCATGTAGTTGTACAGACCCGCACCCAGCTTCTTGATGAGACCCGCACGCGTCATCAGCTTATGGCTGACGATCTCGGCGTCGGCGGGCGCTTCCTTGAGGGTGGAGATGAAGAACTGGGAGGCTTTCATGTGCGTAAAAAAATACACCGCATGAATGAGGCATTGACAAGCCCCTCTAGGCGCAAGGCCATCACGGTGCAATAATGAAACTAGTTGAAAAATTCGGAGTTGATTATGCTCGACCGGGAAGGCTTTCGTCCCAACGTCGGCATCATCCTGCTCAACCACCGGAACCAGGTATTTTGGGGCAAACGGATCCGGACCCATTCCTGGCAGTTCCCTCAAGGCGGCATCAAGCACGGTGAGTCGCCTGAGCAGGCGATGTTCCGCGAGCTCCACGAAGAAGTGGGCTTGCTGCCCGACCACGTCCGCATCATCGCTCGCACACGCGACTGGTTGCGTTACGAGGTCCCTCAGCACTTCATCCGCAAGGATGCGCGTGGCCACTACAAGGGTCAAAAGCAGATCTGGTTCTTGTTGCAACTCACAGGCCGAGATTGCGACATGAATCTGCGCGCCACCAGCCACCCCGAGTTCGATGCCTGGCGTTGGCACGAATACTGGGTGCCCCTGGATGCGGTCATCGAGTTCAAGCGGGGCGTCTACGAGATGGCGCTGTCCGAATTGGCGCGCTTCCTGCCCAAACCGCAGGGGCACCAGAACCGCTTTCTGCGCGGCAACATGCGTGGCCCCAATGGGCGCAAACCGGATGGCACGGATGAGCCATTGCTTGACGAGCCGCCCACGCCCACCCTCTTGCCCGCCGTCGTGCAGGCGCAGCAGGATGTGACGACCTTGGTCAGCGAGATCGTCCAGATCGAGTTGAAATAGCCTTCAATTCAATCTTTCAGACGAACGGTCGAAAAGCATGGGCAACCATTGGAGGTTTCGCCCATGCTCCCAGTTCGTTGTCTTGTCGCACTGACGCTTTGCATCGGCTTCATGCCCAGCGCCTACGCGCTTTGCTGAACTCAGCAACTCGCTAAGCAAAGCGGCGCACTGACCAAGTCAAGTGCGCCACGCACTTACTCCACCTCGCTCTTGGTGGCGCACTCGGCGTCGGTCGGGTTGATGCTGCAACGGGCCTTCTTGATGATGTTCAGGCCGGTCTTGTTGTACATGCCGTCCTTGGCGATCTCGATGCGCGCTTCACGCAGCATCAGCACATACTTGGGGATGCTATCGGCAGGCAGGTCGTCCCACATGTTGGCAGGGATGCCCTTCTCGGCCGTGGCGATGATGTTCATCGCGCGATCGAACTGGCTCAGCCAATATTGACGCGACTTCTCGCCAAAACCATCAGGGAACTTGGTCTTGTTGAGGATGACCTGTACGGTCGGAATCATGATGGGGAAGCGGCCGATGCCGCCGGTCTTGCCGATGCCCTTGTACAACTCGAAGGGCTTGAAGGCCACGGCAGGCAGGGTCACCATGTCGACGAAGCCGTTGTTGAACTTCGGGCCGATGTTGGTCACGTCCACGGACACGGGCTGTGCGCCGATGCGCTGGATCATGGTGCCCTGGGCCTTGTCGTAGTCAAAGGCCGCGATCTTCTTGCCGGACAGGGCCTCGACCGAGTTGATCTTGCGGTCACGCACGATGGGGTAGGCCGCGCCCAGCGGGAAGATGCCACCGACTTCGTAGTTGCCTTCCACCATCAGCTTGCCGGCTTGGGGCGAGGTGAAAACCTGGATGACCTTGCGGACCACTTCGTAGCTCGCGTTGATATCGACCTTGCCGCCCTTGATGATGGTGGTCGAGCCGATGCTGTCGATCGAGCCGGCGACGCTGTTGAACTGGCGGGTGCGGAAGGCCGTGGCAATCACGCCGTCACACTGACCTGCGCGAAAGTCCTCGATGGCCACGCGTTCATCGACATAGCTCTTGAGTTCGATGTCGGCGCCATTCTTTTGCATGGCCAGGGCGTAATCGGTTGCTGAACCGTACACATCCCCGGTCTTGCCTGCGACATCCCAGACGCAAATCAGGCTTTTGGCTTGTGCGGACATCGACACACCCACGGTGCCACCAATTGCGGCGACAGCAGCCAGAGAGACAGAGGAAAGGCGAGCGAGGGTGTTTTGCATGAGAGCCATCAGGGCCTCCTTCGAGAACAGAAAGAAAAGGAAACAAGGGTCACGGTTTTAACGTAGAACGCCACCACCCCAAGGACAGTACGAACCCTTGGTCACGAGAAAAGGGGGGGTGGAAAAGCGGGCACCGCCTTGCGCCAACCGAAATTTCATTGACGAAAGTTACCCGTCGTTAACAGGCTTGCATGGCGTGAAAGCGCGATCCTCCAGCCATTCAACAAGCATCGACAAACGAATTGGTAGCCCGCAGTCAGGCCAGCACCAGGTTGTCGCGGTGGATCATTTCGGGCTCGCTGGTGAAACCCAGGATGTGCTCAATTTCGGACGAGGCCTTGCGCGCGATCAGGCGGGCCTCACCGCTCGCATAGTTGGCCAGGCCACGGGCCACGTCCTGCCCGGCCAGATTGCGCACGGCGATCACGTCGCCACGATGGAACTCCCCCACCACCTCGATCATGCCGATGGGCAGCAGGCTCTTGCCTTCGTCACGCAGCTTGGCCACGGCGCCATCGTCGATCACCACGCCACCGCGCAATTGCAGATGGTCGGCCATCCACTGTTTGCGGGCCGTGAGCTTGGCCGTGGTGGCCACGAACAGCGACCCGATGGACTCGCCTTTGGTCAGGCGCACCAGTACATCGGGCTCGCGCCCCCATGCGATCACGGTGGATGCGCCACTGCCGGCCGCGCGCCGGGCCGCCAGCACCTTGGTGATCATGCCGCCCGTGCCCACGCGCGAGCCGGCCCCACCGGCCATTTGCTCCAACGCGGGGTCGCCGGCCGTGCAGACGTCGATGAAGCGCGCATTGGGGTCCTTGCGCGGATCGGCGCTGTAGAGGCCCTTCTGGTCGGTCAGGATGACCAGGACATCGGCATCGACCAGGTTGGCCACCAGGGCACCGAGCGTGTCGTTGTCGCCGAACTTGATCTCGTCGGTCACCACCGTGTCGTTCTCATTGATGACAGGCACGACCTTGTGCGACAACAGGGTCAGCAAGGTCGAGCGGGCATTGAGATAGCGCTCGCGGTCGGCCAGGTCGGCGTGCGTGAGCAGCACCTGGGCACTGCCCATGCCGTGTTCGCGCAGCTTGGTCTCGTACATCTGAGCCAGGCCCATCTGGCCCACGGCCGCAGCGGCCTGCAACTCGTGGATCTCATGTGGGCGCGTGCCCCAGCCCAGGCGCTTCATGCCTTCGGCAATGGCACCGCTGGACACCATGATGACCTCGCGACCATCGGCGGCCAAAGCGGCCATCTGGCGGCACCAGGTGCCGATGGCATCGGCGTCCACGCCCTTGCCTTCGTTGGTGACCAGACTGGAGCCCACCTTGACGACAATGCGGCGGGCGTTCTTCAACACATCGTGGCTCATGATGCTGGCGGCGTGGTGGAGGGGGATCAGCGGGCGGTCTTTTTGGCCGAGGTCTTCTTGGCCGGTGCTTTCTTGGCGACGGCCTTCTTCACGGCGACCTTCTTGGCCGGCGCCTTGGGGGTCACGGCCTTCTTGACGACCAACTTCTTGGCAGCGACTTTTTTGCTTGCCGCAGGTGCAGCCTTCTTGGCCGGCGCCTTCTTCACAACCACTTTCTTCGCGGGCACCTTCTTGGCGGCAACGGTCTTCTTGGCCGCAGGCTTGGCCACCTTCTTTGCAACAGGCTTCTTGGCGGCGGCTTTCTTGACCGCAGCCTTCCTGGGCTTGACCAGCGCCTCGATGTCGTCGTCGTAATCCAGACCGGCGCGGGCCATCAGCTCGCTGGCCATGGGCAGGCTGGCCTCCACGTCGAAGCGGATGTCGGCTTCGGTATGGTGCTCCTGCATGGCGGCCACGTGCTGGTAGATGGTCTGCACAAGCTGCTCGCAGCCCTGGCGGGTCAGCGCCGAGATCTGGAAGACCGGGCCCTTCCAGCCATAGCGGCGCACGAACTCCAGCACCTTCTTGGCACGGTGTTCTTCGGGGATCATGTCCAGCTTGTTGAGCACCAGCCAGCGCGGCTTGTCGAACAAGGCCTGGTCGTAGATCCTGAGTTCGTTGACGATGGCGCGCGCCTGCTGCACCGGGTCGGTGTCATCGAAGGGCGCCAGGTCCACCACGTGCAGCAGCACGCGGGTGCGCTGCAGATGGCGCAGGAAGTAGTGACCCAGGCCCGCACCTTCGGAAGCCCCTTCGATCAGCCCAGGGATGTCGGCCACGACAAAGCTCTTCTCAGGCCCCACGCGCACCACGCCCAGATTGGGATGCAGCGTGGTGAAGGGGTAGTCGGCAATCTTGGGGCGCGCGTTCGAGATGGCCGCGATCAGAGTGGACTTGCCGGCATTGGGCATGCCCAGCAGGCCCACATCGGCCAGCACGCGCAGCTCCAGCTTGAGCTTGAAGGCCTCGCCCGGCCAGCCCAGCGTCTTCTTCTTGGGCGCGCGGTTGGTGCTGCTCTTGTAGTGCAGGTTGCCGAAGCCGCCGTCGCCGCCCTTGGCCAGCAAGCGCCGCTCGCCGTGCTCCAGCAACTCCATCATCACGTCGTCGGTTTCGGCATTGCGAATGATGGTGCCCACAGGCATGCGCAAGGTGATGTCCTCGCCGGCATGGCCGAATTGATCGGAGCCACGGCCGGCTTCGCCATTGCGCGCCTCGTGGCGGCGGGCATAGCGGTAGTCGATCAGGGTGTTGATGTTGCGGTCGGCTTCCACGTAGACGTGCCCGCCCCGCCCACCGTCGCCGCCATTGGGGCCACCGAAGGGGATGAACTTCTCGCGACGGAAGCTGATGCAACCGCTGCCACCGTTGCCGGCAGACACATCGATGGTGGCTTCATCAACGAATTTCATGAGACAGGTGTCCTTGAAGGGGAAGTCAGTCTGACCAAACGGCCATTATCCCGTCTGGTGAAGTGGATCGTCACCGTCGGCTACCCCGACAAAGCGCGCGACGAGAAACGACAAAGCCCCGGCAGGCCGGGGCTTGGATTCGGCGCCGCCTGACTTGAGCCTGGCGACGGCCGAGGTGTACCTGAGGCGATCCGGATGGGACCGCTTTAGGCCGCAATGATCAAACCGGCGTGACGATGACCGTCTTGCGGTTCAGGGCACCCTTCGTGGCGAAGGACACGGTGCCGTCGACCAGCGCGAACAGGGTGTGGTCGCGGCCCATGCCGACGTTGGTGCCAGCGTGGAAACGGGTGCCGCGTTGACGGACGATGATCGAGCCAGCGGAGATCACTTGACCGCCGTAAGCCTTCACACCCAGCATCTTCGGTTGGGAATCACGGCCGTTCCGCGTGGAACCGCCGCCTTTTTTCTGTGCCAT
>RXJQ01000030.1 GCA_003963115.1 Burkholderiales bacterium
CTGGCAAATATTGGTGTCCGCTTGACCAACCAGTTAGGCTGCATGCAGATGCGCGGTGCGGCGAATGTAGAAGGCCTTGCGACGTATTTTGTGGCAAAAAGCTGCTGTCTAGATGGATGTGGTGCACTCGCTTGGTGATGGCGTTACCACTTCCAGAGCGATGGCGTGCGCCAATGGGCGGCCGCGCAGCGCGGTGCTTCACTGGCCGCCACAGGACGGGCAGTTCACTCGGTGTCGGAAAAGCTTCGCTCAAGCGTTTCATAAGTGACGGCCTAACGCCCAAGGTAAGCGGCGCTGGAGCCCGATAGGGCGGAGGGCACCAACACTGGCCATGAAAAAGGCGAAGCCATGGCCAGTGTTGGCGTCCGCTTGACCGACCAGTTAGGCTGATGGCTTTTGTGCCACATAGATTATTCCTTCTCTCTCTTTGGAACTCTATTTGCCAAAGCCGTCACTTTGGGCTCGTGGATAAAGACAGATTCAATGATGTGTTCGGCGATGTCTACAAGAGTCACAACATCTTCACGCGATGGTGAATAGCCTCTATGAATCGTTGCACTACCTGCATCCAGGATGGTTACCAGTCGAGCGCCCTGAAACTTCGAAACGTGCCCCTGGGCTTCAAACTGCGAAACGTTCTTAGCGAAAGTACCTTGGTCACCCACCTTGTTGATCATGATCGACTCAAGAAGAGCGCGAACACCCATTGCTGCAACCCGAAGCAGGTTGTGCTGCATGGCCACGTAAATTTCGTTCAGTAGTTCAAGCGTGTAGTTGTCGCTGGCCGGCAGCTGCATGAGCAGATCTATGTACCACTCCGGATGATGCCGAAACGTTGCAGCAGGAAAGTACGTGATGGACTCATCAGTTACCACTTCCAGAGCGATGGCGTGCGCCAATGGGCGGCCGTGCAGCGCGGTGGTTCACTGGCCGCCGCAGGACGGACAGTTCACTCGGTGTTGGAAAAGCCTCGCGCAAGCCTTTCATAAGTGATGGCCTAACGCCATAGTTAACCGGCGCCGGAGCGCGAAGCGCGGAGGGCACCACTACAGGCCATGGCCTGTAGTGGCGTCCGCGTTGAACGACCAGTTAGGCTGGGGAGCGTAGGGACGGTGGTTCACTTACTGTTCAAATTTGGTTTTGGGGCGAGATCGCCCCGGGCTGGGCAAACATTTGTGCGCTTAATGACATGAGGCTCGTAAGAGCCCGCTTTGAATTCGCCCTGTGTCTGCAGGCTTAGGCATTTCCCAGCACGGGTGTAGTTGAATGAACAAAAGTTCAGACCTGTGCCTGAACAAGCTTCAACCTCTTTAAAGCCTGCTTCATACATGGCTCCAGCATCACCTTGCAGGCTCCATCTGGTGCCATTCGCATCCGTCCCGAAAGTCTCCAAAGGCAACCAGCCCTGTGAGATGAGTTGTGCCCGAGCTTTGCTAATCGACAAAGCACCTTGTTGCCCTTTGGCAATCGCGCTTGAGGCAATAAGCATGGCTAGTAGAGATACAAAGAGACGCATGTTTGTTGAGGCCTAACGCCCTAGTTAACCGGCGCCGTAGCGCGAAGCGCGGAGGGTACCGCGGCAGGCCATGAGAATGCCGAAGGCATGGCCTGCCGTGGCGTCCGCGTTGAACGCCCAGTTAGGCTGGGGATAGATGCGGAATACGTTCATTTATTCAACCTCCGTTGACTGCTGCAAGAAGCTGATCAAAGCCATTGAGATTGCCTGGTGATAGCGACGCAGATCTTGGATTTCGTAAGTTAAGCAAATGGTCGTAGGCTGCGAGCTCTGGGATGGCGCCGAACCAAAGACTTTGACCTCGCATGCAAACAATGAGCGCCTCACGTTGCATGGCCTGCCTGACCAACTGAAATGAGTATTCTTGCGATGGAAGCCGAAGATGGCCATGGCCAAATGACTTCGAGTGATAAGGTGAAAACTCAACACTCAGTAGTCGACTGGGAAGCGATTCAACCTGCTGTAAGGCCTTGCAAGCCTTTTTCCACCAGACGTGCCCCGGGCCTTTGGATTCATCGACCAGGTGGAAGTGCTCAACGCTGGTGCCTTGTGTGATTGAGTTTCGAAGTGCCCGAGCGAAAGCTACATTTTTGTGCAACTTCTCTTCCTGTGTGCCTACGCCAGGATTCAACAAGAGAACAACGACAGGCGCACCTGGGTTGCCATGAAATGGCTCTGGCAAGAGGCTTGTGTGAATGCGAAAGTTTTTTGCCTTCGTGCTCTTGTTGTACTGATCGACGAATGGGCGATCACAAGGAAGTACAAAGGGTGCCTCCATTGGGAGCGCAATCCATGGATTTTGATGCGAACTCATGAGTGGCCTAACGCCCTAGTTAACCGGCGCCGGAGCACGAAGTGCGGAGGGTACCAATACAGGCCATAAAAATGCCGAAGGCATGGCCTGTATTGGCGTCCGCGTTGAACGCCGAGTTAGGCTGGGGCGCGTAGTGGAAGCCTTTTGAGTTGGCCCGAGACTTGATTTGATGC
>RXJQ01000047.1 GCA_003963115.1 Burkholderiales bacterium
ACACATGGCCGATGTGGCTGCGGCACTCGACGCCGGAGACATGAAGTCCCTGCAGCCCGCCAAGCGGCATGCACTCATTCTCGCGCTGATCCATCAGATGCGGGTGCGTGCACGAGATGACATTGCGGAAATGTTCATCCGTCGCATCAGCGCCATACACAAATCGGCCAGAGAGGATCTGGCCGAGATCCAAAAGCGCCAGCGAGAGCTGAGTGAGCGGCTGGTGGCCACGCTCGATGATGTCCTGGAAATATTGGCCGCCAACCTTGATGACGCCACCACTGGTGCTCGTGTACGAGAGTTGCTGGTACCAAAAGGCAACCTGGACAAACTGCGTGAGGATTGCGGTGCCATCAGGGTTTGGAGCGGTGCAAATCATCTCCCGCTGGCATGGAAGCCCTTCAGCAGCCACCGTGCCGTGATGTTTCGTATGGCGCAGGCCCTGCGATTTGAGGCGCCTGGACAAGATCATCATCTGCTGGATGCGTTGATCGTCGTCTTGTCCAACGAGAACCGCAAGGCGGAATGGATTGAAGATGAGGTCGCCCTGGACTTTGCCTCTGAGCGTTGGGTCAAACTTGTTCAGAGATCCAGCGGGCATGGCAATCCAACCAATCGCCGGTTTCTGGAAATATGCGTGTTCAGCCACCTCGCCAGTGAGTTGCGCTCAGGTGGCATATGTGTGGAGGGCTCTGAGTCATTTGCAGACTATCGCAAGCAACTCATTCCCTGGGAAACCTGCCAGGGAATGTTGTCGGCCTATTGCCAGCGCGTGGGCATACCCGAGACGGCCGATGAATTCGTCGAACGGCTGCAAACGCTGTTGCGTACCACCGCACAAACGCTGGACGATGAGTTCCCCCAGCATGTTGGCGATGTGGTGATCGGCCGAAGCGGTGAACCCACGCTCAAGCGCGTGACAGCCAAGGAGGTTCCCACTTCTGCCATTGCCTTGCAGGCCGCCATTGAAAGCCGGGTTCCTCCACGCAACATCCTCGACATCCTGGCCAACATCGAGCACTGGACAGGTTTTACCAGGCACTTTGGCCACGTCAGCGGCACCGAGCCTAAGCTGCGCAATGCACGTGAGCGCTATTTGCTCACCATCTTTGCGCTGGGGTGCAATCTTGGGCCGAACCAGGCTGCCCGGCATTTGTCCAACGGTGTCACGCCGCATCAACTGTCGTACACCAACCGGCGTCACTTGAGCCTTGAGCAGTTGGATGATGCATGCCGTGATTTGACCGAGTTATACCTGCGGCTGGATCTGCCCAAGCTGTGGGGCGAAGGCAAGAAGGTGGCGGCTGATGGCACGCAGTATGACTTCTACGACCAGAACTTGCTGGCAGGCATGCACTTTCGGTATCGGAAGATGGGCGCGGTGGCCTACAGGCACGTGGCAGACAACTACATCGCGTACTTTCGGCACTTCATACCGCCCGGTGTGCTGGAGGCCATCTACGTCATCGAAGGGCTGCTCAAGGCTGGCTTGAGCGTCGAGCCCGACACGGTCTACTCTGACACCCATGGCCAGTCGGAAACGGTGTTTGCCTATACCTACCTGGTGGGTGTGCAGCTCATGCCCCGTATCCGTGGCTGGAAGGATCTGACGTTTTACCGGCCCGACCGAGGCGCAACCTACCGGCACATTGACGGGCTGTTCACGGATGTCATCGACTGGAAGCTGATCGCCGAGCACTGGAGCGATCTCATGCAGGTGGCCATCTCGGTCCAGCAAGGCAAGGTGGCCTCGCCCATCTTGTTGCGCAAGCTCAGCGCTGAGGGGCGCAACAACCGGCTGTTCAAGGCCTCTCGTGAGTTGGGCCGCGCCTTGCGCACCATCTACCTGCTGCGATGGATCGGCAGCAAGGACATGCGCCAGGAGGTCACGGGCACGACGAACAAGATCGAGTCATATCACGCGTTCACGAAGTGGCTGGACTTCGGTGGCGAGGTCATCAATGAAAACGATCCGGTTGAGCAGCAAAAGCGCTTGCGCTATCTCGATCTGGTTGCCGCCTCGGTCATCTTGCAAAACACGGTTGACATGACCCGTGCCTTGCAGGAGATGTACCACAGCGGTGAGCCTGTGGAGGTGGCAGATGTCGGATTCCTGAGCCCGTATGGCCGCAACTTCAAACGATTTGGCGACTATCGGCTTGACCTGAAGAAGCCGCCGGAGGCCTGGGTCAAAGAGGCACTGTTCCGGCAGGCAGTGCGCAAGAGACGCAAAGACGCGCCAAGCGGCGATCAGAAAGCACAGCCTACGCCACCGACGTGATCATGGCCATCTCAGCCTCAACACATGAAAGGAACAGGGTATGACGGCAAGCAAGCCCACGACTTCCACACCATTTGGCGCGCTCGATAGTGCCGCCCTACAGGAAGCAACCCAGAACTTCAACACAGGGCAATTGCTTCAGATGGTCGATGAACTTGATGCATTCGTCGACCTGGCCCGGCGAGAAGGCGGCTTGCGTGATGGCTTACTGAGATTGCACAGCATGGCGCAGACCGTGCTGTTGGGCGCAGGCCTATCAACACCCGCTGGCGACTCGTTGGTAGACATGGCCTGTGAGATTGAAACAGATGTCCGCGAGGCCACAGCGGTCTTGAGTGCCTGGTTACCGCAATTGATAGCGCTTCAAGGCTTGAACGAGCAGGCGTAGCGGTGTATACAACGGATCAGCGCAATTAGTGAAGCGCGGACTGGTAGTCATCTAGCACCTTGAACTGAAGACTGTAGCCCGCCTGGATAACCGCAGGTGTAGCCAATCGCACAAAGTTCTGAGCGATCTCATTCAATGGGTGTTTACATGCGACATTGAAAACTACCTTCCGACCGCGAGCTTCTGGAAATCTTTCCAGAAGCTCGCCGCTTTCTACAAAGCGCAAATAGCTATTCAGCTTCTCCTGAAGCATGGAAAGATGTCGACCATCGTTGTCACCCCATCTGAGGTGGTCGCTAATGGTCAGCCATACATCACCAGTTTCCCCGTTCACATCAACAAAATCAATAGTGTTCGTTTGTTCTATGGACATGGCTTGCTATGGCTGTTTCCGAATCACTTGAACGTTTGTTGGAGGGATCTGCATCCCACCAGGGAAACCTGGCTTCCCGCGCCCAACGATCACCCCCCCCGTTTGGCCGATCTCTGGGAAAGCAACAGTTTGATTTGGCGTGAGCGGTGCCGTGGGCGACGCTTTACATTCTACGCACCCAATCTCACCTGTGAGTGGATTTTGGGTCAGGAAGTCGAGCCGAGTGCGCACCCCACTCTGAGTTTTAACCGTAACTTGCTGTCCAATGCGCAAACCGCTGTTTGCCAGGTCAGTTCCAACTGCTTGCTCGAAGGCCGCACCTGCTGCTCTGTTAATTGCCAGTTGGTCAGCAGCCGACACATTGTTGACGACATCCGCAAATGAAGCTCCCCGTGTAGCGCCTGAAAGAATTGGTGCAAACGACAGTGCCGTCCCCGCCACCCCACGCAAGTCATTGGCGACCTGCTGCTCAATGGGGTTGGTGATGGTGACAGGCGCATCGACCCGACCAAACGAGCCCGGATCACTGTGGGTGAACTGCTCTCCCCAGGATGCTGCACCGTTGATCGTGTCAGCAAAGATGTTGCCTACCGCCGCTTTGGCGCCGGTGCCAATGGTGCTGAACGTGTCGCGCACCAAAGGCTGGTTGAAGTAGTTCTGCACCTGCCCCGCATAGTTGGTCACCGTGTTGCTGACGCTGTTGGCCAGCAACCCGCTGGGGTCGTTGTTGCTGATGGGGTTGCCATCGGCATATTGGTAGGGGCTGATGCCACTGCCTAAGCCAATCGGGTCACGGCTGATGAAGCGCCCGAACTGCGGGCTGTAATATCTGGCTCGCATCGCCACCAAGCCCGACGCATCCCCCTCACGCCCCGTGAAGCCATACATCGGGATGCTGCTGCCCGTGCTGCCTGCCGGGTTGCCCCAGGCATCAAAGCGCTGCGTGCTGCTGCCGTTGGTGCTCCACACCTCCAGCTCGGTGAGCCACACCACGCCGCTGTTGACGGCGCCGGTGAAGCGCACTCTCAAGGCCGTGGTGCTGACAGCGGAAAAGCTCTTGACCGCACGCACGCTGGAGCCATCAAACTCGGTGAAGTCGGTATTCGTGCCGCTGGCCACCTGCACCCAGGTGCTGCCGCTCAGTGCCTCCACCACATATGTGCTGGGCAGGTAGTTGCGTACCGCGTCAATCTCGATGCGCTCCAGCGTCTTGGCACTGCCCAGCGTCAGCGTGGCAGCTGCGCCGTTGGCCGTGTAGCCCACCCAGCCGGTGGTCTGAGAGATGGCCGTTACGCCGTCCTTGAGCTGGCTGCCGGGGTGGCCTGCCGTGTCCGCATCGCCAGTGGTTGCCAGCGTGTTGCCCGCCACCTGCATCTGGTTGGCCGGCGTGCTGCTCATCTCCAGCAAGGCCGTCACGTTGCCGATGCCGTCTTGGGCATAGGCGTTGCTTGTGGCGTCCGGCGTGCCGCTGGCACCTATCAGGCGCAGCACCGGGTCATCGGTGCCACCACCGTGCACGTAGGCTGCAGTCGGTGTGCCACTGAGGCTTGCCCCCGTCCATTCGGCCACGATGTCCTGGCTGTCGTACAGGTAGTGACTCGTCGTGCCTGCGCTGGTCTTCTTGACGCGCCTGCCTGCCTCGTCATAGGCATAGGCCTCGCTCAGGGCATTGGTGCCTGCGCGGGCCAGTGCCACCATCTCATCGAGGCCATCCCAGGTGTAGGTGGTGATGGTGCTGCCCGAGCAATCGGTGGCCGTGCCGCTCAGGCTGGAGCCTTCGCACAGCTTCTTGAGGTTGCCGTTGTCGTCGTAGCGCAGGTAGGCGGTGGTGGTGCCGCTTTGCAGAACCTGCTTGAGCTGGTGGGCGTCATCGACGGTGTAGGTCCAGCTCTGCGTGGCCGGGCTGCCGATGGTCTTGCTGCTCAGGTTGCCGAAGATGTCAAAGCCGTAGCCTTCTTGCTGCGCGGCCGTGCCGTTGCTCACCGTCTTGATGCGGCCCAGCGCATCGTAGGTGTAGGTCTTGTTGTAGACGCTGCCAGCCAGCGTGTCGGCGCTGGTCTGGCGATTGCCCCAGATGTCGTAGGTGTAGGCGTGCTGGGCCAGTTGCGCCGTTTGCACATTGCCGACCTGGCTGCCCGTGCTCAGGGCTTGCGCCATGTGCACGATGCTAGCCAAGCTGCCTTCGGGCAACCAGTTGTACTGCGTGGTCAGGCCCGCACCAGCATTGCGCTCGACCAGGCGGCCTGCGGCGTCCAGCGTGAAGGTCACCGTCTGGCCGCTGGGGGCCACCACGGCGGTGGGTCGGCCCACTGCGTCGTACTTGAAGTCCCATTGATGGGTGATGGTGCCCGCGTCCTTGAGGGTGATCTTGGACAGACGGCCGCCTGGCGTCCACTCATAGCCCAGGCTCTTGTTGCCACGGCTGTCGGCGATGCTGCTCAGGCGATGGGCAGTGTCATAGCTATAGTCGTAGGCCACCAGCACGGTGCCGCTGCCGTCTTTGGTTTCGGCACGGGTGACCTGGCCCAAGGCGTTGCGGGTGTAGTTGGCTGTCTGCCCTGCGTTGCCCGTGCCCGGCACCGTGCGGGTCTTGAGCGCACCGTTCAGGTTGGGGTCATAGGCATAGCTGGTCTTGGTGGATGCGCTGACCTTGGTCTGCTCAGGTGTCTGGCTGCTTTGCAGGTTGCCGTAATAGTCGTATGCAAAGTTCCAGGTCTTGCCGAGCTGATCCGTGCGGCTGAGTTGCTGCCCAAAATCATCCCAGGTGTAGGCCACCTGCTTCTTGAGGTTCGTGTCGCTGAAATTGCAGGTGCTGGCGCTGGTGTCCGTGGTCGGGCCTGCCCACACCTCGGTGAGGTTGCTCAGGTTGTCGTACTTGCTGCAAATCTGCAGGCGGTTGCCGGCATCATCCGGCGCACCCACCTTGCGTGTGACACGGCCCAGCTCATCGAAGAAGCTGTAGCTCTGGCGGGTGCTGCTGCCGTCAGCGGCCACGGCGCGGGTGCGGATGACGTTGCCAGCGTTGTCGTAGTCATACTCCAAGGCTCGTCCAGCGGACTGGCCGACAATCTTGGGCTGCGTGACGCGCTTGAGCCGGCCATCGGCGGTGAAGGTACTACCGCTGGCGCCCCAATACTGATAGCTCACGGCATTGCCATTGGGGTCGGTCACTGACAGGGGGCGCCCCTGGGTGTCGAGTCGGGTGTAGACGCGGTTGCCCTCGGCATCAAAGGCTGCGACAGGGTGATTGACCTCGTCGTAATCGAAGCTGAGGGTGAAGTTGTCCGGCGAGGTCTGCGTCAGGCGGTTGCCAACTTCGTCATAGCTGAAGAAGCTGCGGTTGCCTGCGTAATCCAGCGTGTCGAGCAGGCGGTCCTGGCCATCAAAGCGAGCGCTGTTGGCATCCTGTCGGGCGCCGGCGTCGATCAGCTCGCTGCTGTTGGGGTTGCTATTGGCGTCGAAACCAAACTTGCGGGTCTTGCCATAACCATCTGTGGCCAGGATAAGGCGATCCAGCGCGTCGTAGTCATAGCTGGCCGGGTACCAACGTGCATCCACGCCCGTCTTTTGTCGGCCCAGGGTGTCGTAGGTGAAGATGGGCGTTGTCTCGTCCACCGTGGCGCCATTGCGGTTGCCCTTGCGGTTGAGGCTGGCGACGTTGAGCTTGTTGGTGTCCCAGTTCTGCGTGAGACTGGGGCCGGTGCCCGCGCTGAAGTCCTTGACGCGTGTGCTGGTTGTGACATTGCCCACGCTGTCATAAGCCAGCTTGGTCCACGCCAGCATGTCTGCCGCAGCAGGCTGCGTGCCCGCCACGGGTGTGACACCGCTCTTGACCTTGATGCTGTTGGTCAGGTTGCCGTTGGCATCGAACTTCTGCCAGGTCCAGTTGCCGCGCTCGTCCTTGAGGCGCTGCGGCTGGGCAAAGCTGTTGTAGTCGCGGAATTCCACCACGGCGCCCGATGGGCGGGTGATGGTCTCCACCAGGTTCTTTGGCGTGCCCGTGGTGTAGGTGTACTTGGTCGTGCGGCCAATCGAATCGGTGTCTGTCAGCCGGTTATAGGGGTTGGCGCTGTCATAGGTGTAAGTGTGGATGGCGCCGTTTTCTTCAACGATCTTGATCGGATTGCCGTTGGCGTCGAAGGTGATGTGGTGCTCATAACCCCGGCCATTGACCGACCAGCTCTCGCGATTGAAGAGGTTGTAGTGGAAGGTGGTGGCGCTGGCATCAATGAGGCTGCTGTCCGTGCCAAAGGGCGTGTGCCTGAAGACCTGCCCACCGCTGTAGTAGGCGAACTCCATGCCGTTGCCGCGTGGCAGGGTATAGCGCTTGAGGTGGTGGTCGAGCTTGGTGCCGTCTGCCGTGGTGTAGTAGCTGTAGCCGTGGTTCTGGCTCAGCGCATCGGTCACCTGGTTGAGGTTGTTGTTGCCATCCGTGTAGGCATAGATCACCTTGCGGCCCGTGAAGTCGCTCACCTGGGTGACGTGGCTGCCTGTCCAGGTAAAGGTGAGCACGGTGCGGCTGAGGCTGTCGGTGACGGTGCTCAGTTGAGTGCCGCTGTAGTTCAGGCTCAGGGAATTGCCATTGCGGTCGGTAATGGACAGCAGGCGTGCCGTGACGGCGCTGGTGGCCGAAGGCGTGACACTTGGCCCGGTAGTGGACGCAAACAGATAGACCGTGCCATCGCGCTCGCGGATCTTAAACTTGCCATCATCGGCGCCGCCCGAGACACGGCTGAATTGAACCTCGATGCCCGCAGGGTTGGTGAAGACGGCACCCTTGGTGATGTCGCCATTGGTGTGGCTGGTGGTGGTGAAGTACTGCTCGCCGCCGCTGCCGTTGACCCAGCTCACCTTGGCTGTTGAGGGGCTGCCCTCGATGCCGTAAAGCTTGATCTGGTGGTTGAAGCTGTGGGTCCAGCCGTAGCCGAAAGGGCCGTCCTTGGGGTCGCCGCTGTTGTACCAGCGCTCCAGCAAGATGGGCAGGCCGCCGCGCCCCTTGATGCGCAGGTCGCTCTCGTGGTGGGTGAAATTGCCCGTGAGCATGTTCACGGGGTCGCCCACCCAGGTGGCAAAGCTGTTGCTGCCTTGAACGCCGGGGGTGAGTGTGCTGAGCAGGATGGGCGCGGGCGTGTTCACCACGCTCTGAAAGCTCGGCAGCGTGACCGGAGGGGTGTAAACCGTCGTGATCGGTGTCGCATTGATCAGGGGGTAGCCGCCTGACAACCCGCCTTCGATGATGGCCCCATAGGCACCCGCCGTGTCATTGACCGTGAAGTAGACCGCACCTCGCCAGGCCTTGTTTGTCTCGACAGGGTCCGTGTAGGCAATCTTGGCGCGAGGAACGGTCACCGTTGCCCCAGCGCTGACTTGCGACGTGATGGACGCCTTGTAGCTCGACATGGACGAGTCCATGAGCGAGTCGTACTGACCGATGTTGCTCGACGTGAAGGTGACGAGGGTCGTGCCGGTCTCTGAGGCGTACTGAAGGCCACGCACCGTTGAGACGGCATCCGTTCGCAAAGCCTCTTGCCATACGCGGTGCTCCAGGGTCGAGCCAGAGTAGATGGACAGCTTGTTCATCGGCGTGGACTCGGATCTCAAGGCTGCCTTGCGGCGAGAGTTGAAGTCCGTCACGGATTCACCGCTGTTGGCCTGAGTTGGCGCGGTGGAGTTCAGTTTAATGAAGTTGACCACGCCGCCTTTGAAGTCAACATAGACACCTGCCGGCTTGACTGTCAGCGGCAGATCGAAGGCGTAATCCGTCTTGAGTTGAGCCCCTGTCAAGCCCAGGTCATAGTTTTTGGCGCTCTTGAAGCCCATCGAGGCGCCCATGTCGGCATCAGCATCGACGATGCCTTTGACGTAGGACTGCAAAACCAGATGCAGCAACTGGCCGACAGTGGCGTCATAGGCGGCACCACTGGCAGGTGTCGGGGGCGTGGTGTTGCTGGACACACCTTGGGTCAAGGTCTTGGCCAGCGATTCCAGGTAGGGATCGGACGCCTGGCGCGCATTGATGCCCAAGGCGAAGTAGCTGCCCGCCGCCAGGTTTGTGTAGACCGTCTTGTTCAGGCAGGTCGTATCCGTGTCCTTGGCGTCGCTCGGGTTGCCCGTGTCCGCCACACAAGTTGCACCACGATTTTGCTCCCCCTGGGTGACCTTCATGATCAGCTTGTGCTGGGCATTGAGCGCCATGGTGGCGCTGCCGCTGCCCGAGGCCACGACAACGCCATCGGCCTTGATCTGCGGGTAGGCATTGACGGTGCCAGAGGGCAAGGCACTCAGAGAGCCGCCCCAGCTGTTCCACAGCGACTGACTGGCCGAGTCTGGCAAGTAGGACACCGTGACTTTGCTGAAGACGTTTTGCGGAAAAGTCAGCGTCTTGCTGGCCAAGGTGGTGCCGCCAGCGTTTTGCACGGTGACCGTGAACTTGTGGCGGTGACCGTCAGGAATCGTGCTGGACTCGGGCGAACTCGTGCCGGGCCAGTTGGAGAACGACTTAACGGCTGCCGGGATGTTGCTGGGCAGCACATCCACTTTGAGGCCACGCAAGCGCCCCAGGTATGGCACGTCTTCTCTGGATGCATCGGACTTGACCGAGCGGGCTGCCGCTTCAACCTTGTCGCCAAGGTAGTCGGTCATCAGCTGATCGGTCCGCTTGGCTAGATAGCCTGAATAGAAGGCGTCATCCAGCGTCACGCTGACCGACAAGCCATCTTGATAGTCGTGGTCTTTGATGGAGGGATCCATCGGCAGCCACCGGTAGCCGCCGCTGTCTGCCTTGCTGCCACGGTAGCCAGCATAGGGAACACAGGCTTGGACCCAGACATGGTCGAAGTTGATGCCTTGCACGGCACCGGATGCATTGACTGTGGCACCGGCAGCCACGCCGCCATAGCCCAGGGCTGCCATGGATGCGCTGTAGCTCTTGGTGCCCAACCAGCGCTGAACGCGGCCATTGGCATTGTCACTGGGCAGCAGATCGTCCAGAGACACGCTGCCTCGCACGAACCGCGCAGGAATGTTGGAAGCCCTGAGCAAGGCAACCAGCAGGCTGGACTGGTCAGTGGCGTTGCCACGACGTGACTGCAAGACGCCAAGGGAGCCCTTCATGGAGCCCCAGTAAGGCTCGTACTCCACTTCCTTGAGCATCCAGCGCAAGATGCGGGTGGGTGAATACTGCAAACTCTTGGCCAGGGCCTGGATTTCTGACGTGAGTCGAACTTCGACGCCATCATCGGCCAGATCTGCGGAGGTCGAACTACAGTCTGTCGTCGCATCCGGTGCGACAGGAGGCAGGGTGACCGCGACTTTGACAAAGCCAAAGCCATTTGAGGCATAGGCGTTGTCCAGCCCCTTGCCCGTCTGGGCCTGGCGCAGTTGCTCGTCATGCAGCATCTCCAAAGCGTATTTGGGCAAAGTCCGGCTGATGCCACCTTCCCCAGGGCGGCGTAGATTGGGGTGCGCTGGGCTCAGCATGGGCACTGGGCCTGCAGGGACCGTCTCGGCTGGCTTGAGTGTTCTCAGCAAGTCCTGGAGCTTGCGCGCGGCAGCGCGGTGCTCTTTGGCGTCTTTGGCGGACTCAAGCTGGGCGAGCGCGGCGTCGAGCCGTGCAAAGCGTTCATCAAGTTGATCGGCAAGGTTCTGGACCACGGCAGCTTTGTCGCCGCCAGCGGCTGCGGTGGCGCTGGTCAACTGCTGCACCTGGCGCTTTAAACCCTGGAGTTCCAACGCATGCTGCTCGCGCAGTTGCTTGACCTCGGCGCGATGGCCAGCGAACTTGTTCTTCCAGCTGCGCAACTTGTCGCCGGATTCAGACTGACTCAAGGCCTTTGCATTGGTATCTGAACTGTCGTCTTGATCAGCCTCCCGCTGCAGGTCTTCGAGCTTGTGATGCAGGGTGGCGCGCAGCGGCGAGCTGCTCTCGCCAAAGCTGTCGCGCAGCGACTGCACGGTGCTCTCTGGCAGTCGCCCCAGCGCGGACGTGGCCGCTTCGCTAGCGGTCGAAGCGCTCAAAACAGCAATGGCTGCCATGATGGCCGCACCAACGCGTCGGCGCATTGATGGCGTGGTGTTCGCAATTGTGTTTGCCATGGCTGTATGCAAGATTGAATGGGTTGAATGCGCAGAAGTCTTGTGGTGTGCCGACTGGCTCCAACATGGCCGCAGCAAGGCCATTTGTGCCAACATCAAGCCAGCTGTCAGGCCGGGGTGCGAAATCGCCTCAGTGCCCCCATCAGCGAGGTGCCTAGCATGAGCAGGGCCCAGCCGGGCAGAGGGACATCGCCGCTGTCAGCTGACGCAGCGACATCAATGCGGCCAATGACGGTGTCACCACCGCTGCTGCTTTGATACTCGAAGCTGTAGCTACCAGCCTGTGTCGGCGTGCCTGAGATCTGACCGCTACTCGCATTGACCTGCAAACCGGGAGGCAGAGAGCCCGATGCCAACGCATAGTTGCCACTGCTGCCCAACGAGTAGCTAAAGGGTGAGCCCACCATGGCGCTGGCGTTGAAGGCAGACGCCGTTGTGCCTGAGACAGATAATGTTGGCGCGCCCATTTGAGAGCGTGCATCTGCCGTTGTCTTGTTGCTGCCCAGTTGGGTCTCGACGTTGTCTGTGATGCCGTCGCGATCAGCATCTGCCAGCTGCGTGCCTGCTGCTGCCGGCAGGGCTGAGACCACCGTGGCCGTCACCAACGGATCGGCATCCCAGCTGCCTGTGGTGGCGCTTTGTTTGCCCAGCAGCCAATTGCGCGTGTTGTCCGCTTGAGGCTGGGATACCGTGGCTTGCGCGGTCAGTGCCTTGAGCACAAGCGCCGAGACCAGAACGTTGGATGAGCCCTTGCTGCCGTCGGTGCGCTGCTCGCCAAAGCCGCCGTCGGCATTTTGCTGGTCGAGCAACCATGCCACTGCCGGTGTCAGCAGGTCATTCAAGGTGTAGTTGACCGATGAGCAAGAAAACGACCCAGACGACAGCGCCGAGTTGCGCTGCAGAGCCCGCAACTCCGTTGTCAACATGGCCGTCGCCACCACAGAGGGGCGGCCTTGCCCGGCACTTTGACCGGTAGCCGTGGAGGACATGGGCCAGGCCTGCTTGCCGCTGGCCACCGTGATGCGATTGGCCACCAGGTTGCACACGGCACTGCTGACGAGGTTAGTCGTGGATCCGAAGTTGTATGCCTTGGAGGCAAAGGAAGCATCGCCTACTCGAATGGCCGTCAAACCCAGAGCAGTATCCACGTAGTCAATCGTGTTTACCGCGCCATAGCCACCCCACACGGCAGTCGAGTCGGCCGCCTGCATGCCGTATAGCCTTGTAGCCTCGGACTGCGCTACTGAAGGTCGACCGGCATAGCTGAGCGCTTCGATCTTGCGTGCAATGGCATCCACACTGTCGGCATCGGCGTTGGACAACCACGTTGTTCCCGCAGCATAAGAGGGGGACTTGGATTGCCCGGCATTGCGAAGCGCCATCAGCGATGCAGCAGTGGCTTGCACAGTCAAGTCGCCCGAGGTGGTTGCCCAGGAGCCGTCTCCAAGCTGTTGCTTGATCAACCACGCTGTGCCAGCATTTCTGGCCGAATCGGCGTCCGCCCAGGCGCCATCAATGGCCACCGTCAAGGCGAGCAAAGCGCCGCAGCATTGCGAGAGAGACACACTGGCGCGATGGCTAACGTGATGTCGTTCCGGCCGAGCTGTGGCCGGTCCTACCTTGTTGCTCATGCAACCTCCGCTGAATCATTTCCTTGTTCTTGGCAAGCCTGCGAATCGCAAACCTTTGCCAAGGTTTACACAATCACAACAAATCGAGATGACGTGGGAAAGTCAGCAAGGGCGCGCCATATGGTCTGTTTCGATTACGCCAAACGTTCAGCCCCGGTGCGGTTTGACGACTCGCGAAGCTGTAGTCGCTCGCTTGCGCCACGCCCCAGGAACACCGCGAGCCCGGCCAGGGCCATGGCCAGCGCATAGCGGCCACCACCCTGCATGAAAAACTTCCAGCTCACCAACGCACAAAAGGTATCGGGAGCGAGCGCGTCCAATGTGAAATGCCACAACTCGCCGGCCAAAACCAAGGGCATGTCGAGCATGATCAGCAGGCCCAGCAGCGGAAGCATGAACAGTGTTCGTAGCGCACACTCCCTCCAGCTCAGCAGTGAACTGTGCAGGGCAGGCTGCGATGTCGGCCAGGCAATGGCGACCAAGATGGCGGTGAGAGGCCCTTGCAGCGCATGTGCCACAAGCGTTGAAGCATTGGCCGTACCACGGGGGTCCGGGTAGATCACGTGTGGACCGAGGAACATGATGTGCTTCCACATCACGGTGGCACGCAACACCAGGTCGGCCCCCTCGTGATCTACAGCGAGGCGTAGCAGCTGAAAATCATCTGCCACCCACTCAAATATCAGCGTGTAGGCTGGCAGAAAGATTTCGATGACCTGCTGCCCAAAGTGCGCCGACAGGGGAAGCAGCAGAGCGGCAGCGAAAAGCAGGCGCAACAGCGCCCACCTTGCGTGAATACTCGCGATACGCCGTGTATTGACGACACCTCTTCGCGTGACGTTGAGCTCAGTCATCAATGGCGTTTCCCGCTGCTGTGGGCGAGCTGCCAAAGTGCTGCAACCACTCGATGAAGAACATGGCGGCAGCCACAATCAACAGCAGCGGAGAGACAACGCCGTGCAGCACGTCAAACAAGCTGCGATCACTGCGAAAGGCGTAAAAGAGTGCGATGACTCGGGCTTGGTTGAGGAGCAGTACGACCAGCGTTCCGCTGAGAATGCCGAGAAGACGCGCACGCCAGGACATGGGTGCTACGAGCATGGCGGCGGCAAGCAAGAAGACCACGTCCATGCCTTCGCAGCCGTTCAGCACATTGATGCCACCACCGGGCGCTTTCAACCGTGAGCCAGCTGGCTCTACACCCACATCGGGGCTGGCGGTGTCAATGAGCCAAGCAGCCGTTTGCACGGTGAACTTGTCAATGACCAGATGCTCAAGCCATCCGCCTTTGGCCGCACCATAAAGACCCTGGAGTGCGGCGAAGACACCCAGGAAGAACACCAGCCGCCAAAGCGTGGATTTTGGAAGGCGACTATCGGTGCGGTGAGCACCGCCTGATTGATCAAGCTCCCCAGACATGTTGTATTTGAAAGAATGAAATACATCAAACTATGGTCGCTCGATGACAGCGCGATGACCAAACCGTAATACGAGTGGGCAAGTCCTTTGATGCATCGGCGTTCGGGCCAAGTCAGCTGCAAAGAAAAGAGCCCGCTGGCAATCAATTGATGTCAGCGGGCGCAAGACGCGTCGCTGTCACGCGGTCGCATAACCGGCTCAGGGAGGAGAAGCCGGGCCGTCGGTACGATCCAGCGGCGTGGCAATGATAGCGGCATGCGACATCACGCGCAAAGAGCCATTTCGATGCGCTGAGATTGATGCATCAATTCGGAATTGTTGTGATAATCCTTCTTATCACTACAGTTGCTTTCAGTAGATAAACTGGCAACCATGAAAAACGACCTAACCCCTACAGTGGACGAAAAGACAAGC
>RXJQ01000101.1 GCA_003963115.1 Burkholderiales bacterium
CGTGAACTGCCAACCGTTCAAATGGACTGCTACCGCTGATTCGATCCTGGAGAAGCTACACCGACTTTGCTCACGTATCAGCGGGACGGGACACTAGCCCGACCAGCTACTACGGCGTCACCACGGCCAACTACCCCAACCTCTTCCAACTGGTGGGGCCGCACACAGGCCTGGGCCACAACTCCATCATCTTCATGATCGAAGCGCAGGTGAACTACATCATCAAGTGCATGAAACTGGTCAAGCAAAAGGGTGCCAACTTCATCGACGTCAAACCCCAGGCCCAGAACCGCTTCCTGGGCGAGATGACCGAGGCGCTCAAAGGCACGGTGTGGACCTCGGGCTGCAAGAGCTGGTACCAGACGGCCGATGGCATCAACTTCGCGATCTGGCCCAAGTCCACCTGGCGCTACTGGCTGGAGACGCTGCGGGTGAAGCAGTCCGACTACGAGTTCGTGCGGTGCAGCAAGAAGACGGAGACGGCCACGTCTCATGAGGCTTCGTCCGCACCTGGTGGGCTGGACGGCGGCACGGCCCCCGACGCCGTTTGAGCTGTGTCAACTGTTCACGTTTCAGGCGTGTGAGGAGCGGCCAGATGGCTGCCAATGGCCGAAACGATCAATTTCTCGTTGGATCCGAACATGGCGGATCGAGGGGGCCGAGCGCAGCATGGGCATGCGTTCGGAGACAAACCCTCACAAGGTACCGCCATGACAAACCAAACCGTTTCTTCTCCTTCTTCCTCGTCGGTTCGTGAAGTCGAAGTCGCCATTGCAGGCGCCGGCTTCGGTGGCCTGTGCATGGCCATCCAGTTGCAAAAGAACGGCATCACCGACTTCCTGATCCTGGAAAAAAAGGGTGAGGTGGGTGGCGCCTGGCGCGACAACCATTACCCCGGCGCGGCCTGCGATGTGCAGTCGCACATGTACTCCTACTCCTTCGAGACCAAGGCCGACTGGAGCAAGCGCTACGCCCCCTGGAACGAGATCCAGCAGTACATCCTGGACACCGTCAAGAAGTACAAGCTGCGCCCGCACATCCACTTCAACCAGGAGGTGGTCAGCGCAGTCTTCAACGAAGGCATCGGCAAGTGGGTGATCAAGACCGCCGGTGGCGAAACCATCATGGCGCGCCACTGGGTGCTGGCTTCGGGCCCCCTGCATGTGCCCGCCATCCCCAACATCAAGGGCCTGGAGAAGTTCAAGGGCAAGGTCATGCACTCTGCCGAGTGGGACCACAGCTACGACCTGACCGGTAAGAAGGTTGCCTCGATCGGCACAGGTGGTAGCGCCATCCAGTACGTGCCCGAGATCGCGCCCAAGGTGGGCCAGTTGCACGTGTTCCAGCGCACGGCGGCCTGGGTCATCCCGCGTGACGAGCGCAGCTACTCGGCCTTTCGCAAATGGACCTTCAAGGCCCTGCCCTTCACGCGCACCCTGCACCGCTGGCGCTGCTACTGGACCAATGAGTCGCGCCTGTGGCCCATCCTCAACCCGGTGCTGGCCCACGCCGGTGAGTTCTTCCTCAAGAAGTTCATCTCCTACCAGGTCAAGGACCCTGACCTGGTCAAGAAGCTCACGCCTGACTACACCCTGGGCTGCAAGCGCATCCTCATCTCGAACAAATGGTTTCCCACCTTCAACCGCCCCAATGTGGAGCTGGTGACCGATGACATCCGCGAGATCACCGAAGACGGCATCATCACCAAGGATGGCCAGGCGCGTCCGCTCGACTGCATCATCCTGGGCACGGGCTTCATCGTGGACCCGCGCATCTACATGAAGAGCTTCGAGCTGCGTGGCCTCAACGGCCACACCGTGCAGGAAGACTGGAAGGTCAGCCCCACGAGCTACTACGGCATCACCACGGCCAACTACCCGAACATGTACCAGCTGGTTGGCCCGCATACGGGCCTGGGCCACAACTCCATCATCTTCATGATCGAGGCGCAGGTGAACTACATCATCGCCTGCATGAAGAAGGTCAAGGAAAAGGGCGCGGACTACATCGACGTCAAGCCCGAGGCCATGACCCGCTTTCTGGGCGACATGACGCAAGCCCTGCAAGGCACGGTTTGGAGTTCGGGCTGCAAGAGCTGGTACCAGACGGCCGACGGCATCAACTTCGCGATCTGGCCGAAGTCCACCTGGCGCTACTGGCTGGAGACCCGCCATGTCAATGAAGCCGACTACCGCTTCGTGACGTGCGGCGGTGTCAAGGGGGCGGGCAAGACCAGTGGCAACAACGTGGCGGGCGTTGGCGGTCTGGCCGGTGAGCAGGCCATGGCGCGCATGGCCCAGCGCTGATCACAGTTCAGTGTGCAGCCGGATCGCGAACATGTTCACCGGGCCGCGGTCACGGTTGTAGGCGGGGTTGTCGATGTGCTGCACGTCCAGCGAGATCGTGCTGTGGCGTGTCCAGCCGTCGGGCAGGCCCAGGCTGTAGAAGGCTTCGATGATGCGCTCGGGCTGGTAGTTCAGGCCGCCATCACCCACGAAGAAGCCATCGGCCCCGGCGGCCAGATAGCGCTGATGAATCGTCGACAGGCCATTGCGTGCCAGGGCCACGCCCAACGTATCGGCCTCGCGCCCCCAGGCCTTGCCCTGGATCTGCGTGCCCACTGACAGCGACTGGTCGATCTCAGAGAAGGCATAGACCTCGGTCTGCCCATCGCTGCGGGCCAGGCGGGCAAAGGCGCCCACGTTGTCGGTGAGCGCCTGTTCCCAGGCCAGGCCCCAGCCTTCCTTGTACTGGCGCCGACGCACATTGGCCGTGTTGGCCGAAGACAGGGGCTGCGCGCTTTGGGCGGCCAGGCTCAAGGCTTCGTCGAAGCGGCCCATCTCGGCCGTGTTGCGGAACCACAGGGCGCGGACCTTGCCCGTGCGCTGGTCCACCGTGTAGCCGCGTTCCAGTTCGATCTGATCGCCGTGGTGCGAGAACAGGCGCGTGTCCAGCTGCTGCTGGTTAGGCTGCTTGGGCAGCTCGAAGCGGCCTGCTCGCAAGGCCCAGTCACCACGGATGTACTCCAGTGCCGCCCCGATCGAATAGCCCCGCGTGTCGGCGGCGAAGTCATAGGCGCCGTGCGTCAACAAGGCCCAGTTCATGAACTGGCTGCGGGCATCGTGCGCATAGCTGTTGGCATCGAAGATGTCCGACACGGCCAGGTTCCCCGCCGTCAGCACCACGCGGTCCTTGGCCCGTGTGCCAGCCAGCTGGTTGGCATCGGACTCGACCTGCTCGCGTTCGTCGCCCAGGGCCCAGCTCTGGCGCAGGAACAGGCGGGCGCGGTAGAGCTTGGGGTGCGCGCCGGAGGTTTTTTGCAGCTCGCCATTGCCCAGGCCACCCAGGCCCGTCAGATTGGACATGGGCACGCCCTGCACCAGCTCGGGGTTGAGGTAGAGCTCGGTGTCGCGCGCCAGACGCCAGCCTGCGAACAAGGTGGCCGAAAAGGAGTAGCTCTTCTCTGACTGGGGCTGGAGGCTGTTGTCGCCGCTGTAGGCCGCGTTGAACGAGGGCTTCTTCTGCCAGATGTAGGTGGTCTGGCCTTTGAGGTTCCAGTCCTCACTCTGGCTTGGGGTGTCGGCCAGGGCATGTGCAGAGAGCATGGCCGCGCACAGCAGCGGCAGATGGCGCTTGGACATCAGCATGGTCGTCAAATCGGCAATGGTGGCAAGGGATACAAAAGGCCGCAAAAAGGGGTAGCGAAAAGGGCCGCAAAAGGCCGCCAAGCCTAATACATCGGCAAGGCGGCCTGATGACTAAAGGCCGCCTGGTCAGCCGAGTTCCATCACCCCATCGGCCTTGAACATCGCCTTGATGCCGCGTACGGCCTGCCGGATGCGCGCCTCGTTCTCGATCAGGGCAAAGCGCACGTGGTCGTCGCCATGGTCACCAAAGCCGATGCCGGGCGAGACACAGACCTTGGCCTTCTCCAGCATCTGGCGCGAGAACTCGATGGAGCCCAGCGCCTTGTAGTGATCGGGAATCCTGGCCCAGATGTACATCGAGGCCTTGGGCTTGTCGACCATCCAGCCGGCCTCGTGCAGGCCCTTGACCAGCACGTCGCGGCGGCTCTGGTACTTGGCGGCGATCTCTTTCACGCATTGCTGATCGCCTTCCAGCGCGGCAATCGCGGCCACCTGCAAGGGCGTGAAGGTGCCATAGTCGTGGTAGCTCTTGATGCGGGCCAGTGCGGCCACCAGGTCCGGGTTGCCGACCATGAAGCCGATGCGCCAGCCCGCCATGTTGTAGCTCTTGCTGAGCGTGAAGAATTCCACCGCGATGTCCTTGGCGCCGGGCACCTGCATGATGGAGGGCGCCTTCCAGCCGTCATAGACGATATCGGCATAGGCCAGGTCGTGCACCACGAAGATGTCGTGCTTGCGTGCCAGGGCGATCACGCGCTCGAAGAAGTCCAGCTCCACGCACTGGGCCGTGGGGTTGGAGGGGAAGCCCAGGATCATCATCTTGGGCTTGGGGTAGCTGCCGCGAATCGCCTTTTCCAGCTCGGCAAAGAAGTCCACGCCAGGCACCAGCGGCACCGAGCGGATATCGGCCCCCGCGATCACCGCGCCATAGATGTGGATGGGGTAGCTGGGGTCGGGCACGAGCACCGTGTCGCCGCGGTCCAGCGTGGCCAGCATCAGGTGGGCCAGGCCCTCCTTGGAGCCGATGGTGACGATGGCTTCCTTGTCGGCGTCGATGTCGACCTTGTAGCGGTCCTTGTACCAGTGCGAGATCGCGCGGCGCAGGCGCGGAATGCCCTTGGAGGCCGAGTAGCCGTGGGTGTCGGGCCGCTGGGCCACTTCGGTGAGCTTGGCGACGATGTGCGGCGGTGTGGCCCCGTCGGGGTTGCCCATGCTCATGTCGATGATGTCTTCGCCGCGTCGGCGGGCCGCCAGTTTGAGTTCGGCGGTGATGTTGAAGACGTAGGGGGGAAGGCGATCGATGCGCGCAAAGCGGCGCTTGCCCGATGGAGAGGACATGTATTGGTCTTTCACGTGAGCGCCCGGAACCGTCCGAGCGACGTGACCGCACGATGTGGCGCAGCCCGAAACCATGCTAATGCATTTCCCTCACATTGCCATGACAGCGCAATTGAATTGCGTTTACTTACACAGAACCCTCTTCAGGGGGGCGGTTTCCGTCGGCGTGATCCGTATAGTTCTTCCTTTAGGCGGCAATGAAATCAACAAGATGCGCGGCACGAAGCCATCAATCAGTGGAGAGAGCGCATAACAAAAAGAGGTTTGGAGGAACGCTGTCATCACCGTGGAACAAGCACTCGGTGACTGCTGCGGGAGGAAAAGCTGCGGGCAAGGTATCCGTGGCGATCACACCGATCGGCTAACCCCGGTCGGTTTTTTTTGTGCGTCGATTTCCGCGTGGAACCAGCGGTCGAGTCCTTCCCAGACGAACATCTGGTGCTCGACGGCGGTCTCCAGGGGCTGCTTGCAACCGCCTTGCACCCAGGTCAGGCAGCTTTGCAGGGAGGCGCCGATCAAGGAGGGGCCGATGAGCCTGAGGTCGATGTGATCCGGCAGATCCGGGTAGATCAGCTTGGCGAACTGCCGCATGGCCTGGGCATGCTGGTTCAGCTCGGGGTTGCTCTTGATCGCGATGTGGCGCCAGTAGCTGGACGCATCGATCAGCATGATCTGGGCACGGCGCGGATCTTCCTGCACGAAGCCGAGGAAGGCGCGCAGGCCGGCGCGGGCCAGCGCGATGGTGTCCAGTGAGGCGGCGCCCATGGCCGTGGCGGTGGCCAGCAGCGCCTGTTCGCTGACGCACTTGAAGGCGGCCTCATAGGCGTCGGTGACGCTGGCGAAGTGCTCAGAGAAATAGCGCTCGGTGAGGCGGGCCTCGTTGCAGATGTCGCGGATGGTGGCGCGGCGCAAGCCCAGCGTGCCAAAGACCTGCACGGCGGCGTCCAGCAGTTTCTGGCGGCGCTGCGCGCTGCGTTCTTGCGCCGACAGACCGCCATAGCGCCGCGCGGCATGGGCAGCGCTCTGCATGGTCTGCGCGTTGTGCGCGATGGCGTGGTTGTCGTGGGCGGGCATGGCGTACAGATTGGACGTGCAGATTGGCGATTGGCGGCAAAGGGCCGCAAAAGCCAGAACGATTATCCCGAGCCGCTTTCTGCGTGTGTAGGCGGGCCGGGATCGAAGCGCCGCCGCGAGGGGCTGTAAGGCGCCAATCCCCCTTGCCTGGTGGTGCGCTCAAGCCAAGGGTTTGGTGGTTTTTGTCGGGTACCCGACGATTGACGGATGAGCTCGGCAGGGCCTTTTCAAATGGCGGCAAGGCGCCACAGCGAGGTGAGTTCGGCGGCGCGTGCGCGATGCAGGGGGTCCGAGCGGTCCTGCGCCTTGGGGTGGCGAGGGCGGGTGTCGAGCCTGCCGATGACCTGCAGGCCGGCGTCGGCGATCCATTGGCGCAGCGCACCGGGCTCGCGCAGGCCCAGGTGCTCGGCGATGTCCGACATGATCAGCCAGCCTTCTCCGCCCGGCGCCAGGTGCGCGCGCAGGCCAGCGAGGAAGCCGCGCAGCATGCGGCTGTCGGGGTCGTAGACGGCGTATTCGATGGGAGAGCTGGGCCGGGCCGGCAACCACGGCGGGTTGCAGACGATGAGCGAGGCCAGGCCATGCCGGATCAGGTCCGGGAACAGATCCGCATCGCGCAGTTCCACCTGTGGAAGCAGGCCCAGTCTGCCCAGGTTCTCCTGTGCACAGGCCAGCGCACGTGCATCCTGGTCCGTGGCGATCACGCGGGCCACGCCGCGTTGGGCCAGCACGGCGGCCAGCACACCGGAGCCGGTGCCGATGTCGAACGCCAACTGCGTGCCGGATGGGATGGGCGCCTGGGCCACCAGGTCAACGTATTCGCCGCGTACAGGCGAGAACACGCCGTAGTGGGCGTGGATGCGGCCCTGCAGGGCGGGGATCTCGACGCCCTTCTTGCGCCATTCGTGGGCACCGATCAGGCCCAGCAACTCGCGCAGCGATGCCACATAGGCTTCGCTTGAGGGGCCGTAGGCCTCAAGGCAGGCTTGCTGGGCGTCGGGGGCGCGGCGCAGGGGGATGCGATGGTCGGCCTCGAAGGGGATCAGCAGCATGCCCAGGATGCGTGCCCGGTGGGCCAGTTGCTGGCGCTGCAGATGAAAGGCCTGGCTGGCTGGCGCGAGCTGAGGCTGGCTGGCGGACGACGCACGCTTGACGGGGCGCGCCAGCCGGCGAGTGAGCGCGGCCAGCAGGTGCCTGGCGTTCTGGAAGTCGCCTTGCCAGAGCAGGGCCGTGCCTTCGCAAGCCAACTTGTAGGCCGTGTTGGCCGGCATGGTGTCGTCGGCCAGCACCACATGGGTGTGTGCGGGGACACCCGCCTCTGACCGCCACAGGGCGCTGAGGGCCTGGCCATCAGCCCCAGTCCAGTGAAGACGCGTCATGGCGTGGGCGGGCAGGCCTTGTAGGAGTCGAGCTTGGTCATCAGGCCATCAGGCACGCCCCAGGCATCGGCTTGCTGCACGGTGGCCCGGTCCAGCAGGATCAGGCGCGCGCCCTTGGCCATCGGCACACCTTCGGTGTCCACCAGTTGTCCAGACTGGTCCTTCGCTGGGCGGACGGTGTAGAGCACGCGGGACGCCAGCGGCGGGCCGATCTCAACGAGCAACTGGGGGCGGTACTCGGCCGTCACCACATAGTCGAGCCCGTCGGGCGATTCGGCCAGGCGCTGTTTCACCACGCTGGCCACGCAGCGGCGCTCATGCTGCAGGGCCAGTTCATGGGCCACGGGCCCGCCCAGCAGCAACGTGCGCGCGTGGTGAACATCGTGACCCAGGCGCAGCAGGAAGCACGACAGTGCCAAGGTCACCGCCAGGCCCCACAGCATCTTGAGCGGGGCATAGCGGGCCAAGAGCCAGTACAGCCCGAGCAGGGCGGGCATCAGGTAGGAACCTTCGTCAGGCAGCCTGACGAAGAGCAGGCCGTAGAGCACCACCAGCGTCCAGGCCCAGCCGTCGAGCTGGCGGCTTTGCCTGGCAGACAAGGTCACGCCCTGCGCACGGTGGCGCCAGGCCAGCACAATGGCCACGGCCACCGCAAAGAAGCCGGCCACGCCGAACAGCGACAAGGTGCTGTTGTAGATGACGAGCTGCAGGCGCGAACCTTCCGATTCGGGCACCTTGATGACACGCTCGCCGATCTCCATGATCACGGGCACGAAGAAGGCCAGGGTGATGCCGCCGGACACCAGGCCCAGCGTGACCAGCTTTTTCCAGACGTCGAGTTGCGTGAGCCGTTTGAGATCGAACTCGATCAGGATCAGCGCCAGCGGGATGAAGCCCAGCGCATAGGTGGGCCGGGAGGCGGCGGCCAGGCCCAGCAGCAAGGCCGTGCGCCAGACGCGGCCTGAGAACGCGCACAGGCTGGCACCCAGGAAGAAGGTCAGGCCCCAGAGGTAGTCCATGGCGCCCAGGCCCGCGACGTACACCTCGGGCGTGAAGGACAAGGCCAGCGTGGCCAGCAAGGCCCGCACCGACCCCAGCGGCCCGCACAGCCGGAACAGCAGCGCGGCCGACAGCCCCGACAGGATGGACGAGCTCAAGCCGATCCAGAAAGCCGAGCCCAGCCCGATGCGCAGCATGAACGCATCGAAATACTCAGGAAGCGGGTAACCGGGCGGCCTGGACGGCAGGTAGTGGCCCGTGTCCAGCAAGTGTTGCGCGGCCAGCATGGCACGCCAGGCGTCGGCGTCGGTGCCATAGCCGTGCCCCAGCAGGAAGACGCGGCTCAACCAGATGGCAAAACCCAGCGTCAGCGCGATCGACCATGTCTGGCCATTTTGAAAACTTGCGTAAAGCCGAGGCCTCGCAGGTACCACGGTGATCTCTCCAACCTGAGGCTAATTGGGACACCATGATAGACCGGCTTGCCTGTCGTCTTTCTTTCGGACTTGTTCAGCATTGCCTTAGGGGGTTGGGGTTCGTGTCAGGTGCACGTTATGGCCGGATGGCATGGGGGATGCTGTTACGAGCAGGATGCAGGCTTCGATAACATAGTGGGTCGGCAATGATGTATGGGCAATCGGCAAATGGTGGTACTCAATGGGTGAAGTCTGGTCCTGCGTGCGCATGGACGTGGCCCGCTATGGGGGCTGGCGTACTTTGCTGACCGAGCAATCGCTGTGGGCCGTGCTGTGGTTTCGCCTGGGCAGTGCCCTGCTGTTGATCCGTTTGCGGCCGCTGCGGCGCGTGTGTCTGGTGCCCTGGTTCGTCATCTACAAAGTGCTGGAAACCACGCACGGCATCAGCCTGCCACTGGGGCTGAAGGTTGGCGGCGGCTTGCGCATCTGGCACTTCGGTGGCATTTTCGTGAATGTCAAAACCGTGATCGGCTGCAACTGCACGCTGCGGCAGGGCGTGACCCTGGGCAGCCGTTATGACGATGGTCCCGGCCCCATCCTGGGTGACAACGTGGACCTGGGTGCTTACGCCCAGGTGCTGGGCGAGGTGCGCATTGGCGATGACGCCCGCATCGGCGGCATGACCGTGGTCCTGTGCGATGTGCCCGATGGCTGCACGGCCGTGGGCGTGCCGGCGCGTGTCCTGCCCAGCCGCACGACGGGGGCCAGTGGCGACGCGGCTTCACAAGGCTGAGGCAAGTCCGACCCCTTCGTCGGCGGACGAGACACGTACCGTTTCGCGATAGCTGTCGATGAAGGCCCGCACCATCGGTGGCACGAACTGGCCTGGCGGCAGGACGGCGTAGATGCCACCGCGGGGCAAGGTCCAGCCGGGCAAGACCCTCACCAGCGTGCCCTGTTTGAGCGAGGTGGCCAGACTGAACTGGTCCAGCACCGACACGCCCGAACCACTTTCCAGAAAGGCGCGGACGGACGAGGTCGAGTCCACCGTGACGCGCGAGCGCATGCGCACGGTCTGGCGGCTGCCCGATGCGGCGTGCGTGAAGGTCCAGGTCAGGGGAGACTGCAGGCGCGAGAAGTTGATCCAGTCCATGGACGCGAGTTCATCGGGTTGCGACGGCGTGCCCGTTCGGGCCAGGTAGGCCGGCGAGGCCGCCACGATCTGCTCGAAGCCGCCCAGCCTGATCGCCTTGAGCGTGGAGTTCCGCAAGTGACCCAGCCGGATGGCCAGATCCAGGCCATCGGCCACGAGGTCCACCACCGAGTCGGATGTGCGCAGGTCCACGGCAACGCCTGGGTGCCGTGCGCTGAAGCGGGCCAGAGCCGGTGCCAGCAGGCCCGCGGCGTGCTCGACCGGTGCGGTCAGGCGCAGCCTGCCGCTCAGCGACTCATGCGTCGAGCCGAACTGCGCCAGCGCATCGCGCAGAGACAGCAGTGCGGGGGTGGCTGTGTCGTAGAGCGCGCTGCCCGCTTCCGTCAAGCGCACGCGCCGCGTGGTGCGCACGAACAAGGCGCCGCCCAGGTGCGCTTCGAGTTGCCGGATGCGCCGGCTCACCCCGCCCGTGGTCATGCCCAGGCGATCGGCCGCGGCCGTGAAGCCGCCTGTTTCGGCCACGGCGGTGAAGACCAGGAGGTTGTCGAGCGCGGGTGCTTGGGACATGGGGGCTGGTATCCATTGTTGACAAAATGAACATAAAGAATTCTGACTGGATGTCTTTTTCAAATCAATGCACCGGCGCACACTGAGCCCCATCGAGACACTTCTTTCATTGCTCGTCCATCGTTTAGAAAGGCATCACATCATGAACATCGCACTCATTGGCGCCACGGGTTTCATCGGCTCTGCCCTGCTGCAAGAAGCTTTGCAGCGCGGCCATCAGGTCACCGCGCTCGTTCGAGATGCCAGCAAGCTGTCAGCGCATTCCCAACTGCGGGCCGTGTCCGTGGATGTGCTGGACCAGGACGCGCTGGCGGCCCAGCTCAAGGGACAGGCCGCCGTGATCAGCGCGTTCAACGGGCACTCCCAGACGGATGTCCACCAGGCCTATCTGAAGGGGCTGCAGGCCATCGTGGCCGCCACCAAGCAGGCGGGCGTCAAGCGCTTCCTGATCGTGGGCGGCGCGGGCAGCCTGGAAGTGGCGCCGGGCAAGCAACTGGTCGATACCCCTGAGTTTCCCGACCAATGGAAGGCCTCCGCGCTGGGCGCGCGCGATGCCTTGAACCTGATGCGCGCCGAGACGCAGCTGGACTGGACCATGCTCAGCCCGTCCGCCTACATCTTCCCTGGTGAGCGCACGGGCCACTTCCGGCTGGGCGGTGATCAGCTGCTGACCGATGCGCAAGGCAAGAGCCAGGTGTCGGTGCAGGACTATGCCGTGGCCATGCTCGATGAGCTGGAGAAGGGCGCGCACCTGAAGCAGCGCTTCACGGTGGGTTATTGAGTTGAGCGCTTGGGTGGGGATGTCCCGCATCTCCACACCCTGCTTGCGGGAGGCGCGCTGTAACGGAAAGCGTTCAGAATGCAAGGTCCAGAACAGCTTGCCGATGAACCACATGCTGGTCCCTTCTAATAGAGTTCTGATCACCGGGGTGTCGAAATCCCAGGGGGGCAGGCTCGTCTGTGGGGACTCATGGCGAAATAGAGTTCTGAACAACACCGCTCCGCTTGTTTATCTTGTGGCTGGCGCAGTGAATTGAGTTCTGATCGTTGCGGTTTGATGATTGTGAGCGCGCCGAGGCTTCCTGCTGGCGCTACCTTGAACTCCTTGGCGATATGGATGCGCCGTGCAATTGGGGTGAGTTCCGGCCAAAGGTTCTTCCGTGAATGCTATGGCTTTGCGCCAGAGCGAGCGGAGTCCGGCAACCCCTACGGGCAAGGTGCTCAGTGGCTCGCAGATAGGATGCTCAATGGCCGTCTTTCAGGAGAGGAACTGATCCAACGCTATACCTTGCTCGGGCTTCTGGGGCCTGCGATGGGTTGTAACTGGTGGGGTAATCGCTTCCGCACCTTAATCGCGCAAGGCCAGCCTACGCGAAGGTTGATGCAGGGAGCGCTGGCTACCAAAGCACTGGCCTGGTGTCCCGACTGCTCGGAGCAAGATGTTGCCGCCAATGGTTGGGCGCCATGGCGAGTCGTTCATCAGGTCCCGTTTGTTCATCATTGCGTTTGGCACGGGACTCCCCTTTTGTCCATATGTCGCAGATGTGCATGTGCATTGGATCAAGGCGGAGGATGGCGGTTACCTGGGGACGCTTGTGAAGTCTGTGGCAGCGCTCAATTTGTACCTGCTCAACGTGTTGCAGACGTTCCCGGCTACCGGCGGCTGCTTCAGACAATCTTGGAGTTGAATGCAGTGAACGCAGAACATTCGTCAACAGACAGAGACAACCCGATCAAGGGAAAATCGGGCAACACCCCTGCCCTGCGCGATAGCGTAAGCGTTCTTCAGCAGTTGGCCGTCGAGTGGTGTGTGGAAGACCCAGAATCGTCGATTCCGCGCTTGCTGGGTGTCATTGATCGGCCAGGATTCATTTGCACAGGAGCGAGCAACTTTTCAGAGGCTTCTGCATTGGCCGTCTGCCTCATGCATTCACTTGGGTAAAGCTATCGGATGAGCTTTGCTCCAGCATCACCGTATCGAATCCTGGTCTTTGAATTGGCGCTACGGATTTGGTTCATGGACGCGCAACGTTTGCACCATTTGCCTGCCTTGATGGCGCTGAGCGGCGCTTGCTTTTCAATCCATCGAGACGACGGGTGGCGTCATGCCCCTGCTCGCACCGAAACAGGTAGCCGTGCCGCGCACCAAGCCATTCGGGGTCCAGACACGTCAACCGCGCAGCGCTGGCCAACTCATGGACCGCCTGCATCAGCAGCCCATGGTGGGCGACATTCTTACTGGGCTTGGTGCTCATGTCAGACCGAGCAAGAAGCGCCAGCCAGGCACCTGAGCGTGAACACCACAGGCTCAATGTGCCAATTGAACACGTCCGGGACGAGGACGCAGTGTGCACCGTCAAAGCACAGATCCAAGGCATCGGCGTCCGCTGGTGACTCGATCCATGCACGCAGTCGCGCATAGATGCTGGGCCACACATGCGCGATGGAGAGCTGATCGCCGTTATCGACAGACCGAAGGGCCTGCACCTTGAGGATCAAGCCGGGCAGCCAGCCATCAAGGTGGACCAGGCCACCCGCCAAAAGGGTGGAAATGGCGATGGCCGTGAGCAATTGGTGGCGCATCTCAGTCTCATCTGAAGCGACAGCCATGTAAGTCTCGCCGCCGAACTCAATCTGCATTGGACATTCGTTGGGCTCGACTTCTTGCATAGAAGGTATCGGCGCTTTCAAGTAGCGTTCAACTTAAACGGACATCGCAGCCATGCATTCAAACCGACCATCGCCACGGATGTTCACGTCATTTGGAAGTCATCAATCGCCACCCCGCCACAATCGACGCGGCCACAAAAATACCAATGCACCAAGACAGCAAATCGTCGTTGTAAAGACCGCCCGCATTATTCGATCCTGAGGCGGCAGCACCGCCTAGCTTGGTCATCAACCAGAAATATGCGATGCCTAGTGCAGAAAGGATGAGCACCGAATTCAGAACTACTTTGAAGAATCGCGACTCAGCAAATTTGCTTTGATTCATTGGAAGACGCACGCATGGTGCCACTGTGTAAATGTTGAAATCCAATCTGCCTTTGGGTTGGGTCGACACAAGTGCCCCGCGTGCGGCTTTACCGCCCGCTGTTGTCCTTGGCGACTAGCGGCCGTCCTGTGGCGGGATCGAGGCCTTTACCCATGTCCGCAGACTTGCGGTAGTACTTCAACGCCAATTCCGGGTCTTGTTTGAAGCCAAGCGCACCTGATTCGATGTAATGCCCCATGTCGTAATAGCCGCCAGGAATACCACGCTGAATCAAGTCGTTGACCAACGCTCGCATTTCTTTCACTGAATCGTCGCTCACAGCTTTCTGCGCCGCGATCATGTCGCGTAACTCCAGATTGGCTTTGTCGTGGGTAGTCCGGATTCATCTTGCTCGGACCGACCATGGACTTTTGGCTTGCCTGAACGGTGATCTTGCCTGGGCAGCCGATGTTTACCTTTTCAGAACTGATGTCGATGTAGGCCCCGCCAGCCGCAGGCTGGGTATCTCTCGCAATACAGCCACCAAGTGGCTTGAGGCTGACGAGATGGTTGAGCCCCGCTATCCGAAGCGGGTCGCTCTCCCCAGCGTTCTTGATCCCTACAAGGAACAACTGGCCACCTGGCTGAAGGCTGACAGCCATCGCAACAAACGCGAGCGCCGCGGCATCAAAGCCATGTTCCGGGCGCTGCAGGCCATGGGCTACCCAGGCAGCCGAGGGCCGGTCTACGAATTCGCCAAGCGCTGGCAGCAGGCGCAATCCGATGCGCCCGCCCGCATGGCGTTCGTGCCC
>RXJQ01000028.1:0-521 GCA_003963115.1 Burkholderiales bacterium
GGCCTAACGCCCTGGTTAACCGGCGCCGTAGCCGAAGGCGGAGGGCACCGACACTGGCCGTGAAAATGCCGAAGGCATGGCCAGTGTTGGCGTCCGCGTTGAACCTACAGTTAGGCTGTGGAGCGGAGTAGTGGGCGTTGAGAACACATTAACTCTTCCATGCATTATGGGGTTCCAATGCAAGCAGGTTCCGGAGCACGGAGTGACGATATTTTGTTCTGATCGTCAACGGTGAACTCGATTCGCAGGATGCAGGTTGGGATAAAGCCAGTGGTCTTCGTGCAATCGAAATGTTCCCGCTTTGCACCGCTGACAGAGCAGTTATAGCCTCTTTGAGAGAGTTGGGATGTTGCTGCCCAATAATCTGATCCAGTGCGAACCCCTAGTGTTTGAAGTTGAGCGTCGCTCAGCTTTTGCGGAGTACTACAGCCAGAAAGAAGAACAATTGCCACGACCCAAGTGAAATGATGCAGCGGCATTTTTTTGACAAGCTCTGAGGTCACGATTTTGGCGGGCCTAAC
>RXJQ01000028.1:571-2589 GCA_003963115.1 Burkholderiales bacterium
TGGAGAACACGCCGAACTGCCGATTTGTATTGATGCTTGCCATCACGCCTCCCTTTGCGCAACGTGTCAGTCAACTGCTAACAATGTGCTCAATATAAGTGCCTTTGCGGCGCTTGAACATTCCCGCAAACCAAGGCCCGCGTTACGTGGTGGTGCGCACGACTGCCGCAGGACAGGCGGCCCATTTGGCCTGTGCATGCTGGCTGTTCACGCAGGCCTAACTTAATGTAGACGACATGGACGTCGTCTAACCTGGACGGAAAGACGACCATGCTGTCGCATAACTTGGCGGCGGGCTGTGCCGTGCTCTAGCATTCGCATGTGCTCCTCCCAGGTTATTGGACACAATGTTACAGACACACTATACCGAGACTTCTGGGAAGCTGATACAGCGTGTTTTACAGAGGGCCTAACGCTCTGGTTAACCGGCGCCCATAAGGCATGTCCGAAGCATGCGGTGTATCAGCGTCCGTGTTGAACCTACAGTTAGGCTGGGGCGCAAAGAGGAGGGCGTTGAGAGCACGGCAAGCTTAACCATTTGATTGCAGAGCACGCTCCTTATACCGCCGCGCCGCTAAATCGAGCCTTGCCGCCTGAATGAGCTCTGCGGATGGTTCCGAGTCGCCCCTTGACCGGAGCATTTCAGTAATGTTGGCAATGATCTGCCCTGGTGTGATGATCAAACCCCAAGGAATACCCCACCAACCCAGTACAACGGAAAAGATGAGTGACTCCAAGTTGGTTTTTCTACCACAGGACAGGCAGCAAATATGCGTCCGCTTGGTCCATTGAGTGAAGAGGCCAACAGACCAAACGCGGTAATAAGGTCGGACTTCAATTCTCGTCAAGGTGCGCTGACAAGACGGGCAAGGGCCTTCCTTGATACGACACGCGTGCTGGAAGATGGCTTCCTTCGGAATGTCCTCTGATGCTTCTAGGAGCCGTGCACTTCTTAGGCAGGACTTACTGCAGAATCGTTGCCCTTCATCGAGGACAGCTGAGAATCTGGCAGAGCTTCCGCAGAAGTCGCACTCAGTCGTGCCTTTGGTTTGCCGATAAGCAGCCTTTCTTGCTTGAATAACAAGTGGCTGCAGAATTGAATCATCAACTCCTCGCGACTGCAGTAAAGATCGGATTGCCTCCTTCGCTTCATCTGCGAGATCAGTTGCGGCATAGCGGTGCAAGAGTTCTTCGGTTTCCTCAGTCTTGAAGCGCTCTAGAAAGTATTCTTTTGGATACATGAGTGTCCCTCCCTATGTGTTGAATGCCTAACGCCCTAGTTAACCGGCGCCGGAGCGCGAAGCGCGGAGGGCACCGCGGCAGGCCATGAGAATGCCGAAGGCATGGCCTGCCGTGGCGTCCGCGTTGAACGTACAGTTAGGCTGGTGCACGAAGGAGAAGGCGTTGAGAACACGTAACTCTCAAGGCCGTGCGAGATGTTTGACCGTTGCATCCGCGACTCAGGTTGCCGTGATAACTTGGCCTCTGAACGCAATGGCACGTTTCCATTGCGAGGCGCCTGAAATTGCATGAAGCACCTGTTCGGCTGTCCCCACGTTTCCTTTGACAACGTGAGTACCGTTTGGGCCTCGGACTAGAACATCTGTTGCGAATGTGGCTACGACGAACTCAGGTCGGCAGCGGTTTGCTCCAAGCTCAGGAAACGGCGTAATTGTTTTGAAGTCGAAGTCTTCAGGAACGGGGAACCGTGCATTTGAAAACCAATCGTCGCTCGCAGCGACGATGTACCACTCATCGAGAACTGAGCTCTCAACGGTCGTTCGTGCTAATACCTGAGTACCTTCGATTAATTGCGCAAATATTGATGCTATTGTCATCTCGCCCTCAGCGAAGAAGAATGATGGGTGCTCTAAGGCCCACCTCATAGGTTCATCAATTTGTTTGATCTCAGGATAGCGCATGAAGGCGGATTCAAGCTTGAAGTGCAACACCGGCGATGGAGTCGAGTTTAATGTCAGCGAAGACCTCGGAGGGCGTTCTGAATCCAAGGACTTGGC
>RXJQ01000062.1:0-25238 GCA_003963115.1 Burkholderiales bacterium
AAGCGCGGGGCCGGTATTTGTTTCCTTGCAAATACCGCACCACACTTCAGCTGAAATCACATCGCAGATCAACAGCTTGCGAGTTGTTCAGGCTGGACTTGGTAATGCCGGTGCGTTTCGCGGCCAGACTGAAATCAACGGTGAAACTATATGAATTGGTTGCCGCGATAGCGCCTGACGCATAAATTGACGTTAGTACGATCGCAAAATTTTTCTTGAAAACAAATTTCCTGAGTTTGATCATGATGAGTTTAATATTAAGTGAATGGGCGGTTATTCTCGCCAACTCTCCGATTGGTTGACAAGGGGGGTATCCTTGATTAATAAAAAATTAAGCCCGCTGCAACGAGATGTCGATTTTCTTCGACCAATGGATGGGGGCATGTGGTATCACGCCTGATCCAGACACTGGTGATATGCGCGACGCCTACTGGTCTGGCCGATCGACTCTGCTGGCCTACAAGTTCGAACCGCGCCTCGAAGGCGTGGTCCGCTTCGACTACATCTTCAACCGCAAGAACGGTGGCGGCCTGCTGACCTACTCGTCGCTGGACGACCACAACGGCATCGGCCCAGCCTTGACTTTGGGCATGAACTACGCCTTCAATCTCGGTAGCATATTCAAGCTCGAATACCGCTACGACTGGGCGACGAGGCCGATCTTCTTCGATACGAAATCGAAGGGCACTAGCAAATGCAATCAGTCGCTGAGCACGGCCGTCGTGGTCGGCCTCTGATGGATGGCCAAGGGCATCTGGCTGGTATGGTCGTCGCGCATGAGCGCGTGAATGAGGCCTAGGACATGACCAGCTTGCAGCATGATCTCGACCAGCTGCTGACCCAGCGGCGCTGGCTGGACCCGATCCCCGAAGGGCTTCGGCTGGCCTACCGACAGCAGCGGCTGGAGGAGTTCAGCCGTGTGGTGCGCTTGTGGGCGCCTTTGCTGCCACTGAGCGTCATCGGCTTTCAGGCCTTTACCCTGATCTTCTACACGGCCGAGCTCCATGGCGTCGATTTGTGGATGCTGCTGTTCAGCGAAGGCAGCAACCTGGCCTTGATCCTCGTGGGGCTGTTGATGGCGTCCAAGGCGACCTGGCGCGAGTCGTTCGACCAATGGGTCCCCTGGTTGTTCGGGCCGATCGCGGCCGCCAAGGTCGTGGCGGGTTTCCTGATCAGGAGCCCGGTGCTGGCCACCAACCAGGTCTACATCACCTTGATGGTCCTGCTGATCGGCCTGCTGGCGTTGCAACTGCCCTTGCGCGCCTGCCTGAAGGGCTGCCTGCTTGGGGCCGTGCCATTCGTGGCCCTGCCTTGGGTGCCCGATCTGCGTTATGGCCTGCTGTTCTTCGGGCACTACCTGCTGACCGCGAGCGTGGCCATGTTCCTGGTGGCCCTGCGCGAGGACAAGGACCGGCTGATGTTCCTGCAGTCCGTGCAGCTGCGTAAGGAGCGGCAGGAGGTTCAGCGCCTGAACATCGAACTGGCCGAGCTCGCACGCCAGGACGCGCTGACCGGCCTGGCCAACCGGCGGGTGTTCGACGAGGCCTTGCGCAATGAGTGGGATCGCGCTCGCCGCCATCGAGCCAGCCTGGCCCTGCTGATGATCGATGTGGACCACTTCAAGCGCTACAACGACCACTATGGCCACCCTGCGGGAGACCATTGCCTGGCCGAGATCGCCAGGGCCATCGGTGGCGTGGTGCGGCGGCCGGGTGATGTGGCGGCGCGCTATGGCGGCGAGGAGTTCGTGATCCTGCTGCCGGGCACGGACGAAGCGGGCGCGGGTGAGCTGGCCTGCCGTCTGATCGACCGTGTGGATGCCCTGCGCCTGATGCACGAGGCCTCTCCGACGGCGCCGTTCGTGACGGTCAGCGTCGGTGTCGCGGTGTGTTTGCCAGTGGGGTCCGCCACGGGGCAAGCCCTGACAGATACGGCCGATGCCGCCTTGTACGAGGCGAAGGCGGCGGGACGCCACACGGCGCGCAGCCGCACTTTGCAGTACGCTGAATCAGGTGATCAGGCTTCAAGCCACTTGAGCACCGGCGCCCACTGAGCCAGGTCTTTCTCGACCTTGGTGGCCGCCACGTCCCACAGGCTCACGCCGTGGGCGGCCAGGTGGGCGTAGTTCTGGGTGTCGCGCAGCAGGCCCAGCAGGGGAATGTCCAGGGTCTGCAGGAACTCCTTGAGGTGTTCCGTGGCCTTGGTGTGGTCCTTGATGCGGTTGCCGACCACGGCGAGCTGCGCCTTGTCGCTCTTCTTGCGCTTGGCCAGTTCGGCCAGGAAGCCTTGCGTGGCGTAGATGTCGAAGACGCTGGCTTGCAGGGGCACCAGCACCTTGTCGGCGAGCTTCATCACCGCATCCAGGCCGGGGCCGTGCAGGCCGGCCGGGGTGTCCAGCACGATGTGGGTCGTGCCCTTGGGCGGCCGGGCGATGTGGTCCTCGGTGATGTCCCAGCTCTGGATGGTGGGCAGGTTGTCGGGCCGCAGCTTGAGCCACAGCCGGGAAGACTGCTGGCGATCGACGTCGCCCAGCATCACGGCATGACCCTGGCGGGCGAAATAGCCCGCGATATTGCTGGACAGCGTGGATTTGCCCACGCCGCCCTTGGGATTGGCGACCACGATCACCGGCATGGTGTCCTCCTCAACGACTGCAAAGGAGGGTATTGTGGCTCAAGGCAGGGGGGTCAGGCGCTGCAGTGAGTTGGCGGTGCTGGGGTTGAGCATCCAGACTTCGCTGGTGACCGTGTAGGTGCTGGTGGACACGGGCTGCGCCTTGGTGAGTTCAATCAGGCTGTTGCGGTTTGTCCAGGTTTCGTGCACACCCCACAGCGAAGACGAGCGGACGCCGGTGCTAGCGGGAAGCGACAATGTGCCCATGTTGGTTGACGCGCCGGTGGCCGTGTCATAGCTGGCCAGGGTGCCGTTTGCGCAACCGATGAATGAGGCCGTGCCGGCAATAAGGGCAGTGGGGGTGCAGAGCAACACCTTGTCGACACGGCTCAGGCCGCCCGAGTGGGTGTTCGTGACCACATCGACCAAATTGACGCTTGATGCCACTTCGGTTTGCGCCATATTGGTGGCGGTGGCGTCGATCTTGAAAATCGAGCCTGCTTGGCTGGCGAAATTCATGTTGCTGTAGATGACCGTGTTGCCGTGCACGGAGAGCAGGTAGACGGGGACGCTGCTGTTGGCCAGTTCACGGTAGGTTCCATTGCTGCCATTGATCGACCACAGTGTGGCCATGGGCGTGGTGGCCACGGAGGTTTGCGCAACAGCCAAGGCGCCCGTGCTTGACGAAGGTGTGGCGCTCGCTCCACCTTGCCCACTGTTGATCGACTGCTGCACGACCACGCCGAAGTCTGTGACCCCCGCGGCCGTGATATTGCCTCGCCCGGCGGGGAAACTGAACTGGGCCAGGGGTACACCGGCGGCGCTGAAGGCATAGCCCGCGGTGCCATCTCCCAGATAGAAGCGATCGGAGCTGGTGACAACGACAGGCCGGCTGCTATTGGCCAAAGGGGCGCTGAGGTTCTGGATGAGCGGGGCCCCCAGGTTCAGGTTGGTGCCATCCCAGGTGCTCAGGTACACATTGCTGCCGACTTGCAGCAGGGCTTGCCGGTAGTCCGTTGGCGAGGCAATCAGTTGTCGCACAGCCTCGGTACCGTCAAGGGTTTTCCCACCAGTGGACACACTGCGGACCAATTTTTTCAGGTCTGTGGTGTAGATGGACAGCGTGTGGTCGTTGCGGTTGAAGACCAGCAGGTTCTGGGCTTGGCCCGTGATATCGCGCAGCTCCATGGCGATGGACAGGCCGGTGCTCAGCCCGGAGTTCACGAGCGTGTCGCCGGGCAGCATGTCCGTGGACACCAGGCGCGTCAGGTTGTCGCTTGTTTGGGTGCAGTCGCCATCTGGACCTGCCGTGGTGACGATCAGCCAGGCATGGCGACCATCGGTGCTCACGTAGCTGATGTTCTCGCGGTCGACGCTACAGACGTCGCTCGCATTGGAGAGTTGCCGCGGGGTGCCCAGTGCCTTGCCTGTGAGGTCCAGCAGCATCAGCTTGCCCGACTGAATGAAAGCGATTTGACTGATGCCAAGTTGCTGATAACCCAGGCCGTTGGCGTCGGCACGGACTTGGTAAATGGGTGCCCAGGAGCGGCTGGGATAGTCGGTGGAGACTGTGGGCGCGACATCGTACTTTGCCACGATGCTGGCCTGGGTGATGTCGACAATCTGGATCTGGTTCGCGGTCTTGCCGGTAGCGTCGCGGTTGCCCGTTTCGATCGCCGCAAACGACCCCGCAGGCAAAGATTGCGGGGTGGCGCCAGGGTCAGAGCCCGATCCACCGCCACCGCCGCATGCAGTCAGCAGTGTGGCGCTGGACGCGAGCAGGGCCGCAAAAAGCCGGGTCGAACGAAAAATAGCAGGCGTGCGCGTAGCGGCCATGGTCCACTCCCTGTGATGTTGTTGATTGACTGCCGCATTGTCTATGGGAATGGACTGAGAGATGCCCCTTAACTAGGGGGAACCGAGGTTTAGGGATTCAGGTCTGCCAACGAAGCTGGCCATGTGAACTGCTGCCGCGCCAGGGTTGCGTGGGTTCATTAGACTAAGTGGGCGCAACGACCAAAACGATCACCTGGAGCTTCGCCATGACCGCCTTCCAAGCCACCAGCCCCCAGGCCCGCATCTGGCGTGACCGCGCCGATGCCCTGAAGGCCGACAAGCGCATCGACGGCCGGGCCTTCATCGACGGGCAACGCGTGGCCACCCAAAGCGGTGCCAGCTTCGACACCCGCTCGCCCATCGATGGCACCTTGCTGGCCGTCGTGGCACGCAGCGAGGCGGCGGATGTGGATGCGGCCGTGCAGGCGGCCCGCCGCGCGTTTGACGATGGCCGCTGGGCGCGCCAGGCGCCGGCCGAGCGCAAGCGCGTGCTGCAGCGCTTTGCCGAGTTGATCGTGCAGCACAAGGACGAGCTGGCCCTGCTGGAGACGCTGGATGTGGGCAAGCCCATCCAGTACAGCCTGGGCGTGGACGTGCCGGCCGCGGCGCGCTGCATCAACTGGTTCGGCGAGGCCATCGACAAGGTCTATGGCGAGATCGCGCCCACGCCGCACACGGCTCTGGCCCTGGTGCAGCGCGAACCGGTGGGCGTGGTGGGCGCGATCACGCCCTGGAACTACCCGATGATCATGGCCGCCTGGAAGCTGGGGCCCGCCCTGGCCTGCGGCAACAGCGTGGTGCTCAAGCCTTCTGAAAAATCGCCGCTCACGGCCCTGCGCCTGGCCGAACTGGCGGCCAAGGCCGGCCTGCCGGACGGCGTGTTCAACGTGGTGCCCGGCTATGGGCATGAGGCGGGCGAGGCGCTGGCCCTGCACATGGATGTCGACGCGCTGGGCTTCACGGGATCCACGCGCGTGGGCCGCCAGATGCTGGCTTACTCGTCGCGCAGCAACCTCAAGCGCGTGTTCAACGAGCTGGGCGGCAAGTCGGCTTTCCTGGTGTTCGACGATGTGGACAGCGTGGAGCGTGCCGCACACACGGTGGCAGGTGCCTTGTTCTTCAACCAGGGCGAGTCGTGCAACGCGCCCTCGCGCCTGCTGGTGCAGGAGTCCTTGGCCGATGAGGTGGTGTCGCGCATCGTGGCGCTCACGCCCCGCTACCAGCCGGCCGACCCGCTGGACCCGACCACCGTCATGGGTGCGCTGGTCGACGATGCGCAGCTGCGCAATGTGCTGGGCTACATCAACGCGGGCAGGCAGCAGGGTGCCCAGTGCGTGGCCGGCGGGGCTCAGGCGCTGGTGGGGACGGGTGGCTACTACGTGCAACCCACGGTGTTCGATGCGGTGGACAACGGCATGAAGATCGCGCAGGAAGAGATCTTCGGGCCGGTGCTCAGTGTGATCCGCTTCAAGGACGAGGCCGAGGCCATCCGCCTGGCTAATGCGACGCCATACGGCTTGCAGGCCAGCGTGTGGAGCCGGAACCTGGACCGGGCGCACCGCGTGGCGCGTGCCTTGCGGGCTGGCACGGTGCACGTCAACCAGTACGATGAGGATGACATCACCGTGCCCTTCGGTGGCTACAAGCAGTCTGGCAATGGGCGGGACAAGTCCTTGCATGCGCTGGACAAGTACACCGAGCTCAAGACCACCTGGATCCGCATCAACGGGGCTTGAGCCACAATCGGGCCATGTCCCAACCCACGCTTGATGTTGTCTGTCTGTGCGCCGCCTGGTGCGGCACCTGCCGCGAGTACGAGGCCACCTTTGCCGAGTTGCAAGAAGCCCTGCCGGGGCATCGCTACCGCTGGATCGACATCGAGGACGAGGCCGATCTGGTGGGCGACATCGATGTCGAAACCTTCCCGACCTTGCTGGTGGCTTATCAAGGCCATGTGTTGTTTGCCGGGCCCGTGCTGCCCAGGCTGGGTGATGCGCAGCGTTTGATCGAGGTGCAGATGCATCAGGCCGCACAAGGGGCGTTTCCGGGCGCGGCGCGCTTGGGGCTGCCGGTGGACCAGCTTCAGGCTTACGAAGTCGTGGCCCGCGCCATGTGAGCAACCCTGATCTGAGGGATCAGATGATGTCCGCGAACTCGGTCGGCAGGAACTCGTGCGTGGTGTCGGGCGGTGTCCACTGCTTGGCCCAGTTGGCGAACTGTGCGCCGGGCATGGGCTTGGCAATGAAGTAGCCCTGCACCTCGTCGCATGACAGGCTGGCCAGCAGCTTCCAGGACTTGGCGCTCTCCACGCCCTCGGCCACCACGCTCAGACCCAGGTTGTGGGCCAGATCAACGGTGGAGCGCACGATCTTGGCGTCCTGCAGATCGCTTTCCATGTTCATCACGAAGGACTTGTCGATCTTGAGTTCGTCCACGGGCAGGCGCTTCAGATAGGCCAGCGAGGAGTAGCCCGTGCCGAAGTCGTCAATCGAGAGCTTCAGACCCATGGCGTGCAGGCGGTTGAGCGTCTGCAAGGCGCGTTGCGGGTCGTCCATGATGGCGCTTTCGGTGATCTCCAGCACCAGCAGGGCCGGGTCGATCTCGTAACGTGCCAGCACCTGTTCGAGCTTGTTGGGCAGCTCCTGGTCCATCAGGTCGCGCGTGGACAGGTTGACGGCCAGCTTCATGCGCAGGCCTTGCTCGGTGAGCGTGTGGCTCATCTGCGCGACCTGCTCGATCATCCACATGGTCAGCACGCGCACGAAGCCTGTCTGCTCGGCAAAGGGGATGAAGCGCATGGGCGGCACCATCCCGCGTGTGGGATGCTCCCAGCGCACCAGGGCTTCGGCACCGAGGACTTCGCCGGTGCGCAGGTTGACCTTGGGTTGCAGGAAGAGGCGCAGCTGGTCCTGGTCGACGGCCGAGCGCAGCTCGCTGAGCATGGTCAGCGACTCTTCGCTGGTGGAGTCCAGGCCCGGGTGGTAGGTCACGGTGCCCGACTGGTTCTGCTTGGCCGCGTACATGGCCACTTCGGCGCGGCTCAAGAGCGTGTCGGCATCCAGGCCGTGCTCGGGGCTGCTGGCCACGCCGATGCCCGCACCCAGGTCCACCGTGTGGTCGTCCAGGGTGATGGGGCGCTCGAAGGCGGCCAGGATGCGCTGGGCCACCGGGAAGGCGGCCTTGGCATCGGTGGCTTGCAGCAGGATGGCGAACTCGTCGCCGCTCAGGCGGGCGAGCACATCGCGCTCGGTCAGGGCATCGTGGCGCAGGCGCTCGGCCACGGCGCGCAGCAGGCGGTCGCCGAAGCGGTGGCCCAGCACATCGTTGACGTGCTTGAAGCGGTCCATGTCCAGCAGCAGCACGGCGCAGGGCACGCCGTCTTCGTTGGACTTCTGGATGGCCTGGCGCAGGTCGTGGCGGAACTGCTCGCGGTTGGGCAGGTCGGTGAGCGCGTCCTGATAGGCCAGGCGGCGGATCTCGCCTTCACGCGCCTGGATGGCCTGGCGCATGGTCTCAAATGATTGAGCCAGCTCGCCGATCTCGCCCTTGAAGGCCGTGCGCACTTCGGCGCCGTAGTCGCCACGCTCCAGGCGGCGGGCCGAGGTCGACAGCACGCGCAGCGGCGTGGTGATGCGCCGGGCGGTCACGAAGCTGCCCATGGCGAACACGACCAGGCCCACGGCTGTGAGCATCAGCAGCTTGATCTTGAGCCGGTTGAAGGGCTCCAGGGCCTTGTCCACCGAGCGCATCAGCAAGGCGGTGGTGGGTGACTGGCCGGGGGCGCCAGGCAGCATCACCGGCAGGGCGCTGTACTCGATGCCGCCCACACGCATGGCCACGCCTTGCGTGTCACCATTGTTGATGGGGCGTTCCCAGGCGTTGGCGATCTCGCTCCACCTGCTCAGGTCCATGGTGGCGACGGAGACGCGCCAGTCGCCCGTGTTCTCGCGCAGCAGCAGGGCCACTTCCATGCCCGAGAGGTTGTTCATGTCCTGCAGGAGCTGGCGGTCGATCCGAAAGCCCATGCCCACCCAGCCGATGGTGGTGGGCGCGCGCACGGGCACGGCCACGATCTGGTAGGGCTGGCCGTCGATCACTTCGACCTGGTATTGCTGCGCGCCACCGGCCTGAGATTGCGCGGCATAGCGGCGCACGGCGGCCAGGAAGTGCTCGGCGTGGGGGACGGTGCTGGCCTTGAGCTGGAAGTCGTTGTCGGTGAACAGCGCCAGGTTGGCGTGGATGCGCTCGCTGTTGTTGGACAAGGCCGATTGCACGGTCTCCTGGTCACCGCTGGCCACGGCTGAGCGAAAGCCATAGTCGGCCGAGAGCACGCGGGTGGCTTGATCGAGGTTGGCGTTGTTCTGGCCCAGCAGACGCAGGAAGACGCGCTCGCTGGTGGTCAGCTCCAGGCGGATGGCGTTGCGGGCGTTGTGGTCGATGCTGTCCTGAATGAACCAGTAGCTGACGGCCTGGATGACCAGCAGCAAGCCCAGGTACACGGCGACGATCCGTGTCTGGAGCTTTTGCGGGTTGAAGAGGGCAGGCAGCATGCGCGCGGTGGCTGAGTGACCGCGGCGTTCAGCGAATGGGCGTGGCCTGACCGTGCTCGGACGTGGCAGCGGGTTTGGCCTCGTCGTCCTGCAGCCAGATGGCCATCGCGGACGTCAGCCAGCTGTGAGCTGGCGCGCTGCTGCTCTGTGCTTCAGGTCGGACGGTGGATTCGCAGATCGCCGGAATCGGTTTTGGAGTGGGTTGTTGTACATCGATCCGTTCCATATACAGCCTTTAGATACGGGAGTCACTTTTTGCTGACCTCTGTCTATCGGCTATCTTGGCGCGGGGTTAAAGGGTGGGGCCTGTGCATGAGGGTGTCAAAAACCCCTTATTTCGTGTGGGACTTCACGGGGTGGGCATCTCCGTGACAAGGGTTTGAATCTGCCGATCGAACTCGGCGCGGAAGGCATCGACGGCCTCGACCGGGATCTCGTCGTTCTGGTGCGTCAGGCAGAGGAACTGCTTGCCGTTGAGGATGACCGCCCCGATCAGGAAGACCGTGCTGAGCGTGGCGGGCCACAGCTCGTGCAGGCGGATGCGGGCATCCTTGGGGTTGATGAACTCGCAGGCGCCCAGGTTGCTCAGGTGGCAGCTCAGGGTGGGCAGGCTGCCTTTGACCTTGCTGCGCACGATCAGGTAGCTGAAGAGGGCGCGGCCCAGCAGCGGCAGCAGCTCGTAGAACAACAGGGGCAGGGCGTAGTCGCGGCGGGCGTAACGCATCAGGTGCGCCTTGACCTGACTTTCCAGCGAATGGATCTGGGTGTCCAGCGTGTCTTGGCGCCGTGCCAAGACCGTGAAGGAATGCACGAAGTTGCCGAACTCCGGGGCGCTGCCCTTGGGGTAGTAGCGGCGCAGGTCTACCGAGATGCGGATGGCCGCCGCCGCCTTGGGATCGTTTCGCGCCAGGGCGAGGAAGGTGTTGCCCACGATGGCCGTCATCAAGGTGTTGACCGTGGTCTTGTGGGCCTTGGCCAGGGCGGCCATGGCGTCGGCCGAGCAGGGGATCTCGTGGTAGTGGATGCTGCTGGTGGTGTAGCGCGTGCTGTGGCGGCGGTTGAGCGTGACGATGTTGAGCCCGGCCTTGGCGGCCTTGTCGGCCTGGGTGTTGCGCCACCAGCGCCGGATGTTGGCGGGCCACTGCCACCACTTCTGCGGCATCACGGCGGGCAGCATGCTGGGCGAGTCGATCTGGCAGGGCTTCATGGGCTGGCCGCTGAGGCGGGCCATGATGGCGCACAGCATCTGCACCATGGTGCGGCCGTCGCCGATGATGTGGTTGATCGAAAACAGCAGCGCCGGGTGCGTGGGGTGGGGCACAAAGCGGGCGCACCAGGGCAGGCCGCGCTCCATCAGCATGGGCTGGTTCATGAAGACCGTGTGCAGGTCTTGCAGGGCCTGACGGTCGGCGCCGTCCACGCCAAGCTGGATCTGGAAGGCATCTTCGAAGAGCTGGTCGACCTGGTGGTCGTCGGGCAGCACGCGCAGGCGGTAACTCAGGCCCGTGGGCTCGATCACGCTGCGCATGCGCGGGTAGGCCGTGGCCAGTTCGCGCATGGTCTGGCGGACCAGTTCGGTCTCGACCGGGCCGTCGAAGCGCAGGATGAAGGGGATGTTGATGGGGCCGAGGTAGCCTTCGGCGGCCCAGTACATGTGCTCGGATCGGTTCAGGGGGATCAGGTCGCTTGCGGCCACAACAGGGGTTCCATCTCCGGTATCGGTTGTCATCCAACGTGTGCCGGGGGACTATAGCAACCGCCCAGAAGTTGGCGGCCGGGGGCTTTCCAGCGCAGGTCGGCCCCGAGTCAGGGGGGCGTCAGTTCTTGGTGCCGCCGCCTTCTTCAATCCACGGATTGATGACCAATACACCGGCTGCCTGATAAGGCGCAACATCCCGCGAAGCGACCATGAATCCTCGCGATGACGCGATCGCTGCAATGTAGCCGTCTGCTGTCGGAAACCCTTTGCCCTGGGATCGGGCCATGACGGCCAACTCGCCATAGTGGCGAGCTGCATCCATGTCGAATGGCAACACCCGATCTCTGAACAACTCCGTCAGGCCGTCCAGTGCTTTCGCTAGCAGGTTCTTGCGCCTGCCCGTCGGCAAGGACCCGATACCAAACAACAACTCAGCCAGTGTGACGCTCGACAGATACAGCGTCTCGATAGCCTGGTCATTGAGCCAGCCCACCACGACCGGGTTGGGCTCGGGCTTCATGGCCTCGGAAACGACATTCGTATCGAGGACGATCATTCGAACTTCAACGGTTCGGCAGGCGGCTTGTTTCGCGCCTGTTCAAGTGCCTCGACATCCTGGTTTGTCAAACCGATCTGGCGCCCCAGTTTGGCGAGGGCATCACCCAGACGCACGCGTGTCTCGGGTTTGACGGCCATCGCCAAAATGGCCCGAACCTCGGCCTCCGTGCTGTGTCCGTGCTGTGCGGCGCGCACTCTCAATGCGCGATGCACATCGTCTGGCAGATTGCGCACAGTCAACATGGCCATGAATGCATCCTTTGCAACTGACATCGATGCATGCATTTTATGGAATTGAATGCGCAAATGCAAGAAGATGCAAGAAGACGCATGTATCGATGGGATTCAGGCGCTGGCCAGCTTGGCCAATTGCAGCGCCAGGCGGCGCAGGGCTTCCCAGGGGTCTTGCGGCCATTGCGGGTGACGCAGGCCCTTGACGATGCCGTCGACGGTGCTGGCGTGGGCCACCAGCCTGGCCAGGGCCGCCGCCTTGGCGCGCGGCAGGATGCGCTCGAACAGGCGCTCGCGCGGGCCCCAGACGCGTTGCTCGCGCAGCACCATGGGCAGGGGCTTGCCGCCATCAAGGGCGGTGCGGGCGCGGTGCAGGGCCAGGATGTCTTCGGCCAGTGCCCAGTGCACCAGCACGGCGGCCTCACCTTCGGCTTCCAGGCCGTCGATCATGCGCAGGGTGCGCTCCACCTGGCCGGATAGCACGGCTTCGCTGAGCTTGAAGACGTTGAAGCGGGCCACATCGACCACGGCCTCTTCGATCTGTTCGATGGTGAGCGTGCCCGGCGGGTGCAGCAGGCCAAGCTTGACGATCTCCTGGTGGGCAGCCAGCAGGTTGCCTTCCACGCGGTCGGCGAAGAAGGCCAGGGTGCGCTGCCCAGCTTCGCCAGGTTCGACCTGCTGGCCTTGCGCAGCCAGGCGTTGCGCGATCCACAGCGGCAGTTGCGGGCGCTCGATGGGGTCGCAGCGCAGGGTGACGCCCACGCCATCCAGCGCAGTGAACCAGGCGCTGCTCTGCTGGGCCTTGTCCAGTCGTGGCAGGGTCACCAGCGTGACCACGCCGTCGTTTCCGGCGGCACGCTCACAGTACTGCTGCAAGGCGGCCGAGCCATCCTTGCCGGGCTTGCCCGAGGGGATGCGGATCTCGATGAACTGCTTGTCGCCAAACAGGGACATCTCGCTGGCCGCACCCAGCAGGCTGGACCAGTCAAAGTAGGCGCCGGTGACGGTGTGCACCTGGCGCTCGGTGTAGCCAGCGGCGCGTGCGGCCTGGCGGATGGTGTCGCTGCCTTCCTGCACCAGCAGCGCCTCGTCGCCATACAGGGTGTAGATGGGCTTGGGCGCACCACCGGCCTTTTGCAGGTGGGCCGAGAGCTGGTCCGAGCGCAGTTGCATGGCCGTTGTTCGCGTGGCGACCGGTCAGCGGGATGCTGCGGCAGCAGGTGCTGAAGGGGCCGAAGGCGCGTGCACCACGGCAGGCGGCGTCGGCTCCATGGGTGGGTTCAATTGATCAGGCCGGATGGCGGCCAGGCGGCGCAGCAGTTGGTTGACGATGTCGGACTGCATGGCGCGGTGCAGCGAGGCGAACTCGTCCTGCTTGGCCAGCGCGTCCTTTTCGTTGTAGGTCACGTCGCGGGTCATGATCAGGTCGGTGGCAGGCAGGAGCGTGCTGCCGTCACCGCGCTTGACCATGAAGCGCAGGGTGTTGCGCACCGTCATGTCACGGATCTGCCCATAGGCCGTGGTGGTGGAGACCACCATGTCGCGCTTGTCGAGCACGGCTTCGAACACGATGTGGCTGCTGGGCACGGTGGCCGATGACGCGGCCTGCGTGGCCGCCAGGGTGCTGTCGACCACCTGCACGCCCGAGGCTTCAAGTGCGCGCGCCAGCTCGGCGGCCATGGGCGAGTTGCCTGCAAAGCCGGTGAGCTGGATGGTCTTGAAAGCCATGTCATAGCCTTGGCGCAGCTTGAAGCCGCAGCCACTGCCCGCCATGGCGATGCCCAAGGCCGTGGCCGCCATCGCCATGCGCGTACCGGCACGAAGCCACTGCCGGCGTGTCGTCGCGGGAGCGGTCGAGGTTGTCTCGTCAAGCAGCATGCGCGCCATCGTCATCCACCTTGTGTTTGTGTCAGACCACCACGTTGACCAGGCGGCCCGGCACGATCACGACCTTCTTGGGTGCCTTGCCTTCGCTGAACTTGGCGAACTCGGGGTTGGCCAGGGCGGCCGCCTCGATGGTGGCCTTGTCGGCCGATGGCGCCACCTTGATCGAGCCACGCAGCTTGCCGTTGACCTGCAGCATCAGCTCGATCTCGTCTTGCACCAAGGCACTGTCGTCCACCTTCGGCCAGGCGGCATCCAGCAGCTCGCCCAGGCTGCTGGCATAGCCCAGCTCGTGCCACAGCACGTGGGTGAGGTGGGGCGTGGCCGGATACAGCACGCGCAGCAGGATGCCAAAGCCTTCAATGAGCGCGATCTGGCCGTCGGGTGTGTCGCCGCCCTTGAAGCCTTCCAGCGCATTGAGCATCTTCATGGCGCCGGAGACCACCGTGTTGTACTGCATGCGCTGGTAGTCGTAGTCCACCTGCTTGAGCACGGTGTGCAGTTCCAGGCGCAGGGCTTTGGCGTCCTTGCCGAAGGCCACGTCGGCCAGGGTCTTGGCGCCACCTGCGGCCGACATGACGCTGGCGAAGTCCAGGCCTTGCAGCTTGGCGCCGAAGTTCCACACGCGGCGCAGGAAACGGAAGCTGCCTTCCACGGCGGCGTCGTTCCACTCCAGCGTGAGCTCGGGCGGGGCCGTGAACATCGTGTAGATGCGGGCGGTGTCGGCGCCGTACTTCTCGATCAGGTCCTGCGGGTCGATGCCGTTGTTCTTGGACTTGGACATCGTGCCCACGCCCTCGTAATCGATGGCGGTGCCAACGGGCAGCTTGCCATCGGCGCTGTCGACCTCGTTCTTGAGCTTGGCACCGATGGCCTTGCCGACGTCGTCGTATTGGAGCTCGACGTCGTGCGGCCAGAAGTACTCCTTGCCACCCTTGGCCGTGCGACGACTGAAGATGTGGTTGAGCACCATGCCCTGGGTGAGCAGCTTCTTGAAGGGCTCGTCGACCTTGACCAGGCCTAGATCGCGCATGACCTTGGTCCAAAAGCGCGCATACAGCAGGTGCAGGATGGCGTGTTCGATGCCGCCGATGTACTGGTCCATGCCGCGTTGGCCCGCCGCATGGCCCGCACCCATCCAGTAGCCGGTGCGCTCATCGACCATCTGGCCGTGGTTGTCGGCGCAGGTGTAGCGCAGGAAGTACCAGCTCGAATCCACGAAGGTGTCCATCGTGTCGGTTTCGCGCTGGGCAGGCTTGCCGCACTTGGGGCAGCCCACGTTCAGGAAATCGTGGCGGTGCTTGAGCGGGTTGCCAGAGCCGTCCGGTACGACGTCTTCAGGCAGGCGAACGGGCAGGTCCTTCTCGGGGACGGGCACGGGGCCGCAATCGGCGCAGTGGATGATGGGGATGGGAGTGCCCCAATAGCGTTGGCGTGAGATGCCCCAGTCGCGCAGGCGCCAGGTGGTTTTCTTCTCGCCGATGCCTTTGCCGACCAGGATCTCGGCGACCTTGCCCACGGCGTCCTTGTGGTTCAGGCCATCGAGCACATCGCTGTTGACGCAGGTGCCGCGTTGCTTGTCGCCATACCACTCTTGCCATGCATCGGTGGAGAAGGTCTCGCCATCGACCGCGATGACCTGCTCGATGGCGATGCCGTACTTCTTGGCAAAGGCGAAGTCGCGCTCATCGTGCGCAGGCACGCCCATGACGGCGCCGTCACCGTAAGACATCAGCACATAGTTGCCGACCCAGACTTCGACCTGCTTGCCCGTGATCGGGTGGGTGACGAACAGGCCGGTTGGCACGCCCTTCTTCTCTTGCGTGGCCAGTTCAGCCTCGGTGGTGCCGCCGGTCTTGCACTCGTCGATGAAGGCTTGCACCTTCGGGCTTGATGCGGCGGCATGCAGGGCCAGCGGGTGCTCGGGGGCCACGGCGCAGAAGGTCACGCCCATGATGGTGTCGGCGCGGGTGGTGAAGACCCACAGTTGGCCTTCGTTGATCAGCTTGCCGTCGCTGCCCTTGATGTCGTGCGAGAAAGCGAAGCGCACACCCTCGCTCTTGCCGATCCAGTTCTCCTGCATCAGGCGCACGCGCTCGGGCCAGCCAGAGAGGTAATTCTTGTCCTCGGGGTTGGCCACGGCCGAGAGCAGCTCGTCGGCGTACGTGGTGATGTTGAGGTAATAGCCGGGGATCTCGCGCTTTTCGACCAGGGCGCCCGAGCGCCAGCCGCGCCCGTCGATCACCTGTTCGTTGGCCAGCACGGTCTGGTCGACCGGGTCCCAGTTCACCGTCTGGGTGCGGCGTTCGCAGATGCCCGCTTCCAGCATCTTGATGAAGAGCCACTGGTTCCACTTGTAGTACTCGGGCGAGCAGGTGGCGATTTCGCGCGACCAGTCGATCGCCAGCCCCATCGCCTTCATCTGCTTCTTCATGTAGGCGATGTTGTCGTAGGTCCAGGCGGCCGGCGGCACCTTGTTCTTGAGCGCGGCGTTTTCAGCCGGCAGGCCGAAGGCGTCCCAGCCCATGGGCATCAGCACGTTGTAGCCGTTCATGCGCAGGTAACGCGTCAACATGTCGTTGATCGTGTAGTTGCGCACGTGGCCCATGTGCAGCTTGCCCGAGGGGTAGGGCAGCATCGAGCAGGCGTAGAAGGCCTTCTTGGACTTGTCCTCGGTGACGCGGTAGGCGTCCTGGTCGTTCCAGTGCTGCTGCGCAAGGGCCTCGACGGCACGCGGATCGTAGGTCTGGTTATCGGTTGGAGCGCTCATACGGGAGGACGACAGGAAATCGGCGAAACGGTGGCCACCGCCAAGACGCAAGCAGGCTGGAAGCCTCGTCCTTTTGTCGGGAGGCGCCAGCCTGAGGAGGGTGGAATCCAGGGATTATAGAAAGGGTGGGCAGACCTCAGCTCATGGATCGCCCCTTTTGCCTCAGCAGGTCGGCCAGGGTCTTGCCGGGCTCGTCCCTGAAGGTCCGCGCATCGACGTCCAGTCGCTGGATGCGGTCGAGCCGGAACTGGCGGAAGTCCTGGCGCAGTTCGCACCAGGCCGACAGGGTCCAGACCGATTCCCAGAACAGGCAGATCAGCGGGCGCAGGGTGCGCTGGCTGGGCTTGCCCTCGACGTCGGCGTAGTCGATGTGGACCAGACGGCGCGACTCGATGGCCCGACGCAGCTGGCCCAGGCGTTCCAGCACGCCGTTGTCCATGTAGCGGGCCGGTGCATGCAGGGGCATGCTGTCGGCCGCAGCGCGGCTGTCAGTGGGCAGCACACTGAGGATCTTGCTGAGCGCGTCTTCGGCCTGTTCGGCCAGGGCCGGGTCCAGCCGGCTGTGGGCGATGCGCACCGAGGCGACCAGGGCCTGGGCTTGCTCGGGCGTGAACATGAGGGGCGGCAGGCTGTAGTCGCGCGCGACGCGGTAGCCCACGCCGGCCTCGCCCTCGATGGGCACGCCCTGCGCCTGCAAGGCGGCCACATCGCGGTAGACCGTGCGCACCGACACCTCCATGCGGTCGGCCAGCCACGCTGCCGTCGAGAGGCGGCGACCCCGGATGAGCTGCAGCAGCTGGAAGAGACGGTCGGCTCGGCGCATGCCGTGAGTGTGGCAGCTTCCCGTTACGGCATTGCCCTCATCAGTCCAGCGCGTGCAGGCCGATGCGTTGGCCGTCCGGGTCAGTGATGTGGGCAAAGCAGCCCATGCCACCGGGCAGCACGGTGCGCGGGGTCAGCACCTGGCCGCCCAGCTTGGGCACGCGTGCCAGCACGGCGGCGAGCGAGGGCGCGGCGTTCAGGTAAATCAGCACGCCGTCGGTGTGCGGCGCCACCTTTTCGACCAACATCAGGCAGCCCTTGACGCCCTGCCCTTCGGTGGCCGGAAAGACCGCCAGCTCCATGCCGGCCACGACCTCCTGGCGCAGCTCGACGCCCAGCAGGGTCTCGTAAAAGGCCATGCTGCGGGCCATGTCGCTGACGGGGATCTCGAACCAGTGGATGGCGTGGGAAACAGTGCTTGTGCTCATGAGAGGCTCCTTGTGTTGAAGAGCCTCCATGGTGCGGACCTGCTGCTGACAGCGTCTTGTCAGTAGGGTTGGCAGGAGCGTGTCAGCCCCCCGTCATCACACTTTCAAGACGATCTTGCCCACATGCTGACGGCTTTCCATCAGCCGGTGCGCCTGGGCCGCCTGGTCCAGCGCGAAGACCTCGTGGACGTGGGGCACGCAGCGACCTGCCGCCAGCGCGGGCCAGACCCATTCATGCAGCTCGCGGGCAATGGCGGCTTTCTCAGCCGTGTTGCGGCCGCGCATGGTGGAGCCGGTGATGGTCAGGCGCTTGAGCATCACGGTCAGCAGGTCGAACTTCTCGACCATGTTGCCGGCCATGAAACCGATGAGCAGCAGGCGGCCATCCTTTGCCAGGGCGGCAAGATTCTGCTCGAAGTAGCCCGCGCCCATGATGTCGAGGATGAGGTCCACGCCACGGCCGCCGCTCCAGCGCATGACCTCGGGGCCGAATGCCTGCGTGCGGTAGTCGATGCTCAGCTCGGCGCCCAGCTTGACGGCCGCTTCGCCCTTTTCAGGGCCGCCATCGGTGGAGATGGCACGCAGGCCCATCTCCTTGGCCAGCATCAGGGCGGTGGAGCCGATGCCGCTGGTGCCGCCGTGCACGAGCAGGGTCTCGCCGGCCTGGGCTTTGCCCATCATGAAGAGGTTGGCCCAGACGGTGAAGTAGGTCTCGGGGATGGCGGCGGCATGGATGGCGTCCAGATTGGCTGGGCGCTTGAGCGCCTGGGACGCTGGCAGCACGACGTATTCGGCGTAGCCGCCACCGTCAGTCAGGCCGCAGATCCGGTCGCCGATGTCAAACGCTGTTGCCGCACCATTCGCATCGGGCCCGATGGCGACCACGATGCCCGCGATCTCCAGCCCCGGGATGGCGGTCACGCCCGGGGGCATGGGGTAGAGGCCGCGTCGTTGCAACACGTCCGGCCTGTTGACGCCGGCGGCTTCGACCCGCACCAGCAACTGTCCCGGGCCAGGCTCGGGCAGCGGCACCCGCTGGGCCTGCAAGACCTCGGGGTCACCCGGCTGGGTGATGGCGATGTGGGTCATCGACTCGGGCAGATGGGGCGTGGTCATGGCGGGCGTCCTCGTGGGCAGGCAGGGCAAAGCGTCGCGCGGGCAAGCGGCGCGGCTCGATTCTGCCTGTGTCAGGCGAGGGGGCTGACGATGGGGTCTTGGCCGTGCGACGCGGCTGCTTCAGGCCGCCATCTGGGTGGGCAGCCGGCTATGCATGGGGTCGACTTCGGTCCAGATGCAGCTTTGCTGGTAGAGCACGTCCTGCAGGGCCTTGTTGCGCGCAGCGGCCGATTCGATGCGCGGGTGCTGGATCGAGAAGTAGCCGCCGGTCTGCCCGCGCCTTGCGGGGCCCAGTGCCAGTTCGGCGGCCAGCCTGCCCGCGCGCTCCGGCCCGATCATGAAAGGCTTCATCACGGCGTACTGCCAACTTGGGAGATCGCGGTACAGCGGCGAGGCCACGCCGCCCGGGTGCATGGCCTGCGAGGTGATGCCCGGCGGCAGCCTGCGTGCCAGCGTGTGGCTCATCAGCAGGTTGCCCAGCTTGGACTGCGCATAGGCCGGCAGCACGCGGTAGGGCTTGCGGCCCCGGGCGGTGTTGAGGTCGATGCGGCCGACGTTGTGTGCGATCGAAGACATGTTGACGATGCGCGCATCGCCCCGCCCGACACCGCCTGCATCCGCCGCCACCTGCAGCAGGGGCAGCAAGCGGTGCGTGAGCAGGAAGGGGCCCAGGTAGTTGCCACCGAATTGCAGCTCGAAGCCTTCGGCGGTGAACTGCTGGCGCGTGGGCACGGCGCCGGCGTTGTTGATCAGCGCGTCGAGCCGGTCGTGGCGCGAGGAGAAGCTGCGCACGAAGTGCTCGATGGCGTCGAACGAGGCGAGGTCCAGCGGGTAGAGCTCGACCTGCGCGCCTGGCGTGCGCTGCATGATCTCTTCTCGGGCGGCGGCGGCTTTGCGCTGGTCGCGGCAGGCCAGGCACACGGTGGCCCCGCGCTGTGCCACCTCATGGGCGATGGCCAGGCCGATGCCTGAATTACCCCCGGTGATCACGACAGTCTTGTTGCTCATGATGTCACCTCGTGGCGGCCAGGGCGGACGCATGGGCCGTGGCGATCGGGTTGGCGTCGATGAAGCTGCGCACATGCTGCGCGAACAGCTCCGGCTGCTTGAGCGTGACCCAGTGCCCCGCCGGGATCTCGCGGCGCGTGAGTTGGGGCACCCAGCGCGAAAGGTTCTCGCTCAGCCAGGGGCTCACGAAGTGGTCCTGGGTGGGCACCAGCACCTGCACAGGAGCATGGGCATAGCGCTCGCGCGGCCTGAGCATGCGCTGGAAGACGTTGGCGCGGTACAAGCCCACACCGTGCACGCCATCCGAGGTCTGCGAGGCACGTGGTTCGATCTCGGTGCGTTCCAGCAGGCGCATCAGGCTGGGCCAGTTCGGGCCGACAACGGTGCGCCACAGCACCTCGGGCAGCAGCGGCAGCTGGAACATGTAGACGTACCAGGACTTGAGCATCTGCAAGGTGACGCGTCCCAGGTTGCGGGGCGTGGGGCGCTTGAGGCTGTCGCGCAGCCAGTGCCCGAAGTGGTCCAGGCAGGGGCCCGAGCACGATGTGAAAGAGGCGATGCGGCCCTGAAGCTGCGGGTCGGTCACGAACTCCCAGCTTTGCACCGAGCCCCAGTCATGTGCGACCAGGTGCACCGGGCGATTGGGGCTGACGGCCTGCAGCACGGCCTGGAAGTCGGCCGTGAGGTATTCAAGGCGGTAGTCACGGCGGCGTTTGGGCTTGAAGGAGTCGCCCGCGCCGCGCACGTCGTAGGCGATGACCTGGTAGCGGTCGCTCAGCTGGCGGGCGACGGGTTCCCACTTGCCGCGGTTGTCCGGGTAGCCGTGCACGAGGATGACGACCGGCAGCGAGGCATGTCCCCAGCGTTGCACGGCCAGCGGGCCATGCGGGCCATGAACGACGAAAGTGGTCGAGGGCTTGGGTGACATCGGTACTGCAGACGTTGGCGACCTCGCATGCTAGTGACGAATAACCCGAAGTGACTAGAACGAATCGCGACAGAAAGGTAATCTAGGCGACACTTTGGATGAGGATTTCTACGCGGTCAATTGGTGAAGAAACGGAGAGGGGCGCCAAACCGTCACCCCCCACGTCACTGACTTCAATGACATCAGTGATCATCTGTCTCGGAAAAATCAAACAAACCCATCAGGTCACCTGATGGCGGGGCCGTTGAGCGGCCTATAGGGCTCGTGAGCAAGGTGCAGGGGGTGCAGGTTGTCACAGCTGCGCTTGGACACCGGCGGCAGTTTCCAATTGGCTTCGATGAATTTCAGGATGGACACGTGGTCGTAACAGGTGCGGTCCACGAAGCCGTTTTTGGCATAAGGTGATACCGTGATGAGGGGAATCCGCGTGCCGTCGCCAAAAAAGTCGACAGCCTGCCAGCGCCTAGAACGGTCGCACGAACGACACGGCCGGCAGCGTGCCGGCATGCACGTCATCCAGGAAGGCCCCGTCATTCTGCAGGTCCGTGGCCTGCGCCGTGGTCATGGTCTGGATCGAGGCGGTCAGGGGATCGCAAATGCCGCCATAGGAATGGAATGGCAGTGGGACACCGTCCACGTTCGTGGCGAAACGTTGCGGGTCGCTGCCGCGGTCCGCCGAGCAATACTTCCACGAGACCTTGTGTGCTTGCAGGTCGTCGGCGATCGTGGGCAGGCTCTGTGGGGGCAGGGTGAACTGATCGGGGCCAAGAGAATGAATGACGCTCAACACTACCCCCGATATGGTCCACCTGGCACCCCCCAACCCCATGAAGGCATGGGCAACTTTGGATCAGGTTCCGACGTGTCAGGTTGGGAGTTGATCACGGCCAAGCGCGTGCCCCACTCCAGGTAGGCAACAAAGGCCGATCTGAACTCAGGGTCAGTGGGCAAGCCAACTTCGTCGGCTGTTTCCAGCAGCAACTTCATCCAACATTGGCGCAGTGTTTCATTCAAGTGCCGCCCCATGTGGTGGTTGATCATGCCGGCATGAGAACCTCCTGATGAGGTGTACTGTGCCGATCCGCCGAAGACTTCTGTGATGAATCGGCTGACCTGCCCAGGATGATCAGTGGGCGCATGCTGGAAGATCGGGCCCAGTTCCGGGTGCTTGTGTACCTTGGCATAGAAAGCGGTCATCAGACCGTCGATGGCTTGTGCGCCACCAGCCCAGTCGAGCAATGTTGGCGTGGGCGTTGTCATTGCGGCCTCGCCATGTCTGCTTTGTCTGTCTGTACCAGGGGGGGATAAGGGATGTATGCAATGATCATGTGATGCTTGGACGGTCGTGGTCGAGGCCACATGTTATGAAGCGTCTGTCGATGTATCAACGAACCATTTGGTAAGTGGGATGTTGGAGACTGCTTCGAGCTTCTCGATTGGTGTTTGGAAAAGATCAGCATGGCCCGCGTTCTATCAAAAACTTACAGCTGCCCCACGGCATTCACCTTGTCTGTGTTGGGGGGTAAATGGAAGACCGTTGTGCTGAGCTACTTGAAGGAGCACCCTTTGCGCTATGGAGAACTGCGTAGGCTGACCCCGGGATTGAGCGACAAGATGCTGTCCGAGCGGCTGAAGGAGCTTGAGGAGGACGGACTGATAGCTCGCCAGGTGGTCGAAGCATCGGATGCCGTCATGACCTATGCTTTGACGGCACGAGGGCAGTCTCTGGGGCCTGCCCTGTGCGCCTTGTATGAGTGGGGGCAGGCTCACGCTGAGGAATATGGCGTGAAGTGTGAAGCCGCCGATCTGACGTCCGCATCGGATGCCGGACGCGCAAGATGCTGATGGGCGTTACTGTCTGGGTGTGTCGGAAACGGGCAGACCAAAAAAGTGGTCGAACAGCCAGTTGAAGCTGAAGGTGTAGAACAGAAAAAACACCACCAGGCCCAGGTCTGCCAGCAAGGCCTCCCACCAGCTCATGTCCAGCCACCAGGCGATCAGCGGCACGGTCATCAGCACCAGGCCGCCTTCGAAACCGATGGCATGGGCCATGCGTCGTGCCACCGTGCGTTCGCGGCTGGCCTGGCGGCGCTCCCAGGCTTCGAAGAGGCTGTTGTAGGCCATGTTCCACAGCAGCGCGACCACCGATGTGGACAGGGCCAGGCCGGCGGCTTCAGCCGTGCCCTTGCTGGACAGCCAGCGCATGGCCACCGTCACGATGACGATGGCGATGAACTCATACAGTGTGGCGTGGAAAATCTTGCGCTGAAGGCCTTGCATGGGGCGCAAGGGTAACAGGCCTTAGTGCGCGACCCACTTCAGCAAGGTGTCGATGAACTCGACCGGCATGATGGGCTTGGTGACCACATCCACCATGCCGGCTTCCTGGCACAGGGTGCGGTCCGAGGGCATCGCGGAGGCGGTCATCGCGATGATGGGCAATTGGCTGGCCTGGGGCATTTGCCGGATGCGCCGCGAGGCCTCCAGGCCGTCCAGCACAGGCATGTGCAAGTCCATCAAGATGACGGCAAATCGACCCGGCTCGGTGTGCGCAATGAGGCGCACAGCCTCGTCGCCATCGTTGAGGGTTTCGACTTCCAGACCCGTCTGCTGCAAGAAGGCCTGGGCCACCAGCTGGTTGAGGGGGTTGTCCTCCACCAGCAGGACACGGTGGCCGCGCAAGGGCAGGCCTCGCTGGCGCAGGGCGCTGGCGGGCGATACATCGTGGAGAGAGGGCAATTCGATTGCAGACATGGCGCGCGCATCCCATCTGGTCACAGGCATGGGCGGAGGGGCGGAGGGGCGGAGAGACGGCCATCCTGGCGGCCCACGGTGCCAAGGTCATGCTCCCTGTATTTGTCGGTCACGCAATACAGGACCCCAACATAACGCCGCCGATGTGCCCTTGGCAATTGGCTGAAGCGAGTTTCAGATTCTTTTCAGTTTGCCTCTGTCGAGGGCATGGATTTCATCTCCCGGGCTCAGGCTGTGCTGCCTGTGCGTGATGATGAAGCGCCCGCAGCCCAGGGCATTGATCGAACGCTGGACATGGGCTTCGGTGTCGAAGTCCAGGTGGCTGGTGTACTCGTCGAGCAGCAAAAAGCGCGGCTTCTTGTAGAGCGCGCGGGCCAGCAAGATGCGTTGCTTCTGCCCGCCCGACAAGGTGGCGCCCATGCCACCCACCAGGGTCTGGTAACCCATGGGCATGTGGGCGATGTCATCGTGGATGCAGGCCAGGCGGGCGGCTTCGATCACCTTCTCGGGCGAGGCCTGCACATCGTTCATGGCGATGTTGTCGAAGATGGAGCAGGAGAAGAGCTGGTCGTCCTGGAAGACCGTGCCGAGCACCGAGCGAAAGGCCTCTGAACCCAGGCGTGCCATGGGCACACCGTTGAGCAGCACCTCACCCGATTCGGGTGTGACCTGGCCCGAGAGCACCTTCAGCAGGGTGGACTTGCCGCAGCCCGAGGGGCCGACAATGGCCACGGCCTGGCCGGTCTGCACGGTGAGCGAGACGTCGTCGAGCACGGGCTCTTCGCCCGCCGCATAGCGGAAGGTGACGCCGCGCAGGGCGAGGCTCATGGATACGCTTGCTTGCGACTGAATGGAGTCAGACGCATGGGCAGGCGAGGGCGCCTCGGGTGTGCTCAGCACGATGTCGGCCAGACGCTCGCCTTGCAGCCGCAGCAGGCGCAGGTTGATGACGCGCTCCAGCAGCTCGGAGGCGCGTTGCAGGAACTGCGCCTTGTAGGCCATGAAGGCCACCAGCATGCCGATGGAAAAGCGCTCGTCGATGATCATGCGCGCGGCCAGATACAGCACCAGCGATTGCTCGACCGCCCCGATCACCCCATTGATGCCCTGGTGCAGCATGCTGATGCGCTGCTGGCGCACCTGGGCGTTGACCATGGCCACCTGCTGGTTCATCCAGCCGCCCACGCGCCAGCCGGGCTTGGCGAAGAACTTGATCGCCGAGACGCCGCGCAGCGTTTCCATCAGGAAGGTCTGGGCGTTGGCCTCGCGCACGATCAGCTCCTCAGCCGCTTGGCGATAGGGCTTGAACACAGCGAAGCGCACGGCGGTGTAGGCCAGGGCCACGGCCATCACGATGCCCGCCAGCATGGGGCTGTAGGCGAACATCAGGCCCAGCGTGACCAGGCTGACGATGCCGTCGAGCACCGCCTCGACGAGGTGGTTGGTGACTGTGTCCTGGATGTGGCCGACCGAGGCGAAGCGCGACATGACATCGCCCGTGTGGCGCTTGTCGAAGTAGGACAGCGGCAGGCGCAGCAGATAGCGAAAGACATCGGTGCTCGACGCCGTCTTCCAGGCCACGCTGGCACCCAGCACCACCCAGCCTCGCAGCAAGCGCGTGGCCAGCGACATGGCCGCCAGCAAAAAGGTGGACAAGGCCAGCACGGTGAGCAAGGGTGCATCGCGGCTGACCACCACGTCGTCGATGACCCACTGGCTGAGCATGGGCATGAGGATGGCGAAGACCTCCAACACCAGTGACAGCAGCACCATCTGCGTGAAGGCCCGCCACAGGCCGCGCTGGCCGGTGAAGAGCACGCGCAGATCGAAGGGGGTGCGGTCCTGCTTCTTCTGGAAAGCCTGGCTGGGCGCGAGTTCCAGCGCCACACCGGTGAAGTGCGGGCTGGCCTCCTTCATGGTCAAGGTCCGCTCGCCCACGGCAGGGTCGTGGATGGTGATGCGCCGCGCATCGGCCTTGATCAGCACGACGAAGTGGTTGAGGTCCCAGTGCAGCACGCAAGGTGTGGCCAGCTGCGGGAGC
>RXJQ01000062.1:25288-87309 GCA_003963115.1 Burkholderiales bacterium
CAGGCCAGCCCGCATTCGGCCGCTTCCGATTGCAGGATCAGGGGGGCGGCGCTGCGGCGTGGCCACAAGGTCAGGGCGGGGCGGACGGCAAGGGACATGGTGGGCGGGTCCTGTGGAAAGGCCTGTGGAGATGGCGGCGCAGTGTCAAGCCAGGCTCACAGCCGGCCGCTGAAGGCCAGCAGCGGGTCGAGCAGCCAGCTGATGAGCCGGCGCCGGTCAAGCTCGATGTCGGCGCTCAGGGTGTGGCCGGGCCGCAGGGCGATGTCCTGCCCATAGGCGCGCACGGTGGGGCGCTCCAGCGCGACGCGCACGAGGAAGTAGGCGCGGCGGTCGGTCTTGCCGTTGTCGGTGGACAGGGGCACATCGCTTTGCGAGACGCTTTGTACCCGCCCTCGGTATTGGCCGAAGCGTTGGTAGGGGAAGGCGTCGTAGCTCACGCGCACGGCCTGGCCGCTGTGGATGAAGCCGATGGCCGTGCTGGGCACGTAGAGCACCGCTTCCATGGGCGAGCGCGCCGGCACGATGGTGGCAATGAGGGTGCCAGTGGCCACGCTCTGGCCTGCATTGACGGTCAGGCCTGAGATGGTGCCGTCGATGGGCGCCTTGATCAGCGTGAGCCGCGCGCCGTGGCGTTGCACGGTCTCCTGCTGGAGCGTGAGCAGGTCGCGGTCCAGGCCAGCGCGGGCCACGCGGTGCTGGGCCTCCAGCCGTTCGCGCTCATCGCGGGCGCGCGCCACGTCGGCTTCGGCGGCGTTGTGCTGTCGCTGCAGGGCTTGCAGGCGCGCGTTCTGGTCCAGTAGGGTCTGGCGCTGCTGCTCGTATTGCAGCTCGGAGACGATGTGCTCGTCGAGCAAAGGCCGCATCTGGTCGAGCAGCCGGCGGGTGGAGGCGATCTGCTGGGTCTGCAGGCGGATCTCTTCGCGCAGCGAGGCGAGGTCGGCCTGGCCTTGCGTCAGGCGTTGCGACAGCGCGGCCAGCTCGGCCTCATGCGCCTGCGCCTGCCCTTGCGCTTGTGCGAGCACCTGCTGCTGCTGGCCTTGCAGATTCGATTCGAGCAGGGCCTGCGTGCCGCCTTCGTCGCTGTAGCGCTCGTGGCCGATCTCGGCCAGCACCTCGCTCGCGTGGACCACCTGGCCTTCATGGACCAGCAGACGCTTGATCAGCCCGGCCTCGGGTGGCACGACATTGGCCACGCCATCACGCGCCTGCACCACGCCTTGCACATGTTCCTTCTTCGTGTACGAACCCATCAACAGCACGGCCAGCACGAGGGCGCACAGCAGCACCATGAAGGTGGTCAGGGCCCGCGTGGCCACGGGGCGGATGTGCAGGGCTGCGCCCACGCTGGTGTCGGCTCGGGCGGCCAGCACCTCCTGCCGGAAGAGCGATTGCGGGTCGTGGTTCATGGCGTGCTGGCGGGTGAGGGAAGGGCGTCTTGCGCGAACTGCGCACTCAGGGGCGCCACGTGGGCCGCATCCAGCCAGTCCAGCAGGGCCAGGATCTGGATGCGCGCGTTGAGCGCGCTGGCGCGGGCGGCCACCAGGTTCTGGCGTGCCGTGTAGATCTGCTGCTGGGCATCGAGCAGGTCGAGGTTGGTGCGCGTGCCGGCCAGGAAGGCCTTGTGGAGGGCCTCGTAGGTGGCCATGGCGGTCAGCTCGATCTCGCGCTGGTCGGCGCTTTGCGCCTGGGCCTGCTCCAGGCTTTGGTAGGCGTCGAGCAGGCCTTGCCGCACCTGGGCTTCGGTGTCGTCCTGGCGGGCTTGCGAGCGGATGAGCAAGGCAGCGGCTTCGCGCGTGCGGGCCTGCTGGTAGCCCCCGGTGAACAGCGGCCAGTTCAGTTGCACGCCGATGGCCTGGGTGCGGACGTCCTGCGATTCGCTGAGGCCTTCGAAGCGCTGGGTCTGGCGGGCACGGGTGGTCGAGGCGCTGGCATCGAGCGTGGGCTGCCAGTATTCGGCGTCGCGGGCGCGTGTCGTGGCCTGGGCGGCGTCCACTTCGGCGTGCGTGTCGCGCCATAGCGGGTTGCGTTGGCCGGCTTGCTGCAGGGCCTCGTCCTGGCTGGGCAAGGCTTGGCTGGCTGGGTCGAGTTCAGTGGCGTCATGCACCGAGAGGCCGGCCGGGATGCGCACGGGCTGGCCGCACAGGCGCTCCAGCAGCAACTGCTGGGTGCGCGCGCGCATGCCGAATTCGCGCAGGCGGGCGCGGGCCTGGTCCATGCGTGTGCGTGTCTCCAGTTGCTCGAGCACCGTGCCCACGCCAGCGCGCAGGCGCTTTTCGTTGATTGCCTGCTGGGCCTGCAACAAATCGAGCTGGGCTTGCGTCAAACGCTGGCCTTCAGCGGCCTGGGCGGCGGCCACATAGGCCAGGCTGAGCTCGCGGGCCAGGGCCACGCGTTGGCCGCGTGCCTGCCACCAGGCTTGCTCGGCGAGGGCTGCCTGCGCGTGGGCATTGGCGCGGTCAGCGGCCCGCCAGAGTGGCAGCGAGGCCGTCAAGGACGTGACCGAGGCGGGCGTGTGGCTGTCCAGCCCGTTGTAGGTCTGTTGCTGGCGGCTACTGCTGGCGCTGGCATCCAGGCGGGGCATCCAGGCCGTGGCCCAGGCCTGGCTGTGCAGGGCGTCGGCGGCCTGGGCCTGGGCGTCGGCCGCGCGATTGGGGGCGGCCTGGCTGGCGGCCTGGAGCAGCTCGGCCCAGGTGCTGGCTGGCGCTGTGTCGATGCGGCTGGCTGGAGGCGGTGTACGCAAGGCGAACGACCAGCGCAGCGGCATGGCTGCATCCAAGGATACTGGTTCACCAGGGCCTGAGACGGTGGAGCGCGGTGTGGCGTGAGCGGTCCCTGTCATGGTCAGTGCGACCACGATCAGCGCGGCGGTGTACAACATAAGGGTACGAGCCGTTGGTCTTCGGCGCGATGGGCCTGACAGGCTGAGGAGCGAACAGGAAGAGCCAAAAGGCAAAGGCCGCTCGCGCGGCCCGCAGATCGACCCGGGCGGGCATCAAGTCGGCTTGACCAACTTGCTCCAGTCGAGGTTGAACAGCTTGAGGATGACGGTGCCGCCATCCACGATGTTGACGTGGACGTAGCCTGCGGGAACGTTCACGTCGATCTTGATCTGGGGGGCGCTGCCCGCGACCTGGGCGGCTTCTTGGGGTGTCAGAGTGCGCATCGTGCTTGCTTCCTGAAAGAACGAAAGAAGAACTGGGTGGCGCCCAGCCCCGGGCGGAACGAACCTACCGCCCAGAGCCAGTGCCGCACGTCGTCAAGAATTACTTCTTGCCCCAGATCACGTTGACCAGGACGTCGACCAGATTGTTGGTCACGGACACATTGGTCGAGCCTTGGGGCTTGCCGACCACGTCGACCTTGACCAGGGTTTTGCCGATGGCGGCCAGGAAGTCAGACAGGGCGCTGCCGCCATTGACGACGGCGACTTCTTGTTGAGTCAGAGTACGCATATAAGCTCCTAACGGTAGATATTGGATGTTTGGCGATCATTGTCATGAATGTGACAAGGGCCGCTGTCCAATGTAGGAGCTGAACGTGATACGTTATTCCCTAAAACTAGGGGTGCAACACGGGCACAGGGGAATATAGAGCGCCAATCTTGGGCTGAGAGATGGCGCTGGTGTCCGGGTTAACGCGGCAGCCGACTGCCGCGCGCTGGTTTGGCGTCAATGCTGGCAGGTCTGCCGTACCGCACGTTCCCAATGGGCCATCAACTCTTCTGCCCGCTCACGCGGCAGGGTGGGGTAGAAGGTGCGCTCGGCACGCCACAGCCGGGCAATGGCGGTGGTGTCGGCGTACACCCCGGTGGCCAGTCCTGCGAGGTAGGCCGCGCCCAGTGCCGTGGTCTCGACCACTTCGGGGCGGACCACGGGGATGCCCAGCAGATCGGCCTGGAACTGCATGAGCAGGTTGTTGACGCAGGCCCCACCATCTACGCGCAATTCGCTGACCGGGCGGCCACCGGCGGCCACGGCATCACGGCTCATGGCCTGCAGCAAAGCCGCGCTCTGGAAAGCGATGGATTCGAGCGCCGCGCGGGCGATGTGGGCCACGGTGCTGCCGCGCGTGAGGCCCACGATGGCACCGCGCGCGTCGCTTTGCCAATAAGGTGCGCCCAGGCCGGTGAAGGCGGGCACGAACATCACGCCGCCGGAGTCGGGCACGCTTTCGGCCAGGGACTGCACCTCGCTGGCGGCCTTGATGGCGTGCAGGCCATCGCGCAGCCACTGCACCACCGCCCCACCGATGAACACGCTGCCTTCGAGCGCATAGGCCTTCTGGCTGGGCAGTTGGGCAGCGGAGGTGCTCAGGAGACCATTGGCCGAATCGCGCACCTCGCTGCCGGTGTGCATCAGCATGAAGCAGCCGGTGCCATAGGTGTTCTTGGCCAGGCCGGACTCGAAGCCCGCTTGCCCGAAGAGTGCGGCCTGCTGGTCGCCCGCGATGCCGCCCACGGGCAGGGCAGGCAGACCGGGCACCGCCGCGTCCGTGCCCCACACCGATGGGGCCGCATCACCGAACAGGTGGCTGGAGGGCTGGACCTCGGGCAGCACCTCGCGCGGGATGTCCATCAGCTTGAGCAGGTCCTCGTCCCACTCGTTGGTGTGGATGTTGAACAGCATGGTGCGCGAGGCATTGCTGACGTCGGTGGCGTGCACGCGCCCGCCCGTGAGGTTCCACAGCAGCCAGGAGTCGACCGTGCCGAAAGCCAGTTCGCCGCGTTGCGCGGCCTCGCGGGCGCCGTCGACGTTTTCCAGCAGCCATTGCAGTTTGCTGCCCGAGAAGTAGGGGTCGATCACCAGGCCGGTCTTGGCGCGGATGGTGTCGCCCAGGCCGCGTTCGCGCCACTGTGCGCAGCGCGCTTCGGTGCGGCGGTCCTGCCAGACGATGGCGCGGTGCACGGGCTGGCCGGTGTCGCGGCGCCACAGCAGGGTGGTCTCGCGCTGGTTGGTGATGCCGATGCCTTTTAGCTGGCGCAGGTCGTGGCCGGCCTGACGCAACTGGGCCATGGCGGCGTGTGCCGTGTCGCGCTGCGTGGCCCACAGCTCCAGCGGGTCGTGCTCGACCCAGCCGGGTTGTGGGTAGTGCTGGCGGATTTCAAGCTGGGCGCTGGCCAGGATCTGGCCGTGTTCGTCGAAAACCACGCTGCGCGAGCTGGAAGTGCCCTGATCCAGGGCCAGGATGAATGCCATGTGTGGAGTGCTTTGTTGTGATCAGGAGGCGATGGTCAGGGCCACGTCCCATTCCTGCAGCATCTTGGGATAAGGCGCAGGCGGCAGCGCGTCGGTGAAGACGCGCTTCATCTCGCGCAGGTGGCCCACCTCGGCCAACTCGGCCTCGCTGAACTTGCTGACGTCGGCCACCAGCCAGGTCTCGCGTGCCTGCTCGACCAGGGTCTGGGCCACGGGCAGCTCGCGCAAATCGCGGTCGCGCAGGGTGCCGTCGGGGTCGATGCCCATGGTGCTCATGATGGTGAAGTCCACCTTGAACTGCTTGAGGAAGGCCACGGTGCTGTCGCCTTCGAGCGCGCTGTCACGCGAGCGCAGCACGCCACCGGCCACATGCACCTTGCAGCTGGGGTGTTCGCTCAGCAGGCTGGCCACGTGTAGGTTATGCGTGATCACGCGCAGGCCGCTCTTCTTGAGCAACTCGCGCGCCACGGCTTCGACCGTGGTGCCGATGCCCATCATCAGCGAGCTGCCATCGGGGATGGCGGACGCGACCGAGCGGGCGATGCGGGCCTTGGCGTCGGCGCGCAGGGCCTGGCGCTCTTTCCAGGCGCCCACTTGCGGCGCCACCCGGGGCAGGCTGACGCCGCCGTGGAAGCGCAGCAGCATGCCGGCGTCGGCCAGACGCTGTACATCGCGGCGCACGGTCTGCATGGTCACGTCCAGCCGCTGGGCCAGCCGCTCGACCGACACGGCGCCGCGTGCCCGGACTTCTTCCAGCAGGGCGAGCTGCCTTGGGTTGGGGCTCCAGGAGGATTCAGGGTTCATACCGGGTCTCCGATGATTATTTTTGAGCAATTTTCCGGGTTATGGAGAGCGTATACGAAAATAATCAAACAAAAAAGAATACAAACGCGCTTGTGTAGTACGCTCTTGTGTCTTAAAACACGCCATGCACCAGTACGCATTGCACCACTGAGGAGACCAGTTTGCAGCCGGCAAGCCCATCTTCCGCGCCAAAGTTCGACGATCACACCAGCGAGGCGGACTATCACTGCGATGTGCTGGTGGTGGGCGGCGGCATCAATGGCGTGGGCATTGCGCGTGATCTGGCCGGCCGCGGCTGGCGTGTGGTGCTGTGCGAACAGGAGGACCTGGCCAGCCACACCTCCTCGGCCTCGACCAAGCTGATCCACGGCGGCCTGCGCTACCTGGAGTACGGTGAATTCAGCCTGGTGCGCAAGGCCCTGATGGAGCGCGAGCTGCTGCTGCGCTCGGCCCCGCACATCATGTGGCCACTGCGATTCGTGCTGCCGCATGATGCCTCGATGCGCCCGGCCTGGATGATCCGCCTGGGCCTGTGGCTGTACGACAACCTGGCCCCGCGCGAGTTCCTGCCGGGCTGCGAATCGGTGGCGCTGGGCAAGTCGCCGCTGGGTGAGCCGCTCAAGCAGGGCTGGACCAAGGGCTTTGTCTACTCGGATGGCTGGGTGGACGATGCCCGCCTGGTGGCCCTGTGTGCGCAGGACGCTGCCGAGCAGGGCGCCCAGGTGCTCACGCGCACGCGTTGCGAGGCCATGATGGTCCACGCGGGCGGGTGGCGCGCGACGCTGGCCCACCTCGATCCGGCCACCTCGGAGCCCACGCACCGCCTGACGGTGCAGGCGCGCATGGTGGTCAACGCCGCCGGGCCCTGGGCCGAGCAGATGCTGCGTCAGGTGATGTCGGTGCCGACCACATCGGGCAAGGGCGGCGATGCGCACGAGAAGCTGCGCCTGGTCAAGGGCAGCCACATCATCGTGCCGCGCATCTTCAACCACGACCACGCCTACATCTTCCAGGGGCGCGACAAGCGCATCATCTTCGCCATCCCCTACGAGCGCGACTTCACGCTGATCGGCACCACCGATGTCGAACACCAGGCGCCGCCGGGCCATGTGCAGATCGAGCCCGACGAGGTCATCTACCTGTGCCAGGAACTCAGCCGTTATCTGCGCCGCCCCGTGCAGCCAGGCGATGTGGTCTGGAGCTATGCCGGCGTGCGCCCCTTGCTGGACGATGCCAGTGGCAAGGCTGCGGCCGTCACGCGCGACTACAAGCTGCAGACGCAGCAACGCCCCGCACCGTGGCTGACCGTGTGGGGCGGCAAGCTCACCACCTTCCGCCTGCTGTCCGAAGAAGCCGCTGATGAAGTGGGCAAGATACTGGGTGACGAGCGTCATCACTGGACGGGCGACGCCGTGCTGCCAGGGGGCTTCCTGGGCGACCTGATTGAAGAGACCGGCAACCCGGTGGCCGACATGACCGAGTTCCAGGCCACGCTGCGCCGCCGCCACCCGTGGATGGACCTGGGCCTGATGCGGCGCTGGACCCGTGCCTACGGTGGCCGCGTGCTGCGCTTGCTCGATGGCGTGCGCTCGCGTGGCGACCTGGGGGCCGAAGTCGCGCCGGACCTGTACGAGGCCGAGCTCTACTACCTCAAGCGCCACGAGTGGGCCATGACGGCGGACGACGTGCTGTGGCGGCGCAGCAAGCTGGGCCTGCATTACTCGCCCGAGCAGCGCCAGGCCGTGGCCGACTGGTTCGAAGCGCAGACCCGCGTGAACCGGGAGGGCTATCACCACAGTGCCATGAGCCGGTGATGAGCCGTTAGTCGGCCTTTAATGGGCCGCTGAGGCCATCCGAGGATTCGGTCAAAAAACTGGCCGACCTCGTCAAGACGCGCGCGGCCGAAAAGCCTATGCTGCGCTGTTTTGGCTGGACCACGCGGCAAGGAGTACGCAGCACATGGGCGCCACGGACACCAGGAACATCGTCATCACGGGTGCGGCGGCAGGCATTGGCCGGGCCGTGGCCGAGCGCTTCGTCCAGGCAGGCTGGTTCGTTGGCGCGTATGACGTCGATGAGGCTGGCCTGCAATCCTTCAGCCAGCAGTGGGGCCAGCAGCGTTGCCGCACTGGGCGCCTGGACGTCACCGATCAGCAGGACTGGGCACAGCAACTGGCCGATTTCGTGCAGGCAGCGGGTGGGCATCTGGACGTGCTGGTCAACAACGCCGGTGTGTCCGCCACGGACCATTTCGAAAAGATCCCGCTGGCGCGCCATCACCGCCTCATCGACATCAACCTCAAGGGCGTGGTCAACGGCTGCCACATGGCCCTGCCGTATCTGACACGCACGCCCGGTGCCCGGGTGATCAACCTGTGCTCGGCATCGGCCTTGTACGGCCAGCCCATGCTGTCCACCTATTCGGCGACGAAGGCGGCGGTGCGCAGCTTCACCGAGGCGCTGGACATCGAATGGCAACGTCACGGTATTCGCGTGGTCGATGTGCTGCCGCTGTTCGTCAACACGGCCATGGTGGCCAATGACGTGAGCAAGATGAAGACGGTGCAGACGCTGGGCGTGCGCCTGACACCGGCCGACATCGCCGAGAGCATCTGGCGTCTTGCCAACCGGGCGGCGTCGCGGTTGCCCGTGCACACGCCGGTGGGCTTGCAGACCAAGCTGTTTTACCTGCTGTGCAAGCTCTCACCGGATGCGGTCAACCGCTTCGTGACGGCGCGCATGGCCGGGCACTGAGCGCCCGTCTTGCCTGCGCGTCAGCGCTGACCAGATCAGGCCTCTTCGCGCGGCATCAGGCAGTGGCCGCGGGCCTGCGCCACCGGCCGTTGCGGGTCGTCCTGCCAGATCGAGACCTGCACCAGCGCCACGCGGTTGCCCTGGCGTACGGTCGTGCCCTGAACAAAGGTGTCCACCGGCTTGGCCGAGCGCATGTAGGCAATGGCGAAATCAATGCCGCGCGGCACACCCTGGATGGCCGGGTTGGTGTTGGTCAGGTGCAGGATCATGGCCGTTTCACCAAAGCCCGCCAGCACACCGCCATGCAAGGCCGGCAGCACCGGGTTGCCGATCAGCTCGCGCTTGAAAGGCAGGCGGAACACCGGGCCCGCGTCGATCTGCGCCTGCTGGCGGATGTCGAGAAACGCCACATAGGGTGAGCGGCCCGGCGGCAGTGCCGGCGCTTCAGGGACATCGGCGCGCTGGCTGACGAACACCGGGCTGGGCTCGATGCTGGCCGGGGCGCTCAGGCTGGACGCAGCCTGGGCCGGGGTCAGCGATGCCTTGGCCTCTGCGTTGGCCTGGGCGCCAGGCGTGCCCATGTCCTTGCGGCGGGTGTTGGCCGTGGCGCGCATGAAGGTCGCGTTCACCGTGGCCACCGGCTCATCCTGCCCGACCTGGAACACCTGGCCGCGCACAAACCCGATGCTGCGGGACAGGCGGTGGCACTCGGCCTTGCACACCAGGTCGGTCATGGCCATGGCCGGGCGCAGGTAGTCCATGCGCAAGTCCAGCGTGGCGATGGGTTCGGGCGTGTCCATGGCGGCGCCCACGGCCAGGCCGCAGGCGGTGTCGGCCAGCACGCTCAGGCAGCCGGTGTGGATCATCTGCAGTTCCGAGTCGCCCGTCCACGTGTCGCGTGCGGGCTGGAACAGGCTCACCGTGCCTTTGCCCAGCTCGGTCACCTGCATGCCCGAGGCGGCGGCGTAGGGGATGCCGGCGATGAAGGCGTTGGCCCAGGCCTTGCGGCCGTCACCCGAAAAGGTACTCATGATGATGCGGAAGAACTCAGTAGAAACACCAGGTTCCGCATTGTCGCCCAGCGCTCACCAGAATCAAGGCCGAGGAGCCAGATGGATCGCCAGGCCGGTGGTCGTGACCTGGATGTCCTTGACCTCGTAGCCCATGCGGTCGGCCGCGCGCAGGTCTTCCGGCTTGAACTGGTGGATGGCGTAATCCTGCAAACTCTCCTCAGCCAGACGGGCGCCCATGTTCGACAGGGCGGTCTGGTAGAGCGGCGGCAGGCCATCGACCATCACCTGCTCGACCTTGGGCTGCACCAGGCGGATGGTGAGGTCCTTGGGTTCATAGCGCAGGCCGAAGCTCAGGGCCACCTTGCCCTTGTACTCCTGACCCATGATGAGCTCCTTGGCCGTGAGGTCGATGCTCAGGGCCACGCGGTTCTGGGTGTCGCGCAGGTCCAGCACGGGTAGGCCGGCATTGACGTCCAGCAGCTTCATGACGCGCTTGGTCATGGGGAACTGCTTGCCCAGCTTGGTCTGCAGTTCGGCCCGCGAGATCTCGACCGTGCGGGGGCCCAGCAAGCTGGAGCACGCGGTGGCCAGCATGCCCACGGCCACGGTGGCCAGCAGGATGCGGCGGCGCAGGGGCCAATGTGACCAAGTGGTGGAGCGGCGAATGTCTGGCATGCTTGGACGCCTCGAAGCTGAAAACACCAAGTATGCGCCCACATGATCCTCAAGCAGAGCAGGCTTTCCTGCGTGGCGCGCGCGAGCAGGCACAAGGGCAGCATGAAGCGGCCAAGGCGAGCTTTCGTCTGGCCCTGGCGCGCCAGCCGGACATGGCCGAAGCCTGGTCCAACCTTGGCATGCTGCTCGAAGACGAGCGCGAGTGGGACGAGGCGGCTGCCTGCTACGAGCGCGCGCTGGCCATCCAGCCTGATCTGTTTGCCGCCTGCATGAACCTGGCGACCTTGCAGGCCCAGCGCCGGCAGTTCGTGGCCGCCGAGGCGAGTTACCGTCGCGCGGTTCAGCTCCAGCCTGAGGACCCGTCGGTGTGGTCCAACCTCGGTGCCATGCTCACCTGCATGCGCCGCGAGGACGATGCGCAGGCCTGCTTGCGCCATGCCTTGCAACTCGCTCCCGATCATGACAAGGCCCGCTTCAACCTCGGCTACCTGCTGATGCGCCAGGGGCGCTGGGAAGAAGGCTGGCTGTGCAACGAGAGCCGCGCCTATCCAAAGATGCTGCATGACAAGCTGGGCATCACGCGGTGGGCTGGTGAGCCGCTGCAAGGCCGATCGCTGCTCATCGCGGCCGATGCCGCGCATGGCGACATCATCCACATGGTGCGTTACGTGCCTTTGCTCAAGGCCATGGGGGCGTCGTGCGTGGCCATCTGGGCGCAGCCGGCCTTGAAGCGCTGGCTGAGCACGGCGCCCGGCCTGGACGACTACCTCGCTTTCGATGCACCCTTTGCCCCCGAGGCCTGGGACTGCTGGGCGCCGGCGATGAGCCTGCCCTACCTGTGTGGCTCCACGCTGGCGACCATCCCCGCACAACTGCCCTATCTGCAGGCCGACCCGGTGCGCGTGGCGGCCCGTGCGGCGCAAGGCATGGCGCGTGATGCAATGGGTGCCCTGCGCGTGGGCCTGGTCTGGCGCGGCAACCCGATGCATGAAAACGATGACCAACGCTCATTGACTTCTTTGAAAGCGCTCGCGCCTTTGTGGGCCGTGCCGGGTGTGCGCTTCTTCAGCTTGCAAAGCGGTGCAGGGAGCGAAGAGGCCTTGCACCCGCCAGATGGCCAGCCGCTGGAAGCCTTGACCGAGCCTTTGGGCGACTTCGCCGAGACCGCCGCGGTGATGGCCAACCTCGACTTGCTCATCGGCGTGGACACCTCCATGGTCCACGTGGCGGGGGCACTGGGCAAACGGGTGTGGGTGCTGCTGTCGGACTACAAGACCGACTGGCGCTGGATGAACGAGCGCAGCGATTCGCCCTGGTACCCCGGCGTGATGCGCTTGTTCAGGCAGGATGCATCAGGCGAATGGGCGCCTGTGATCGAGCGCGTGGCTCAGGCCCTGGCTGAACTGGCGGCATCACTGCCAGCGACGCAGTCCTGAGGCAGGGTCGGCACCCAGTTCTGCAAGCTGGTGATCGTCAGGCCATGGGCGCGTGCGCGCCGCGCGATCTTCAGCAAGGCCGCGTCTTTGCTGAACAGCCACGACGCCCCCACATGCAGCGCCAGGTCGATGAACACCTGGTCGTCCGGGTCCTTGCAGCGGAAGGGGCCGCGCGGTGGCTCGTCCACGAAGTGCGCCCGCTGAAAGGCCGTGAGCGTCAGCATGGGCTCGGGTTGCCAGGCCTTGAGGTAGCTGCGCGGCCAGACCTGGTGCCATTCCTGCTCCATGGACGGACAAGCCATCCAGCGCAGCCGGCCCGCCTCGATGGCGTCGGCCAAGGGGCGCGCAGCCGGGTCCTTGAAAACGCGCCAGTCCAGCAGGGCGTTGGTGTCGAGGATGACGATGGGGACGGCGCTTGCGCTCATGCCGAGCTGGCGATCACGCCGCCACCCAGGCAGACATCGCCCTGGTACAGCACCGCCGACTGTCCCGGTGTGACGGCCCACTGCGCGTCGGGGAAGCGCAGGCTGATCGTCTTCGCATCGGCGGCTTTAACCAAGCAGGGCGCATCGGCCTGCCGGTAGCGGGTTTTGGCGCCGATGCCGGCCACGCCCACCAAGGGCCCTCGGCCATCGACCCAGCTCAGATCATCGGCGATCAGGGTGTGCTGTTGCAGCCAGGGGTGGTCATGGCCTTGCACCACGTACAGGGTGTTGCTGGCCATGTCCTTGCGCGCCACAAACCAGGGGTCGTGCTCGCCGCCGCCACGTGGCGCGCCCTTTTCTTTCACGCCACCGATGCCGATGCCCTTGCGCTGGCCCAGCGTGTAAAAGCTCAGGCCCACGTGCTCGCCCAGCGTGCGGCCGCGGTCGTCCTTGATGGGGCCGGGCTCATTGGCCAGGTAGCGGTTGAGGAACTCGCGAAACGGCCGCTCGCCAATGAAGCAGATGCCGGTCGAGTCCTTCTTCTTGGCATTGGGCAGCTTGATCTCGGCGGCGATGCGGCGCACCTCGGTCTTGGGCAGCTCGCCCACGGGGAACATCGTCTTGCTCAGTTGCGCCTGATTGAGCCGGTGCAGGAAGTAGCTCTGGTCCTTCAACGGGTCCAGGCCCTTGAGCAACTCGAAGCGCTGGCCACCGTCAAAGGCTGCATCAGCCACAGCCCGCACACGCGCGTAGTGCCCCGTGGCGATCTTCTCGGCACCCAGGCGCATGGCGTGGTCCAGGAAGGCCTTGAACTTGATCTCGGCATTGCACAGCACGTCCGGATTGGGCGTGCGGCCGGCCTGGTACTCGCGCAGGAACTCGGCGAAGACGCGGTCCTTGTAGTTGGCCGCGAAGTTCACATGCTCGATCTCGATGCCGATCACGTCAGCCACCGAAGCGGCATCCAGGAAGTCCTGGCGCGATGAGCAGTACTCGCTGTCATCGTCGTCTTCCCAGTTCTTCATGAAGATGCCGATGACCTCGTGCCCCATTGCTTTAAGCAGCCAGGCGCTCACCGCCGAATCCACGCCGCCGCTGAGACCGACGACCACGCGCTGGCGCTGAGTCATGACAGATGAACTACCGAGAAAAAGGCTGGGAAAGGAACGTCAGGCGGCGCGGTGATAGGCCGGGGCCGAATACACGCTGTCGTGGACGGTCAGGATGGACAAGGGGTAGCGCTGGCCAGCCAGATAGGCCTCCAGGCACTCCAGGACAAGGGGGCTGCGGTGACGCTCCGGGCAGGCACGGATCTCGTCGGCCGTCATCCACACGGTGCCGGTGATGCCTTCGTCGAGCTCCAGCGTCGGGTCGGCTTCACCGGCCGAGCCGAAGAAGGCCAGACGCAGGTAGGTGATGTCCTCGCCCGTGCGGGTGCGGCGAAAGCGGGACATGAACATGCCCAGAAAGCCCTCGGGCTTGAATTCGCAGGCAGTCTCTTCCAGCGTTTCGCGGACCACGCCTTGAATGGGCGACTCGCCCGGATCCAGGTGACCGGCCGGGTTGTTCAGCAGCAGGCCATCGGAGGTCTGCTCTTCAACCAGCAAGAAACGCCCGTCGCGCTCAATCAGCGCGGCGACAGTGACATTGGGTTTCCAGCGCACTTTGGGTGCCTGGAGCGGCTCGGCCTGGGGCGCGGGCTCCAGCAGCGTATCGGCGGTCTTCATGAGGCGGGCATTATCCTCCAATGTCGTGTCCGGCGCATGACCAAACGCGCCCGTGGGGGATGGATGTGACAACGTCAGACCTCAAATTGAGGGGGTTTTGGTGTTTCGGACAAGCCAAATCGTCCTTTGGCTCAGATGAAACCCTAGGAAAGACGTGAACTTTGTGTATGCTGGTGAGTTTGGCAATGTTCACGTCAGTCGCGCGTTTTAAACCAAGCCTTTGCTTTGGCAAGGCTCCAAGCGACGGCACCATCCACATGTGTAGGAGACTCGGATGCTGATTGGCATTCCCCAGGAAACCACCGTCGGCGAAAGCCGCGTGGCCGTGACACCGGAGACCGTCAAGAAATTGAAGGCCCAGGGACACACCCTGCGTGTGCAGGCTGGCGCAGGCATTGCGGCGAGCGTGACCGATGAGGCCTATGTGGCCGCCGGCGCGGAGATCACCGATGCCGCCGGCGCCCTGGGTGCCGACATGGTGCTCAAGGTTCGCAGCCCCTTTGCCAATGAAATTGCCCAGATGAAGCCGGGCGCCGTGCTGGTGGGCATGCTCAATCCGTTCGACAAGGATGGTCTGCAGGCCCTGACGGCCGCCAACCTGACCGCCTTCGCCCTCGAAGCCGCGCCGCGCACCACCCGTGCCCAGAGTATGGACGTGCTGTCCTCGCAGGCCAACCTGGCAGGCTACAAGGCCGTCATGATCGCCGCGGACAAGTACCAGCGCATCTTTCCCATGCTGATGACCGCCGCCGGCACCGTCAAGGCCGCCCGCGTGGTGATCCTGGGCGTGGGTGTGGCCGGCCTGCAGGCCATCGCCACGGCCAAGCGCCTGGGTGCCGTGATCGAAGCTTCTGACGTGCGTCCCTCGGTGAAGGAGCAGGTCGAGTCGCTGGGTGCCAAGTTCATCGACGTGCCGTATGAAACGGCCGAAGAGAAGGAAGCCGCCGAAGGCGTGGGTGGTTATGCCCGCCCGATGCCCCAGTCCTGGCTGGACCGCCAGAAGCTTGAAGTGGCCAAGCGCGTGGCCCAGGCCGACATCGTCATCACCACCGCCCTGATCCCCGGTCGTGCGGCGCCTGTGCTGGTCACGGAAGAGATGGTCAAGTCCATGAAGGCCGGTTCGGTCATCGTCGATCTGGCCGCGCCCGCTGGCGGCAATTGCCCGCTGACCGAAGCCGGCAAGACCGTGATCAAGCATGGCGTGACCCTGGTGGGCGAAACCAACCTGCCCGCGCTGGTGGCCGCCGATGCCTCCTCGCTGTATGCCCGCAACGTCATCGACTTCCTCAAGCTGGTCATCAACAAGGAAGGCCAGTTCCACGTCGACCTGGAAGACGACATCGTCAAGGCCTGCCTGATGTGCCGTGACGGACAGTTGCTGCGCGCTTGAACGATCTTGAACGATCGGGCTTGAAGAAGAGTTACTAGGAGATAGCCATGCAACGCGTCATGCTGCGTGCCAAGCTGCACCGCGCCACCGTCACCGAAGCCGACCTGAACTACGAAGGCTCCTGTGGCATCGACGAAGATCTGCTCGATGCGGCCGACATGAAGGAGTTCGAGTACATCGAGCTCTACAACATCAACAACGGCGAGCGCTTCTCGACCTACGTCATCAAGGCGCCGCGCGGCTCGGGCGTGATCTCGCTCAACGGCGCGGCAGCCCGCAAGGCCCATGTCGGCGACTTGCTGATCATCTGCACCTATGCCCCGATGACGGACGCAGAGGTGTCCAGCTATAGACCTAAGGTCGTGTTGCTCGACGAGCGCAACAAGATCAAGGAAGTCCGCAAGTTCGACTGATTCCCGACGCCAGTTCACGATTCCCACCTTTTTTCGGAGACAACGATGGAAGCCATAGAACCGGTTAGCCACGTCATCATCAACCTGAGCATCTTCGTGCTGGCCATCTATGTGGGCTACCACGTGGTCTGGACGGTGACCCCTGCGCTGCACACGCCGCTGATGGCCGTGACCAACGCGGTGTCGGCCATCGTCATCGTGGGCGCCATGCTGGCCGCCGCGCTGACCGTGACCCCGCTGGGCAAGATCATGGGCCTGCTGGCCGTGGCCCTGGCGGCCGTGAACGTCTTCGGCGGCTTCCTCGTGACGCGCCGCATGCTGGAGATGTTCAAGAAGAAGGACAAGAAGGCGGAGGCCAAGTAAATGAGCTTGAATCTGATTGCACTGCTGTACCTGGTCGCGTCGGTCTGCTTCATCCAGGCCTTGAAGGGCCTGAGCCACCCGACCACCTCCATTCGCGGCAACCTCTTCGGCATGATCGGCATGACCATTGCCGTGCTGACGACCGTGGGCCTGATCCAAGGTCAGGCCGAGCACCTGCACGTGGACTTCGGCCAGGGCCTGGCCTATGTGTTGGGCGCGCTGGTGGTGGGCGGCAGCGCCGGCGCCATCATGGCCAAGCGCGTCGAGATGACCAAGATGCCCGAGCTGGTCGCCTTCATGCACAGCATGATCGGCCTGGCTGCGGTGTTCATCGCCATCGCGGTGGTGGCCGAGCCCTGGGCCCTGCTGCAGGAGGTCCAGCAAGGCCAGCCCATTCCCGTGGGCAACCGCCTGGAAGTGGCCCTGGGTGCCGCCATTGGCGCCATCACCTTCTCGGGTTCGGTGATCGCCTTCGGCAAGCTGAGCGGCAAGTACAAGTTCCGCCTGTTCCAGGGGGCACCGGTGACCTTTGCCGGCCAGCACATGCTGAATCTGGTGCTGGGCCTGGCCGCCATCGGCCTGATCGGTGCCTTCATGGCCACGCAGAAGCTGGAGATCTTCCTGGCCCTGTGCGCGCTGAGCTTCATGCTGGGCGTGCTGATCATCATCCCCATCGGCGGCGCTGACATGCCCGTGGTGGTGTCGATGCTCAATAGCTATTCGGGCTGGGCGGCGGCGGGTATCGGCTTCTCGCTGAACAACTCCATGCTGATCATTGCCGGCTCACTGGTGGGCAGCTCGGGCGCGATCCTGAGCTATATCATGTGCAAGGCCATGAACCGCTCCTTCTTCAACGTCATCCTGGGTGGTTTCGGTGGCGAGGCCGGTGGTGCCGCTGCCGGTGGCGCGCAGCAGCAGCGCCCGGTCAAGAGCGGCTCTGCCGATGACGCCGCCTTCATCCTGGGCAATGCCGAAACCGTGGTCATCGTGCCCGGTTACGGCCTGGCCGTGGCCCGTGCCCAGCACGCCGTCAAGGAGCTGGCTGCCAAGCTCACCGAGAAGGGCATCACCGTCAAGTACGCGATCCACCCGGTGGCCGGCCGCATGCCTGGTCACATGAACGTGCTGCTGGCCGAAGCCGAAGTGCCTTACGACCAGGTCTTCGAGATGGAAGACATCAACGGCGAGTTCGGCCAGGCCGACGTGGCCATCATCCTGGGTGCCAACGACGTGGTGAACCCGGCCGCGCACACCAAGGGCAGCCCAATCTACGGCATGCCCATCCTGGAAGCCTACAAGGCCAAGACCGTGATCGTGAACAAGCGTTCGATGGCCTCGGGCTATGCTGGCCTGGACAACGAGCTGTTCTACATGGACAAGACCATGATGGTTTTCGGCGATGCCAAGAAGGTCGTGGAGGACATGGTCAAGGCGGTTGAGTGACCGATCGCTTTTCATGAGCTGAAGAAAGCTTGAGACCCTTCAAACCGGACCTTGTGTCCGGTTTTGTTTGAGGGGGCTGTTGGATTCATGCTCCCCCTCATTGACGGTGTGGGTGAATGTCATCTCGCTGGCGATAATGAAAGCTGATCTGATCAGGGAGTGAAAAGATGCTGTTTCGCCGTATGAGGGCCATGAAGGCCTGGTCTGTTTTGGTGGGTTTGTCTGCGCTGAGCGCTGTGTCTCAAGCTGCGGTGCAAACGCTCGATGGCCAGTACCTGCAGATCAGCTATGACGATGCTGCGCTGCCTGCAGGTTTTGGCAAGGTCCAACTGCGCGAATCGGCGTTGAACTGGTCCTGCTCCGATGTGTCGTGTGCCTTGACTGGCCCCATGAGTGCGGCCGTGGTGTTTGGCACCCCAGATGGGCTGCCGGTGGGCGTCACCTCTCAGGCCTTGAATTTCAGTGTGTCCGTGATCCCCAAAACGGTCGATGGCATCGTGGATCCTTTGGGGCATCAGTGGGGGCTGGTCTCGGCTGACCTGGGCAAGTGGACCATCGGTGTGGACATCGCTTCGCAACTGCCGCAGCCAGGCGATCCGCAGTTTGCCTCAGCGTATGGACAGTTCTCGTACTCCGCTCGCGGTTTGGGCGTGCTGCCGAGCTGGAGCCCCGATGTCTATGTGAGGAAAGGCAGCAGGGTGACACAGTCTTCGGTGCTGGGGTTGCATCAAATCGGTGAGGTCGGGGTGGGTGCTGGCGCAACGGGCAATACCAACCTGGGTGCAGATGGCCGGGTTGATCCGCTGAACAATTTCGACTCCTTCGATTGGGCATTTGCAACCCAACTGGATGGCGCGCGATGGGCCTATCCATCTACAACCGATGTGCTGTGCTCCTCTCCCAGCTGCATGGAGTACAAGACGGCCACGGTCGGCGTCAACGACTATTTCCTGAGCTTCAATTTGGTGGCCACCGCTGCGGCTGTGCCTGAACCAGGCTCCATGGGCTTGATGCTGCTGGGTTGCGCTGGCCTGGTGGGCGTCATGCGTCGCCGCATGGTGTCAGCAAACGCCTGAACGCTTTCTCGCCTTCCAGCAGGCTGTAGCGCTCGCGCACGCAGCGCTGCGCGGCTTCGCGCATCGACCGCATCGCCGCAGGATGCGTCAGCGCTTCGACCACCTTGTCGGCCATCGAGGCTGTGTCGAAGAAATCCACCAGCAGGCCGTTGACGCCATCGGTGATGACCTCCTGCACGGGCCCGGTCCGCGAGCCGATGACCAGGCAGCCCGAAGCCATGGCCTCCAGCATGGACCACGACAGCACGAAGGGGTAGGTCAGGTAGACGTGCGCGCTCGATATCTGCAGCACCTTGCGGTAGACGTCGTAGGGCACCTTGCCCATGAAGTGGGCGCGCGTGGCATCGAGCTGGACTTCGCGCAGCATTTTCTCGCGCCAGTTGGGGGCGTCCGATGGCTTTTGACCATAGCTCACCTCGTCGCCTCCGACGATGATGGCGTGGCAGCGCGGGTGGGCCTGCTGCACCTTGGCCAGCATGCGCATGAAGTGGTGGAAGCCGCGGTAGGGCTCCAGGTTGCGGGCCACGTAAGTGATCACCGGGTCGCCAGCCTTGACCGTGTGGCCACTGGGCAAGGTCAGGTGCGCCTTGGGATCGGGCTGCAGCAGTTCGGTGTCGATGCCTTCGTGCGCCAGGTGGATCTTGGGCAGGAAGATGTCGGGGTGGCGGCTGCGTTGCCATTGCGTGGGGCTCACGCCCACATCGCAGTTGGTCAGGTTCAGTGTGTGCAGGGCATTCCAGGTGCGCAGCTTGGCCAGGGTGTCGAAACTGCTGGGGAACTCCGGGTCGAAGCCGACGTCGCTGCCCGGCGTGCCGTAGTACCACTCGCAGAAATGGATCAGGCGCGCGTCAGGAAACACATCCCGCACATACAGCGTCTCGCCCCACCCTGGGTGGGCCAGGATGGCATCGGGCTTGTAGCCTTGCTGTTTGAGCTTGAGCAGCACGCGTGCAACCGCCTGGCCGTGCAGCACGGCGTCCTCCATCTGCCGCAAATAGGGGTGCTGCTGCTTGTGGGGCTGGCGCGCCAGATCGTAGGGGATCCAGCGCACGGTGTTCATGCCGGGGGCGGTGCGTCGCCCCAGTCCGATGACTTCCCAGCCAGGCTCTTGCGCCCAATTGAGGCCGATGCGGCGGAACTGGCCTGGGAAGTTCTGGTGGACGAGGAGGATGCGTTGCTCGATGCTGCTCATGGTTGGGGCTGGGTGGTGGTCAGCGACCAGCTTTCGATGGTGTAGGCGGCCTGGCCCGTGTTGAGCCATTCGATCTGCATCATGGCAGGCCAATAAGTCCCAGACTGTGAGCCTTGCCCTTGGATGATCAAGGGCCAGACGAACCGGTATTGGTTGCCGCCAAGAGGCTCAAGCCGGCTGGGAAAGCCTTGCAGTTCTTCGTTGAACTGCGGGGCCCAGTTGTGGTGTCGCCGCAGGATGAACAGGGGCAGGCTGCTGTTACCGAAGTCCTGCACGCGCAAGCGCACATCGAGCTGATAGCGACCCGGTGGCATGCTGGGGCTGTAGATCTGGTAGAGCCCGTCTTGCCGCAAAGTCAACGGTGCTGACAACAGCACGCCAACAGCGCTGCCTTTGTCGACGCGCCATCCATGGCCATCCGAGCCGGCGGGCAGGCTGGTTTGTGTGCGGCGTGCAAACAGGTTGGTCGGAGCCAGGACGCCGCGCCAGGCAGCATCCTGCAGCAAATCGAAGCGGCTGGCGATCACGATGGGCGATTGCGGCACGGCGAAGCGGTACCGCAGGCCTTTGCTTTCAGCCAAGGACCAGCTCTGGCTGTCGAAACCGCCCGGGTCGAACCAGGCCAGGGTGTCGATGGCCTGGGACTCGATCTGTGGTGCTTCCGCGCGTTGCGTGGCGGCGAACAGGCGAGGGCGCAGGGCGATGACGCCGTTGTCCAGTCGCAGTTGACCCAGATGCGAGGCCTGCTGTGCGAGTACCTGCATGAAGGCTTCGTCAGCTTGCATGGCCGGCACCGGGTTGCGCAAGCCTTGCAGCATGGCCCAGGGATAGACCAGGGCTTGTCCGTTGAGGCTGCCCACCAAGGTCGACAGCAGCAGGGCCCCCATCCACCACAAGGTTCGGCGAGACCGGGCAGGCGCGTAAGGGCCGCTCAATCGCTGCGCCATGATGGGCCAGGCCAGCGAGGCGATCGCAGGAAAGGCGTAGTACCAGGACAGCGTGCCCATGACCTCCTCCTTGGCCACGAACTGCAAGGCCAGCCAGGGTAGATACGCCACGAAGCCCCAGACCAGCAGGGGCTGGCGTTCCAGCAAGGCCCACAGGCATGCCAGCACGAAAGGCAGCCACAGGTAGCTGCGCTCCGCCACGAAAATTTGCCAACGTGCATGCCAGACCTCGGCGGTGAGGTGCGCCAAGGGCGGCTGGCCCAGGTAGTTGCGCATGAGCATGCCGTTGTCACCCCAGCCCATCTTCTGGATGGCCAGACAGGCTGTGGCGCCCAGCAAGGCCACGAGGCCCAGCTTGAGCAGCTGCCTGTCCAGCTGTGAAGCCGCCTGCCCCTGAGGGCGCGTGAGGCGCCAGACTGCAGCCGGGATCAGGAGTGCCGCCGCATGCAAGCCTGCGTCTTCGCGAACCAGCACGGCCAGGCACAGCAAGGTCATGGCGGCGTGCCCGCGGGACCGCGCCAGCAGTGCCATCACGCCGATGAGCAAGGCAGGGGCCAGCAGCTCGTAGTGCGGCATCTGCATGGCCATCATGGCATTGCCATTGAGCGCAAACAGCAAGGCCAGCACGGCAGCGAACACGCGCCCCGCTGTCGGGTAGGCCACTTGGGCCAGCGGGGCCACGAGCAGCCAGAAGCACCAGGCCAGCAAGGCATGCACCAGGCCGTACCAGAGCGCATACCAGCTGGCTGGCGGCATGCTGCTAAGCTGACTCAGCGCACTGGGGATGTAGAAGAGCGGGCTGAAGTGCGTGTGGAAAAATGAGGCACCGGACATGAAGGCCACTGACGGTGGGTCTGACATGGCCAGGTCGCCGTGATGCGCCAGGCCGGCAAACCACAGCGAGTCCCGCATGCCGCCCAGTGTGTAGAAGTGGTGCAGCACATAGGTGGAGGCAAAGCCCCAGACCAGGAGAAAGGGGAGCAGGCCCCATCCGACGCCATCGCGGCCGAACAGGCGCAACAGGGCACGGCTCATGGTCAACGCTCGCGCAAGCTTTCCTTGGCATAACTCTGCACGGGGCTGAGCAGGTACTCGATGACCCGGCGCTTGCCGGTCTTGATCTCGGCGGTGACATTCATGCCCGGTGTCAGCCGGATGGGCTTGCCATCCACATCAATGGTGTTGCGCGCCAGCGTGAGCGTGACGGGGAAGACCGCTCCACCGGTCGGCGGCGTCTTCTCGCCTTCCTTGTCCTGCTGCGCTGCGACCTTGGCAGGGTCCTGCATCACCGCGTCCGCCGTGATCGTGGTGACGGTGGCGGCGATGGTGCCGTAGCGCGTGTAGGGGAAGGTCTCCAGCTTGATCTCGGCGTTCTGATTGAGGTTGACGAAGCCCACGTCCTTGTTCTCCAGCGTGACGTCGGCCGTTACATGGGCCTGCTCGGGCACGACCACCAGCAGCACCTGCGCGGGCGTGACGACGCCGCCCGTGGTGTGCACGGCCAGTTGCTGCACGGTGCCGTCCACCGGGGCCTTGAGGGAGGTGAGCTTCTCGCGCTGGCTGGCCTTCGCGCCTTCGGCAACGAGCTGGCGCGCCTGCAGGTCGGCCTTGGCATGGCGCTCGTTGAGCGTCTTGAGCGTGTCGGCGCGCCAGGCGATCAGGGCCTGCTCGGCCTGCGTGATCTCGGCCTTGGTCTCTTCGCGGCGGGCACGGTAGGTGGCCAGGTCGCGCTCCATCTCGATGCGCGCACGGGTGCGGTCTTCACCGGCGTGCTGGGCCACGAAGCCCTCCTTGGCCAGCTTGTTGAAGTCGTCCTCGCGCTTTTGCGCCATGGGCAGCGTGGCCTTGAGCTTGGCCACTTCTTCGCGTACAGTCTCCAGGTCGGCCTTCTTTTGCTCGATGTCGGCTTGCAGCTTGCGCTGCTGGGCCTGGATGTTGAGCCACTCGGCATCGAGCTGGTTGCGCGCCAGCGTCAGTTCTGACGCGCTCAGGCCGCTGTCGGCATGCGTGGCCTCAGGCGGCAGCGCAGGGGCCTTGGGGTGCTGGCGGTCCATGGCCCGCTTCATGGATTGCAGCAGTGCAGCGGTGCGCCAGGCTTCCGACAAGGCGCTGGCGCGCTCCTGCACGATCTTGCTGTTGTCGGCCTGGGCGCTGGTCGGGTCCAGCTCGATGAGCAGTTGGCCCGCCTTGACCTTGTCGCCGTCCTGCACGTGGATGGCCTTGACCACGCTGGTCTCCAGCGGCTGGATGAGTTTGGTGCCGTCGCTGACCACGATGCGCCCTGGTGCCACGGCGACGATGTCGACCTGGCCAAAGCAGGCCCATGCGATGGCGATGGCAAACAGCGCGCAGATGGCCCAGATGGCACGCCGGGGCGCCGGATGCGGCGGCGTGGCCTGCAGGCTCAGTGCGGCGGGCAGGAAGGCGGCTTCGTCGGCCAGGCGCTCGGGGCCGGCCAGCTCGTGGCGGTGCTGCCAGGCGGTTTGCAGCACGGCCTTGTAGTGGCCAAGCAAGTCGCGCAAGGGATGGCCTGGCTTGGCCGAGGTTTGGTTGACCGAAGTGTCCGCCGCATTGTTCATGGTCGAGGTCTGGCTCATGGCTGGCCCTCCACCGCCTTGCCCTCTTGTCCATCGGTGGGCCGCTGCCCCTGCTGCATGCGCCACAGATAGGCATACAGCCCCTTGGGCCGCTTGATGAGCTCGTCATGCGGGCCGGCCTCCACGATGCGTCCACGCTCCATGGCGATGATGCGGTGGGCGTGGCGCACGGCGCTCAGGCGGTGGGCGATGATGATCACGGTGCGGCCCTGGCAGATGGCGGCCATGTTGCGCTGAATGATGGCCTCCGATTCGTAGTCCAGCGCCGAGGTGGCCTCGTCAAAGATCAGCACGCGTGGGTTGGTGAACAAGGCCCTGGCAATCGCGACACGCTGGCGCTGTCCGCCGCTCAAGGATGAGCCTTGCTCGCCCACGATGGTGTCGTAGCCCTCGGGCAGCTCGCTGATGAACTCGTGCGCGCCGGCCAGGCGGGCCGCGTGCATCACGGCCCCCAGCGGCGCGGCCGGGTCGGCAATGGCGATGTTCTCGCGCACGCTGCGGTTGAAGAGGAAGTTGTCTTGCAGCACCACGCCGATCTGGCGGCGCAGCTGGGCCGCGTCCACCAGGCTGATGTCGATGCCGTCGATCAGCACACGGCCTTGCTCGGGCGTGTACAGGCGCTGCACGAGTTTGGTCAGCGTGCTCTTGCCCGAGCCCGAGCGGCCCACGATGCCGATGATCTCGCCGGCGCGGATGTCGATGCCCACCTCGTGCAGCACGGGGGCGGCTTCAGGCCGGTAGCGGAAGGTGACCTTGTCCAGGGTGATGCGGCCCTTGAGCGGGGGCAACTGGGCCGCAGCGTTGGGTGGCACTTCGGTGCGGGTGTTGAGGATGTCGCCCAGGCGCTGCATCGAGATGCCCGTCTGCTGGAACTCGGTCCACATCTGGGCCATGCGCATGATGGGCTGGGCCACGCGGCCGGCGAACATGTTGAAGGCCACGAACTGGCCCACGGTGAGGTCATGGTCCATCACCAGCTTGGCGCCAAACCACAGCGTGGCAGCATTCACCAGTTTGCCGATCAGGTTGATGCCCTCATTGGCCCAGGTAGCCAGCGTCTGTGTCTTGAAGCTGGCTGATACGTAGGCGGCCAACTGGTTGTCCCAGCGGCGGGCCATGGCCGGCTCCAGCGCATTGGCCTTGACGGTCTGGATGCCGGTGATGGTCTCCACCAGCATGGCCTGGTTCTCGGCGCCACGGGCGAACTTCTCGTTCAGGCGCGCGCGCAGCACGGGCACCACGCCCAGGATCAGCAGGGCATACAGCGGCAGGCTCACCAGCACGATGAGCGTGAGCGGCACGCTGTAGAGCAGCATCACGGCGATGAACAGCACCGAGAAGACGACATCGAGCACCAGTGTCAAAGCCTGGCCAGTGAGGAAGCTGCGGATGTTCTCCAGCTCGCGCACGCGCGCCACCGAATCGCCCACGCGGCGGGCCTGGAAGTAGGCCAGGGGCAGTTGCACCAGGTGGCGAAACAGGCGCGCGCCCAGTTCCACGTCCATGCGGCTGGTGGTGTGGCTGAAGACATAGGCGCGTAAGCCCGTGAGCAGGCTCTCGAAGGTCACCACCACCACGAGGCCGGCCACCAGCACATCGAGCGTGGTCAGGCCGCGGTGCACCAGCACCTTGTCCATCACGACCTGGAAGAACAGCGGGCTGATCAGCGCAAACAGCTGCAGGAAGAGCGAGACCATCAGCACTTCGCCTAGCAGCTTGCGGTAGCGCACGATGCTGGGTATGAACCAGGTGAAGTCGAACTGGGCCAGCGCACCGGCCAGGCTGGCGCGGCTGGTGGCCAGCAGCAGCTCACCTTGACCCGTGGGGGCCCACCGCTGGATGAAGACCTCGATGGGTTCGATGGTGGGGCGCCCGCCACCCTCCTCATTCGGATCCTGCAAGAGCACGCGCTGGCCATCGCACTGGGCCAGCAGCACCCAGTGTGTGGCGCCATCAGCATCATGCAAACGGGCCAGGGCGGGCAGGGGTGCCAATTGCAGGCGCGAGGCCGGCGTGCGGCTGATCTTGGCTTTGAGGCCCATGTCCTTGGCCGTGCCCAGCAGTTCGTCGTCGGTGGCCGGCAGGTGGGGGCTCAGGCCACGGGCGTGCATCAGCGCATCAGGGTCGGCCGCGATGTGGTGCAGGCGGGCCAGCAGGCACAGCGCTTTCCAGGGTTGAGGCGGCTGTGGGAGCGAGGCAGGTGTGGGCGGAAGATGGGCATCCGCCCCTTCTTGGGCGAGTGAAGACGACATACAAACCCTGGCTCTTCTTGAATGCCGGGCATTATGGGACAGGCGTATTCTGCGTGGCTTCCCGCGGGAGAGGGGGAGGGCAGACCCTGTTGGTTACCCGATGTGAGGGGGAGGGGGAATACCCTGCGTCAGGCGTGTTGAAGGACGGGGGCGCTGCTGACCACCACCTGGTTGCGACCCTCACTCTTGCCCTTGTAGAGCGCTGCATCGGCACGCTGGATGGCCTGATCCGCCTCTTCACCGATGCCCATTTCAGTCAGCCCCAAGGTGGCAGACACCCTCAGCGGGTGGTCATTGGCGGGGAAGCGCAACTCGCTGATGCTCAGCCGCAGTCGCTCGGCCACCGGGCGGGCCCCTTCGATGCTGGCATGCGGCAGCACGATCAGGAACTCCTCGCCGCCCCAGCGCGCCACGAAGTCCATCTCGCGCACGCCGTTCTTGAGCACCTCGGCCACGGCCTTGAGTGCCCAGTCGCCCATGTTGTGGCCGAAGGTGTCGTTGAGCTTCTTGAAGTGGTCGATGTCGACCAGCAGCACCGTCGATGGATGGGGTTTGCGTTGGCGCAGCGCCTGCTCGCGCGCCAGGGCATCGAGCATGCAGCGCCGGTTCATCAAGCCTGTGAGGCTGTCGGTCGTGGCCAGCTCATGCAGGCGCGCCTCGGCCTGCGTGATGAGGTGCACGTACAGCACGGTCAGCCCGCTGAGGATGGCGATGGTGGTGACCAGGTTGAAGCGATGCAGATAGGCCAGTGTGGTGGCCGACATCTCGAACATCGGCGTGGCTTTGCGCAAATACCAGTCCAGCGCCACATAGGACACCGTGAGCGTGGTGGCAAAGGCGATCTTGAACGGCCACTTGTTGACCTGGTTGGCCAGGAAGACGGGGATGACGATGAGCAGGTAGTAGTGGAAGCCGCTTTCCCAGCCCACGGTGATGACCGCCAGGATGGCGTGGGCCGCCACCTCGAAGATCATCACGAACATGCCGGCTGCGACCTGATCGCGCCGCAAGAGTGCGGCCGCCAGCACATAAGTCAGCACGCTGCCCACGTTCACCCAGCTCATGGCCACGACCTGGGACTGGTAGAACAGCACGGCAAAGGCGATGTGCGTGACCCCGGCAAGCAGGCAGGCGCTGCTGAGCACCATCTTGAAGGACTGGCTGGCAACCAGGCCCTTCAGCAAGGCGGGGGCCAATTCGTCATTCGGGGGGCGTGCCATGCAGGGCAGCATAGCAGCGGCCTTGTCTGTCCAGCCGCGGATTTGCGCGCGATTCGTGACGATTGGCGCGCACCTGTCACGCACCGCCAACAGGCGCATGGGCCACCCTGGCGTTTGACTTGGGGATTTCGGCGTATGGCGATGGTGACCGCCAAGGGATGGCCGATCCGGCACAGCTTTGGCCGCCCGGATCAAGTGTGGCCGTGTGCAATCCATGGTGATGACCCGAGGAGACACCGACATGAGCCAAGCCGCACCGCACACACGCCCGATCCAGCCGCGTGAAAAGCTGGACTTCCAGTTGGACAGCGGCATCCCCCGTTTCTGGAACGGCGGCGACCCGTTCAAGACGCGCTTCTTCGATGCGATGTCGCTGACCTTCCCGATCGGCGAGCGCTACTTCATCAGCACGGTGCGCCCCTATCGTGACCAGATCACCGACCCCACGCTGCTCAAGGAAGTCAAGGACTTCACGCGGCAGGAGGCCCAGCACGGCATGGTCCACACCGAGTTCAACAACATGCTGCTCAAGCAGGGCCTGCAGGTCGAGTGGACGCAGACCTTCCTGGACCGCAAGTTCAAGTGGCAGATGAGCGCGTGGTCCAAGGCCTTCAACCTGGCCTATACATCGGCAGCCGAGCACATGACGGCCATGATGTGCAAGACCTTCATGGAGCGCGCCGACATCATCGAGCCCTTTGACCACCGCATGCGCGCGCTGTATGCCTGGCACTCGATCGAGGAGGTCGAGCACAAGGCCGTGTGCTTCGACGTGCTGACCAAGGTGGCCAAGGCCGGCTACTTCACGCGCGTGGCGGCACTGGTGTACTTCAGCATCGAGTACCCGATCGGCAACATCTACATGGTCAACCACATGCTCAAGCAAGATGGCTTCAGCCGGTGGCAACGCGTCAAGATGTTCGCCAAGGGCCTGTGGTGGCTATACAAGCCCGGCGGCGTGTTCATGCCGGCCCTGGGTTACTACTTCTCGTATTACAAGCCCGGCTTCCACCCCTGGCAGCACCAAGAAATGGGCCACTACGAGACCTGGCTCAAGGCATTCGAGCGCGCGGGCGATCCGCTGGAGGCAGCGGATGCCTATGCGCAAAAGGTGTTTGCGGCCGGCTGACTACGGCGTCGCGAAATCGTATTTGGAAATGAGGATGGGTTCAGGACAAGCCTTGGCGAGCTTGTCCTGAACCACCGCTTCGATGGCACTGGCATTGGCGCGGTAGGTGTCCACCCACGCCTCACGCGAGTGCCCTGCCTGGAAGCGGGTTTCCAGCGCCTCGCGGGACACGATGGCGCGCACGAGTCGGCGACCGACAGGCATGCGCACGATGACCGAATCATGGCCGGCATAGATCTCGGGTCGAACGTCATTCATCTTGTTGCTCCTTCCACTTCAACATGCATCCTGTGCGAGGCGCTGGATGACAAGGCCGCACTGTCGATCAGGCTGTTCGGCTCAGGGGTAAGCGTGGGTAAGGAGATGCTTCTCGACCTTCAAATGGTTGCGGCCTGCCTGGAAGAACCCAGGGCAGGCCGTGTGAGCGTGAAGGAAAGTTGCTTGCTGTTGCAAGCGTAAAGGTACGTGTGAGCTCCGTGTCTTGGGTGTTTCAATCCACGCGCCCGTGATGGAGCAATTGCAAAGCAGAATCGAGCCTACACAGCCACGCTATGGCTTGATCGGTACCGTGGCCAGTGGCAGAAACAGTGTCAATGGTGTCTCTGGCAGCGCGATGAAACCATGGTGCAGGTAGAACGCTGCTGCGGTCTCGTCCTTGGCATCGACGACCAAAGCATAGGCCGCGATCTCCGAGCGCGCGACCCGTGCAAGGGCATCGCCCAGCAGGGCGCCACCCAGGCCTTGTCCTTTGAATGCCTGATCGACGGCCAGGCGGCCCATGCGAACCGTGGGCACGGCGCGATAACGTGGCAGCTTCTTGATGGCCTCGGGCGGCAACTCGGTCAAAGGCACGCTGGCTGACGCCAGTGTGTAGTAACCGGCAATGCGTTGATCGTCGGTCACGGCCACAAAGCAGGTGGCCACACGGCGGCGCATGTCCTGTGTGATTTGCTCGCGCAGGTAGCGATCCAGCGCGGGCGTGCCGCTGTCAAAGGTCGTGCGGTCGTGCGAGGCGTCCAGCAGTGCCACCCTGAATGGGGCGCGGCTCATTCTTCGTCAGTGCGCAGGAGCTTGCTGCGGCGAGCCATGGCCCGCTTCAAGGCTGGTTGCGGCTTTGGAGGCGACAGCAGTGCATCAGCAAAGCACTGTTGATCGGCCATCGACAAGCGGATAACCTCGGCTTGCTCGACGGCTCGCTGTGCTGCTTCCTGGACGGCAGCGACAACGAAATCAGTCATGGTGCGCCCTTGCAGCTCTGCCGCACGCTTGAGCAAGCCGTGCAGGTCGGTGCTGATGCGGGCTTCGAGTCGGGCGGTCAGGGCGCTGGATCGCATGGTGAATCTCCTGGCGGGGATTGTACGGCATATTGCCGTATTGCTGCAAATTGAACCGGCTAACCTTCTTGGCAGCCCAAGAGCGACTGCGGGCTCAGAACCTCTGGGTGCTGACCCGCATGCAGGGTGGTGTGGCAGTGGGGCGTCTTCTAGAAAGGAGGCCTCTATGCCGATTTCAGGCCTGCTTTTATGCATCTGCTTGCACGTGGAGAAGCAAAATATATTTTTGTTTTTTGATGCTTTTGCTAGCATGTATGCATGCCCAAGCAATCCCGCGCCCTCTCATCCATGCCGCCGATGGTGCTCGCCCAACTCCAGCAGCTGGGCGAGCACCTGGCCATTGCGCGCAAGCGGCGCAAGGAGTCGCGGCGGGCGTGGGCGCAGCGCATTGGCGTGACGGAGCCCACCCTGGCCCGCATGGAAAAGGGTGATCCGTCCGTGGCGTTCGGAAGCTATGCCACCGCCTTGTGGTTGATCGGGCGGGTGCAGGCCTTGGCTGATTTGGCCGCGCCGGAGCTGGATCGCGGCGCCCTGGACAGCGAGGTTCGCGCGGCAGCGTTGCGCTCGGTTCGCAAGGGCCCCTCCGTGGAGGCACGCTTGCGCGCTGCCGCACGGAGCGATGACGGCGCTTCATGATGGTGGCCAGCATGCATACGGCCATGCCCGCACCCTGGAACGAGCTGTATCTCTGGTGGCTGGTGTGCCCAGAGGCACCCGTGCGCGTCGGGGTGTTGCGCTTCGTGCCGTCGCTGCGCGGGGTTTCCTTGCAGTATGACGCGCACTGGTTGGCATGGGGCTTTGCCCTGAGCGAAGACTTGCCACTCTTGGATCAGGTCTTCCTGCCCCTGCATAAAGACTCGGCCGCAGGCGCGGTGGACGACGCCCGACCGGACCGCTGGGGCGAGCGCGTGATCCGCTTGCTGGACCGGCCGGCGCGCCTGTCCCTGATGGAGTACCTGTTCCTGGCGGGCGACGAGCGCTTTGGTGCGCTGGGTGTGTCGCTGTCAGGTGAGGCTTATCAGGGGCGGGAACTGGGGCCGCTGCCCCGTTTGCAGGACCTCGGCGTCTTGCATGACCTGGTGCAGCGCGTGATGGCGGGAGAACCGGTTCGCGACGATCTCAAGCGCCTGATCGCACCGGGTGTGACCATGGGTGGCGCGCGTCCGAAGGCCTTGATCGAACTCGATGGACAGGCCTGGGTGATCAAGTTTGCCGAAACAGGCGAGGCGCAGGACTGGCCATTGATCGAACATGCGGCCATGACCCTGGCGGCGCGAGCGGGCATCACCGTGGCGCCTACGCGCGCCTTGGCGCTGGCGCGTGGGCATGCCGTGGCCGTGCATCGCTTTGATCGATGCGTGGATCAGGCTGGGCACCCGCAGCGCGTGCATGCCTTGTCCGCCCATGTAGTCTTGCAGGCTGCTGGCGAAGAAATGGGTTATCCGGAGCTGGCGCAACTGTTGCGGCGGCGTGGTGTGGTACGCGATGGCGTGAGCCAGGCGCAGATGCGCGAGCTGTTTCGGCGCATGGTGTTCAACATCCTGATCGACAACACCGACGACCACGAGAAGAACCATGTGCTGCTGATGAACGACCGTGGCGAGTACGCGCTGTCACCGGCCTTTGACGTGTTGCCGACGGGGCAGGCCCTGGGCTACCAGCAGATGCGTGTGGGGCACGACGGCGCGGTCTCGTCCATCGACAACGCCTTGTCCGAGGCCAACCAGTTCGGGTTGAACGCGCGGGATGCGCGTGACGAGGTGCGCGCTGTGGCCGCAGTCGTGGATGGTTGGCGAGACCATTTCGTGGCGTGCGGCGTATCCGCGTCTGACATCGATCTGCTTGCTGCGCAGATCGATCGACCCGATTGGGTCAGCCAGCGCACTGCTGCGCGTTGACCTATCTCGCTACCAGATCTACGCCCACCACCAACCTCACCAGACAGGGACGTGGGGTGGCCAACGCAGCGAAGTAAAGAAGGAGGATCGGGCTGTGCCCGATCCGGATGACATGAGCGAAGTTGGCCGCCCCGCGTCCCTGTCCCACTCAATCAACCATCAGGCCTTCACACCATGCTCCGACGCCGCCTTCAAGCCCAGCATCTGCCGCGCCTCGGCTGGCGATGCCACTTCACGCCCCGCATTGCGCGCACATTGCGCCAGGGCCTCGATCAACTGCCCATTGCCTGAGGTGCGTTCGCCGCCAGGCAGGTAGAAGGTGTCTTCCACACCGCTGCGCAGCATGCCGCCCAGATCGGCGGTGGCCTGGTGCACGGCCCAGATCTCCTCGCGGCCGATCAGTGTGGTCTGCCAGGTGGTGCCTTGCTTGCGGTATTTCACCAGCAGCCTGAGCAGGTCGGCATCCACCGGCATGCCCGAGGCCACGCCCATCACGAAGTTGTATTCGAGGTAGTCGGCCATGCCGGCCTTCTGGTACATCTCGACCGAGCGCACGATGCCCACGTCGAAGCATTCGAACTCGGGGCGGGTGCCCGTTTCGTTCATCACGTCGATCATGGCCTTGACCTTCTCGACCTGGTTGTCGAACAGCATGGGCGGCCAGGCCCATTGACCGTTCTCCTTGATCTTGAGGTAGTTGAGGCTGCCGGCATTGCAGGCGGCGATCTCGGGGCGCACCGCACGGATGCAGGCCGAAGGGCCCGAGATATCGGGGCCGACCACACCGGTGGTCAGGTTGATGATGACGCCCGGGCAGGCGGCGCGGATGGCCGTGTCGATCTCGGCGGCCACGGCAGGATCCCAGCTCGGGAAGCGGCCCATGCCAGGCTCCTGGCGGCGCAGGTGTACGTGCATGATGGACGCACCGGCATCAAAGGCTTCGCGTGCGGCTGCTGCCATCTCGGCGGCGGTCACGGGCACGGGGTGTTGAGCGGGGTCGGTGAGCACGCCGGTGAGCGCGCAGGTGAGGATGGCCTTGTCCATGATGTTCAGGATTCCTTCGAAATGAGTTCGATGTCGATCAGCAGGGTCTTGGCCTGTACCTGATCGCCCGGTTGCGCGTAAACGGCTTTGATCACGCCCGGGGCCTGGGCGGACAGCCACATTTCCATCTTCATGGCCTCGATGCTCAGCAAGGGCTGGTCCTCAACCACGGTGTCGCCGGCCTTGACCAGCACCTGGGCGACCGTGCCCGCCACAGGCGAGAGCGCACGGCGTGGGTCGGCGGCGTTGCCTTGATCAGGCCAGGCGGAGACTTCACTGAACACGAAGACAGCGGCGTCTTGCACGAGGTGCAACTCAGGGCCGCACCACACGGCGATCAGGCGCTTGTGCACGCCGTCGAGTTCGTAGCGCAGCACGCCCCCTCGCGTGGCATCGCCCACCGCCTCATCACCATGGCTGATGAGGCGCAAGGCGTGGGCCGCGTCCGTGGGGGTGCCTTGAACGAGGAAGCTGCCTGCGCGCTGGCCCTGCACACGCAGCGTGCGCTTGGCCCCATCGCAGCTCAAGGGGATGTCAAAGCCGGTGACGCTGTCGGCACGCAGTGACGGCCCGCGGGTGCCGGTTTGACCGCCGTGCTGGCGCGCCGCAAACACGGCGGCAGCCACCAGCCAGGCTTCATCGCTGGCCACGGGGCGTTGCAGGATGGCCTCGTTGTCGATCTGCCATTGGTCGATGAGCGTGGTCGTCATCGTGCCGGCACGGAAGCGCTTGTGGTCGACCAGGTCGCGCAGGAAGCGGGCGTTGTGCTTGAGGCCCAGGAGCGGCGCGTCGTCCAGCGTGGCGATCAGGCGGCGGATGGCATCAACGCGGTCCCGGCCATGCACGATGAGCTTGGCCACCATGGGGTCGTAGTGCGGCGTGACGGTGCCACCTTCGCGGATGCCATCGTCGATGCGCACGCCCTCATACAGCGCCAGTGCGGGGCGCCACCAGGCGATGTCACCGGTCTGCGGGGCGAAGCCGGCATAGGGGTCTTCGGTGTAGAGGCGCGCTTCGATGGCATGGCCGCGCAAGCTGATCTCGTCCTGCTTGAGGGGCAGAGGCTGGCCGGCGGCCACGCGCAGTTGCCATTCAACGAGGTCGAGGCCCGAGATCATTTCGGTGACCGGGTGCTCCACCTGCAGGCGGGTGTTCATCTCCAGGAAGTAGTAGTTCAGGGCCTGGTCGACGATGTACTCGATGGTGCCGGCACCGCAGTAGTTGATGGCCTTGGCGGCCAGTACCGCATCGCGACCCATGGCTTCGCGCATGGCTGGGCTCACCACGGGCGAGGGCGATTCTTCGATGACCTTCTGGCGGCGGCGTTGGGCCGTGCAGTCGCGCTCGCCGATGTAGACGGCATTGCCGTGGCTGTCCGCGAAGACCTGGATCTCGATGTGGCGGCCATCGAGGATGAGGCGCTCCAGCATCAGCGTGCCATCGCCAAAGGCACTTTGCGCTTCACGGCGTGCGCTGGTGATGGCCTGAGGCAGTTCATCGGCCTGGTGGACCAGGCGCATGCCGCGACCACCGCCGCCGCTCACGGCCTTGACCAGCAGCGGAAAGCCCAGGCGTTTGCCTTCTGCGACCAAGATTTCATCGTTCTGCTCGGCGCCGAGGTAACCCGGCGCGGTGGGCACGCCGGCCTTGATCATCTCCTTCTTGGCGCCGGCCTTGTCGCCCATCACGCGGATGGCTTCGGGGCTGGGGCCGATGAAGATGACGCCCGCGTTGGCGCAGGCCTGTGCGAAGTCGGCGTTCTCGGAGAGGAAGCCATAGCCAGGGTGGATGGCGTTGGCGCCGGTCTTGCGGCAGGCGTCCAGCAGGGCATCGACCTTGAGGTAGGACTCGGCTGCGGCAGCGCCACCGATGCACACGGCCTCGTCGGCCAGGCTCACGTGCGGTGCCTGGGCATCGGCTTCGCTGAACACCGCGACAGTGCGGTAGCCGAGCTTGCGTGCGGTGCGGATCACGCGGCAGGCGATTTCCCCGCGGTTGGCAATCAGGATTTTTTTGATCATGGTGATGTCAACTCACGCGCTTCAAGATGCCTGGGGAACCCAGCTTGGCTTGCGCTTTTGCATGAACGCGCTCGTGCCTTCCTGGCCTTCATCACTGAGCACCGCACGCGCGAACATCTCGGCGGCATCGTCGATCAGGCTCTCTGGCGTGGACAGGCGGGCGTGTGCCAGCAACTGCTTGGTCTGGCCGATGGCTTGGGGGCCACAGGCCATGATGCTGGCGACGGTGTTGGCAAGCGCATCGTTGAGCGCGTCCAGGCTGGCGTGTACCTCATGCACCAGGCGGATCGTCAGGGCCTCTTGCGCCAGCACCTTGGCCCCGGTGACCGACAGGCGCTTGGCCTCGGCATAGCCCAGGCGTTCAACGAGGAAAGGCGCGATCTGCGCGGGGATCACACCCAGCGAGGTCTCCGGCAATCTGAAGGCGACGTTGTCCAGTGCCAGCGTGACGTCCGACACGCAGGCCAGGCCGAAACCGCCGCCCATCACCGTGCCTTCGAGCACGGTCACCACGGGCAAGGGGGTGCGTGCAAAGGCCAGGCACAGACGACCGAACTGCGCGTTGACCTGCGCCACCGGGCTGGGCCCCGATGTCTTCACGCCGGTCTTGGTTTCTTCGACTTGCTGCGCCGCCAGCTTCATGCGGGCCTGAGCCATGTCACTGATGTCGCCACCGGAACAGAAGTGGCCACCCGCACCTCGCAGCACGATCACGCGCACGCCGGGGTCTTCCTCGGCCTGCTTCAGCGCGGTCAGCAGCTCGTTGATCATGGCCATGGACATGGCATTGCGCACCTCGGGCCGGTTGAGCGTGAGGGTGCAGATGCCTTTGTCCTGCTGGACCTGGATGGTGGAGGTGGTCATGGAGATACTTCGCGTGGATGACAGGATCAGCGTGGCAGGCAGCGTTGCGGTTAGCGTTGCTTTTTGGGCAGGGTGCCTTCGAACTTGCAGATGATGCCCAGCATGATTTCGTCGGCGCCGCCACCGATGGAGATCAGGCGGCTGTCTCGGTAGCTCTGCGAGATGGGGTTGTCATAGGTGAAGCCCATGCCGCCCCAGTACTGCAGGCAGGCGTCGCTGACTTCGCGGAAGAGGCGGCCGGTCTTGAGCTTGGCCATGGAGGCCAGGCGCGTCACGTCCTTGCCTTGCACATACTGTTCGACGGCGCGGTAGGTCAGCGAGCGCAGCAGCTCGACCTCGGTGCGCAGCTCGGCCAGGCGGAAGTGGATGACCTGGTTGTTGATCAGGGGCTGGCCAAAGGTGTGGCGTTCCTTGCAGTACTCGATGGTGAGATCAATCAAGCGGTCCAGCGACTTGAGCGCACCCGATGCCGCGCAGAGGCGCTCTTCCTGGAACTGGATCATCTGCATCATGAAGCCCGTGCCTTCGGTGCCGATCAGGTTGCGGCGCGGCACGCGCACGTTGTCGAAGAAGACCTGCGCCGTGTCGGACGCGTTCATGCCGATCTTCTTGATCTTCTGTGTGGTGATGCCTTTGGCGTCCATGGGCACGACGATCAGCGACTTGTTGCTGTGCACCGGGCCTTCGGAGGTGTTGGCCAGCAAGCAGCACCAGTCGGCCTGCGTGGCGTTGGTGATCCACATCTTGCTGCCGTTGATGACGTAGTCGTCGCCTTCAACACGGGCCGTGGTCTTGAGCGCGGCCACGTCGGAGCCGCCACCGGTTTCGGATACGGCGATGCTGCCCACCATGTCGCCGGCGATGGAGGGTGCCAGGTACTCGCGCTTGAGCTCATCGGAGCCGAAGCGGTGCAGGGCGGGCGTGCACATGTCGGTCTGCACACCAATGGCCATGGGGATGCCGCCGCATTCGATCAGGCCGAGCTCTTCGTTGACCACCATCTGGTAGGAGAAGTCCAGGCCCATGCCGCCATAAGCCGGGTCGTACTTGACGCCCAGCAGGCCCAGATTGCCCATCTTCTTGAAGACCTCGTGAGCCGGGAAGATCTCGGCCGCTTCCCATTCCTTGACGTGAGGGTTGATCTCTTGCTGGACGAAGCGCTTGACGGTTTCGCGCAGTTGCTCGTGTTCGGGCGTGAATTGCATGGTGGTCTCCTCGGGTGCGCTGTGTGTGGGAATGGGTGTGGTGAGTGAGGGAGCGAGGTCGCGCGCCTGATTTACAGGCGGGCCACGCCAAAGGTGTTGGGGCGCAGTTCGCGCTGATCGGCTTCCTTGGCCAGGTCCAGGCACAAGGCCAGCACGCGGCGGGTGTCGCGCGGGTCGATGATCCCGTCGTCCCACAGGCGGGCAGTGCCGAACAGCACATTGGATTCGGCATCCAGGCGCTTTCTGATCTCGGCCGACATGCCTTCGAGCATCGCGTCGTTGACGGGCATGCCGGCGCGTTCCATCTTGCCGCGCGTGACGATCTCCATCACCTTCGCAGCCTGTGCGCCGCCCATCACGGCGGTGCGGGCGGAGGGCCAGCTGAAGATGAAGCGTGGGTCGAAGCCGCGGCCGCACATGCCGTAGTTGCCGGCACCGAAGGAGCCGTTGAGCGTGATGGTGAACTTGGGCACACGGGCGTTGGCCACGGCCTGGATCATCTTGGAGCCATGCTTGATGGCGCCACCGTGTTCAGCGGCCGAGCCCACCATGTAGCCGGTCGTGTTCTGCAGGAAGATCAACGGCGTGCCCGACTGATCGCACAGCTGGATGAACTGCGCGGCCTTGGTCGAGCCTTGCGGCTGAATGGGGCCGTTGTTGCCCAGGATGCCGACGAGGTGGCCGTTGATGCGGGCGTGACCGCACAAGGTCTCGCTGCCGTAGTTGGCCTTGAATTCAAGGAAGTCGGAGCCATCGACGATGCGGGCGATGACCTCGCGGGTGTCGAAAGGCTCGCGGTCATCAAAGGGCACGCAGCCCATCAGCTCTGCTTCATCAAACAAGGGCGCGACCACGGGCTTGCGGCCTGTTGCGTTGGTGCCTGCGTCATCTACCGTGTCCCATTGCAGCTTGTCCACCAGCTCGCGGCACATCGCGATCGCGTGCGCGTCGTTGTCGGACAAGTACTCGCCCAGGCCGGTCACGCTGGCGTGCATCTCGGCGCCGCCCAGGTCCTCGTCGGTGGCATCTTCACCGATGGCGGCCTTCACGAGCGGGGGGCCCGCCAGGTAGATGCTGGAGCGGCCCTTCACCAAAATCACATAGTCAGACAAGCCAGGCAGGTAGGCACCACCGGCCGTGGACGAACCATGCACCACGGCGATCTGCGGGATGCCCATCGCGCTCAGACGCGCCTGGTTGGCAAAGCTCTTGCCGCCATCCACGAAGATCTCGGCCTGGTACATCAGGTTGGCGCCGCCCGATTCCACCAGAGCGATGAGGGGCAGCTTGTTGTCGCGGGCGATCTCTTGCGCGCGCAGGCCCTTCTTCAGGCCCATGGGCGAGATGGTGCCGCCCTTGAGCGCGCTGTCGCTGGCGGTGACCAGGCAGCGCTTGCCGGCCACATGGCCGATGCCGATGATGGTGCCGCCGCCCAGCACGCTTTTCTTGCCGTCGTCGTCGTGCATGCCCAGGCCGGCCAGGGTGCTGATTTCGAGGAAGGGCGAGTCGCGGTCGAGCAGGCGAGCCACGCGCTCGCGAGGCAGCAGCTGGCCGCGCTTGTCGAACTTGTCGCGCTTCTCGGCCGAGCCATCGCGCGCCAGTTTCTCGAGGGCGCGCACCTGCTCCAGGCGCTCGGTCATGCGGGCGACAGCCGTGCGAAAGGCTTCGGACTTGGTGTTGAGGGCGGTGCGCAGGGCGGGCATCTTGTGTCGGGTCCTTGGACGGGAAGACTCTTGGCAGGCACTTGGGCCACTGAAGCGCACTGTAATCGTGCTTGACGTTAACGTCAACAAATTGATTCATGGGTAAATCCCCTATGACAAGCGTCAGCGTTCGGCGATAATGCGCGGCGTGGTCAGGCACGTGTCGTGTGCTGCCCTTACACCGCTTCACATTGCCGATTGGGACGCCCGTGGTTGCTCAAGTAAAAGTCAAAGCCGATGACGAGTTGATGGACGAGTTCGGCGACGCCGCCGGCCATCTGCCGAGCTGGGCGTTCGAGGCCGATGAGGATGAACACGCGGCCGATTCGCTCATGGGCATCGCCGAGGTCTGCGAGCGCTACAAGGTCTCGCCGCGTGCCTTGCGCTTTTACGAAACCAAGGGGCTGCTGGCGCCACGCCGCATCAATGGCACACGGGTCTACAGCAAGCTGGACCGGGCGCGGCTCAAGCGCATCCTGCGCGCCAAGTCATTGGGCTCGCCGCTGTCTGAGATCAAACACTACCTCGACATGTACGGCCAGCACGGCGAAGGCCGCATCCAGCAGCTGACCTATGTGGTCGAGAAGACCGATGCGGCCATTGCCGAGTTGGAAGCCAAGCGTGCCCAGATCGATGCCTCGCTGGCCGAGTTGCGCCTGATCAATGCACGCAGCCGCAAGACGCTGGAAGACAAGCGCAAGAGCGGCAAGTAAGCGGCTGGCCATCACGCGCCAGTCGTCATCAAGGCCTCGCGCGCCTGACTGGGTGTTTGGCCCGTCCAGCGCCTGAAGGCCCGCGTGAAGGACGGCGGGTTGTCATAGCCCAGCAAGGTCGAGATGGACTGGATGTCCAGCTGCCCGTCTTGCAGCATGCGCATGGCGTCGCGGTGCCGGGCTTCGTCCAGCAAGGTCTGGAAGCTGCTGCGGCTTTGCTGGAGATGGCGCTTGAGTGTGCGAGGTGAGAGACAGAGCCTGTCGGCCACCGTTGGCAGATCAGGGTAGCCCTCGGCACCCAGGCTCAGCTGCTTGCGCACGCGTTGCACCGTGTCGCCTTCACAGGGCCCCACCAGGGCCAGTTCACGTTCGCAATGCGCTGTGCAGATGCGGGCCGCGCCGGGCTCGGCCATGGCGATACGATGGCCCAGCATGGCCTCATCGAAGCGGATCTGGATGCCCGGCATGTTGAAGCGCACGGGCGGCAGGCGGTCGCGGTAGGCGGCGAAGTGGGCGGGCTCGGGCCAGTCGAACCACAACGTGCAATCCAGCATGGGCCGCCCCATCAGGAAGCCGCCCGCGCGTGCGATGCCCACGGCCCAGGCCTCGAACAGGAACTGGCGCATGAAGCCCAGGTCATCGGTCTGCTCGAAGACCATCGCGGCCATGCCGTCGCCTGTGCGTGTGCAGTGGATGTCGACACCCGGCTGGATGAGGCCGGTGAAGCGGGTGGTGAGGTCCACGGCCTCTTGCAAGGTGCCGCAGGCCATCACGCCATAGCCCAGGTAGCCATGCACCGTGGGTTGGCAACGCAGGCCGAACTCCAGGCCCAGGCCAGGGTCGCCTGTGAGTTGACAGGCTTGCCAGCACATACGGGCTGCTTGCAGCGTGGGAATGCGCCCATCGGCTTGAGCCAGGCCTTCGCTGCTCAAGCCCGTACCCGCCAGCACCTGCTCGGGCCGGATGCCGCGCTCCTGAACGATGTCCATCAACAAACGCAGGTGGGCCGCAGGCACCACGCGTGGTGTGCGCCTGTCAGCCTTGCTCTCTGCTTTGACCTGCATGGACACTGGTTTGAATGGTGGCCCTTATTGCTAAGCATTTTGGCACTTTGGGTGCTCACGCACATCCGGGGACATCCTGAAGAATCGGCTCCACAACGTGAACAGTGGACGACAAGAGGATCGAGGATGATGATGAACAGTGCAATGCGCGCCGATCCGTTGGCGCGGGCTCCGGCCTTGAAAACCGAGACCCTGCTGGAGTGCCTGCTGTACTGGGAACGCATCGCGCCACACGAGGTGTACCTCACGCAACCCCTGGCCAATGGCGATGTGCTGACTTTCACCTGGCGCCAGGTGGGCGAGCAGGCGCGCCGGCTGGCCAGCTATCTGCAGAGCTTGCTTCTGCCACCAGGCAGTGCGATTGCGCTCATGGGCAAGAACAGTGCCCACTGGATCATGGCCGACCTGGGTATCTGGATGGCGGGCCACGTGAGCGTGCCGCTGTATGCCACGCTGGGTGCCGAGGCCGTACGTCATGTGCTGGCCCACAGCGAGGCGCGGGTGCTCATCGTGGGGCGCATGGACGAGCTGTGGTCTTCACTGGTGCCGCATCTGCCCGAAGACCTGCCCCGCGTGGCCTTGCCCATGGCCCCGGTGATGAGTGCCACGCGCTGGAACGACCTTGTCGCTCGCCATGAACCTCTGGCCCAGATCCCGACGCGTTCACCGCGTGAGCTGGCCTCCATCATCTACACCTCGGGCAGCACGGGCACGCCCAAGGGCGTGATGATCAGCTTCGGCGCGATGATGGAGATGCGCCGCAACGCCGAGCTCTTCGATGTCGGGCCACAAGACCGCGTGCTGTCTTACTTGCCGCTGGCTCATGCGCTGGAGCGCGCCATGATCGAGACCTCGTCCCTCATCTTCGGCTTCAAGGTCTACTTCGCCTATGGCCTGGAGACCTTCGTGGACGACATGAAGCGCGCCAGGCCCACGCTCTTCATCTCGGTGCCACGCCTGTGGGCCAAGTTCTACCAGGCCGTCAGCGACCGCATCCCGCCCGCCAAGCTCAGTCGCCTGCTGACGATCCCGGTGGTGTCATCGGTCACACGCAAGCGCGTGCTGCGCCAGCTGGGCCTGGACCATGTGCGCATCGCCTGGACGGGCTCGGCCCCCTTGGCACCCGCGCTCATCAGCTGGTACCGGGCATTGGGCCTGGAGCTGCTCGAAGGCTATGCCTTGACCGAGAACTTCGCCTACTCGCACACCAGCCGCCGTGGCCAAAGCCGCGTGGGCTATGTGGGCCACCCCAACCCGGGTGTGGCACAGCGCATCGACCCGATGACGGGTGAGGTTCAGGTACACAGCCCGGCGTCGATGATGGGCTACTACAAGGAGCCAGGCCTGAGCGCCGATGCCTTCACGGCCGATGGCTATTTGAAGACGGGCGACATGGGCGAGCTCGATGAGCAGGGCCGCCTGCGCATCACCGGCCGCGTCAAGGAGCTGTTCAAGACCAGCAAGGGCAAGTACGTGGCACCGCAGCCCATCGAGAAGATGCTGGCCGAGCACCCGGCCGTGGGCATGGTGTGCGTGACCGGTGTGGGCCAGCCGCAGCCTCTGGCCATCGTGTCCCTGGCCGATGAGGTGCTGGAGCGCATGGCCAATGGCCGCCTGTCGCAAGACGAGGTCGAGGCGCAGTTCAGTGGGCTGCTGGGGCGCGTGAACGGCAGCTTGGAGCCGCATGAACGGCTCGACTGCCTGGTCTTGTCGCGCGAGGCCTGGTCAATCCAGAACGGCCTGTTGACACCGACGATGAAGATCCGCCGCCAGGCCATCGAGAGCCGCTATGCGCAGGGCTTCGAAGCGTGGTCGGCGCAGGCACAAGGCGTGATCTGGGTCTGATCGCATCGGCCCGCTGGCTTTTTGCACCCTGATGTGCACCCTGAGAGGAGACATCCCATGAAGAAGATGCTGAGTTCAAGATCGTGGCGCGTCTGGCTGTCCTCGCTGGCCGTGGGCTGCTGGACGATGACCGGTGGGCAGGCCCTGGCCCAGACCCTGCCCGAGGTCTATCCACCGCCCACCAAGCCCATCCAGGTGCCGGATGGGGACCTCTTCTACAAGCAGCCCGATGCGGCCGTGCTGGCCGGCGTGGTGCCTGGCGCCGTACTGCGCTTTCGCGAGATCTCGGCCATGGCCTACTTCGTCCTGCCCATGGGTGGGTGGGCCTGGCAGCTGATGTACCGCTCCAATGACACCAAGGGCCGGCCGGTGGGCGATGTCACCACGGTGATCGTGCCCAGCAATGCGCCCCAGAAAGGCCGCGTGCTGCTGTCCTTCCAGACGGCCTACGATGGCCTGGATCAGCGCTGCGCGGCCTCGCAGGAGGTGCTGCGTGGCACGGCCGATGAGGCCAGCCTGATCCTGCCAGCCTTGCTCAAAGGCTGGGTGGTGAACCTGCCGGACTACGAAGGGCCGCAGGCCCAGTGGACCGCGGGCATCAACGCGGGTCACGGCGTGCTCGACAGCGTGCGTGCCGCCACCAGCTTCATGCAGGCGGGCCTGGACGGCATGCAGACGCCGGTCGTGATGATGGGCTACTCGGGTGGTGCTTTGGCCACCACCTGGGCTACCGAGCTGCATGATGGTTATGCCCCTGAAGTGAACCTGCGTGGCGTGGCCGTGGGTGGCGTGCCGGCTGACCTGGGTTCGGCCGGGCGCCACCTCGATGGCGGCCTGCTCAGCGGCATCTACTTTGCCGCCGTGGCGGGCCTGGCGCGCGCCTATCCGGAGGTCGATCCGCAAGCCCTCTTCAACGACAAAGGCCTGCGCATGCTCGGCAACATCGGCCAGATGTGTGTGGGCCAGTTCATGACCGGCACCTGGGACCCCATCCTGGCCTATGCCTTCCAGCGCATGAGCCGCTACACCAAGGTCCCACAGTTGCTGGACGTGCCCGTGGTCCAACGCATCCTGGCCGAGAACAAGCTGGGGCAGCGCATCCCGAGCGTGCCCATGTACATCTACCAGGCCACGCTGGACGAACTCATCCCCATCCAGGGTGTGGACCAACTGGTGCGCACCTATTGCAGCGGCGGCGCGCAGATCAAGTACAGCCGCCAGCTCAATGAGCACATCGGACTGGAGATCACGGGCTACCCGGCGGCACTGGCCTATCTGTCGGACCGGATCGCTGGCCGGCCTGCACCCAGCAGCTGCTTCTGATGGCGGCGCCAACGGCAACTCTGACAGCTCAGGCCTTGGCCAGCAGGCAGTTCTCCACCGCCACGGCGATCTGCTCAATGGCCACCGTTCGCAGGGCGGCAAGGTCCTGCCAGGGGTAGCGCGTGTTGATCAGGCGGCCATGCAGGTAGCCGGTGCACATGATGTAGCGCAGATCGCTGGCCAGCCTCGCCCGCTTGGGGTCGCCGCCGATTTCCTGGGCCACGTCACGTGTCATGTTCTGAGCATTGCGCAACGTCTCTTGGTAGATCGGGGCTTCGGCCCATCGCGACTCGACCGACTCCTGGTAGGTCTGCTCGGTCATGAAGATCAGGCGATAGGAGTCGGGCCGAGCCTCGTAGTAGGTGATGAAGACGTCGATGGCGGCACGCAGGCGTTGTCTTGGCGACAGGGCCGGGTCGTTGAGCGGGACATTGAGCAAGGCATTGAGCTCGGTGATCGCGAACTCCCACAGCCCGCGCAACAGGCCGGCCTTGTTGGGGAAGTAGCGGTACAGCGCCATGGCCGATACCCCCACCTCGGCGGCCACGGCGCGCATGGTCACGCCGCTGAGGCCGGCCTGCTGGAACAGGCGCATCGCGCTGGCCAGCGCGGCCTGCCGCAAGGCCTGCTGGTCTTCCAGATTGCCGCGCCGGACCCGGCTGGGCGTCGTGCCGGCGGCGCGGCGATTTATGCGTTTCGTCACCATGGCATCGATGATAAATCTTTTGCGTAAGCTTATGCGTATGTTTACGCGTAAATTAAAGCCCGAAAACACCACTTAATTCCGTTTCACCAAGCAGCCGGAATCCCGATACTCAGACGCAGAGAGTCTTGTTCATCACAAGGGGTTCGCGATGAGGATGCAGTTTCTGAGACAGTTTTCCGTGCGGGGCAGGTTGGTCCTGGCGTTTGCCGTGATGCTGCTGCTTTTGCTGGGCATCGCCGTGAGCGCGGCCGTTTGCGGGGCTGGCATCCACGAGAAGTCGCAGACACTGATCAACATCCGTCTGGCCGGCGTGCGCGACAGCCTGTTGATGGCGGAAAGTGCCACCCGCATGCGCACCCGTGACTTCCGCGTGGCCATCACCCCATTGCCGCAACTGCCCACCGCCATCGAGCGCCTGAGCAAGAGCAAGGCCGAGTTCGAGCAGTTCCGCAAGAGCTACGAAGACTCGATTGCCGACGAGCACGAGCGCGGCCTGTACGAGCAGGCCATGAAGGACTGGGCCGACTACGTGCGTGTGTCAGACGAAGGCGTGGCCATCGCCCAGACCGGCGACATGGCCCGTACGCAAGCCTGGGTGAGCAGCAACGGTCTCAAGTCTTTCGACCGCCTGGCGGCCTCGCTCAAGGCCTTGGCCGCCTACAACGACAAGATGGCGCAGTCCGACGGCCGTGATGTCGACCAGCTCTATCAGCGCTCGATGTGGACTTCGGGTGTGCTGCTGGTCTGTGCCGTGGGCCTGGCGGTGCTGCTGGCCTGGGCCATCACCAGCTCGATCGTGACGCCGCTGAGCGAGGCCGTGGCCTTGGCCGCCAGGGTCTCCAGTGGTGACCTGGCCGTGGAGGTTCGCTCCGAAGGGCGGGACGACGTGACCCAGCTTCAGGACGCACTGGGCGAGATGGTGGCGCGTTTGCGCACCGTGGTCAGCGAAGTCCGCCATGGCGTGGAGTCGGTGAGCACCGCCTCGGCCCAGATCGCAGTGGGCAATGCCGACCTGAGCCAGCGTACAGAGGAGCAGGCCTCCAATCTGCAGCAAACTGCCGCGTCCATGGAGCAGCTCACGTCCATCGTGGCCCAGAACGCGAACGCCGCCGCGCAGGCCAACGACCTGGTCACCCGCGCTGCCGCCGTGGCGCAGGAGGGCGGCAAGGTGGTCGGCCAGGTGGTCGACACCATGAACGACATCACCGACAGCTCGCGCAAGATCCACGACATCATTGGCGTGATCGACGGCATCGCCTTCCAGACCAATATCCTGGCGCTCAACGCGGCTGTGGAAGCGGCCCGTGCCGGCGAGCAGGGCCGGGGCTTTGCGGTGGTGGCCGGCGAGGTGCGCTCTCTGGCGCAGCGCAGCGCCGAGGCGGCCAAGGAGATCAAGCGGCTGATCGGCCACAGCGTGGACAAGGTCGAGCTGGGTGCGGGGCTGGTCAACCAGGCCGGCAAGACCATGGAAGACATCATGGCCGAGGTCCGGCGCGTGGAGCAGCTCATGGCCGACATCAGCCTGGCCAGCCAGGAGCAGTCCACCGGCATCGCGCAGGTGGGGCAGGCCGTCTCCCAGCTGGACCAGGTCACCCAGCAAAATGCCGCGCTGGTCGAGGAGGCCGCAGCGGCTGCCGACAGCATGAAGCACCAGGCTTCGCGTTTGGCGCAGGTCGTCAGCGTGTTCAGGGTGGAGGCCACTGCCTGAGCGGTGGGCGCCCGCTGGCCCAGGCGCGGGCCTCTTGCGTGACAAAAATCACGCGAATCGATACTGCTGCATACAGGGCTCAATATCCGCCGCCCAATGGCCGATAAGGGCGTATGGCTTCTGGTGCTCAAACATCTCAGGTTCCGGTGCAGGGTGGCGCCTCCCCCAAGGAGGGCTGGCTGACACCAGCGCGCGTCGTCTCGATCGCTGCGGTGTGCCTGTGTGTGCTCATGCTGGTCATCCAGCTGATGGGCGCACGGGCGAGCGCGGAGGCCGACGGCCAGGCCGCGCTCGCCCTGATCGAGCAGCAGCCGGCCTCGGTGAGTGTGCAGGCGCCGCCTTCGCTGGCCGCCGCCATGGCACCGCATCAAAGCGTGCTGTCCTTGAGCCATTGCGCCGGTTCGCAGTGCAGCACCTTGTTTGCACGTGAGCAGGCCGAGCCTTGCACCTATGGCGTCAGCTTCAATCCGCAGTGCGTGGCGGTGCGCTCCAAAACCAATGTGGGCTACTCCCTGCTGGTGCGCTTCGACCTGCTGGCCGTCCTCAAGGACATCGCCCTGAACATGGGGGCCGTCCTGCTGGTTGGCGGGGTGGTGGCGCTGTGGCTGAAATCCAGGCAGGCGCCTCAGCAGACGCGTGCCGCATCCACGCAGCAGGCCAAGCAGCCTTCAGAACTGGATGCGCTGACGGGCTTGCTCAACCGTGTGGCTTTTGAAGCCGCGCTCAAGCGCCACAACGAGTCCGAAGCCTTGCCGACAAAAGGCAGCACCGATGGTTGCCTGATGTACTTCGATCTGGACCGCTTCAAGATCATCAACGACACCCATGGCCACATTGCTGGTGACGTGGTGCTCAAGACCGTGGCCAAGCGCCTGAAGTACACGTTGGGCAACGACGTGCTGATCGGCCGCCTGGGTGGCGACGAGTTCGCCGTGCTGCTGGTGGACGTGGCCTCGCAGGCCACCATCGAGCAGATGGGGCGTGTGGTGATCGAGCAGGTCTCCAAGCCCATCCAGATCGACTCCATCACCGACACCGTGGGCCTGAGCATTGGTGCCTACATGATCCACCGTGGCGAGATGGGCATCGGTGACATGCTGCACCGCGCCGACTTGGCCATGTACGAGGCCAAGCGCACCGGTCGTGGCCGGCTCGTCTTCTTCGAAGAAGCCATGGACACGGCCTCGCGCAAGCGCGCCCAGATCCAGGCGGACCTGAAGAAGGCCCTCGAAGAGCGCCAGATGTTCATGGCCTACCAGCCGCAGTTCGATGCCTTCGACAGCATCCGTGGCGTGGAGTCGCTGGTGCGCTGGCGCCACCCGACGCGCGGCGTGGTGTCGCCCGATGAATTCATCCCCGTGGCCGAGGCCAATGGCCTGATCGTGCCGCTGGGCAAGATGGTCATCGACATGGTGTGTGCCGACCTGGTGGCCCTGCGTGCGCAACGTCTGCAACTGCCTTATGTGAGCATGAACGTCTCGCTGCGTCAGTTGTCCGACCCGGCCTTCGTGACCGATGTGCAGGAGATCTTGCAGCGCCATGGCCTGCAGCCCACGGACATCGAGTTCGAGATCACCGAAAGCACGGCCATGGGCGGCCACAGCGGCCGCGAGAACGTGACGCTCAGGCAGCTCTCCGAGCAGGGTTTCCGCATTGCGATTGACGATTTCGGTTCCGGCTACTCCTCGATCGCCCGCCTGCAGGACCTCAAGGTCGACAAGCTCAAGATCGACCGCGTGTTCGTGCAGGCCATTGGCAAGCCCAACTTCGACCCGGCCTTGCTGGAGCTGATGATCACGCTGACCAAGCGCCTGGGCATCAAGAGCGTGGCCGAAGGCGTCGAGTCGGTGGACCAGGTGGTCTGGCTGCGTCAGGCTGGTTGCCAGATGATGCAGGGCAACCTCTATGCCGAGCCCATGACCCATGGCCAGCTGATCAACTGGATGCGCCTGCAAGAAGGCGATCACAGCTTCGACGATGGCGTGTGGGCACCGACGCAGACCCTGGAGTTCGCAGAGGCCTGAGTACGGCGCCAGCGCAGCATGCCCAAACAAACGGCGACCTGATCGGGTCGCCGTTGTGCTTGGTGGCCTGTGTTTCAAGGTTGCCAGAAAAAGGGCATCAGCGGATGCCCACGAACATCTTCCAGCGCTTCTCGTTTTGCAGCTTGGTCTGGAACAGTGCCTGCTCGGCCTGGGCCATCAGCATGCTCACTGACACCACGCGGTCCGTATAGGCTGCCATGCCGATGGACACGCCCACGCCGATCTCGTCACCGCTGGTCAGCATGATGGGCGTCGACACGGCCTTGGCGATGCGCCTGGCCAGCACCTGAGCCGAGTCCTTGGCGCCATGGCGCATCACGACACCGAACTCATCGCTACCAAAGCGCGCCAGCACGTCGCCGATACGAACCTGCTGGGCCATGCGCCGGGCCACTTCACAAAGCACTTCGTCGCCAGCGACATGGCCGAAGCCATCGTTGACGGCCTGGAAGCCGTCCAGGTCCATGCACAGCACGGTGAATGGTTCGCCGGTGCGCATCGCGTGGGCCAGCTCGCCTTCCACCGTGCGGTTGAAGTGGGCGCGGTTGCTCAGGCCTGTCAGCGGATCGCTCAGTGCCATGTGCACCAGCTGCTGGGTGCGCAAGCGCTTGTTGAAAGCGGTCAAGGCCAGGGTGGCCAGGTCTTGCAGGCTGTGGGCCTGTTCGGGCGCGAGTGAGCGCTGGCATGTGTCGAACACGGCGAGACTGCCCAGCGCCAAGCCATGCTCGTCCACGATGGGGGTGCCGGCGTAAAAGCGCAGATGCGGTGCTTGCCGAACCAGGATATGTTGGGCGAAGCGCGGGTCGGTGCTCAGATCGTCCACGGCCAGGACCGAGTCGGGCTGCGCAAGGGCATGGGCACAGAAGGCCTGTGTCCGAGGCAGCTCGCGCAGGTCCAAACCCTGGACGGCCTTGAACCACTGGCGCTCGGCGTCGATGACGGTGAGTGCGGCCATGGGCGTTTGGCAGACCTGCGCGGCCAGACGGGCCAGGGCGTCGAACTCGGGCTCGGGCAGGGTGTCCAGGATCGCATGGCCGCGAACGGCCGCCAGGCGCTGTTCCTCGTTGATGGGAATAGGGGAAATGAGGGGAATAGAAGATGACATGGTGTCGCTGTTTGACATGACTGCACCAAAAGCGTTTGAGGCTTTATCGGCGTCTGGCCGTCAAAACGAAGTGGCCACAGGGCACTCAGGGAGATCACGCATGCCCTGTGGCCGCATCCCCCGCGTTCGAGGGCCCGGCCGGCCGTGATCTGCGTCACGGCAGGCGAAGATGGGATCAAGGCACAGGGATAGCCCTGCACACGGCAAGGGCCAGTCGGCGCACCATGAGTACACCTGATGTTCAGGCCAGTCAGATCAGCTTAACGGGCGCCACCAGCCCAACGTTGCAAGGAGTCAGTGCGATGAATCCCTCTCAATGCGATCAACCAGAGCAACTCTTCGGTGCCTGCATGCACGCCGGCGGCTGGCCCAAGCTGGGCTGGGCCATGCTGGATGCGTCGGACGAAGTGCTGACCTGCTACGCCGAACTGGCGGCCTGGTAAGCCTAGCCTGGTCAGCATGAAGTGACCCGCGTCGAGGCCGTCACGCTGTGAAGCCGGCGGCCAAGCGCTTGGCGAACTGGGTCAGCGGGCGCTCGATGTGCACATGGCATTGCAGTGCGGCCCAGCAAGCGCACAGTGTGATGGCGGCGGTGGTCAGCCCGCCACCCCATCCACCCAGTTTGCTGATCACATGCGTGTGCCGCTCCAGTGCCAGCACGGGTAGCGTCGCCAGCGACATCCATGGCGCGTGGATCAGGTAGAGCGAGTAAGAGGCATCTCCCAATCGGACCCAGATGCTGTTGGATGAAGGGCGCCAGCCACTATCCTCCAGCGCGACGAGGCCCAACACGAGCACCATGCAGAACACCCCATAGACCAGAGTGCGGTTGATGTCGTGCTCGCGTGGAAAGCCGATCTCCCAGACGGCCATGGTCAGGAAGCCCAGCCCCCCGACAGCGATCAGCCAGGCGGCGATCTTGCGAGGCAGGGCTGCGACTGGCAGAAGCAGGCCCCATGCACTGCCGAGCGCGAGCAGCATGACCAGGTTGTTGCTGATGAAGTAAGACCACCAGTCCGTCCCCAGCACGGACCATGCGCGGTTGAGCAAGACCAGCAATAAAGGGAGCAGGAGCCACCAGGTCCTGACGAAGGCCAGTGCCAGCAGGGCATAGAAGGCGATCTCGTACTGCAAGGTCCACGCCACGAAGACCACGGGTGCGCCGGACATGCCCCAGACGATGTCGCGTTGCGGCAGCAGCAGCACCGACCACAGCAGGGTGGGCGTGTCAGGCGGCAGCAGAGGGTTGCCTGGTGACATCAGCCGCAAGCCCACATAGGTGACCCCGAACACCAGCCAGTAGATGGGGTAGATGCGTATGGCCCGCTTGATCAGGTAGGGAAGCGCGCGCGCCGGTTGATTGAACTCGTGTCGGTGCACCCGCGTCACGATGAAACCACTGAGCACAAAGAAGAAGGGGACACCCGCATCGCCGAAAGAGCACAGCCGGTGTGCCAAGGCGGCCGCCTCGCCGAGATGGTCGGCGCGATGCAGGTGGCCGCTCACATGGAAGCACACCACCATGAGCGCAGCCAGCGCCCGACAGATCTGCAGGGACAGGTACATCGTGTGGGCGCTCAGTCAATCAACAGGGCGTGCCACACGGTGTCATCAGCTTGTGGCATCCACCATGTGTTCATCGTGGATGCGATTATGCGGGCGCAGCTCAGTTGCAGTTGCCGGGCGCGTCCTTGCCACTGAGGCGGTCCAGCACATAGCTCATGCCGGCGTCGGGGGCGATGGCCAGCATCATGTGGTCGGCCGCCGCATAGCGGTTGTACTGCACCTTCTGGCCGCGCGCGCAGTAGGTCTTGACCAGCGCGTCCACGTCGGCGATGGGCATGACCTCGTCAATCGCGCCTTCGTAGATGTACATCGGTGCCTTGGGTGGGCGGCTGCCCATGGTGTTGGCGACACCGATGGCCTGCATCTCGGGCAGATCCAGGAAGTTGGGGTCTTGCAGATACTGGCTGCCCTTCTTGAAGGCATAGGGCGTCAGGATCTCGGGCTGGCCCTCCATCATGCCCAGCAGGCAGCGCTTGGCCATGTCCTTGAGCATGGTCAGGCCGGCAGGCGAGGCGTAGTCGTTCACATTGATCTGCGGGTTGGCGCGCGACAGGCCCAACACCGCGCCGAAGTACACGCCGGCAAACAGGCCGCCATCCACCTTCTTGGCCACATTGAGCGGGCTCACCGGCAGGCCGCCCATGGCCGCACCGACGATGTTCAGTTCAGGCGCGTACTCGAGCGCCACCTCGTTGGCCCAGGCCGTGGCATGGCCACCGCCCGAATAGCCCATCAGGCCCACCGGCGTGGTGCTCTTCAAGCCGCTCTTGCTGAACTTCTCGACCGCGCGGATGCCGTCCAGCACGCCGTGCGCCGTGTTCAGCCCGGCGATCCATTGCGATTGCAGGCCTTCGTAGTCGGTGAGCACCACCACCACGCCCTGGTCGAGCGCCGTGTTCACATAGCCCTTCTCGAACAGCTTGCCGCTGGTGGTCAGGCCGGACGGCGTGCAGTTGAGCTGCAGGCTGTCGTACATGGACTGGTAGGACAGCAGCTTGCGGCCCGTGGTGGGTGCCTTGGCGGGCATCAGCAAGGTCGTGACCATGGCCACGGGGTTGCCGCTGCCGTCTGTGGAGCGGAACATCAGCTGGTAAGCCTGGCTCACGCGGCTGCCGTAGGGGTGGGGCGTCGTGCGGTAGCGCAGCACCGTGCCGGGCTGCACCCTGGCCAGGGCGTCCGTGCTGGGCGAGACATAGAAGCTGTCCTTGACCGGCTGTACGGCCGTGGTGGCCGCAGGGTACACCTGCTGGGCGCAAGCGGCGCTCCCCATGCTGGCCAGGCCCAGTCCGATCAGGGCGGCGATGGCAGAGATGGTGGTCTTGAATTGCATGGTCGTCATCCTTTAACTTGTTGATTACTGGCGTGGGCGGTGCGTTGAATCTCAATCAGCAACCGGCTGTCGTTCAGTATTCGCGCGACGGCTTGGGACGCATTGCGCGTCCATGCGGCGCTTTTGCGGTCGAACGCAAAGCGCGGGTTAGTCCTTGCAAGTGGATGACAACAGGGCCTGGGGTATCACCTTGGGTGTCTGGTTTGCCCAGGGCTGAAGCACGTGGCCTTCAGTCCGCCGACATGGCGCGCCAGATGATGTTGAAGAGCACGTCGAACTGGTCGATCAGCAGGCGCCGCTCCTTGCGCACGATGTGCATGAGCACCACACGGCCGATGATGCCCATGAAGATGTCCAGCAGGATCTTGGACGAGACCTGGTTGTTGAGCACACCGCGCGACTGCCCGTCCTTGAACACGCCCAGGAAGGCCGTCATCAGCTCCGGGCTTTCGTAGATGCCGATGTTGCGGTGCCGCGAGACGGGCACGGCCGTGAACAGTAGCAGCATGACAGCCGGATGCTTGTCCATGTAGTCGAGCGTGACCCACAGCGTCTTGCGCAGGCGCTCGCGCACATCGTCGATGCCCTGGAGGTGGTCGATCATGCGCTCGGCCAGGCGGCCCAGCATCACGTCGAGCATGCCGTAAACCAGGGCCTCCTTGCTGCCGAAGTACTTGTAGATGGTCTGCAGCGAGACATTGGCCGCACGCGCCACGTCGATGAGGCTGACCTCGTGGAAGTCGTGCGTGGAGAACAGCTGCAGCACGGCCTTTTCCAGCCGGGCTTGCGTGCCGGCCCGCATAGCGCCAGGGTCGCACGCCTGCGGCGGAGACGCCTGATCGACGGAGGCATCGGGTTTCGAGAGGACGGGGCGCTTGCCCATCGTGCTGCGTGTGGCCATCGCGTGTTCAGACCTTCCCTTCCAGCCTCAGCAACTCGTATTCGGCATGGTGCGACACCATCTGCGCCAGGCCATCGACCAGCGCGTCGTAGCTGATGGGCGGGTTCGGGTCATTGAGGTAGTGCATCAGCGTGAACATGCCGCCGTGGATGAAGATGTAACCCATGGTGGGCAGATTCTGTAGCCGCATGAAGCGCGGGTGCTGCATGATGTACTGCATGATGAGTTCGCGCAGCACGCTGCCGATGGGGTGCAGGTCGGTCTTGACCTGAGCCTGGATGCTTTGCCTTGCGCATTGCAGGTAGCGCCCATCGTTGCGCTGCAAAAGCTCGCCCAGAGTGTGCAGCATCAGCTTGATGGCCGGGTCGATGTCCATCTTGACCAATCGCGGCACCAGTGGCCTGATCACGCCGATCACATCGGCCACCAGCTTCTCGGTCATGGCGGCGTAGATCTCTTCCTTGTTGGCGAAGTACTCGTACAGCGAACCCACGCTGATGCCCGCCAGCGTGGCAATGTGGCGCGTGGTGGTGCCAGCCATGCCGTGCTCGGCCACGGCGATGAAGCCGGCCTCGACGATGGCGTCGACCGTGGCCAGGGCGCGTTGTTGAACCGGCTTGCGTGGCATGACCGTATCCGAGTTGAATCCGAACAATTGATCGGATTATAGTGGGTTTGCTTGACGCAAACGTCAAGTGCATCTCAGCCCTGCTTCAGTGATCCGGAGACAAAACCATGGCCACGATCGACCTCGACCAGATGCTCACCAAGATCAAGTCCAGCGAATGGGCACTGGCTGAGATCGACTGGGATGCCCCAGGGGCCGAGTTGATCAGCCCCGAGCAATGGCCCAAGCTCAAGGCCTTCATGGCCGATCTGATGTGGATCGAGCACGTCGGTGCGCGGGGCTTTGCCGCCATGGCCCGCAACGCGCCGACCGGCACCCTGCGCGAGATCTACACCTACTTCCATGCCGAAGAGCAGCGCCACGCCAATGCCGAGATGGCCTTGATGAAGCGTTGGGGCATGCTGGACGCCGACACCGATTTGCCCGAGCCCAGCAAGAACCTGCGCCTGGTCATCGAGTGGCTGGACAAGTGCGCCGACCAGATGCCGTTCTATGTGCTGGGTGCCGTGATCCCCATGCTGGAGATCGCCCTTGATGGTGCCCTGTGCAAGTTCCTGCTCGACACCGTGGACGACCCGGTCTGCCACCAGGCCTTCGACAAGATCAATGCCGACGAGGCCCGCCACCTGGGCGTGGGCTTCCATGTGATGGAGATGCAGGGCTATAACAAGACCTTCATCCAGTTGGCCAGGATGGTGCTGCCGCTGCTGGACCCGCGCCTGCTGATCGGCATCCTCATCTACCTGCCATTGCTCAACAAGATGCGCGACAACATCGTCAAGCTGGGCCTGCCCGAAAAGAAGCTCTATGACGTGATGAAGAAGTTCGGCCAGATCGGCGGGCGAACACGCGAGGGCCGTCGCAACCCCTGGTTCATCATCATCAACTCGCATGCCAAGGTGGTGATGAACCGCAGCAAGCGCTTCTACCACGCCCCGGTGGACCTCATGGTCCGGCTCATCGATCGCATTCCCCAGAAGTGGATGCCGGGTGTGCCCAGGTGGGTCCATGAGCTGACTTGGAAGACGCGCGACTGAGCCTCCACGAGATGACACAAGGCATGGGCATGAAAGCACTGGAAGTACTGATCATCGGCGCAGGCTTTGGCGGCCTGGGCGCGGCCATCAAACTGCGTGAAGCGGGCGTGACGGACTTTGTCATCCTGGAGCGGGCCCATGACATCGGCGGCACCTGGCGAGACAACCAATACCCGGGCGCGGCCTGCGACATTCCCTCGCAGCTGTATTCCTACTCCTTCGAGCCCAGCCCGGGCTGGCCGCGCGCCTATGCACGCAGCGGCGAGATCCTGCGCTACATCCAGGACGTGGCCAAGCGTCATGAGCTGATGCGCCAGGTCGAGCTGGGGCAGGAGGTCCAGTCCATGGCCTTTGATGAAGCCACGGGCTGCTGGCAGGTTCAGACCACGAAGGGTTGCGTCTGGACGGCACGCAGCGTGATCATGGCTTCAGGCGGCTTGAGCAACCCGCAATACCCGAACATCTCCGGGCTGGAAAGCTTTGAAGGCAAGGTCATGCACAGCGCCCGCTGGGACCACGACTACGACTTCCAAGGCAAGCGCGTCGGGGTGGTGGGCTCAGGCGCCAGTGCCATCCAGATCGTGCCCGAGCTGGTGAAGATGGCAGGCCATGTGAAGGTGTTCCAGCGCACGCCGGCCTGGGTGCTGCCCAAGGCCAAGCTGCTGCTGCCCGAAAAGGTCGCGCGCGACGCCTTGTTCTGGGGGCACGAGGCCATGGCGGTGGGCCTGGTGTGGCGCTCGCCCCTGTCGCGTCTGCTGGAGTGGCGGGCCCGCGCCCACCTCAAGCGCCAGGTGAGCGAGCCCTGGCTGCGCCGCCAGCTGACGCCGAGCTTCCGCATTGGCTGCAAGCGTGTGTTGATCTCCAACAACTACTACCCGGCCTTGCAGTCGCCCAACTGCAAGCTGCTGACCTGGCCGATCGACAGCATCGCGGCACAAGGCATCCGCACCGTGGAAGGTGTCGAGCACCAGCTCGATTGCATCGTGTTCGCCACGGGCTTTGCAGTGGCCAAGAGCGGCACGCCGTTCGAGATCCTCGGCCGGGGTGGGCGTGTGCTGGCCAAGGAGTGGCAGCGGGGCGCGCAGGCCTTCCGCAGCGTGCATGTGTCCGGCTACCCGAATCTGTCGATGATCCTGGGGCCCAACTCTGGGCCGGGGCACAACTCGGCCTTGTTCTACATCGAGGCGCAGATCGGCTATGCCGTGCAATCGGTGCTGGCGCTGCGCCAGCCAGGCAGCCGCTACCTCGATGTCAAACCCGAGGCGCAGCGCCGCCACAACCAGGCCTTGCAAAAGCGCCTGGCCCGTACCAACTGGAACTCGGGTTGCAAGAGCTGGTACCTCACGGCCGATGGCTACAACGCCACCATGTACCCGGGCTTTGCGACGCAGTACGCGAAGCAACTTGCGAGGCTGGATCTGAGGGATTACGTGCGTGGTTGATGGCCCGTGCCAGAGCGGCTGTGCCTGTTCGCATGGTGTTGGGCGTGGCGCTGCTGTTGACGGTTCCTTGCCCGTCTTGGGCCTAGCCATGGGCGCATGCATGACCATGACGTGATGGATGGGTGCCTGGCGCCAAGGCGGTGCCGGGCCACACCCTCCGGTGCCGATCAAGCTTTGCCTGCAGGACCGAGCCTTTCATCCCTGTGTGCTGCCTGCCGAAAAGGCATGTTTCAACGTCCGGCAGTCGAGACGGTTCGCCAACTGCCCATACAACTGTCGCGGGCGGATGTCGACATTGATTTTTACATTCTGTTCGCCAAGTCGTTCCAGGCGGCGCACCCCGATCAGGTCGAGCAGATATGGAACGCGAGCAAAGCGGCGAGGGCCTCGAAAGAAGCCGCCGCCGCTCGCTGATCGATTCAGGCCCGGGTCAGGCGCCAATCACCTCGAAGCTCACGTCGACGTTGTTGCGCGTGGCGTGCGAGTAGGGGCAGATCTGCTCATGCGCCTGCTGCACGAGGCTGCTGAGCTCGGCTTGCGGCAGGCTCTTGTCTTCGATCTTCATCTTCACGGCCAGGCCGAAGCCGCCACCGTCGCGCGGGCCGATGGACACGGCGCAGGTCACCGTGGCGTCGGCTGCGTTCTTCTTTTGCTGCTTGGCGATGAAGTCCAGCGCACCGCCAAAGCAAGCGGCGTAACCTGCGGCAAACAGGTCTTCAGGCGTGGTGGTGTTGGGCTTGCCGGGGCCGCCCATGGCCTTGGGCACAGACAGGTCGACGCTGACGATGCCGTCTTGGGATTGGGTATGGCCGTTGCGCCCGCCTTGAGCGGTGGCGGAGGTGGTGTACAGGGGCTTGATCGTGTCCATGGTGTGACTCCTGAGGTGATGAAAGAAAGAGCGGGGTGATCAGATGAGGTCGAAGCGGTCCAGGTTCATGACCTTGTGCCAGGCGGCCACGAAGTCCTTGATGAACAGGGCCTCGCCTTCGGCGCTGGCGTACACCTCGGCCAGGGCGCGCAGCTGGGCGTTCGAGCCGAACACGAGGTCCACCACGGTGGCGGTCCACTTGAGCTGGCCGCTTTGGCGGTCGCGGCCCTCCAGCACGCCTTCGGCCTGGGTTGAGGGCTGCCAGGTGGTGCCCATGTCGAGCAGGTTGACGAAGAAGTCGTTGCTCAGGGTTTCGGGGCGTTGGGTGAACACGCCATGCCGCGCTTGGCCGAAGTTGGCATTCAAGGCGCGCATGCCGCCGATCAGTGCCGTCATCTCGGGGGCGCTCAGGGTGAGCAACTGGGCCTTGTCCACGAGCAACTCGGCGGCCCATTTTTCCGTGCCTTTGCGAGCGTAGTTGCGGAAGGCATCGGCCACCGGCTCCAAGGCTGCGACGGACTGCACATCGGTGTCGGCCTGCGTGGCGTCCATGCGGCCAGGCGAGAAGGGCACCGTGATGTCATGGCCGGCTTTCTTGGCAGCGGCCTCGATGGCGGCCGCACCGCCCAGCACGATCAGGTCGGCCAGGGAAATCTTCTTGCCACCGGCTTGTGCGGCATTGAAGCTTTCCTGAACGCCCGCCAATGTGCTGAGCACCTTGTTCAACTCGGCGGGCTGGTTGACGGCCCAGTCCTTTTGAGGGGCCAGGCGGATGCGGGCGCCATTGGCCCCGCCACGGCGGTCGCTGCCGCGGAAGGTGGAGGCCGAAGCCCAGGCTGTGGTCACCAGTTGCGAGATGCTCAGGCCGGTTGCCAGCACTTTGGCCTTCAGCGCGGTCACGTCCTGCTCATTGACCAAGGGGTGGTTCACGACGGGAATGGGGTCCTGCCAGATCTCGACCTGGCTGGGCACCAGCTTGCCCAGGTAGCGGGTGCGTGGGCCCATGTCGCGGTGCGTGAGCTTGAACCAGGCGCGCCCAAAGGCATCGGCGAACGCGGCCGGGTCGGCCAGGAAGCGGCGCGCGATCTTGTCGTAGGCCGGGTCCATGCGCAGCGCCAGATCGGAGGTCAGCATCATCGGGGCGTGGCGCTTGGCGGGGTTGTGGGCATCGGGCACGGTGCCCGCGCCCGCGCCGCCCTTGGGTGTCCACTGGTGAGCGCCGGCGGGGCTCTTGCTCAGTTCCCATTCGTAGCCAAAGAGGGTCTCCAGATAGCCGTTGTCCCACTGAGTCGGGTTGGGCTTCCAGGCGCCTTCCAGCCCACTGGTGATGGTGTATTCGCCCTTGCCCGTGCCGAAGCTGTTGTGCCAGCCCAGGCCTTGCGCTTCGATGCCGGCAGCCTCGGGCTCACGGCCTACCTGTGCGGCATCACCGGCGCCATGGGCCTTGCCGAAGGTGTGGCCGCCTGCGATGAGGGCCACGGTCTCTTCGTCGCCCATGGCCATGCGGGCGAAGGTCTCGCGGATGTCGCGCGCCGAGGCCAGCGGGTCGGGGTTGCCGTTGGGGCCTTCGGGGTTCACATAGATCAGGCCCATCTGCACGGCGGCCAGCGGGTTGGCGAGGTCGCGGTCACCGCTGTAGCGCTCGTCGCCCAACCAGGTGGACTCGGGGCCCCAGTAGGTGTCGATCTCGGGTTCCCAGATGTCTTCACGGCCGCCAGCGAAGCCAAAGGTCTTGAAGCCCATGGATTCGAGCGCCACGTTGCCGGCCAGGATCATCAGGTCGGCCCAGGAGAGCTTGTTGCCGTACTTCTGCTTGATGGGCCACAGCAGGCGTCGGGCCTTGTCGAGGTTGCCGTTGTCGGGCCAGCTGTTGAGCGGGGCGAAGCGTTGCGCGCCACGGCTGGCGCCGCCACGGCCATCGGCGATGCGGTAGGTGCCGGCCGAGTGCCAGGCCATGCGGATGAAGAGTGGACCGTAGTGGCCGTAGTCGGCGGGCCACCAGTCCTGCGAGTCGGTCATCAGCGCAGTCAGGTCCTTGACCACGGCATCGAGGTCCAGCTGCTTGAAGGCTTCGGCGTAGTTGAACGCGGCGCCCAGCGGGTTGGCCTGGGGGGAGTGCTGGTGCAGCACGGCCAGGTTCAGCTGATTTGGCCACCAATCACGGTTGCCTTTGGCGCCTGCGGTGGTCTGGGCGGCGGCTGCTGCGTGGAACGGACACTTGGATTCATTGGACATGCGCATCTCCTTTGGTTTGTCGGCAGTACGTCGCAGCCAAGTCTAGAGAGCTCGGGGCTTTCGATCAAACCAAGAATCTCAATGGGGTTAATAGCGTTCGCCAAATCGTCATACGGGCGCTCCATACTTGATTGCGTCAAGTTATCAAGCTCTTGTGTGTCTATGAAGTTGCCTGTTGCGATGCCACTGGTGGTGGCCATGGTTCTGGGTGTGATGGGCCAGGTGCGGGGTCAAACGCCGGCGCAATCTGCGACTCAAACGGGCACCTCACCCTGCCAGGTAGAAGCCTTGCCGGGAGACTGGCACGAGTTCAGCTGCGATGCGGGAGCATCTGCGGCTGTCCGGACGATGCGCTTTGGCGTGCTGCTCTCGGGCGGGCATGACGATTCCTCGTCGTCGCTGGCCGTGCGGCTGGGTGCGGTCGAGCTGCCTTGCGACAAGGACAGCAAGACCAGCTCCGAAGGCGAGTATGGCGACATCAACCTGGCTTGCCGATTCAAGCTGCCTGCTGCCCAACCCGGGTCGAGCAACAAGCTGACGGTGTCACTCAAGGCCAGCCATGTCAGGCTGGAGCGCTACACGCTCACGACCGAGTGAGGGCGCAAGCCGCTGCAGCTCATGCTTTGGATGGCTTGCCCGATCCAGGTGGGGTGATCACCCCTCGCGCTGCGGCCCGCATGATCTTTCGGAAGGTGGAGCATTCAAGGTGGCTGGGCGCCTTGCAGGCGGCGGCATGTCTCAGGCCATCGCGCATGACGCTCAGTTCGTGGATGGTTCGATCCAGTTCATCGGCCTTGCTCAGCAGGCGCTGTCTGTCGATCTGAACTTGGCGCTCGGGCGTGAGCATGGCGCCGATCTCGTCGAGCGAGAAGCCCGCTGCGCGTCCCAGTGCGATCAGGGCCAGCCTGTCGAGCACGCCTGCGTCGAACAGCCGCTTGAGGCCGCGTCTGCCCACCGAGGCGATCAGGCCCTTGTCTTCGTAGTAGCGCAAGGTCGAGGCTGGCACGCCGGTGCGTTGCACCACCTCGGAGATGTCCATGGGGCCATTCATCGTTGCAAATACCTCTTGACCTCAAGTTGACTTGAGGTGGCACAGTGCCATCAACGCCAAGCCCATGCAAGCCGCAAGGAAAGGAAACCGCGATGGATGAGTCAGATTCGGAAGTCAACCGTGAGCAGTCGGTGTTGTGGAACGGCCCTGGTGGCCGGGCCTGGGTCGAGGCCCAGGCGGTGCTGGACGCCATGTTCAGGCCCTTCGAGAACCTGCTGGTGGAGGCTGTGGCCTCGGCGGGCCCAATGGCCCAGGTGCTGGACATCGGCTGCGGCACGGGCAGCACCACCTTGGCCATGGCCCGGCGCCTCGGGGCGCAAGCCGGTTGCACGGGGCTGGACATCTCCGAACCGATGACCGCCTTGGCGCGCCAGCGGGCCAAACGTGAGGGGCTGCATGCGGCCTGCTTCGTGTGTGCCGACGCGCAGGTGCATGCCTTCGAGCCCGCCGGTTTCGACATGATCGTGTCGCGCTTCGGTGTGATGTTCTTCGAAGACCCCGTGGCGGCGTTTGCCAACCTGCGGCGCGCGGCCAAGCCTGGTGCCAAGCTCGCCTGCATCGTCTGGCGCAGCCCGCCCGACAACCCCTTCATGACAGCGGCCGAGCGTGCGGCCGCACCCTTGTTGCCCCATTTGCCACCACGTCAGCCCGGTGCGCCAGGGCAATTCGCCTTTGCCGACCGGGCGCGTGTCACGCAGATCCTCGCCGACAGTGGCTGGGCGGACATCGACATCCAGCCGCTGGATGTGCGCTGCACGCTCAGCGAAGCAGACCTGATGCGCTACATCAGCCGCTTGGGGCCGGTGGGCCAGCTTCTGCAACAGCTCGATGAGCCGGACAGGGCCAAGGTGCTCGATGTGATGCGACCGGCGTTCGCGCCCTATGTGCACGCTGGCCAGGCGAGCTACATGGCGGCTTGCTGGATGGTGACGGCGCGTCAGCCATGACGCACCGCAGCATCGTGAAGCATGTCCTGACCTTGAGGTAATGAAAATTACCAAATGAACGACCGTTCGTAAAAATCAGGGCCAACCCCTTGCGCCTCCTTGACGCAAACGTCAAGATCCTCATTCGTGAGCCATGCTTGTGTAGCGAGGTGTCGTCTACGACATAACCCTTAAGGGTTGTCGTCTGGAATGCCTTGCGATGTCATTTCGAATGGGTAATTCAAATTACCGTTTCGCGTGATGACAGGCGTGGCACTGATCCCATTGCACCGTAGACAGGCCTCACATAGGCTCACATAGACGATACCGAGGAACCCACAACATGCCGATTCAATGCTTTACCCCAGCCTGGATGACCGAAGAACACCAGATGGTGTTTGACTCCGCCAAGCGTTTCATGACCGAACAGTGGGTACCCAAGGATGAAGGCTGGCGCCAGGCCGGCATGATGGACCGCCAGGCCTGGGAAGACGCCGGTGCCAACGGCTTCCTGTGCGCCTCGATGCCCGAAGAGTACGGTGGTGGTGGTGGCGACTTCGGCCACGAAGCCGCCTTGGTGCTGGCTCAGGGCGAGGCCGGCATTGGTGGCTTCGGTGGTTCGCTGCACTCGGGCATCGTCGCGCCCTACATCCTGCACTACGGCACCGAAGAGCAGAAGAAGCGCTGGCTGCCCAAGCTGGCCACGGGTGAGCTGATCGGCGCCATCGCCATGACCGAGCCCGGCACCGGCTCCGATCTGCAAGGCGTGCGCACGCTGGCGATCAAGTCCGCCGATGGTGAGACCTACAAGCTCAATGGCAGCAAGACCTTCATCACCAACGGCCAGCTGGCCAACCTGGTCATCGTCGTGTGCAAGACCGACAAGGACCAGGGCGCACAAGGCATGTCGCTGGTGGTGGTCGAGACCGATGAGGCGCCAGGCTTCCGTCGTGGCCGCAACCTCGACAAGATCGGCATGGAAGCGCAAGACACCTCCGAGCTGTTTTTCGACGACGTGGTGATCAGCAAGCACAACCTGCTGGGCGAAAAGGAAGGCATGGGCTTCTTCCAGCTGATGCAGGAGCTGCCCCAGGAGCGCATGCTGGTGGCCCTGGCCGGTATCGCCGCCATGGAATACGCCATGAAGGTCACCCTCGACTACACGAAGGAGCGCAAGGCTTTCGGCAAGCCCATCTTCTCCTTCCAGAACACCCGCTTCAAGCTGGCCGAGTGCCAGGCCCTGCTGCTGGCCTCGCGCGCCCTGGTGGACGCCGCCATGGTCTCGCACCTCAAGGGCGAGCTGGGTGTGGACCGCGCCGCGCTGATCAAGTACTGGATCACCGACAACCAGTGCAAGCTGATCGACGAATGCCTGCAGCTCTTCGGTGGCTATGGCTACATGAAGGAA
>RXJQ01000062.1:87359-93728 GCA_003963115.1 Burkholderiales bacterium
AGCTGGCCAGCCGATTCCTGTGATCCCAGCCAGTCGATAACAACATTCACCCATTCATACCGAGGAGCTTCTCATGACTGAAGCGTACATTTTCGACGCTGTGCGCACGCCGCGCGGCAAGGGCAAGAAAGACGGCAGCCTGCACCAGGCCACGCCCGTGTGGCTGCTGCGCACGCTGCTGCAAGCGCTGGCGCAACGCAACAAGCTGGACACCCGCCTGGTCGACGACCTGGTGCTGGGTTGCGTGACCCCGGTTGGCGAGCAGGGCGCCGACATCGCCCGCACGGCCATCCTGGATGCCGGCTGGGCTCAGACCGTCTCGGGCGTGACCCTGTCGCGCTTTTGTGCATCGGGGCTGGAAGCCATCAACCAGGCCGCGCAGCGCATTGGCTCGGGCATGGAAGACATGATCGTGGCTGGCGGCGTGGAATCCATGAGCCGCTGGCCCATGGGCTCCGACGGTGGCGCTTGGGTCATGGACCCCCGCATCAACAGTGGCACCGCTTTCGTGCCGCAAGGCATCAGCGCTGACCTGATCGCCACGCTGGAAGGCTTTTCGCGCCATGACCTGGATGCCTACGCCAGCGAATCGCACCGCCGTGCCGCGCAAGCGCAGGCTGAAGGCCGCTTCGCCAAGTCCATCGTGCCCGTCAAGGACATCAATGGCATGGTGATGCTGGACCGCGACGAGACCGTTCGCCCCGGCACCTCGCCCGAGTCGCTGGCCAAGCTGATGCCCTCGTTCGAGATGATGGGCACCATGGGCTTTGATGCCACCGCCCTGGACAAGTACACCACCATCGAGAAGGTCACCCACGCCCACCACGCCGGCAACTCCTCGGGCATCGTGGACGGTGCAGCCCTGCTGCTGCTGGGCAGCAAGGAAGCCGGCATCAAGGCAGGTCTGAAGCCCCGTGCCAAGGTGCGCATGTGTTCGGTGATTGGTTCGGAGCCCACGATCATGCTGACCGGTCCGACGCCGGCCTGCCAGAAGGCGCTCAACAAGCTGGGCATGACCCCGGGCGACATCGACCTGTGGGAAATCAACGAAGCCTTCGCCACCGTGCCGATGAAGACGGCCAAGGACCTGGGCGTGTCGCTGGACCGCGTGAACGTCAACGGCGGCGCCATCGCCATGGGCCACCCGCTGGGTGCCACGGGCGCCATCATCCTGGGCACCGCCCTTGATGAGCTGGAGCGCTCCGGCAAGGCCACCGCGCTGGCCACCCTGTGCATCGGTGCCGGCATGGGCATCGCCACCATCATCGAACGCGTCTGATCCGGGAGGCACGACAAATGACTCAATCTCAAGCCTTCAGCTTTGACATCGATGCCAACGGCATCGGCCTTGTCACCATCGACATGCCCGGCCGGGCCATGAACGTGCTCAACCCCACGCTGGTCGAGCCCTTTGCCCAACTGGTCAGCCAGCTCGAAACCGATGCCAACCTCAAGGGCCTGGTCATCACCTCGGGCAAGCCCACCTTCATCGTGGGTGCCGACATCGACCAGCTCACGCAGATCACCACGGCCGAAGAAGCCTACAAGCTGTGCGAAGACCTCAAGGGCATGCTGCGCCGCATGGAAAAGTGCGGCAAGCCCGTGGTGGCCGCGCTCAACGGTACGGCCCTGGGCGGTGGCCTGGAGCTGGCACTGGCCTGCCATGCCCGCATCGCGCTGGACGATCCCAAGACCAAGCTGGGTCTGCCCGAAGTCAAGCTGGGCCTGCTGCCCGGCGGTGGCGGCACGCAACGTGTGCCCCGCCTGATCGGCATCCAAAAGGCCATGGACCTGATCACCCAAGGCAAGGAACTGACCGCGGCCAAGGCCAAGGAAATGGGCCTGGTGACCGATCTGGCCGCCAACCGCGACGAGCTGCTGGCCAAGGCCAAGGCCTGGTGTGCGGCCAACCCCAAGCCCGTGGCGCCTTGGGACAACAAGGGCTTCCGCATCCCCGGTGGCGACAGCAAGAGCCCGGCCGTCGTGCAGGTGCTGGCCATTGCGCCCTCGATGGCCAACGCCAAGGCGCATGGCAACTACCCCGCCATCACCCACATCATGTCCTGCCTGTTCGAAGGCTGCCTGCTGGACTTCGACGCCGGCTCGCAAGTGGAGTCGCGCTACTTCGCCGCATGCGTGGTCTCGCAGACCAGCAAGAACATGATCGGCACGCTGTGGCACCAGCTCAACGCCATCAAGAAGGGCCAGTCGCGCCCCAAGGGCCCGGCCGAGTCCAAGGTCAAGAAGCTGGGCATCCTGGGTGCCGGCATGATGGGCGCGGGCATCGCGTATGTGTCGGCCAAGGTCGGCATCGACGTGGTGCTGCTGGATACGACCATCGACAACGCCGAGAAGGGCAAGGCCTACTCGCAAGGCATCCTGGACAAGGCCGTGGCACGTGGCCGCAGCACACCTGACAAGCGTGACGCGCTGCTGGCCCGCATCAAGCCGACCACCTCGTATGAGGACCTGGAAGGCTGCGACCTCGTGATCGAAGCCGTGTTCGAAGACCGCGAGATCAAGGCCGAGTGCACCCGCAAGACCGAAGCCGTGATTCCCGCCAGCGCGGTGTACGCGTCGAACACGTCCACGCTGCCCATCACGGGCCTGGCCAAGGCCAGCGCGCGTCCGGCCAACTTCATCGGCCTGCACTTCTTCTCGCCGGTGGACAAGATGCCCCTGGTCGAGATCATCGTGGGCAAGGAAACATCCGACGAAACGCTGGCACGCGGTTTTGACTACGTGCTGCAGATCGGCAAGACCCCGATCGTGGTCAATGACAAGCGCGGCTTCTACACCTCGCGCGTGTTCACGACCTACATCATGGAAGGCATGGCGATGCTGGGCGAGGGCATCCACCCGCGTTCCATCGAAGTGGCCGGCCTGAAGGCGGGCATGCCCATGCCGCCGCTGGCCCTGCAGGATGAAGTCTCGCTGAGCCTGTCGCTGTACATCGCCGAGACCACCCGCAAGGACCTGATCGCCGAAGGCGGCCCCCTGCCTGCCATCCACCCCGGCTTTGCCGTGGTGCAGAAGGTGGGCGGCGAGCACCAGCGCATCGGCAAGAAGGCCTCCAAGGGCTTCTACGACTACAACGGCAAGGACAAGAGCCTGTGGCCCGGCCTGCTGGAGGTCTACCCGCCCAAGGCCGACCAGCCTTCGCAGCAAGAGCTGGTGGACCGCCTGCTGTATGCCCAGGCCAATGAAGCCGCGCGCTGTTATGAAGAAAGCGTGGTGCGCTCGGTGGCCGACACCAACATCGGCTCGATCTTCGGCTGGGGCTTCGCGCCTAACCAGGGCGGTGCACTGCAGTTCATCAACGCGGTGGGCCCCAAGCAGTTCGTCGAGCGTGCCCGTGAGCTGGCCAAGCAGTACGGCCCGCGCTTCGAGCCCGCAGCGGTGGTGGTGAAGCTGGCACAAGAAGGCGGCCGCTTCGAGGACAAGCTGTGAGCGTGGAGTCTGGGGCTTTGTCTGGCCCCCTGTCGGGCTTGCTTGCGGGCCTGCGCGTGATCGACCTCACGCGCAACCTGCCAGGGCCCTTCAGCACGCGCATGCTGGCTGATCTGGGCGCCGAGATCATCAAGGTGGAGCCGCCGGAAGGCGACCCTGCCCGCCCACTGGGCACGCTGTTCGAAGCGCTCAACCATGGCAAGGAGTGCCGCAAGATCGACTTCAAGAACGCCGATGAGCTGGCGCGCCTGCGCGACTGGGTGGCCACAGCGGACGTGATGGTCGACAGCTTCCGACCCGGTGTGCTCAAGGCCATGGGCCTGGACTGGCCGGTGCTCAAGGCGCTCAACCCCAAGCTGGTGATGGTGTCCATCACAGGCTATGGGCAAAAAGGCGTCTGGGCTGAGCGGGCTGGCCATGACATCAACTTCATGGCGATCTCCGGTGTGCTGGATCAGGTGCGCGCGCCCACGGGCGAGCTGGCCATGTCCAATGTGCAGTGGGGCGACCTGGCTGCGGGCTCGTCCATGGCCACCATCGCGATCCTGTCTGCGGTGTACGACGCGGGCAAGCGTGGCCAAGGCCGGCACATCGATGTCAGCATGACGCACGGCCTGCACGCGCACCTGGTGATGCCCAAGTCCACCGGGGCCTTGCTGGCGCCGATGCTGGGCGGGCGCATGCCGGGTGCGGGCGAGGACATGCTCAATGGCGTGCTGCCTTGCTACAACCTGTATGCCACGGCGGACGGGCGGCACCTGGCGGTGGGTTCGCTGGAGTTCAAGTTCTGGAAGGCGGCCTGTGAGGTTTTCGAGCGGCCGGACTGGGTGAACCGCCACTGGCAGCGCGGCCAGATGCCGGGCTCGCCCGATTGCATCGAGCTGCGCAAGGATGTGGCGGCGCTGGTGGCGTCCAAACCGCTGGCCTATTGGGCCGAGCGCTTCGAGCAGGCTGATGCCTGTGTGACGCCGGTGTTGACCCTGGCCGAGGCGCAGGTGCACCCGTTATTTGTAGACCAGGCCAAGGTTCAGCCTTGGACGGAGGTCGCCTGATCGGCGGGGCAAGGTTTTCGTGACTGACCGGGGGGTCAGACGGGTGGGGACCTGGTTGCTGTTGGGGCCAGGTCCCTGTTTTTCTTGGGCGTGACAACCGCTTGCCACCAAGGGATGCTCTGACCAAAGGTCCGTTGAAAGCCGTATGCTGGTAAGCCCATCGGCCACATCATCATCAACCAGGACGGAGCAAGCACATGGCATCGCACAAACCCACGGCCCACAATGCCGTCTCACCCTATCTGTTGGTGCACGATGGTCTGGCCATGCTGGACTTTCTTGTGGCCACGTTCGCGGCCGAGGTGCTCTACAAGATGGCCGAGCCCGAAGGCCGGATCAAGCATGCCGAAGTGCGCATTGACGACTCCGTCGTGATGCTTGGCGAACGCCCTTCAGACGATGAGGACGAGGTCCGCTGCGCCACCCATGTCTACGTGCCCGATGTGGATGCCTGCTATGCGCGCGCCCTGGCCGCTGGCGCCGTCAGCATCTCTGCACCCAAGGACCAGCCCTATGGCGACCGCAGTGCCGGCGTGCGTGACCACGAAGGCAACATCTGGTGGTTGGGCACCCACCTGGGGTGAGTGCGTGTTGTTGGCGGATGGTTTGTCTTTAAATCGCCGGGGGCCAAAGTGCTTGGCCGCTTCAGGCTGTGAGCAGTCAGTTACCACTCGTCGACCTCATCGCGATACGAGCACTGGGTCGGATGCCCATCAGCGGTCATTTACCAGGGCCGGCGATCGACCCCTTGTGGCCAATCGCGTCTTCCATCTGGCCTGCCCCGAAGCGGTCATTGATTGCATTGCCCAGGTGTTCACTTCCACGTTTTCCACCCTCCCGCTTAACCCAACACTGCTCGAATGATTGCGGGAATGCAAACTTGCTGGAGGAGATGGTCACCCCTGGCGTGCTGACCACCGAATAGATTCAATTTCTCGCAAGGAAGGCCTCATAAGCCTTGCGAACGGTGGGTGTCATTTCGTCGGTGCTGGGCGAGAGCAACGCTTCTTCTGGAACGAGTGACTTGGCGTAGATTGCCTCTATGACACGCTTCACAACGCCTGGACTGATTTCCTCGCGGTCATAGCCTGGTGCGAAGCCGACCAACCTATATCCCATGAATTCAAACCATCTTTGGGCGCCGGTATGCCTCAGTGTCGCCATCGCGTAAATGAACTCAAGTCCGACCAGCCGAGCGACTGCTTCAAGGTAATCGCCTCGCATTTGGGGCGCGAACCTTCCACGATGGGCAGGAGACACCACCGCCAAGCAGCCGTAGAGCGTCAATGCCTCGGGAAGTCGCTCCATTGGCAGCACGGCGGCCAGCTCCGTGCCAGCTCGAATCAACAAGACGAAAACGTCGCGTTGTGCCCCTTGGTCGAGATAAGCTTTTTCCCGGTAAAAAGAAGCTTGCGTGAATGCGCTCGCTGAACCGACACGCCAAGTCGGCTGCCAATCCAGGACCGAAGAAGCGACCTCAGGGATGTGCTCTTCCCTCAGCACTTGGTATGCATAGCCCTGTGGCAGTTTGCACGTCGAAACAAGATCTTCTGCGCTAGGCCATTTCATACGCTCTCCCACTATTGAACTAGCATACTTTAGACGAGTCACTTGCGTCAGACCGCTTGTGCCCGGGGCCTGGAGGCCAAGCGCGGCTGCTCTCTGGAAGCGAGTCGATTTGAACCATGGCTTGGCTGTCGGGCATGTTTGGAGAACCCCGAACAACGGCTGTGGGTCGAGTTCACCCCGTCGCGACAGACTGCTGTCGGGCGGGCCAGCTCGAAGGACGACTCTGCGGCGGTGACCTCGGCAAGCGGTCAATCTGTGCCGACCCAAAGCGGCACCACAGGCCGCGAGATTCGTGGGC
>RXJQ01000062.1:93778-100063 GCA_003963115.1 Burkholderiales bacterium
TCCGGCAACACCCAGCCGCAGCACCGGGGCAGCCTAGCTATACTGGCTGATCGTTGGTCGAGATGCACCCACATGGCCCAATACCTCACCCAGTATTTGCGCCGCACGCTGCAGGCCCACCCCACTCGTGTGGCTACGATCTGCGGCACGCGGCAGCACAGCTACGCCCAGTACGCCGAGCGCGTAGCCCGGCTGGGCGCGGCGCTGCGAGGGCTGGGGATGCAGCCGGGGGACCGCGTGGGCATGCTGGGGCTGAACTCCGACCGATACATGGAGTTTTTTTTCGGCACCTGGTGGGGCGGCGGCTCGGTGAACTCGGTGAACATCCGCTGGAGCGCCGCCGAGGTGGCCTACTCGCTGGACGATTGCGACACCCGCATCCTGCTGGTGGATGAGCAGTTCAAGGCGATGGGAGGCGAGTTGCGCGGCCTGTGCAAGGCGCTGCGCACGCTGGTGTACTGCGGCGACGGCGACACGCCCGAAGGCATGCTGAACTACGAGACCCTAATGGCTCAAGCCATCCCCGGCGCCGATGCGATGCGTGCCGGTAACGATCTGGCCGCGGTCATGTACACCGGCGGTACCACCGGATTCCCCAAGGGCGTGATGCTCAGCCACGACAACCTGGCGGCCAATGCGCTGGCCCTGGTGGGCCAAGGCGCCGTGAACCCCAGCGCCCGCACGCTGCTGATTGCGCCCATGTTCCACGCTGCCGCCAACGCGTTCATGATGGGCACGGCTGCCGTGGGCGGCACGTTCGTGATCGCACCGATGTTCACGCCTCTGGGTGCGTTGCAGACGATCCAACAGCACCGCGCCACCCATGTGCTGCTGGTACCAACGATGATCCAGCTGACCGTGGATCACCCTGACGCAGGCCAATACGACCTGAGCAGTGTGCAGACCGTGGTGTATGGCGGCTCCGTGATCAGCGAGGCCGTGCTGCAGCACGCGTTTAAGCGCTTTTCAAAGGCCGATTTCGTGCAGGCCTACGGCATGACCGAGCTGTCGCCCTGCGCCACCTACCTGGGGGCCGAAGAACACCGCACCGGTGCCGCGCGTGGCCTTCTCACCTCGGCCGGCCGCGCCACGCTGACCACTGAAGTGCGAATCGTCGATGAGCGCGGCTCAGAAGTGCCGCGCGGTACCGTGGGCGAGGTTGCCGTGCGCGGGGCCAACGTGATGCTGGGCTACTGGAACAAGCCCGAGCAGACTGCCGCGGCCGTGCGCGATGGCTGGATGTACACCGGCGACGCCGGGCGCATGGACGACGACGGCTACGTCTACATCGTCGACCGCATGAAGGACATGATCGTCAGCGGTGGCGAGAACGTCTACTCTGCCGAGGTGGAAAACGCGCTGTCCAAGCACCCGGCCGTGGGCGCCAGCGCGGTGATCGGCATCCCCAGTGAGCAGTGGGGCGAGACGGTGCATGCGGTAGTGACGCTCAAGCCCGGCGCCAGCGCCACGGCCGAGGAGCTGATGGCGCACTGCCACACCCTGATCGCCCACTACAAGTGCCCCCGCAGCGTGGAGTTCCGGCCCGCGCTGCCCATGACCGGTGCCGGCAAGATCCAGAAAGCGGAGCTGCGCAAGCCCTACTGGGAAGGACGTTCGCGAGCGGTGAACTGATCTCGGCCGCCGCGGGCTCGCTGGCCGCCGCTAGGCTGCCTTGGCGCTTGTGTGCTGCAAGGAAAGCCCGGCGATGCCATCCCGGTTGCGCGAGCGCCTTTTCGATCACCGGTTGCTCCAGATCGCGGCGACGATCTCTAAGTCACCAGTAAGCCGCCCGCTACGAATGACTCTTGTTGGCCGCGTGCGGGTGCCTCCTCGGCAAACTTCATCGCCCGACGGCCGTCGTTCAGGAGTCGCGTCGTGACGGGTCGGTTTAGGGCGAGCAACTCCGTAAGCTTACGGGCTCGACTCGGCCACTTGCTGGCACTCTCTAATGTCGGGTCTGAGTTATGCCTGCGGTAGGGGTTTAGGCGTCAAAGAAGCTCATGACCTTGTGGTACTCGGCTGTATCGGCGCCAAAGGTCTCCTTCAATGATCGGCGCGATGCGCCAATCAAACTCCTCTCAAACATCTCCTCAATATCCGACTTCACGTAAATGCTGTTTCCTCCGCTAGTCTTGTTGTTCTTGCGCGCTAGATCGGCACCCTCTGGCGCAATGACGAACACCTTTAGGCCGTTTTCTACTCCGAGCTTAATCGCATCATTGATGTGCTGATCCCGGAATCCATACCCGATCACCATTAGCTTTGCGTTCGGAGCGCACAGTTGCTCCTCGAACTGACTCAGATACCAGCCCAGGATCGGCGTCGTGTTGATGTCTTGGAGCTTTGCGCCACCAATGATCATCATGTCCTGCCCGTGGAGGTACCTCCAATTCGACGAACCGTGTAGCTTGAAGATAGGTTGGAACTGTGGGTCAATGGTGAACTCATCCTGCCTTTTGGGGTACCACGTCGACTCAGCCCATGAATTTGCGATTCGTGCCTCAGTCGGATTGGAACGCAGCATCCCGGGTATCTCGCATCCAAGCCATCGAGGATGACGTTCACATTCAAGGTTCACGTTGTCGTTCACGTAGAGCAGCTCAAGCAGTACATCTTGGTTCAGTGTGAAGATCGAATCGAATCGCGTCAGGAAACGGCTCACGGAGCCTACGCCGTTGTTCGAAAAGTTCAGCATATCCACGTGTTTGAACCCGATGTTCATTGCTTTGAACATCGCCGTGATAGCCGCTTGCAAGGCCAGGAGTGCTGGCAAGAACTCCGGAGTGCCACTTAGAAAGCGCTGCCGGATCTCGGCAATTGCAGTTTCAAACCCGCCTTCATCTTGGTGCTTCCAAAGCATTTCTCGCGCTTGCCCATTCTCGCGAATCTCCCTACAGGTCAGAAGGTACTCGAACGCCTCGCTCGCAAGCCAACCACCCCAGTTCTTGCTGAAGCCAGCGCCAGTCAACAGCAGATGCGACATCTAGATAGCTCCCCAATTCGCAATGGCCCCGTCGTTAATTTTTAGTCATCTGGCCCAAGGTTGGCTCAGTAGGATAGATCAGTTGAACGCCCGCTAACGGACGGAAAATTCGCAACGTTGACCGACAGAATTGGATTGCTGTGCAAAGCTTTGCATAACAGCCCATAGCAGTCAATTGTCTTGGTCGCCCCACCGACTGCTATGTAGGCGCCGTCTTGCTCATCACGAGAACGCGACGCTAGTGTCGCGTTCGGTTGGGCGATCAATCTGGAGTCCAATCTGGGGCAAACCCCCAATTGTCTCGCGTCTTTGCCGACGAATTTTCGGGTGGAAAATAGTTTGTTTAGCGCCGATAAATCCATAGTGAAGGTTAGCGCCGACTGTTCAGAGGGGGCAGCATGACGGCCCAAGTTAAAAAGCTCCATACACTTGAACTCAGCGATGCAGAGCTGCTGTGCCGCCTGCTGGAAGCCTGCGAGGCTCAGGGTGATTTCATAGATGCAAAGCGCTATCGCAATGAACATATCGAGAACAGATTGACCTTTGAGCGATTGGCTCGGGAGGGCTACATTCTGCTGGAGAGAGTGGAAGAGCAGGAGTGCTACCACGTCAGCTTGACGGCCATTGTCCAACTTGATCAGAGCGAGGCGGCGCGCCGCATCTTGGATGTTGCAGAACGACTGTGGTCGGCCTTTCAGGAACACTATCGGGTCGCACTGGAAGAACCCGTTACCCTCAAACACTTGTCAGAAGTGCTGGAGGTGGACTTACCACTGCTCTCTCTTGTCCACACCTATATGCGCGAGTGTTCTCACACGCCCTTTTGCTTTACGCCCACCGACTCGGTGTACCGGGCTGTCACCGTGCGTGAAGAGGTGCGCCACTATGTGTCATTTGCAGCTTGTGTGGATGAAATGCGGGTTTGGCAGGCCGATCGAATCAGGGCCTCTCGCGCTGGTATGCGCGGCTGGGCCCAGTTGGACGTATCGAGTGAGCGCCAATCTTTGTCGCCCCAGCACTTGGTGTCGGTACCAGATTGGGTGGCCAAGGTGCCGCCTCACGCTCAAGCCCTCATGCAAGAGATCTATGCCTCAGTAGGTGACCAACTACTTGCATTGCCCACGATGGGAATTCGTGCCGTTATTGATGTGGTTAGCCTGGATGTATTGGGGGAGGACGCGGGTACGTTTGAAGAGAAGTTGCGGCGACTTGCGGACATACAGCACATCACAGCGAAACAGCATGACGCGTTATCGGCGGTCATTGATGCGGGGAATGCAGCAGCGCACAGGGGGTTCATGCCAACCGCCAATCAGGTTTCTGACATGCTGAGCGCGTTGGGGGTCTTGCTGCAGTCGATCTATGTATTGGGCGACTCAACGCAGCGGTTGCGCGAGGCCACGCCGCCTAAGCCAAAACGGACCAAGAGATAAGTCATGCCTGTTCAGATCATTCGTCGGAAAATCGAGGCGCGATGGAGCACAAGTGGGGTGCGTGGCCATGGCTGACTATGTCCCGCGCACGTTGACATATAGGAATGATAAGGGCGCCTCCGAACAAGTGCCTGATGCTGCAATTGCCAGTGTCGAAGATTCCTTCGTTGTCTTGGGTGAGCCCGGCATGGGCAAGACGCGACTCTTGCGCTGGATCGCGGAAAACAACAATTGGGAATTCCGTTCTGCAACTGCGTTCGTGAACCATCCGGATCCTGCACAACTTGTTTCTGAAGGCGGTCGATTGATCATCGATGGATTGGACGAACTGTCTGCTGCGCAAGACTCGGACCCGGTAAATCGAGTGCTTGGCCAACTGATTAAAGCGGGTTGCCCGAAGTTTGTGCTGTCATGTCGTGCAGCTGATTGGCGCGGAGCGGCTGCCAAGCAAGATATCACTGAGGAATACAAGCGTAGTCCAAAGGAGATGACGCTGATGCCCTTTTCCAAAGGGGACGCAGTCAGATTTCTTGCGCTGGCTCTTGGCTCTGAACGAGCAAATGAAGTCATCAGCTATCTCGACGCCAAAGGTCTTCCAGAGCTCTACGGCAACCCCTTGACCCTTGACCTGTTTGCCAGTGTTGGGGCGGACGGCCAACCTTTGCCAGAGACTCGGGCGGAGTTATTGAGGCGTGCAACTGAATTGATGTGGCATGAGCAAAACAATCGCCACGACAAGGCGCCGCTTGCGAATCTTGATCAAGATGCTGCCTTGACTGCCGCTGGCGCAGTTTCGGCAGTTCTCGTGCTTACCGGGTCAGATGTGCTATCCCTTCAGCCGGGAAGTTCAACTGAGCCATTCAAAACTCGCGCTGCGGACCTTGGCTCACTGCCCGGGGGGGCAAATGCCCGTGCGGTCGTCGGAAGCCGATTATTCATTGCAGGATCAGACGCGCCGAACCAATTCAAGCTAATTCACCGCTCTGTAGCGGAGTACTTGGGTGCTCGCTGGCTTGCTCGCGTGGTGACGGACGATCAGACTGTTGATCGAATGCTCGCAATGATTACCTTCGACAAAGGTGTGCCGGCCTCACTTCGAGGCATCCATGCATGGCTAGCGCAGGACAACCGGTTTGCGCCAGGTGTTATTGCAACGGACCCATATGGGGTGCTGCGTTATGGCGATGCTGATGGGCTGACGGTAGAGCAGGGTCGATTGCTGTTGCATGCATTGCGTTCGCGACAAAAGTCCAATCCATTCTTTCGCGCAGAAGACTATGGTCGGCACTCCGCGAAAGGTCTAACGCATCAAGCGTTGCTGGAAGACGTGCGCGAGATTTTGATTGCCAATGACACAGGTGTTCATCTGCGAACATTGTTGCTGGAAGCCATTCGAGGTTCGAAGCTTGCCCTTGAATTGGTCGATGAACTTCGCGGCATCCTACTGGGGATTGATGGTCGACTCTTCGAGTATTCGGAGAGATATCAAGCAGGTTTGGCGCTGATCTCATTTGGTAGCTCTGCTATCGATTGGGTCGACGTCACAGATCAACTTGTACATGAGGGTAGCAAGGATTCGACGAGGCTTGTGCTCGAGTTGATGGTGGACGTTGGCTTTAACGTGTTTGAGCCAGAACGAATTTGCCGAGCCATCCTGACGCACCTTGGATTTGTCGCGAGCATTGCGTCTTCAGTCAATGCGCGTGCGGGTATCGGCACGCTCTATTCTCTTGCCAGGCAAATCCCTGATACCTACGTGGGGCTCGTTCTTGACGAACTAGTGTTGTGTCCTGCAAATAACTGGCATTAATCTTGAATGCCATGCGGTATCTTGGGAACGGAGATACCGCGATGAGAACAGGCCGACCA
>RXJQ01000023.1 GCA_003963115.1 Burkholderiales bacterium
CCGCAGTCGAAGCCGTGACAGCCCAACCACAGCAGGTGGTTCAGCACACGGGTGATCTCGGCAAACATCACGCGGATGTACTGCGCACGCACGGGCACCTCGATGCCCAGCATCTTCTCGATGGCCAGGCAGTAGGCGTGCTCGTTGCACATCATCGAGACGTAGTCCAGGCGGTCCATATAGGGCAGCGACTGGATGTAGGTCTTGGACTCGGCCAGCTTCTCGGTGGCACGGTGCAGCAGGCCGATGTGAGGGTCGGCACGCTGGATGACTTCGCCGTCCAGCTCCAGCACCAGACGCAGCACGCCGTGCGCGGCCGGGTGTTGCGGACCGAAGTTCAGGGTGTAGTTCTTGATTTCAGCCATGATTCAAACTCCGCTCAGTGGAGACCACCATAGTTGTCTTCGCGGATGATGCGCGGGGTGATCTCACGCGGCTCAATGGTCACCGGCTGGTAGATCACACGCTTTTGCTCGGCGTCGTACTTCATCTCGACGTGGCCAGACACCGGGAAATCCTTGCGGAAGGGGTGGCCGATGAAGCCGTAGTCAGTCAGGATGCGGCGCAGGTCCACGTGGCCATCAAACACAATGCCGTACAGGTCGAAGGCTTCGCGCTCGAACCAGTTGGCACCATTCCAGACCTCGGTGATCGAGGCCACCAGGGGGAAGTCGTCTTCGGGTGCGAACACCTTCAGGCGCAGGCGCCAGTTCTTGCTGACCGACAGCAAATGACTGACCACGCAGAAACGCGGGCCTTCGGTGTAGATGCTGGGCGCACCGTCCTTGTAGGCCGAGTAGTCCATGCCGCACAGGTCGATCAACTGCTCGAATTTCAGTTCGGCGTGATCGCGCAGGGTCTTGGCCACGGCCAGGTAGTCCGATGCCGAGACGGTCAGGGTCAGCTCGCCCTTGGCCTTGTCCAGACGCTTGATCTTGTCGCCCAGCACGTTTTGCAGGGCCACTTCCAGGTTCGCGAGTTTCTGACTCATGCGCAGTTCTCCAGGTCGACTCGCTGATCAGCGTGCGATCGTGTTTTCACGGCGGATCTTGGCCTGCAGCTGCAGGATCCCATAGAGCAGCGCCTCGGCCGTCGGGGGGCAACCCGGCACGTACACGTCCACCGGCACGATGCGGTCACAACCACGCACCACCGAGTAGCTGTAGTGGTAGTAGCCGCCGCCGTTGGCGCAAGAGCCCATAGACAGCACCCAGCGGGGTTCGGCCATCTGGTCGTACACCTTACGCAAGGCCGGTGCCATCTTGTTGCACAACGTGCCGGCCACGATCATCAGATCGGACTGGCGAGGGCTGGGACGGAACAGCATGCCGAAGCGGTCGATGTCATAGCGCGCCGCACCGGCGTGCATCATCTCCACCGCACAGCAGGCCAGACCGAAGGTCATGGGCCACAGCGACCCGGTCTTGGACCAGTTGATCAGCGTGTCGGCCGAGGTGGTGATGAAGCCCTCTTTGAAGACGCCTTCGATACCCATATCAATTACCTCTCGAAGAAACCTGTGTCATTCCCAGTCCAGGGCGCCCTTCTTCCACTCGTAGGCAAAGCCCACGACCAGAATGCCCAGGAACAGCATGATGGCCAGAAAGCCCGTCATGCCCACTTCCTTGAGGGCCACGGCCCAGGGGAAGAGGAAAGCAATTTCCAGGTCGAACAAAATGAAGAGGATGGCCACCAGGTAGTAGCGCACATCGAACTTCATGCGAGCGTCTTCGAAGGCCTCGAAGCCGCACTCATAAGGGGAATTCTTGGCCTCGTCCGGACGACGGGGCCCCAACAGAAAGCCCAGCGCCTGTGGCGCAACACCAACACCCACACCCACCAGGATGAAGAGGATGACGGGCAGATACTGTTCAAGGTTCATGGGCTGGAGCTTTCAGAACGAAGAAGACGCGTGATTGAACCACACCGAGAAAACAAAAAGCGCGCCAGGTGTGCAATCCATCAGGTCTATCGGACCTGACATGACAGCACCCTCAGCGCGCCCACCGGAGGACTTCGTACTACGGACACCACCCCTCGGAAGGCAGCGGTCACAACCCAACTGATCAGCTTTGCAAGAACGACCGGCGCTGATCATGGGATTGGCACAAAGACTCGTTTGAAATCTTATGGTGCCGACGGCGAGACTCGAACTCGCACAGCTTTCGCCACTACCCCCTCAAGATAGCGTGTCTACCAATTTCACCACGTCGGCAAGTGATGCCTGACACCCCCGCTACCTTAACGGTGGCGTTTGAAACAGGCTCGCTCGTTTCATTGCTTCGGCTTGCTTGAGGTTTGCTCACCGAAGCCTCTTATTCTAAACCGAAAAACGACCTCGCTTCAGTGTCACTTGGTCGGAATCAGTGCTGCGCCCGATGCCGGCGCAGCAGGCGCTGTCGCAGAAGCCGCAGCGGACGCACCAGAAGCCGCCACAACAGCACTGGCGGCGGACTGGTCCAGCACACTGGATTGCTCATCCGCACCAGCACGGTGGTTGCCGAAATACGCCAGCGCCAGCGTGCTCGCGAAGAACACCGTGGCCGCCACGGCCGTCGAACGCGACAGGAAGTTGGCGCTGCCGGTGGCACCAAACAGGCTGCCCGACGCACCACTACCGAACGACGCACCCATGTCGGCACCCTTGCCATGCTGCACCAGCACCAGACCGATCATGGTCAGCGCCGACACCACCTGGAGCAAAAGCACCACTGTCATCAAAGCTTGTTGCATGAAAGAAAACTCCTAGATCTTTTATCCAGTCACTCGCCGCGTCAGACCGTCTCAGGACGCGCGCGCGATGGCCGCGAAATCAGCCGCCTTGAGCGAGGCCCCGCCGATCAAGCCGCCATCGATGTCGGTTTGCGCGAACAGCTCGGCCGCGTTGTCAGGCTTGACGCTGCCGCCGTACAAAAGAGGCAGCTTGGCCGCATCCGGCCGGGCTGCCTTGATCTGCGCACGCAAGAAGGCGTGAACCTCCTGTGCCTGCTGCGGCGACGCCGTCTTGCCGGTGCCAATCGCCCAAACAGGCTCATAGGCCACGACGATCTGAGCCAGCTGCGAACCCAGGGCATCGATCACCGCCTTCATCTGGCGGCCCACGACAGCCTCGGTCTGCCCAGCCTCGCGCTCAGCCAGCGTCTCACCCACACACACGATGGGCGTCAGGCCATGTGCCAGCGCAGCCTTGGCCTTGTCGGCGACCAGTTGATCGCTCTCGGCGTGGTAGCTGCGGCGCTCCGAGTGCCCCACGATGGCGTACTTCGCACCAAACTCGCGAACCATCGGGCCCGAGACCTCACCGGTGTAGGCACCCTGCGCCTGCACGGACAAGTCCTGCGAGCCAAAGGCGATGGCCGAACCCTTGAGGAGCTCGGCCACGTCGGCCAGGTACACGACAGGCGGGCACACGGCCACATCGGCCTGGGGCGCCGTGACAGCCAGATCGGCCGCCAGCAAACCCTTGATCAGCTCTGCATTGGATGCACGGCTGCCGTGCATCTTCCAGTTGCCAACAACCAGTTTCTTCATGGCCTGAATCACTGCTGTTGCTGCTGCTGAGCTTGGCCTTCGGCCTCGGCGCCTTGCTCGCCACCCTCTTGCTCGGCGCGAGGTGCACGTTCACGGCGCTCGCCACGGTCACCGCGCGGACCACGGTCGCCACGCGGGCCACGGTCACCGCGATCGAAACGCTCTTCGCGCTCGGGCATGCCCTCAGGACGCTCCGTCAAGGCCTTCATGGACAGCTTGACACGACCCTTCTCGTCGGTCTCCAGCACCTTGACCTTGACGATCTGGCCTTCTTGCAGATAGTCGGACACCTTCTCGACGCGCTCGTGGGCGATCTGGCTGATGTGCAGCAGGCCATCCTTGCCGGGCAGCAGGTTCACCAGCGCACCGAAGTCGAACAGCTTGGTGATGGCGCCTTCATAGACCTTGCCGATCTCGACTTCGGCGGTGATCTCGTTGATGCGACGGATGGCGTCGTTGGCCTTGTCACCATCAGAGGAAGCCACGGTCACGGTGCCATCTTCGGCGATGTTGATCTGGCAGCCCGTCTCTTCACATAGCGCACGGATGGTGGCACCGCCCTTGCCGATCAGGTCACGGATCTTCTCGGTACTGATCTTGACGGTGTACAGGCGGGGCGCGAACTGCGACACCTCGGTGTTGGCCGAGCCCATGGCCTCGACCATCTTGTCCAGGATGTGCAGGCGGGCTTCCTTGGCCTGAGCCAGTGCGACTTGCATGATTTCCTTGGTGATGCCCTGGATCTTGATGTCCATCTGCAGGGCCGTGATGCCAGCCGTCGTGCCGGCCACCTTGAAGTCCATGTCGCCCAGGTGATCTTCATCGCCAAGGATGTCGGTCAGCACGGCGAACTTGTTGCCGTCCTTGATCAGGCCCATGGCGATACCAGCCACATGCGCCTTCATCGGCACGCCGGCGTCCATCAAAGCCAGGCAGCCACCGCACACGGAGGCCATCGACGAGGAGCCGTTGGACTCGGTGATCTCGGAGACCACGCGCACGGTGTAGGCGAACTCGTCCTTCGGGGGCAGCAACGGCACCAGGGCACGCTTGGCCAGACGACCGTGACCGATCTCGCGGCGCTTGGGCGAACCCACGCGGCCGGTTTCGCCGGTGGCGAACGGAGGCATGTTGTAGTGGAACAGGAAGGTGTCGCGGAAATCGCCTGTCAGCGCATCGATGCGCTGGGCGTCCTGCTCGGTGCCCAGGGTCGCGATGACCAGGGCCTGCGTCTCGCCACGGGTGAACAGCGCCGAGCCGTGCACGCGCGGGAGCACGCCGGTGCGGATCTCGATGGGGCGCACGGTGCGGGTGTCGCGACCGTCGATACGGGGCTCGCCCTCGAGGATCTGGCTGCGCACGATCTTGGCTTCGATGTCGAACAGCAGGCCCTCGACCTTGACGCCGTCGAACTCGATGCCTTCGGCCGTCAGGGCAGCCTTCACATCAGCGTAGGCAGCCCGAGTGGCTTGCGTACGAGCCTGCTTGGAGCGGATCTGGTAGGCGGCGCGCAGTTTCTCTTCAGCCAGGGCGTTGACCTTGCCGATGAAGGCCTCGTCCTTGGCGGGCGGCTGCCAATCCCAGGCGGGCTTGCCGGCGTCGCGCACGAACTCATGGATGGCCTGGATCGCGACGTTGCTTTGCTCGTGGCCATAGACCACGCCGCCCAGCATCACATCTTCCGACAGCTGGTCGGCTTCAGACTCCACCATCAGCACGGCGGTTTCGGTACCTGCCACGACCAGGTCCATCTTGGACTCGGGCATCTGCGAGGGGCTGGGGTTCAGCACGTACTCGCCATTGATGAAGGCCACGCGGGCCGCACCGATGGGACCGTTGAATGGGATGCCCGAGATCGACAGCGCGGCACTGGAGGCGATCATGGCGGCGATGTCGGAGGTGACTTCGGGGTTCAGCGACAGCACGTGGATGACCAGCTGCACTTCGTTGAAGAAGCCCTCGGGGAACAGCGGGCGGATGGGACGGTCAATCAGACGCGAGGTCAGGGTTTCGAACTCGGAAGGTTTGGCTTCGCGCTTGAAGAAGCTGCCGGGGATCTTGCCGGCGGCGTAGGTCTTCTCGATGTAATCGACGGTCAGGGGGAAGAAGTCCTGGCCGGGCTTGGCGTTCTTGGCGCACACGACGGTGGCCAGCACGGTGGTACCTTCAATGTCGACCACCACAGCGCCCGTGGCTTGACGGGCGACTTCGCCCGTTTCCATCGTGACGGTGTGGTTGCCCCATTGGAAGGTCTTGGTGACTTTGTTGAACATGGTCATGGAAGTGATCTCCGTTTAGATGGACGCCCAAAAGGCGCCACTTTGTTTTGCCGTCACCCTGTCGCGATGCCATTCCAGCGGGGTTGCCGGGGACGCAGCCCCGTTGGAATGACACAGCGTTCGCTCTATCGAGTGTCCGGCGTCAAAAAACAAAAAGCCTGTGCTGGGGGAGACCAGACAGGCTTTTTGTCGTCATGCGATGCTTACTTGCGCAGACCCAGCTTGGCAATCAGAGCCGAGTAACGGTCGAAGTCCTTGCCCTTGAGGTAGTCCAGCAGCTTGCGGCGACGGCTCACCATGCGCAGCAGACCGCGACGACCGTGGTGGTCCTTCTTGTTGGCCTTGAAGTGGGGGGTCAGTTCGTTGATGCGAGCGGTCAGCAGGGCCACTTGCACTTCGGGAGAGCCGGTATCGGCTTGGCCACGAGCGTTGGCCTTGATGATCTCGGCCTTGTTGAGGTCAGCGACGGACATGAGTGTTTCCTGAAAAACAGATGCAGGCCTCTGGCACCCAGCTATCGCCCAGATGGCGAATGGCAGGTGTCAGCGGTTTCTGCGTTGAACTTGCGACTCCGGGTGAAACCAACCCAGGTCGTGCGAAATTTGCCGCCTTGTGAAATACCTAAAACCCAAGGAGCAATCAAAGGAAAGCCCCATGTCTTAACTTAAAAGCATCACCAAAATGCAGCAAGCCCAAAAGTATAGCAAAAATCTCAGACCGTGGACAGATCCCAGCGCGGCCTGACATCGAACGCCGGTTCCGTGCTCAGGACGGCCTGCCCGCTTTGCAGCCGCATGGCCGCCGCCAGGGCGATCATGGCGCCATTGTCGGTGCACAAATGCAGCTCCGGGTAGTGCACCCGCACGCCCCGCTTGGCACAGGCACGGTCCAGTTGCTCGCGCAGCAGCTTGTTGGCCCCCACCCCGCCGGCCACCACCACGCGCTTGAGTCCGGTCGATTTCAGGGCTGCCAACGATTTTTTGACCAGCACCTCCACGATCGCCGCCTGGGTGGACGCGGCCAGATCAGCCAGCGCGGCCTGGTTCTCAGGGTCGGCCAGCTTGTCGACCTGCTCCAGCAGGCCCAGCCGCACCAAGTGCGTGCGAACCGCCGTTTTCAGCCCGGCAAAGGAGAAGTCGAGGTTGCCGGAGCGCAGCATCGGCCTGGGCAGATCAAAGGCGTCAGCGCGGCCGCCACCAGCCAGGCGCGACAGGTGCGGCCCACCCGGATAAGGCAGGCCCATCAGCTTGGCGGATTTGTCGAAGGCTTCGCCGGCGGCGTCATCCACGGTTTCGCCCAGCAATTCGTAGCGCCCCACCCCATCCACGCGCATCAACTGCGTGTGCCCTCCCGACACCAACAGCGCCACGAAGGGAAACTCGGGTGGATCGGCGGACAGGAAGGGCGACAGCAGGTGCCCTTCCAGATGGTGCACGCCCAGCAGCGGCTTACTCAGCGCCGCCCCCAAGGCGCAGGCCACGCCCGCCCCGACGAGCAAGGCACCGGCCAACCCTGGCCCCTTGGTGTAAGCCACCACATCGACATCGGCCATGGTCTTGCTCGCCTCGCCCAGCACCTGGCGCGCCAGCGGCACCACACGGCGGATGTGATCGCGCGAGGCCAGCTCGGGCACCACCCCGCCATAGGCCTGGTGCATGTCGATCTGGCTGTGCAGGGCATGGGACAGCAAACGGGGCGCACCTGTTTCGGGCAGGGCCACCAGGGCGAGCCCCGTTTCATCACAGGACGACTCGATACCCAGGATCAATCTCTCAGACATGGTGCAAGTGTAGATCCCCACCAACATGGGTGTCATGACCGCGACCCACGGGCTTACTTGTTGCATCATCGCGGCATGAGTGCTCATCAAGCGCATCAGTTGCGCGTGGTCATCGTGCTGCCCGTCACCCTCTCCATCGAACCCGATGACGAGGAGGTGGCCGAGGTCGAACGCACCCGCATCCTGCGCATCGCCTTGCTGGAAGCCGGCTACAACGTGGTCGCCACTCTGCCCGGCGACCGTTTCCTGCCCGATCGACTCATCGAGATCCAGCCCGACCTCGTGGTGGTCGATGCCGAATCCCAGGGCCGCGACATCCTGGAACACGTGGTGATGGCCACGCGCGACGAGCGCCGCCCCATTGTGATGTTCACGGACGATGAAGACACCAGTTATGTGCGCAAGGCCATTGCTGCTGGCGTGTCGGCCTATGTGGTCGCCGGCACACCGGCCGAGCACATCAAGCCCGTGCTGGATGTGGCCATGGCCCGCTTCGAGCACGAAGAGAAGCTGCGCAGCGAACTCGCCGACGCGCGCAACCAGCTTGAAGAGCGCAAGGTGATTGACCGCGCCAAGGGCCTGCTCATGACCCGACAAGGCCTGAGCGAACAAGAGGCTTATGCCCGCCTGCGCAAGGCGGCCATGGACAAGGGCATCAAGCTGGCCGAAGTGGCGCAACGCCTGATCGACGCGGCCGACCTGCTGGGCTGAGGCCGCGCCCAATGCACGACATCGTGCGCATGCTCACCATGGCAGTGCAAAAAAGCTGGCACACCGATTGCATCGTGTAAAGGCAAGCAAAGTCAACGGCGACTTTGCTTGCCTTGGGTGTCCGACGATGGGCCCCGAGCTTCCGACAAAGGTGTCATCGAAGCGTGTTTCCGTCCTTGTGATGGGCGCACGTTGCGACGACACCTTTTTTGTTTTTCAAACAGGAAAGCTTTGCACCATGAACTCGCAGGATCTGAAAATGACCCGCCGCACCATCTTGAAGACCGCAGCCGCCGCCAGTGCAGTCGGCGCTGTGCCTGGCCTCCAATCCGCAGTCTGGGCCGCCGGCTCCGACAAGCCTGAACTGGAAGAAGTCAAGATCGGCTTCATCCCCCTGACCGACTGCGCCTCCATCGTGATGACCTCCGTGCTGGGGTTTGACAAGAAGTACGGGATCAAGATCACCCCGTCCAAGGAAGCCTCCTGGGCTGGTGTGCGAGACAAGCTGGTGAATGGCGACCTGCACATGGCGCACGTGCTGTATGGCCTGATCTATGGCGTGCAGCTGGGCATCGGCGGCCCCAAGAAAGACATGGCTGTGCTGATGAGCCTCAACAACAACGGGCAGGCCATCACGCTGTCCAAGAAGCTGGCAGACGCTGGTGCCGTCGATGGCGCATCGCTGGCCACCTTGATGAACAAGGACAAGCGCGAGTACACCTTCGCCCAGACCTTCCCCACCGGCACGCACGCCATGTGGCTCTACTACTGGCTGGCGACCTATGGCATCAACCCGATGAAGGATGCCAAGGTCATCACCGTCCCGCCGCCGCAGATGGTGGCCAATATGCGTGTGGGCAACATGGACGGCTACTGCGTGGGCGAGCCCTGGGGCCACCGCGCCATCATGGACGGCATCGGCATCACGGGTGTGACCACACAGGACATCTGGCAGGATCACCCCGAAAAGGTACTGGGCACCACCGACGACTTCGTCAAGAAGTACCCCAACACCGCGCGCGCCGTGATCATGGCCGTGCTCGAGGCCAGCAAGTGGATCGATGCCGGCTTGCAGAACAAGCTGAAGATGGCCGAGACCATCGCCGCCAAGTCCTATGTGAACACGGGCGTCGAGGCCATCAACCAGCGCATTCTGGGCCGCTACCAGAACGGCCTGGGCAAGACCTGGGACGACCCCAACCACATGAAGTTCTTCAATGACGGCAAGGTCAACTTCCCGTATCTGAGTGATGGCATGTGGTTCCTGACCCAGCACAAGCGCTGGGGTTTGCTCAAAGACCACCCGGACTATCTGGCGGTGGCCAAGCAGGTCAACAAGATCGACCTGTACAAGCAGGCAGCCAGCGCCATGGGCGTGAGCGTGCCGAAGGATGTGATCCGCACCAGCAAGCTGATCGACGGCACCGTCTGGGACGGCAAGGACCCCAGGAAGTACGCCGACAGCTTCAAGATCAAGGCCTGACCTCGGCTCACAGGTTTGTGCAAGCTGCCCGCTTCACCGTGTGAGTTTCCTTGAGTTTCGCCAAAAAACCAACTGAGTCCCGCTGAGACCCGACCTGACCGGGGCACCTTCGAAAGCCCAGGCTGGTCACCTTTTTGCAGACATTGAATCGGGCAGGCCCCTGCGCTTTGCTCACACCGTCCAGACCCTTTTGAAGGAGTCCCTCATGGTCAGCGCCGTCTTTCACAGCCCCTCGGATGCCAGCGACGCGCTGCGCGCCGACAAGGCCTCCACCAAGCCTACATCGAACCCCATGTCTTCCACCGCTGCAGCCGCCACCTTGCCCGTGACCGCCTCCTCCACGCCCGCCGCCAGCAAGCCCGCCACACCCTCCATCGATTGGGTAGGCCTGGCGCTCAAGACACTGGCTCCCATGGCTGGCATCGCCCTGCTGATCGGCATCTGGGCCCTGCTCACGATGAAGAGCACCAGCTTCCCGACGCCACTGGCCACTTGGAATGAAGCGGTCAAGCTCTTTGCAGACCCGTTCTATCGCAACAGCCCCAATGACCAGGGCATCGGCTGGAACATCCTCTTCTCGCTCAAGCGCGTGGCCATGGGCTTCGGCCTGGCGGCTGTCGTCGGCATCCCGATGGGCTTCCTGATCGGCCGATCCACGATCGCCAGCGCGATGCTCAACCCCATCATCAGCCTGCTGCGCCCGGTCTCGCCGCTGGCCTGGCTGCCCATCGGTCTGCTGGTGTTCAAGTCGGCCGACCCAGCCGCCATCTGGACGATCTTCATCTGCTCGATCTGGCCGATGATCATCAACACGGCCGTCGGCGTGCAGCGCGTGCCCGAGGACTACCTCAATGTGGCCAAGGTGCTCAACCTGAGCGAGTGGAAGATCGTCACCAAGATCCTCTTCCCCTCGGTGCTGCCCTACATGCTGACCGGCGTGCGCCTGTCGGTGGGCACGGCCTGGCTGGTGATCGTGGCCGCTGAAATGCTCACGGGCGGCGTCGGCATTGGCTTTTGGGTCTGGGACGAGTGGAACAACCTCAATGTCCACCACATCCTGATCGCCATCTTCGTGATCGGCATCGTAGGCCTGATGCTTGAACAGGCCCTGGTGTCCATCGCCAAGCGCTTCAGCTTCGAATAACCCCCACACCGTTTTCAGGAGTTCGACATGTCCCAATTCATCGACGTCCAGCATGCCGAGATGGTGTTCAACACCAAGAAGGGTCAGTTCCATGCCCTGCGCGAGATCAACCTGAGCATCGCGAAGGGCGAGTTCATCGCGCTGATCGGCCACTCCGGCTGCGGCAAGTCCACCTTGCTGAACCTGATCGCAGGCCTCTTGATGCCCACCGAAGGCGGCCTGATCTGCGACAACAAGGAGATTGCTGGCCCCGGCCCCGAGCGCGCAATGGTCTTCCAGAACCACTCGCTGCTGCCCTGGCTGACCTGCTATCAGAACGTCTACCTCGCGGTGGAGCGCGTGTTCGGCGGCAAGGAGAGCAAGGACAAGCTCAAGACGCGCACGCTCGATGCGCTGGAGTTGGTCAACATGAGCCACGCCAGCCAGAAGCGCCCCAATGAGATCTCCGGCGGCATGAAGCAGCGTGTAGGCATCGCCCGCGCCCTGGCCATGGAGCCCAAGGTGTTGCTGATGGACGAACCTTTTGGCGCGCTCGATGCACTGACCCGCGCCCACCTGCAAGACGAGCTGCTCAAGATCGTGGCCCGCACCAAGTCAACCGTCGTGATGGTGACGCACGATGTGGACGAGGCGGTGCTGCTGTCCGACCGCATCGTGATGATGACCAACGGCCCGGCCGCCACCATCGGCGAGGTCCTGGACGTGCCGCTCGCCCGCCCCCGCAACCGCGTTGAGCTGGCCGAAGACCCCACCTATATGCACTGCCGCAAGGAAGTGCTGGACTTCCTGTACACCCGCCACGGCATGGCCGACAAGAAGGCCGCTTGATTGGCCATTTACGCCAGAGACGATCACCGAGGAGCAAGCAGAGGTCAACTTTGACGATGCTGGCACACCCCTTGCATAAGGAATTGCGACCGCTCGAATCGCCAGAGCCGGGCGGTCTTCCTCAGCGGGGGTCAGTGGGTCCGCGAAAACTCCACCGACCTCTTAACGCCTTCCAGTCTCAGGGCTGGAAGGCGTCTTTTTTGGCCATGACCCAGAACAATGCACCCAAAATGATCATGGGTACGCACAACCATTGGCCCATGCTCATGTTCAGTGCAAGCAGGCCCAGGAAGCTGTCGGGTTCGCGGAAGTACTCGGCCACGAAGCGAAACACGCCGTAGCCGAACAGGAAGGCCCCCGCCACGGCGCCTTGCTGACGCGGCTTGCGCGCATAGATCCACAGCAGCACGAACAGCAGCAGCCCCTCCAGGCTGAACTGGTAGAGCTGGGACGGGTGACGCGGGATGTCGGTGCCTGATTCCGGGAACACCATGGCCCAGGGCAGGCTGGCGTCGGCCGTCCGACCCCACAGCTCACCATTGATGAAGTTGCCGATGCGCCCAGCCGCCAGACCGATGGGCACGCAGGGTGCAACCAGATCGGCCACTTCGAAGAAATGTCGGCCTTGTCGCTTGGCGAACACGGCCATGGCGGTGATCACACCCAGCAAGCCCCCATGGAAGGCCATGCCGCCCTGCCAGACCGCGAAGATTTCCATCGGGTGGCTGAAGTAGAACGAGGGCTTGTAGAACAGGACATAGCCCAGACGCCCCCCCAGCACCACGCCCAGCATGGCGAAGAACAACAGGTCTTCCACATGCTGCCTGGTCCAGCCACGGTCCACGAACGGCTGCTGCCTGGCTCGGTATACACCCAGCAGATAGGCTGCCACGAAGGCGACAAGGTAAGTCAGACCATACCAGTGCACCTTGAGCGGGCCCAGCGAAACGGCGATCGGATTGAATTGAGGGTGGATCAGCATGGCGCGAACGATAACCGATATGGCTGATGACAGCCTTAAAGATGGGCTGGACTGGTGGGCTGGACTGCTAGGATCAAGCCATGAACCCAAGCCACATCCAGATCATCGGTGCAGCGTTGTTCGGGGTCGCGCTGCTGCACACCTTCTCCACCAAGTTCTTCGAGCGGCTGGCGCACACGCGCCCCGCGCACGCGGGCCTGTGGCACCTGCTGGGCGAGGTCGAAGTGGTGTTTGGCTTTTGGGCCTTCGTGATGATGGTGGTGATGTTCCTGACCGAGGGCAAGGCCAGTGCCACGCACTACCTGGACACGCGCAACTTCACCGAGCCCCTGTTCGTCTTCGCGATCATGGTGGCGGCAGCCAGCAAGCCCATCCTGCAAGCCTCTGGCTGGTTGACGCGCATGCTGGCACGCGCCCTGCCCTTGGCGCCGGGCTGGTCCTTCACGCTGGTGACCCTGACCCTCGTACCGCTGATGGGCTCCTTCATCACCGAGCCGGCGGCCATGACCCTGGCCGCACTGTTGCTGCGCGACGGCCTTTACTGCCACCCGATCTCCACGCGCCTGAAGTACGCCGTGCTGGGCGTGCTGTTCGTCAACGTGTCCATCGGCGGCACGCTCACGCCTTATGCCGCCCCGCCGGTGCTCATGGTGGCCAGCGCATGGGGTTGGGATCTGTCTTTCATGTTCCTGCACTTTGGCGACAAGGCCGCGCTGGCCGTGGCGATCAATGCCTTGGGATTGGTGGCCTTGTTCAACCGCGAGCTCAAGTCCTTGCCGCCACTGGCCTCACCGACCGAAGCTGCGCCGCCCTTACTGGTCACCCTCATACACACCGTCTTTCTGGCCGGTATCGTCGTGTTCGCGCACCACCCGCCGGTCTTCCTGAGCCTGTTCATGCTCTTCCTGGGCTTCACCGCAGCCTATGAACGCTACCAGTCGCCCCTCATCTTGCGTGAGGGCCTGCTGGTGGCCTTCTTCCTGGCCGGGCTGGTCGTGCTGGGCGGGCAGCAGCAATGGTGGCTGGAGCCGCTGCTGATGAAGATGGATGCCGATGCCGTGTTCTTCGGCGCCACCGCCCTGACGGCCATCACCGACAACGCGGCCCTCACCTACCTGGGCTCGCTGGTGCAGGGCTTGAGCGACGAGTTCAAGTACGCCCTTGTGGCCGGCGCCGTGACCGGTGGCGGGCTGACCATCATCGCCAATGCCCCCAACCCTGCAGGCGCGTCCATCTTGAAGGGCGGGTTCCCGGATCAAGCCATCCATGCGGGTGGCTTGCTGCTGGCCTCCTTGGGGCCCACCGTTGTGGCGCTGCTTTGCTTCAAGTTGATATGAGCGGCCAGCAAAGCAAAAGGCCCGCTATGTTGTGCGGGCCTTTTGCGTGTCACGCCGCAGCGCGTTCAGATCAAATCATCAACGCTGGATCTGGGTGATGTCGCGCACAGCGCCGGTATCGGCCGAGGTGGTGAGCAGCGCATAGGCTTGCAGCGCAGCAGACACGTAGCGCTCGCGCTTGACGGGCTTCCACGCTTGTGCCCCCTTGGCCTCCATCGCGGCGCGGCGCTTGGCCAGTTCCTCGTTGCTCACGGCCAGGTTGATGCTGCGATTCGGGATGTCGATCTCGATGGTGTCGCCATCTTCCACCAGCGCGATGGCACCACCCATGGCCGCTTCAGGCGACGCGTGGCCAATGGACAGCCCTGAAGTGCCACCCGAGAAGCGGCCGTCCGTCAGCAAGGCGCACTGCTTGCCCAGGCCACGGCTCTTCAGGTAGGACGTGGGGTAGAGCATCTCCTGCATGCCGGGGCCGCCCTTGGGGCCTTCGTAGCGGATGACCACCACGTCGCCTGCCTGCACCTGCTCGCCCAGGATGCCGTCCACAGCGTCTTCCTGGCTTTCGTACACACGGGCCTTGCCGGTGAACTTCCAGATGGACTCGTCCACCCCGGCCGTCTTCACGATGCAGCCCTTCTCGGCGATGTTGCCGTAGAGCACGGCCAGGCCGCCGTCCTTCGTGAAGGCGCACTCCGTGGAGCGGATCACCCCCTTCTCGCGATCGAGATCCAGGGCCTTCCAGCGGCTGTCCTGCGAGAACGCGACCTGCGTGGGGATGCCGCCTGGTGCGGCCTTGTAGAAGGTGTGCACAGCCTCGTCACTCGTCACCTTGACATCCCACTTGGCCAGGGCGTCGGCCATGGTCTTGCTGTGTACCGTGCCGACATCGGTGTGCAGCAGGCCGCCACGGGCCAGCTCGCCCAGGATGGACATGATGCCGCCGGCACGGTGCACGTCTTCGATGTGCACGTCGGGCACGGCAGGTGCCACCTTGCTCAGGCAGGGCACCTTGCGTGAGATGCGGTCGATGTCGCTCATGGTGAAGGCCACCTCGGCTTCACGTGCTGCGGCCAACAGGTGGAGCACCGTGTTGGTCGAGCCGCCCATGGCCACGTCCAGGGCCACGGCGTTCTCGAACGCCTTGAAGGTGGCGATGTTGCGCGGCAGCACGCTGAAGTCGTCCTGCTCGTAGTGCTGCTTGGCCAGCGCCACGATGCGGCGGCCGGCTTCACGGAACAGCTTTTCGCGGTCGGCGTGGGTGGCCACAATGGTGCCGTTGCCCGGCAAGGACAGGCCCAGCGCCTCGGTCAGGCAGTTCATGGAGTTGGCGGTGAACATGCCAGAGCAGGAACCGCAGGTCGGGCAGGCCGAACGCTCAACGACAGCCACCTCCTCGTCGGAGCAGTTCTTGTCGGCGGCCTTGACCATGGCATCCACCAGGTCCAGCGCAATGACCTTGCCTTCGATCTTGGCCTTGCCTGCTTCCATGGGGCCACCCGACACGAAGACGACGGGGATGTTCAGGCGCAGTGCGGCCATCAGCATGCCCGGGGTGATCTTGTCGCAGTTGGAGATGCACACCAGCGCGTCGGCCGTGTGGGCATTGACCATGTACTCGACGCTGTCGGCGATCAGGTCGCGCGAAGGCAGCGAATACAGCATGCCGCCGTGCCCCATGGCGATACCGTCGTCCACGGCGATGGTATTGAATTCCTTGGCGACGCCGCCCGCCGCCTCGATCTCGCGGGCTACCAGCTGCCCCAGGTCCTTCAGGTGCACGTGGCCGGGCACAAACTGGGTGAAGCTGTTGGCGATCGCGATGATGGGCTTCTCGAAATCGCCGTCCTTCATGCCCGTGGCGCGCCACAGGGCACGGGCACCCGCCATATTGCGACCGGCGGTGGAGGTACGGGAACGATACTGAGGCATGAAACGGCTCCGGGGGGCTTGTTCTCTGAAGGGAT
>RXJQ01000052.1 GCA_003963115.1 Burkholderiales bacterium
TAGCGGCTCAGGCAGGTCCGCAAAGGGCGCGCCGTTGCGCAGCGCGCCTGGCTTGCGCTCGATCAGCGGCACATAGTGCTGCCAGTCATAGCGGGTCTGCGCTCCGGTGTCCACCATCGACGAGCTGAACACGGTCATTGCGCCGTTTGACGCTCGCGGCCAGGTGCCCGGCTGGAAAATCGAAAACCTGCTGACGCTGCGCCGTGAGAACGGCACGGAATACACGGTGATGCTGTCCGACGCGCACAGCTAACGCGCCTTCGGCTTGTTGCCACCAACAAAACGCCCCACGGCTCACGCCCTGGGGCGTTTTCTTTGGTGGTCGATGGGAAGCCCTCGCCAAGCCCATCAGGAAGCCCGCCAGCGCGTTTTCCTAGCGCCCGAAGGGGTTGGGCTGGGTTGGGTGACGAAAGCCCCGCAGCGGGCCGCCTATGCGCTTCGCGCCCTTTTCTTTTTGGCGTCAACCTTCAGCCTTCGATGCCGCGCCACTTTCCGCCATTGGCACAGACCTAGCCGCCCCTCCTTCCTGGCAGACCGCGCCGCCAGGCGCCGGGTGGGGGGAGCCGCGAAGCGGGGGGAGGGCTTGCCCTCCCACAGGGGGGTCGAGTTCGAGCCGCGCAGCGGCTGACAGGGGGGCGGCACGCCCCCGCGAACTAGAGGCGGTGGCACAGCTCAAGCGGTGGAGTTTTGCCCGGTCGTTCTTCGTGCGCCTGCGGCGCGGTTTGACTCCAAGGGAAGAGGATCTAAGCGATTGCACGTGCTTGCGTGGATCTCGGCCGCCTGGTGGAGATCTGCGCGGCTTGCCGCGCTTTGGTCAACTCTGGCCGGCTTGCCGGCCCGCTTCATGGGGGAGGGGGAGCCGGCTTGTCCGGGGGAACCCCGAAGGGGTGCCACGGCCGCTAGGCCGCTTGGGGTGCGTTTTCAACAGAAAACGTGCCTCCAACTACCAGTTTTAAATATATACAAGAGAAAAACCTAAAAGCAGAACTACTAGGAGGGCAAGGCCGAGTGCCAAAAAAGTCAATGTTTTCAATGGGTTCTAGCGATGTCACGTGCTTTTCGTCCCTAGCGATGTCACGTGCTTTCCCTAGCGATGTCACGTACTCGTCCCTAGCGATGTCACGTGGATAACTTCTCACAATGTGGAAAATCCTTGTGTTTTCAATGGGTTAAGCATCCCTAGCGATGTCACGTGGACAAGTCGGACAACTCACAGGCTTACCCACAAAAAAACCCGGCTCGCGGCCGGGTTCTGGTGGGGCATGAGTCATCGCATTCCACGGGGTAAGCGCGGGTCAATGTGCAGCTTCGCGGGGGTCAGGATCAGGTGGTCTTTCGTGTCCTGGATGTGGTCGCGGGCTTCGGGGTAGAACACCAGTGCTTCACGTAGCCGCTTCTTGAAGTTGGCGCGGAAGTTCTCGATGCCCCTGGGCGTGTTGGCGTAGTTCGCCCCCAGCTGGGTCATGAGGCCAGTCCAAGGGATGTGCGCAGTTCCCTTGCTGCCACGCCTTGAGGCCACATTCAGGGTGAACATGCGATAGACAAGCCAGGTGTAAATGTCCATCGCCAAAGGCGATTTTTTGAGCGCTCGAAGGGCTTCCATCTTGATCGGGACCGGGGCTTTCTTCAGGGCGTCGAAGAAGTCCTGGCTGAGAGTGATTGAGCTATCCCACAAAGCCGGCTGGTCTGTTGTCTTGGTGCTCCAGAAGATGAAAGCCTTCCTGGCGATCAGGATGTTTTCCAGCTCGAAAGCGTCCCCATCCTGGCCTGATACGGCGATCATGGAGCGCACAAGCCGCACGCTCTGATCGCGCAAGCGGCCGATGTAGTGCCCATCGTTGTGAAGGTCGAGCTTGCGCAGGAATTCGGACTGGCTGCGCCCCAGCGAAAGCACAGGGCTATCGGTAATCACCGCTTCGGTGCACATCCACGCCAGCAGCAGGCGGGGAAGGCCGCCATACGGTACGCCGTGCTTTGGGTTGGCGGTTATCGACAAGGTGAGCTTGTCGGTGCCGCGCTCGAAGTAGTTGGTTTTCGGGTCTGTGTGCGGCAAGGTGGCTTGCACCAAGAAGCGGGCGTAATAGCCGGTCGCGCCGGCGCTCTTGGCCTGCTCCAACTCCAAGGCCATCGCCTCTTCGATCAGCATTCGCTGCCGTCTGGTCAGCTCTTCGTGCTTCGCATCCTCGGCCAAGGCGGGCAGAGGGCCTTCCTTCTTGGCGTCAATCGTCGGCGTAGCCGGCACGATCTCCACTGCCGCAGCTTGCTTGCTCAACGCTAGGGCTGTCAGCTGGGGCAGGGTTATGTCTCCGGGTGTCGGGTACAGGTCGGGGTGATAGGCCCTCTTCGCTGCCTGGTCGGCCGCACTTTCTGGCGGGATGCCGTGGGCCTCCAAGTGGGCACGGTAGCCCGCACGCCATTTGCGCATCTGCTCCGGTGTCAGTGGCGACTCTTTGGCCGCGTCTGCGATGTGTTTCATTTTTTCTTCTCCTTCGGCCACTGTTGCGAGCCGTGCAACAGGCGCAGCAGCTCGATGCGCTGGCCCTTGATCCGATAGACCACGATGAACGGGGTCCGACTTATGACCAGCTCGCGGGTGCCCTGCTTGCGGCCAGCGCGGCCCATTTCCGGGTGCTGGACCAGCTGGCCCACTTGGTGGGCTATGCGGTCGCCCTGCTCGATGGCTGCGCGGGGGTTGTCCTGGGCGATGTAATCCAGCTGCGCGTCACGGTCAGCGATTGCCCTGCGAAGCCATACCAGCATCAAGCGGCGCTCCCTTCAGCGCGTTTGACCAGCTCGGCCCGCTTCTTCGCCCAGCTGGCGTTCGCTTCCTCGTTCGTCACCCACTCGGCCGCCGGGTCGTCGGCTTCGGCCAGGCCGACTTCCACCTGTTCCCGAAACCACTTGTCATGGGCTGCCGCTTCGTGCGCTTTGCGCAGTCGTTCGGCCGCGTCGTCGCGTGACTTGCCCACTAGGGCAACGTCGCTGTAATTGGTCGCGTCCAGCAGCTCGAAGCGGGCGATGTGAAGCTCTTTCTTCAGGTACTCCACGCAGCGGTCAAGGCTGCGCCACATGCGCGGCTTGTCGCTGCGCTGGATGCCCAGCGCCTTGTCCTGCATGCCCAGCTTCAGGACAACGGACCAGCCGCCAGGCTGGCCGATGATCGACGCGCCACGGATTGCGGCCGCCTCAACCAGGCGCTTCGCCATTGCGGTGTCTATGGTGTGGCTGCTCATGGTGAATTCCTCGCGTAAATGACGGTTCGTCAGTAGGTGCATTATGCAGATTATTTACACTTTCTGCAATGGTCACTTGTGAAAGTGTCGTGCTTGCTTGACATAACACCCGTTGCACGTAGTGGCGGGGCGTTTTCGCGTCCGCGAAAATCTGACCGATTGCACGCGCCGGCCGGGGCGTAGGTCATCCGACACGGTGGGGGGCTTGCCCTCCTTAATTCCGCTGACTGCATCAGCAGAATTCAAAGAATTACGCTTACCGAGTCAGCACAAAGAAGGGCGGCCACACCCTGGGGATTTGAGCGATTGCACGTGGACAAGTCCGCCAGGCTGGGGGGTCGGATTCCGCGAAAGGGCAGCGTGTACACGCTCTGCTTTGCGGGTCGTGTCGGATGACCTACACCCCAAAATCTGAGCGATTACACGTGGACAAGTCCGGCCGCCCCTGGGGGGTCGGACTTAACGAAGGGGGGCAGATTTAACGGAGCTGGCCAGGCTGGCCAGGCGGTGGCCACCGGGGCCGATAATCGGGGGGACTGCCACTTGTAGCGGCGTTTTCCTCCCTGATGCCCGCAGTCTTCAGCCTCGCCAGGCGGCGGGGCTTTTTTTCGCGTCCGCGAAAAAGCGTAGCGTGTACACGCTCTGCTTTGCGCTCGATCTGAGCGATTGCACGCGCCGATCTGACCGATTGCACGTGCAAAACTAAGCGATTACACGTGGACAAGGTGAGGTCAGCACACGGCCTGCATGGCAGACGGCCATGCGTTCGGCGTGTCGTTTGACCTACGGTTTAGGCGAGTCAGCCGACGCCTCAAGCAACCGAATGGTGATGTGCAGTCCTGCGGACGTCGCCATGTTTACCAGCGCGTCGAGGTTGAACCGGCTGATCTTGCCGTGCAGCAGTTCAGAGAGACGCGGCTGCGTGACGCCGCACAGCTCGGCCGCCTGGCTCTGGCTTAGACCCTTGGCGCGAATGTGCGATTCCAGAGCACGCATGAGAGCTGAACGCAGCTTCATGTTCTCGGCCTCTGCCGGGGTGTCCTCGATGGCATCCCAGACGCTGGCAAATCGTTGGTTGCTCATGGTCTGTCACTTGTCCTGCTTGGCAGGGTAGGGGGCATACACCCGGTCAAGGCTGTCGCTGAGCATGTTTCGGATGGCCTCGTTCACGCATTCCAGTGCGAACTTGTGGGCTTCGCCTACGGTCAGGCTCTTGCCTGGCCGGGTCTGCGTCGTGCTGTAGTGGTGAATCGGGAATTGATAGCTACCACGCGGCGAAACGCCGACGATGGCATGGCACGCCTGCTGGTCGCCCACAGTGAAGGCGTCCGAATACACAAACACCTCGAACTTGTTGTTCGGAAAACGGCTGTTGAAGCTGGGCGGGAAGGCCGGCAGCTCCTGCCCTTCCACCGGGCCATGCGTCACGAGCCAGGCAGCGGCTGCGTGTGCGGTTGTGGCAGCGGCAAAGCTCGCCAGCAAAGCGCCCAACGTTTGGGCGATGGCCTTGCGGCCTTTGTGTTGTTGTTGCATCGGTCGTCTCTCCCTTCAATCAATTCAAGGGCTGCAGCACTCGCCAGCCCTCGGTCTTCGCTCGGGCCAGCAGCTCGGCCAGCGCCTCTTTCCTTGTGTAGCCGTAGGAACTGACACGGCCACCGGGAAGCTCGTAGTGGTACTTCTTGTGGGTAGGGCCTACATCATCGGCCGGCACAGTCGTAGCGGTCAGCGTCGAGTCAAACAAACCTGCGCTGGTCAGAATCATCAGGTGGTCAGTCTTCATGACTGGTCCCATGCGTCGATGGTCAGCACGTGGTCTGCAGGGCAGGCGGCCACGCGCTCGGCGTGCAGCTCGATCTTGCCGCGCCAGTTGGACGGCATCACGTAGTCATCGCCAATGATGAGGGTGCCGCCGGCGGCCGGCGGTGCCACGCCAAGAAGGGGCAACACGTCGCGGGCCTGCGCCGTGTAGCGGTTCGGGTAGCCACTGCCTGAGAGCTTCGCGGCCTTGCCCTGCTCGGCCAGCTGCTCCACCCAGCGGATACCGTCCGCGCCGGCTTCCCACTGCGCCAGGATCGCGGCCCGCCTGGTGTCCTGGTCGGCCTGGTCGCGCTCCTGCGGGGTCTGCGTCGATACGACGATCCACCAGCCGATCATGCTGCACCCCCTTGGCGTCTCCACTGTGGGCCAGCATTGGCACACGCCAGGGCTTCTTCCAGCGTGGCGAACATGCCCCAGCTGGTCGAACGGTCCCACGCTCCACCGTCAAGGCATCGCGTCTCGTAGCGCGTGCCGGTCGGCCAGGCTTCCATCCACTTCGGCCGTGCTTCGGCCCAATGCTTGCGGCCGGCCTCGGCGTGTTCGTCGGTGCGCTCCGCATACATGCGGTCCCACTCTTCCACGGTCATCGTGACCACATAGGGCACGTTCCACCACTTGGCTTGCGCCGGCGGCCGGTCCTCGTTTGGCGTCTGGTCGAAGAGCTTGGGCAAGGTCGGATTGACCAGCACGCCGTCCACGCAGTTTTCAGCGGTGAAGCTGCACCCGTTTAGCTTGAATTTCGGCATGGCTCACACTCCCAAGGTCATCACGCGAAAGGCCAGCAGGACCAGCGCAAAAGCGCCCAGCTCGGCCGGCGAGACGGCATCAGCAATCAAGTTCATGGCGCGGCCAACGCCTTCCAACACAAGCCCTGCAAATTCCCGTTTCGTCATAGTCAGTTCTCCTGAAGCCGGCCAGGTTGCCCCGGCCGGCGGTTGGTTATCGGTCGAAGTCGCGGCCGTGGTCGTGGTCGCATTCCTTCCCGTCTTTGGTGTCGCTGTTGTCATCGTCACCAAGGGACAGGTGAACATGCGCCGGCTCGCCCTGCGGTGCCTGGTCAGATACGGCCAGGCCCACGGCTACGCCGGCGAGGAACGCGCCGCCCACAGACAAGCCCGCGCTTTTCTCCGGCTGTGCCTGCAGTGGCTTCGTGGTCGCCGCGGCCGATTGGCCCCGGCTTTCCACTCGGTACACGCGGGGCGCTGCCTTCGGCTTTGGCTGGTCTTTAGAGTCCATAGTCGCGCTGCTCTTCCATGCCCGTCAGCTGGCCGTCCTTGCCCCAGCTCAGGGTCACGTCCTGGCCCACTTGAAAGTCGGTCTTGCCCTTCTCGATCAGGACTTTTTCCGGCTCGCCTTGGGCGTTCTCGGTCTGCACCAGATAGGCCGGTGTCCCGTTCACGTCCTGGTTAGCGACGATCTGGCCGGCTGCGGTGCGCTCCTGGCTGGCCTCCTTGGCCGACTCGTTCAGTTGCGGTTCGCGCACCGGCTCCGGTTCGTGCGTGTGGGCGTTGCCGCCACTGATGAAAGCACCGATGCCGCTTTCAAAGTCCTTCACGGTTGATGCGAGCGTGTTCTCTACGGCCTGCGCCGCGCCAAACACTTTTTTGCCTAGTTCACTCATGGATTGCTCCTAGCAGTTGGTTGAAGTTACAGGCCGTGCGAATGATCGTTGTCAATCTCTCGGCCCTGGTTTTTAACGGTCGCCTTCCCCTGCCTATAGGTGACTTGCACCTGGTCGCCAGGTTGGGGCGCTTCGTTAAAGTGTTTGCGGTCATGACGGATAACGTCCTGGCCGCGTCGTTGGTACACGTGCTGCGCATCGACGGCTTCAACTTCGCCGGTGTAGCGCCCTTGCTCGGTGTTCGGTGCCTTGCTCTCGATGGCCGGCGCGGGCTGTTCCTGGGCCTTCTGAGGGCCTGCAGGCGCTGCCGGCTCCTTGGCCTTGGCCTTCTCCTGCTCGCGCTGTTTGGCGAAGTCCTGGGCCAGTTTGCGGGCCTCTGCTTCGCGTGCCTTCTCCGCGTCGAGCTGGGCGCGGCGCTCTTGCATGATCTTGTTCAGGCGCTGGTCGCTGAACTCCACTTTCAGGCCAGCTTCGGCCGCGATGCGGGCGGCCTTCTCCTGGAAGTCCTGCGGGCCTGACAGTGCCAGCTTGGAGCCGAATTTCTGCTGTGCCAGGCGTAGCCCTGTCTCGATGGTCTGCGCGTCCTGCTGCAGCATGTGGACGCTGCGGCCGGCGTCTCGCAGCATGTCGCGGCCGTCGCGCTGGTAGGTCACATCGCCATTGCGGGCAACCTGGTACGTGATGGCCGGCGCACGGTGCAGCGGTGCGCGGTCCTGGTCGGCCTGGCGCTCGGCCGGCTTCACCTGGGCGTCTGTCGCCTTGTCCTTGTCGGTCGGCTCCGGGCGCATCCTGCGCAGCTCGGCCAGCGCCTGTTCGTCGCCGGCCTGTGCCTTCTCGGTGAGGAAGTCGCGGTACTGTTCGCGGGCTGGCTTGCGCTGCTCGGTCTTCAGCTGCTCGCGCTCGATCTTCACGCGCTCGCGCAGTGCGGCTTCTTTCGCCAGGCGCTCCATGCGGGCCACTGACACGGCCGCCTTGCGCTCGGCCGGTTTCATGCTGCGGTCGCTCTGTGCCTTGCTTCTCTTGGCGTAAAACTCTTTCTTGATCGCGTCCCGGCGCTCACGCTCGCGGGTGCGCTGCTCGTCCCATTGGGCCGTGCGCTGCTGCTGCGCCCTGGTCCTGCGCTGCTCCTGGAACTCGCCCCACAGCTGCCGGCGCGGTTCGCGCTTGGCTTCCTGCTCTGGCTCTCGGCCACGCTGGCGGGCGTAGCTGTCGCGCAAGGTCTTGGCCGCGTCCTTCCAAGGCATGTTCAGCTCTTTGGTGAGGAAGTCGGACACGTTCAGATTGCGGGTGCCGGCCTTGATGCGGTCGCTTCCGTCCTTGGCCTTCGTCACCTCGTACTTGTCGGGGATCACGCCGTGAGACTGCGACAACTCGGCCAGCAGCCGGCGGGCGTCTAGCTTGGCCTTGATTTCCTGGAACTCGCCCTGGCTCTCCGTGCTGCGGCCCTGCTTGCTCTCGCGTTGATCGCGGGCAAGCTGGCTGGTCACGTTGTCGGCCTCGCGGCCGGTGGGCTTCAGTCCTCGCTCGCCAGCGCCAGGCCGTCGCAGTTCGTCAGCTGGTTGGGTTCGGCCGTGCTCCACGTGATGAGGTGCATCACCCGGCAGAAGCACTTCACTTCTTTGGGCGAAGCTAACCACACCGACGCTGGACAGACTTCGCACACGGTTGAGGGATTGGGCCTGCGTTCCTTGGGGAGCTGCGCCAAGGTCACGCTGCCGATTGCGGGGGCTTCCGGCTCGCTCGGTGCCGGCGGTGCGCTCTGCGCTGCGGTCTTGTCCTTGGCTTCGCTTGAAGCCATAGCTGCGTCCAAATCGTCCAGCATCGCGGCCCCGTCCGGGGTCGTTGCTTCGTTGTTGCTCATGGGTTTTCTCCTGTCTGTGCTTGGCGTAGAAACGGGCCTCACGGTCGGCCAGGATGCGGCGGCGGCCGTCTTGGTCGGCCTCCCTGTATTCCTGGTACGCCTTGCGGTTGCCGCTGTTGAGGTACTTCACTTCCTTGGCGCGGACCTGGTGCCACTCCTGCAGGGTGGTTTCCAGCTCCTGGGGGGTCTTTCGCGGTGGGCCTGCGGTTTCGTACTTGTGCTGCACGTCGGCCGCCAGGCGCTTGCGCTTCTCGGCGTCGGGCAGCTCCACAAACTCACGCGAAAACACGTATTCCTTGAGGTTGACGCCCTTGCCGGCGTCGGCCGCTTTGACGTTCTGATACTCGGTCGCCTTGCCTTCGTTGCGGGCGCGAGTGTCGCCAAACTCTGAAAGCATGGCCTTGAAGTCGTCGTATCGTTCGACTTTGCGGGCCAGCATGGTTTCCAGAATATCGCCCTTGAGGTCTTTACTCTGGCCCTCGAAAACATCGCCTTTATATCGGCTAATCATTTCTGATTCGCCGGTAAATTCAATGCGGCGGTTTTCCTTTGGACTCGCCAGGCCGAATTTATTGTTTATGTGCTCCTGGAACGCATCAATAAATTTCTCGTTCTGCTCCACCACGCCAAAGGGGTTAAGGTGCTGCTCGCTTAAAAGATTGGTTTTCGGGACGACAACGTGAATATGTGGCTTTCGCTCCACAAATTCCCCGGTTTGCTCGTTGGTGTAGCTTTTAATCTTCGGCATGTGCGCTTCAGCATAAAAACTATATTCGTCCTGGTCGTATGCTGAAAACGCGAAAGCCTCAAATTCACGCGCAACGGCTTGCAGCGTTTCGCGGCTAATATCGTCCTCTTTAAATGCGATGGTGACGTGTAGATATTTCTCCCCGTCATTGTCCATTCGCTGGATAATTGCATCAGTGGCTTCAAGGTCGCCGGCCAGAATTACCCGTTCGTCCAGCTCGTCCCGCGAAAAGTCGCGGCCCTGCTTCTGGCCGTTTTCCAGATAGTCTTTAATGCCTTCGATGCCGCCACTAATCCTAATCAGCATGGTGAATCGCGGCCTTCAAATATCGGGCGATCTGCTCCAGGTTGTACAGAATCCCCTCATAGGTGGATTCGGACAACGTGCCGGCCAGGTGGTCGGCATTGGCCCTGTGGGCCAGCTGGTTCAGGTTGTTGCTCGTCTTGTTGAACAGGTACAGCAAGCGCCGGGTGTCGGCGCTGGCCTTGGGCCTGGCGACGATCTGCGTCCGGTTGGTCAGCACGCATTCGCGGAAGAAGTCCGAGGGGGTCAAACCCGCCTCGGCGCACTTCGCCTGGTACGCCAAAAAGTCGGCCTCAGACAGCCGGAAGCTCACCGGCTTGCTGGGTCCGTCTCCGTGCTTTCTTGGTCTTGCCATCGCTCACCCTTCGCCGCGTCGCGGCCCTTCTTCCTCTTGGAGTAATCAAGCGCCCACCGGGCGCACCTGGCGGCCACCTGGCCGCCGGGGTTTCAAAGGGGGCACCCCTTTGGCACGGGATATGTTGGAGGAATGCGGAGCATTTCGTAAACATATCTGTCGTGCCTATCCGTCAGCATAGCACATACGCTGAAACTTGCAAGCACTTGCCGCGCTCTTTCTTTCGCTTGCGCTACGCTTGCACATGCTTGCTTTTTGTGGCATCATGCTAGCCATGCCTTGCAAAACGCTAGCAAATGCTTGCTAGCACTTGCATAACACCGTATGATGTGCAGGCCATCATCGAAGGGGCCAACAAATGGACATAGAAGAGTTTGAAAAGCGGGTGCAGCCAAGCGCGAAACGCTCCCGCCTCGAACCCTTCCGGTCGCAAATCTTTGAGCTGAAAGCAAAGGGCTACGCGGACTGGCAGGTAAGAGATTGGCTAGCAGAAAACGGGCTGGAAGTGAGCCGCCAGGCGGTCCAGCAATTCATCAAGAAAGGAGACAAAGGGCAGCGTGTACACGCCGCCGATTCGACCGAGAAAGCGCAGCGTGTACACGCTGCCACTGGTGCCGACACCCCGGCGGCTGCGCCGCAGGTTTTGACGCCAAAAGAAAGCGGCCAAACCGCCGAACCACGCAAGATCACAAATCCAGCTGATATTCGCAAAGCCCGGAAGCGTGAAATTGATCTGAGTGATTTTTCTGAACCCGATAAGGAGTAAACCTAAATGAAAGTTGCTGTCCTGAATTACACCGGCACCGTTGGCAAAACCACGATTGCCGCTCACCTGCTTTCGCCGCGCATGAATAACGCGCCGATTTTCGCAATTGAAACCATCAACGAAACCGCCGAAGGTTTGGGCGTTGACGTTGAAAAAATCCGTGGCGAGAAATTCCGCGACCTGTTCAAAAAGTTGATGATGCTGGATGATGCAATCATCGACGTGGGCGCTTCCAACGTCGAAGCCTTCCTGGATGGCATGGTGAAGTTTGAAGACTCTCACCTGGAATTCGATTGCTTCATCGTGCCGGTTACTGCTGGCTCCAAAGAGCAAAAAGAAACGATCAGCATTATTGCCACGCTGGCAGATTTCGGCATTCCGGCCGAGAAAATCCGCGTCGTATTTAATCGCGTCGAAGCTGACGTGGCCGAAGAATTCGGGCCTATCCTGAATTTCGCCAAGAAGCAAAAAAACTGCATCGCCAACCCTGACGCGGCCATTTTCGAGAATGAGCTGTTCGATATGTTGTCGGTGAAGAAAATCACCATCGGGGACGCCCTGGGCGACGAAACCGACTACAAGGCCAAAGCCCGCGAGCTGGGCAAGGATGGGGACGCCAAGCTGAAAACCCACTACAGCGATATGCACGTTATCAAGTCGCTGTCCAAGAGCGTTAATCGCAACCTGGACGCCGTATTTGCGGCCCTGTTCGGTTAAGGGGGAATCATGGCTGACGCACGCTCAAAACTGGACATTCTTTATCAGGACGTGCTGGGCGAGATTCACGAGGTTATTAACCGCGTGGATTCACTCAAAGCGGACATTCCCAACGCGGCCGACCAGGCGGCGCAAAAGCTCGAAGTGCAGACCGGCACCATGCTGGCCGCTGCCGACAAGCTGCGCGGTGTCCTGGGTGAAATGGCAAAGCAGGTGGACAACTACGCCGACACGGCCACGAAAAAGGCCGTCGAGGCCGGCAAGCTGGACGTGCAAAAGGCGGCCGTCTCGGCCGCTTCGGAATCGGTACGCGATGCCGTGGGCGCTGAGGTTCGCGCCGTGGTGGCCCAAGTCACGCAAGCGGCAAAGCAGCTGGCCGACGAGGCAGAGCGCACGCGGGGCAGCATCAGCGCGGCCTCTCGGCAAGTGGCCTGGGGTTGGGGAAAGGGCTTGTCTGCGATGTTCGGCGCAAGCGTGGCCGGTGCGCTGGTGATGTTCCTCACCCTGCAGCTGACCGGCCTGGTCAACGTCAAGCCGGCCGAGCTGTCGGACGCGGATCGCCAGGCGCTGCAGAACGGCCGCACGCTGAACAAGGTCTGGAACAACCTCACCCAAAAGGAGCGCGACCACATCAACGAACTGGCGAAAACGGCCCAATGACAAAGGGCCGGCGTAAGCCAGCCCTTCCGGGAATCTCTGAATGCAACTGCTAGGTAAACAACCAAAGGCCCCCCGCCATTATCGGCTGAAACCCCACAAATTGGCTACCCAAAAGAGCCAGTTTCGGGAGCTGTCGCAGTGGTCGGCGGGCGAACTCAAAGGAACTCTTATGAAAGCCCTGAATGTCGTTTTTGGCGTCCTGGTGGTCGCGGCCTCGTTGGCCGCTGCCCCTGCGGCGCTTGGTAGCGTGCTGGCCGCTGTGGCTGGCCTGCTCTTGATGGCCTCGCCTGCCCTGCCGGGTGTCGCTCATGCGATGCCCCAGCCGCCGGCCGCTCCGGTCGTGCAAGTCGTCCGCGCTGCGGCCGATCCGCTGCGCGTCTTCGAGCTGGACGGCGGGGCCGGTGTGGTCGTGTTTCGCAATGTGGACGGCAAGCTGGTTAGCCGTCTGTATCGCCCTGCTCAAGCCTGGGGGGCATGCCGGGATAAAGCCATTTTTCGCTCATAAGCGCGTGGGTTATATGGGCATGGAAAAAAAAGCATAAATCCGCATAAGTCGTCAGCGCTGTTCGAACGCAATGCTCTCCAACAAGCTGTTTCACATGAAGTGGAAGATTGGATATGGGTGTCATCAACGGGCCACAGAATTTGGTGAGATCGGACAACCCACCCAACTGCGATGGCCTCGCTTGAACGAACCGCCTACCCCCGCTTTCCTCGCACGATCACGTTGAAGGATCTGCAGACGTCCTTCACTCCGACTGCGGATGAGATCCACTGGATCAATTCCAATGCCCGTGGGCCGGAGATGCGCACCGCACTTGGCACGCTGCTCAAATGCTTTCAGTATCTGCACCACTTCCCGGCGGTAGAAAGCGTGCCGCCCGAGGTGGTCCAGCACGTCAGTGCGACACTGGGGTTGCCGCAGTCCTCGCAAATCGGCTACTGGGGCAAACTCACGGCCACAATGTATCGCCATCACAAGGCAATACGGGAGTTGCTGGGCGTTCGCTCATACGATGAGCGACATGCCAGAAAGCTTTTGATCCAGATTGCCCATGACACTGCCGCCGTGGTCAACACGCGCAGCGATCTGATCAACGTCGCCATCAATGAGTTGGTTCGCCTGGGTTACGAGCTGCCGGCGTTTCGCACGCTCGACGACATCGCCGAGAAGGTTCACTCGGCCGCTGAATCGAGCCTGTATGTGGCCATCGTGCAAAAGCTCTCGGCGTCGCAACGCAAATGGCTCGACGAACTGCTCTACGGTGAACTGCCAGTTCGCCAGACACGATACAACCAACTCAAACGATCAGCCAAGAAATCTTCGCGCAAGCATCTCGATGCCTTGATCGACCAACTGCAATGGCTTGAGTCACTCCCAGATTGCGATGCCCTC
>RXJQ01000050.1 GCA_003963115.1 Burkholderiales bacterium
TGGCCCTTGCGCACTTCATCGAGCACGCTCTCGGCCACGTGGGTGAAGGCCACGATGGCGTCCATCCCGAAGATGCCCGCCGAGCCCTTGATGGTGTGGGCGGCGCGAAAGATCGCGTTGATGGTCTCTTCGTCATCGGGCTGTTGCTCGACGATCAGCAGCGCCTCTTCCATGCGCTCGAGCAGCTCGCGCGCCTCCGTGAAGAAGGCCTGCATCGCCTCATCGTGTTTGATGCTCATGCCTCGATCTCCTGCGTGGATTGGGTCAGCGCGAATTCAGCGCAAGGGTCGATGAGCTTGATGGCCTCGCTCAACACGGGGGGCGGAGCGCTGATGCGCCAACCCAGCTGGCGCTCACGGGCTTCACGGCGGGCGGCCAGCAGCAGCTGCACGCCTGCGCCATCGACCTCGCTGACCTCGCTCACGTCAACCAGCACATCGGCACCAGGTGTCATGGCCGCCAGCAGGCGCTCCTTGAGCGCGTGGACCGTGAACACGGTCAGCTCACCCTCTACGGGCACGACGGCGCTCATGGCATCACCAGCTTGCTGACAACGCTGAGCAATTGAGGCGGCAGGAACGGTTTGACGATCCAGGCCTTGGCACCGGCGGCGCGGCCTTTTTCCTTCTTGTCGTCACCAGCCTCAGTGGTCAGCATGATGACGGGCGTGTACTTGTAGGCGGCCATCTGCTTCATGGCCGTGACAAAGCCAAAGCCATCGAGATTGGGCATGTTCACGTCGCTGATGACGAGGTGATACTTGCGTCCATCGAGTTTGGTCAAAGCCTGTTTGCCGTCTTCGGCCTCGACGACTTCAAAGCCGGCGCCGCTCAAGGCGATGCGCACGGCGGTACGCAGGGACGATGAATCGTCCACAACAAGAATGGTCTTGCTCATGGGATGGGCCTCGCTGTCAGAAGAACGTGGTGGATGAATCTTCGGTGTCGAGCGAGCCGAGCAGAGCTGGCGGTTCGACTGGGAGGCCGTCATGCGCGGCCTGCTCTTCGGGGGTCGTGTAAGTGGCGCGCAATTGCGTGAGCCACTGGCCTTCGGCGGGCAGGGCCTGGGCGGCCTGCACGTCCTGATCGATGGCCTCGATCAGCAGTTCCTGGTTGGCGCAGGTGTGCTGGAGGATCTGGCTGATGCGGTCTTGCGATTGCACCGCCACGAGCACCTGGTCGATCTCACTGCGGATGGCCTGGCTTTCCTGCATCAGGTTCTGTGTGTTGCTCATCACGTCCATGGCCGTGCTGTGCATGCGCTGCACCACCTGCTCGATGGTGTCGCTGGCGCGGTTCATCAGCGCCTTGTCATGTTCCGTGAAGGACTCGTAGCTGTCGCGGGCACGGTGAATCGCCGCGCTGACCTGGCCGATGACCACGCCGATGCGCTCGCCAGTCTGCCCAGACTCCAGCGAGAGCTGGCGCACTTCCTTGGCCACCACGGCAAAGCCCCGGCCGCTCTCACCGGCGCGGGCCGCTTCGATGGCCGCGTTGATGGACAGCAGATTGGTCTGACGAGCGATGGCACCCACCTCGGTGGCCATGTCCTGCAACTGGCCCACGAACTGGGTGACGGTCACCACTTCCTGCAGCAGCTGGCCGCGCAGGTTCAAGGCTTCGCGCAGGTCCGCCAGCAGATTGGTCAGCTGGGTCTGCGCATCAGACAGGGCCGAGATCAGATCGCCATCGCCACCAGCCTGGGTGGAGCGGTCGATCGTGGCGCACAGGCGCTGCGACATGCCGGCGAAGCGCTCGGTGAGCACGTCCATGGCGTAGGTGAGCTGCTGGCGTGCCACCTGCAACTGGCGCGACCAGACAGGCAGCACGGCGCCGCACAGGGCCTGCAGGCGCTCAGGCTCGCCGGCGCGCCTGGTGTCGGACAATGGCCCGACCGCGTTTCGTGCGCGCGCTTGCCAGACCTTGCCCGGCAGCGAGCTGCACACCAGCAGGCTGAGCGCGACAAAGGTCAGCGTGACCAGCCAGGCATAGGTCGGTGAGGCCAAGGCGGCCTGGATGCCCAAGGTACCCAGAGTGGCGATTGACAGCCCTTGCCACCAGGTAGAAGCGGGCGATCTGCCTTCACCTGCCGGTGAGGTCGTCGCCACGGCTGTCGTTCCCATATAGATGCTCCTGCGAATAGGCGTAGGCAGCTAATCGTCACAAGCAAGCACAGGCTTGATACGCCACCATGTGAATTCCGCCAATAATTCATGGCCGCAAGCACATGTCACCTTTTCCGTGTGCGATGGATTGGTCAAGCAAAGACCGCTTTCGTCGTACAGAAATGGGCGATCGACTGACGTGCTTGCCTACACTGCGCACGCCGGGTTACAAGACCTTATCGCCAATCACAAATGTTTGCTTGAGTGATTTGTGTTTTTGAAGGACATTTTCCGGGGTATTCGTGGCTTTGATCGCACGTTTCACACCATGATGCTTGTGCTCTAATCTTTCGGATTAGCTTTATCAGCGCGCTTCATGCTTCCCAAATCTCTGGCCCTGATTGACGACGACAAGGAATATGCCGAGTTCCTGGCGCAATACCTCCAGGAGCAGGGCGTGCGCGTCGACAAATTCTCCGACAGCAACGATCTGCTGGTTCACGCCGATCCTTACAGCTACCAGTTCTACCTGGTCGATCTGATGCTGCCCGGGGTGGACGGCGTGGACCTGATCAAGTTGCTGCGCCGGCGCACAAGCGCAGGGTTGGTGGTGGTGTCGGGCCGTCTGGCGCCTGATGTCTTCACCGACGTCATCAGTGCCGGCGCCGACATGTACCTGACCAAGCCCGTGCAGTTCGAGCAGGTGCTGCTGGCCATCAAGGCGGTTCACCGCCGCGTGGGCTCGGTCACGCAGGTGCAGGGTGAGTGGCGCCTGGAGCGCCGCACTGGTCACCTGGTCGCGCCAGATGGCGCCCGCGTCGAGCTCAGCGACATCGACCAGGCGCTCATGGAGTGCTTTGTCGAGGCCCAGGGCGAGGTCGTCAGCCGCGATACCCTGCGCCAGCGCATTGGCCGCCCCGATGAGCAAGACACCGCCGATGGCCTCAACGCCACGATCTATCGTCTGCGCCGCCGCATCGAGCGTGCGACGCCGCTGCTGGTGCCGCTGCAATCCAAGTCGCGCGTGGGCTATGTGTTCCGTGCGCCATTGACTGCGGCCTGACTGATGGTCAAGCGCATGGTGGCGCCACGCGTGCTGTTGCAAGTTAGCTCAACTTGGCCGCCGTGCAGTTCCATCACGCGTCGCACGATGTAGAGGCCCAGGCCGTGTCCAGATTGATTCTGCAGTCCTCCTCCGTGAGCCCCGCGTTCGAAAAGGCGTGACAAGACCTTGTCGGGGATGCCAGGGCCTGAGTCTGCCACCTCGATGACAAGGGCAAGCGGGGCATCAGAGTCGCTGATCCGAATCGTCACTGGTCGGTCGGTCGGGCTGAACTTCAAGGCGTTGGCCAGCAGGTTGCGCAGGGCCAGGCGCATCAGGCTCATGTCCATGGCAGCGGTGCGCGTGCTGGTGAGTCGTTGAATCACGACACGGGCCCGCTCGCTGGCCGGCATGTCGGCTTCTACCACCGCAATCAGGGTGTCGATGTCCGTGTCTTCTGGCGAAATGGGGCCCGACCGTGCCAGCAGCGCCGCCACGGCCAGGGTGTTGTCCACATTGGCCATCACCTGATTCATCACGCCCTGAGCACGCTCCAGACGATGAGACGCCCCCGGGACGCCGGCACCGGCCAAGGCCTGCGCAGCGCTCTGAAGTGCCGCCGAGGCGTTGTTCAGTGGTTGACGCACTTCATGAGCCAGGACGTCAAGCATGTCGCTGCGCTCCACCAGCAGCGCGTTCAGTTCAGTGGTCTGTTGCTCGAGCTGCAGGCGCAGCGCGTGTTCGCGCGCCAGCTCCTTTCGGCTGAGAACCTCCTGGGTGATGTCCTGGATGGCCCCCATGAGCTTCACCGCCCGGCCGTCTTCCATGACCACCTCGCCTGTGGCTCTCACCCAGATGCGCTTGCCTTGCGCCGTGATGACCGGCATCTCACCGGTCCAGGTGCCACCCTGTTTCTCGCTTTCCGTGGCCTTGGTCATCCATCGGTCGCGCTCCTCCGGTGCGATGAACTGCCGGGCCTCCTCTCGGGTGGGGTGGTAGCCTGGCGGCATGCCGAAGATGCGACAGGTCTGGTCTGACCACGTCACGACATTGGTGCGCAAGTCCACTTCCCATCCGCCCACACGTGCGATGCGCCCGGTGCGATCCAGGAAAGCCTCGCTGGCACGCAAAGCTGCCTCTATCTCTTTGACGTAGGTGATCTCGGTCACTTGGACCGCAAATCCTCTCACTTCGCCATCTGCTACATCAGGGATGTAATGCGCCAGACTGTATCGCTGCACGCCATCCGGGCCAGGCACGACACGCTCGAATATCTGCTCCTTGCCGGCCAGCGCACCAAGCACATAGGGCTGGTTGAGCGCGAAGAGCCTGGGCCCTAGCAACTCCTCCATGGGAATGCCGATGATCTTCTCTGGAGACAGGCCGAACCAGGTCTTGTAAGCCTTGTTCGCAAAGCGGCAGCGCAGGTCCTTGTCCCAATACGCGAGCATCGATGGCAAGCCGTCTACCGCCAGACGCATGTGGACGTCGACGTCACGACGCAGATCGTCGATGGATGAAGGCGGGCGCTCAGTCGGCATAGGGGTCATCGAATCCCAGCGCTGTCAAGATCTCGCGTTCGTGCGCCTCCATGGCCTCGGCCTCCTTCTTCTTGATGTGATCCCAGCCTTGCGCGTGCAAGGCGCCATGGACCAGCATGTGGGCGTAATGTGCTTCCAGGGTCTTGCCCTGCTCGTCGGCCTCGCGTTCGATCACGGGTGCGCAGATGATCAGGTCGGCCATCACCATGGGCTCGCGGGCGTAATCGAAGGTCAGCACATTGGTGGCGTAGTCTTTCTTACGGAAGTCCCGGTTGAGCGCGCGGCCTTCTTCTTCATCGACGAAGCGCACCGCCAGTTCGGCGTCAGCGGCCAGCGCGGCCTTCAGCCAGCGGGCGACCTTGTGGCGGGGCAGGGTGTCGCGGTGGCGCTTGTCGGCGAATTGCAGGCTCAGGGTCAGGGTGGGTTTCATGCGTTCGATGAGTTCGATGCGTTCGGCTCAGGCGGGGGCTCGGTGGACTGGGCTGCATCGTAGGCCTCGACGATGCGGGCGACCAGTGGGTGTCTCACCACGTCGGCCGCCGTGAAGCGGGTGAAGGCCACGCCCTTGACGCGCTTGAGGATGCGCTCGGCGTCGATCAGGCCGCTCTTGGCGCCACGCGGCAGGTCGATCTGGCTGACGTCACCGGTGACCACCGCCCGCGTGCCGAAGCCGATGCGCGTGAGGAACATCTTCATCTGCTCGGGTGTTGTGTTCTGGGCCTCATCGAGGATGACGAAGGCGTGGTTGAGCGTGCGACCGCGCATGAAGGCCAGCGGGGCGATCTCGATGAGGCCTTTCTCGAAAGCCTTGGTGACGCGGTCGAAGCCCATCAGGTCGTAGAGCGCGTCGTAAAGCGGGCGCAAATAGGGGTCGACCTTCTGCGTGAGGTCGCCGGGCAGGAAGCCCAGGCGTTCGCCGGCTTCGACGGCCGGGCGTGTGAGCACGATGCGCTGCACGGCGCTGCGCTCCAGCGCATCGACCGCGCAGGCCACGGCCAGGAAGGTCTTGCCCGTGCCGGCCGGGCCGATGCCCAAGCTCAGGTCGTGCGACAGGATGTCGCGCAGGTACTGCACCTGGTTGGGCGTGCGGCCATGCAGGTCGGCGCGGCGCGTGTGCAGGGTGGGGCCGTCGGGTTCTTCATCGGGCAGGGTGGTGACCTGGTTGGCGCTGCCATGGCCTTGCAGACGCGCCTGTTGCTGGGCCCGCTGTTGGGCCGCCAGACTGGAGGTGATGGCCAGTTGCACCAGTTCGGCGCTCAAGGCCTTGTCGCTGCGCGCATACAGCGAGTCCAGCAGCTCGATCACCTGCTGCGGCACGCCTCGTGCTCCTTCAATGCGGAATTGTTCGCCCCGGCGCGTCATGGTCACGCCGAAGGCAGCCTCGATGGTGCGCAGGTGTTCGTCCAGCGGGCCGCACAGGTGCGCCAGTCGGGTGTTGTCAGGGGGGGAAAAGCTGTGCCTCAGTTGCATGAAAGCCCCGGAATCGAAAGAAAGCATGCAAATTGTCGCCTGCTGATGCCTTCACCATGTGACATATATTGCGAAAATCGACAGGTCTTCGCGCGCATGGTGCCCGCGATGGGCTTTGGAGTCTTCCTTGAGCAATTTGCATCGTTGGTGGCAATCCTGGGCCCAAAGGTCAACCTTGACCGAGCCCGATACCGATGGAGAGCCCTCATCCGGGACCGTCGGCGCGCCGGCCTCTCAAACCCGCCGCCTGTGGCTGCTGCTGGGCCTGGGCCTGATCATGGCCCTGGTGGTGGCCTACGTCATGGTGGCGCTCAACCGCGAGACGGTGCGCCTGAGCCACCCGTCCACCATCGTGGCGGCCATGTCCTCCAGTGGCGAGGCTGTGCAGTCGCTGGGCCAGGCCTGGGTGGTGCGCAGCAACGACAACCAGTTCCCCACCGGCCAGGCCGGCCACCTGGCGACCTTGCCCGATGAGTGGTCCAAGAGCCAGTCGGGCTACCAGGGCGCGATCTGGTATCGCTTCCATTTCGATGCGAAGACCTTGCCTGCGCCCGACCAGATCATGGCCATCCTGATCGAGCGGGCCTGCTCCAACGTCGAGGTGCAGCTCAACGGCCAGCTGCTTTACCGTGGCGGCCGCATGACGGAGCCCTACGCCCGCAACTGCTACCGCTCGCACGTGGTCACCTTGCCCACGCACATGCTGCGCGAGCACGACAACCAGCTGGACCTCAAGATCGTCGGCTACCCCATCAACCGCGTGACCGCCCGCCAGCGTGCCGGTGGCCTGGCGGCCGTGCGTGTCGGGCCCTTGCAGGAAATCCGCGAGCTGTACGAAGAGCAGGAGTTCTGGACCATGACGGTCTCGCAGGTCCTGGGCGGCATCCTGGCGGTGCTGGGCGTGTTCGCGCTCGGCCTGGCCTGGGTGCGCCGTCTGGACTACCTGCTGTACTTCGGTCTGCTGACCATTGGTTGGTCGATGATGACGGGGCGCATGTGGCTGAGCGATGTGCTCGTGCCCAACGCGGGGGTCGAGGTCTTGATCGCGATGATGTTCGCCCCGATGACGGCCTTTGCCATCAAGTTCCTGCTGGGCTATGCGGGCCAGAGCATGGGCGCGGTCAACCGGGGTGCGCGCCGTCGCCAGCTCAATGCGGTGCTGTGGGCGCAGTGCGTGCTGCTGCCGATCAGCCTGCTGCTGGCGGGCGCGGACCGTCTCTTCATCGGCGCGCGGATCTGGTACGTGCTGTTTGCCTTCGAGCTGTTCGTCACCATCGGCTTCTTCCTTTGGGTGGCGGGCAAGAACAAGCGCACCGAGTTCTGGTTGATGAGCGCCGCGCTGGGCGTGGTGTCGGCGGTGCTGGGCATCGAGCTGACCTACCAGAGCGGCCTGGTGCGCATGTGGGGCGTGCATGTCACCCACTTCGTGATGCCGCTGCTGTATGCCGCCGTGGCCGTGCGCCTGATCCAGGTCTATGCCCGCGCCCTGCAGACCGCCGAAGGCGCCCGCAAGCAGCTGGAAAAGCGCGTGCAGGAGATCAGCGGTGAGATCGAGCGCAACTTCAACCAGATCGCCGAGCTGCGCGTCGAGCAGATCGCCGAGAAGGAACGCAAGCGCATCGCCGCCGACCTGCACGACGACCTGGGCGCCAAGCTTTTGACCATCGTGCACACCAGCGACAACGACCGCATCTCGACGCTGGCGCGCGAGGCGCTCGAAGAAATGCGCCTGTCCGTGCGCGGCCTCACCGGCAGGCCCATGGTGCTGTCGGATGCGCTGGCCGACTGGCGCGCCGAGGTTGTCTCCCGTCTGGGGCAGGCCGGCATCGAATGCGAATGGCGCAACCCCAATGATGTGATCGAAGAGCCACTTTCGTCACGGACTTATGTGCAGACCACGCGTATCCTGAGAGAAGCGGTCAGCAATGTGATCAAGCACAGCGGTGCCTCGCACGTGGTCATCTCGGCCGAAGTGCACCTGGACCACCACGATTTTGTGCTCGTCATTCAAGACAACGGCAAAGGCATCCCGCTGGAGCTCGATGGCCGCCTGGACAGAGGCCACGGCATGACCAGCATGAAGCACCGCGCCAAACAGCTCAGTGGCCAGTGTCTGGTCGAATCCGGGCCGGGCTTCGGCACCGTGATCCGGCTGACACTGCCACTTGAAATCGCCACCATGCAACAAGTCTTGCCCACGGCAATGTCAGGAAGTTCTGGCGCTGCTAGCATGCGAAACATTGCGCGTGGACATTGATCCCAAGCATCATCCCTATTTGAAGTGAGGCCGTCCACCATGAAGCAAATCCTTTTACTTGAAGACCTGCCCGAGATCCGCGTCTGGCTCAAGACCCTGGCGCTTCAGGTGTTCCCTGGCGCGCAGATCAGCGAGGCCTCGCGCATCCACGATGCGCTGGAGCTGGTCAATGCCGTGCGTTTCGATGTCGCCATGGTCGATCTGGGCCTGCCCGACGGCTCCGGTGTCGAGGTGGTGCAGGCCCTGCGCGAAAAGCAGCCCGATGTGCAATCTGTCGTGGTGACCATCCATGACGACGATGACCACCTCTTCCCCGCGTTGCAGGCAGGGGCTTTTGGCTACCTGCTCAAGGAGCAGTCGCGCGAGCAACTGGCCGAACAGCTGCACCGCATCAGCCAGGGCGAGCCGCCGCTGTCGCCCTCGATCGCCCGCCGCGTGATCCAGTACTTCACCGCGCAGGCCCGTCAGCAGCCGCAGCTGCAACCCGACACCGTGACGCCGCACGTGCAGCTCACCGACCGTGAAAACGAGGTGCTGCTGCGCGTGGCCAAGGGCTTCACGCTGCCCGAGATCGGCCAGCAGCTCAACCTGTCGCGCCACACGATCGCTGACTACGTCAAGCAGATCTACCGCAAGCTCAATGTGTCCTCGCGTGCCGAGGCCGCACTGGAAGCGCAGCGTCTGGGGCTCTTCCGTAGATGATCGCTCGCTTGACGGGGCAGTTGGCTGAAAAGTCGCCGCCCTATGTGCTGGTCGATGTCAACGGCGTCGGCTACGAAGTGCAGGTGCCCATGAGCACCTTCTACAACCTACCTGAACTGGGTGCCAAGGTCTGCCTGCTGACCCAGTTCATCGTGCGCGAGGACGCCCAACTGCTGTTTGGCTTCCTCACGGCCGGCGAGCGCGAATCCTTCCGCGAGCTGATCAAGATCAGCGGCGTGGGGCCGCGCATTGCCCTGGCCTTGCTGTCTGGCTTGAGTTCGAGCGAGTTGGCGCAGGCCGTGGCGGCGCAGGACACGGCCCGCCTGGTCAAGGTGCCGGGCATCGGCAAGAAGACGGCCGAGCGCCTGCTGCTGGAACTCAAGGGCAAGCTGGCGCCCGCGCTGGCCACACCCGGCTTTGCGGCCGCCAACGACGCGCAGGCCGACATCCTGCAGGCGCTGGTCGCTTTGGGCTACTCCGACAAGGAGGCGCAGGCCGCGCTCAAGCAGTTGCCGCCTGATGTATCGGTGAGCGATGGCATCAAGCAGGCGCTGAAATCTTTGGCGCGCTGATTCGGGGCATGATGGGCGCTTATGCAGTCTCGTGATTTTCCGGTTCTGGAAGGTATGGTTTCCTGGTTTGTGATTGGCGCACGTGAACGCGCCTTGAGGCGATTGGCGGTATCGATGGTCACGCTGGCGATGGGGTTGGGCGGGGCTCAGGCCTTGATGGCCATGACCGCTGTGAAGGCGCCACCGACACCGGCCAAACAGCCGGTCAAGCACATTCCCATACCCGCCACCGCGCAGGCTTTCTGTCAGGACATGACGCAGCGCCTGCCCAATCTGCCGCTGCCAGTCTGCGCCAAGGCGCAGCTGACGCCGCTGGCGGCGAAGTCGGCCTTGGGGCGGCCTTTGTTCCAGCGTGATGTGATCTCGCCCAACGCGCACCTGCGTGTGCTGGTCATTGGCGGCATCCATGGTGACGAGTTGTCGTCGACCTCCCTGGTGCTGCACTGGATCGGCGCGGCAGTCGAGACGCCGTCCAACATCCACTGGCGCTTCGTGCCCTTGATGAACCCGGACGGCATGATGCTGGACAAGCCCACGCGCACGAACTCGCACGGGGTGGACCTCAACCGCAATTTCCCGACACCCAATTGGGACAGAGAGGCTCCGATCTACTGGAACCAGCGCACGCAGAAGGATCCGCGCCGCTACCCTGGCCCCAAACCCTTGTCGGAGCCGGAAGCGAAGTGGCTGCACGATGAGATGGAAAGCTGGAAGCCCAATCTGATCGTGTCCGTGCATGCGCCGTATGGCGTCCTGGACTTCGACGGGCCGACGGTGCCGCCGCAGCGTCTGGGGCGCCTGTACCTGGACCAGGTGGGGATCTTTCCGGGCAGCCTGGGCAACTATGGCGGCGTGCACAAGAAGGTGCCCGTGGTGACCATCGAGTTGCCGAGTGCCCTGCGCACGCCGCAGGAGGCCGAGATCCGGCAGATGTGGCTGGATCTGCTGCGCTGGACGGCCGATCGGCTGGGGGCGGGTTGAGCCTTTGGGCTCAACCCCGCAGACGACGCTTCAACGCGTCGGGCCGGAGGCCTGCGCACTGGGCAACGCCGCCAGGATCTGCAGCAGCCGGTTGATCTGCAAGGGCTTCACCAGGTAATGGCTGAAGCCGGTCTGCAAAGCCTTGGCAATGTGGTCCGGCAAGGCGTCCGCGCTCAGGGCGATCAGCGGCAGCTTCTTGAAATCCGGCACCGTGCGCAGGCGGCGGCACAAGTCCAGGCCTGAGCCATCGGGCAGGTTGATGTCCACCAAGGCCACGTCCGGGTGCGTGGCCTCGATGCTGGCCAGGCCCTCGGCCGCCGTTTCAGCGGAATACAGCCGCACCTGTGGATAGGCCGCGAACATGGCTTCGACCAGGCTGCGGTTGAGCGCGTTGTCCTCGATGTGCACCACGCGCAGCGGCGGTAGCATCACGGCGGGCTCGTTGCTGCCCCGGTTCAAGTTGGAGCGCAGATTGCCCGGGCCTTCGGCCAGCGGCAGGCGCAAGGCGAACACGCTGCCCTTGCCCAGGGTGCTGGTCACGTCGATGCGGCCATGCATCAGCTCGGCCAGGCGCTGCGACACCGCCAGCCCCAGGCCATTGCCCGAAGGCTTGCCCAGTGCCGTGTCCAAGCGTGTGAAGGGCTGAAACAGGCGCGGCAGGTCGTTTTGCTCGATGCCGAAGCCCTGGTCGCGGATCTCGATGATGCCCACGCGCTCGTCTGGCGAGACCTTGCCTTGCAGCCAGACCGTGGAGCCTTGCGGGCTGAACTTGATGGCATTGCTCATCAGGTTCATCAAGATGGCGCGGGTGTGCTGCGGGTCGGCCCAGACAGCCGGGCATTGGCTGTCGACCACCACGGTGATGTCATGGGCGTGGGCGTCGTCTTCCAGCGCGGCACGCACCTCGCGCAGCAGCACCGACAGCTCGACGCGTTGCGGACGGATCCCCAGTGGCTTGTCGTCGAGCTTGGCGTACTCGAGCGCCTGGTCCAGCAGCGACAGCAACTGCTGCCCCGCCGTGTGGATGTGGCCGATCTGGCGGCGCTGGGTTTCAGGCAGTTGCGAGGCGTCAGCCATGTCCAGCAACTGCGTGAAGCCCAGGATGGCATTGAGCGGCGAGCGCATGCTGTGGCTCATGCGCGAGAGGAACTCCACCTTGGTGGCCAGGGCCACTTCGGCTTCCAGGCGCTTGGCGTGTTCGACGTCGGCGCGTCGGCGCTCGCTGATGTCGGAGAGAACCTCGATGTAGCGGTTGACCTGGCCTTCCGGGCCATGCACCGGCTGGATGGAGCGTGACACCCAGAAGGGCTCGCCGTCCTTGCGGTGGTGACAGACCTCCAGCTTCTCGACGCTGCCCCCTTGGGCCAACACCTGGTTGATGCGGGTGATAGTCGCCGGGTCGGTATGGGGGCCGCTGAGCAGTTCCTCAGGCAGTTGGCCGTGGCACTCGGTCAGCGCAAAACCGGTCAGGCGTGTGAAGGCCGGGTTGACCCAGCTGATGCAGCGTTGAGAGTCGCAAATCAGGATCGCGTCGGTGACGCGGTCGGCCACGAGGGCCAGTTCCTGGTTGGTGGCCTGGGCGCGTTGCAAGGCAGCTTGAAGCTGCCGCATCACCTGTCCTTGTTGTTCGAAAGCGTCGTGTCGGATCTGGAGTTCATCAAGAAGGCGTTGTGCGTCGTCTGCCATGGTGTCGGATACGCCCACGGGTAGTGAGCGGCGTACGTTGGCGGGGCGCCATGTGGCCGTGTCGGCCAGTCCGGCAGGGGGAGGAAGAGGGGGCTCCTCTGTGGGGGCTGAGCGGATGTCTGACATGGCGGTCTCCTCTCGTTGTATCCCATCAATCCAGAGAACGTCGAGGGCCAGGGAAAGCCTGCGCCAACCACCTGATACATCCCGGTTTCAGCGCCTGGGACTGTCCAGTGTAGGCACTTCTGACCGGTTTGGCCACGTGTAGAGCCTAGTAATTACGAGGTCGTTGTGATGAGCACGACGCATTAACCGGCGAACCACCATTGCGCTGTGATAAAGGGCCTGGGAGGGCGTTGCGCTACATTGCTGGCGCACCCCTGTCACCAACTCATGAGCAGCTTGCGTATTTGTTTGTCCTTGGCCTTGTGGATGGGGCTGACCGCCTGCGCCAGCCTGTTGCCCCGTGGCAGCACCGAGAACCTGTCGGGATTCACGTCTTTCGAGGCGGCCCGCAGCGCGATCGAGCAGGTCAAGCCTTACGAGACAACCACGGATCAGCTCAAGGGCCTGGGCTTTGACTTGCAGGCCAGCGCCAATGTGCGCCAGATTCCGTATCCGGAGGTGATCGCGCGCCTGGCGCCCAACCCGAGCGTGCCGCTGGCCATGCTGGATCCGGGCATTCGCGACCGCATCGAAGCGCGGCAGGCTTGTCGTGCCTATGAGTTCACCTGGGGGCGACAGAGCAGCCAGCGTGAAGGCAGCTTCTGGGCGGACTTCCTCAATTTTCGGCGTCGCACCGAGATCAGCGGCTGGCGTTTTCAGGGCCTGGTGGTGGTGCGCGATGGCGTGGTGCTGTTTCGCAACTACGGGGGCGAGCCGCAGATCAAGCAGACCGAGCGGCAGTCCAACCCTCTGGGGCCCTTGCAGCCGGCCGGCGAGGCGGCGGGCGCGCTGATCACTCGGTGAGTGATGCGGTAATCTGCGGGCTTCCGTTTTTTCGGTTTTTTCATTTCTTCTTCTCTTCAAGGCGGGCGGTGAGACATGAGTTCTGTTTATGACTTCGAAGCGCAAACCATCACCGGCGAAGCCGTGAAGCTGGACCAGTACCGAGGCAAGGTGCTGCTGATCGTCAACACGGCCAGCAAGTGCGGCTTCACACCCCAGTTCGAAGGCCTGGAAAAGCTCTGGCAAGACTATGGCCCCAAGGGCTTGGCCGTGGTGGGCTTTCCCTGCAACCAGTTCGGCTCCCAGGACCCGGGCGACAACAGCGAGATCGCGTCGTTCTGCCAAGTCAACTACGGGGTGAGCTTTCCGATGATGGCCAAGATTGACGTCAACGGACCGAACGCCCACCCGCTTTATCAATGGCTGGTCAAGGAAGCGCCCGGGATTTTGGGCACCAAGTCGATCAAGTGGAACTTCACCAAGTTCCTGATTGGCCGTGACGGGCAGGTGCTGGGCCGCTATGCGCCTACCGACACACCCAAGGCCCTGCAAGCCGACATCGACAAAGCCCTGGCCGCCGCCTGAGATGAGGTGCGCGGCTCACCTGTTGCAGTACCCTCGGTCAAGGTCTTTCCATGAGCTTGTGATCCTGGTGTTGTCGCTGACGAGTTGGGCAGATCTGGCCCACGCACAGGCGACGCCACTGAATCTGCGCATGTCCACCGAGATGCGTTTCGACCCCGCACGCATCAAGGGCGGCGAGAAGCTGGGCTTGATGAGCACGGCTTTGATGTTCGAGCCCAGTTATGGCTGGTTGCTCGGGCCGGCGGTGGTGGGGGCGGCCACAGGACAGCGAGGCGGCTTTTTCGTGCTGGGTGGACAGATCGAGCGGCGCTGGCGGTCCACTGACCATTGGCAGGCGCGCCTGGCCTTGCTGGCCGGCGGGGGCGGCGGTGGCGGCGCACCGGTTGGTGGGGGGCTGCTGGTCCAGCCTTCGGCCAGCTTGCTGTATGACTGGGGTGGCTGGCAGACCGGGCTGTCGTGGTCGCGCGTCAGCATGCCCAGCGGGCGCATCGGCAGCCAGCAACTGGGCGTGGTGCTGAGCTGGGATGGCAACTTTCGCTATTTCGAGAGCCTCGATGCGGGGCAGACCAGCCGCGAGCCGGGGCGTACCGGCTTTGGCATGGACAGGCTGATGCTGAGCAGCGCTGCGCTGAAGGTTCAGGCCCGTGCAGGGCACTCTGCCAGCAGCCAGCGTCTGGTGGGTGTGCGGGCAGAGCGCCGCGTGGACGACAACGTCTACTGGGGCGTCGAGACCGCCGCGGCAACGCATGGCGGGGCCGATGGCTACATGGAGGTGCTGGGCGCCGCCGGCTGGGAGCTGCCCTTGAGCTTGCTGGGCCTGGACGCGGTGCACGTGGGGGTTCGCGGCGCGGCGGGGCTGGGCGGCGGCGGTGCGGTCGAGACTGGCGGCGGTACGCTGGCCAAAGCGGCAGGCACGGTGCGCTGGGACTGGGGGCGCTACGGCTTTGTGGGCGTCGAAGCGGGCGCCGTGCGATCCGGCCATGGCGACTACCGGGCCCATTACGCGCAATGGCAACTGGGCTGGCAGCTCGACCACCCCGATGCGCCGGGCGACGCCACGGTGGCGGGGCTGGCCTGGTCGGCGAGCTTGCAGCATGTTCTGCATGCCCAGCGCAAGGACGGACGCCAGCAGGCGCTCGACACCATGGGCGTGAAATTGCAGCGCCAGCTGGGCGAGCAGTTCTATGTGACGGGGCAGGCGTACAGCGCGTTCGCCGGTCAGGCGGGCGCGTACTCGGTGGGGCTGGCCGGTGGGGGCTGGCAGACCACGCTGGGCGACAAATGGCGCGTGGCAGGCGAAGTGATAGCAGGTGCGGCAGGCGGCGGCGGGGTGGACACCCAAGGCGGCGCCGTCGCCCAGGGCATGGCCTATCTGGGCCGGACTGTAGGCGATGGATCGCAACTGCAGATCGGAGCAGGTCGCATTCGCAGCCAGCATGGTGGGCTGAACAGTCCCGTGATCGACATCAGTTGGACGCAATCCTTTGGGGTTGGGCAGCGCTGATGAGATGTTGAGGGGCTGTTGAGGAGAATTTGCGCCCGTAGTTCACGAACGAGCGTGCGAATCGACAAAACCCACTAAAGCGGACACGTCCGCTGGACGAAAGCGCAAAGGTTATTCACTGCGCGCTTTCGTGCCTGGAGGTTCTATGCGTCGTTTCATCCTGGGTTTGGGCTTGTCGGTGACAGCCTTGGTGCTGTCGGCTTGTGGCGGTGGTGGTGGCAGTTCTTCTGCCTCCTCGGGCGGCGGTGGCGGCGCCGTGACGTCCTCCAGCATCACCCTGCCCTCGTCGGTGCAGGTGGTTTCAGCTCACTGATCCAGGAGACCACCATGACACTGTTTCGCAAGGGCATCCCGTTTGCTTTGAGCGTGCTGGCCGCTGGCGCCGCACAGATCGCCTCGGCCACACCGCCCACCAGCGGCGACTACGTCAACGACAAACAAAACACCTGGGTGCAAGACCGTGTGGGCGACCGCATCGGCACCGTCAACATGATCATGTGCATCATCGGCAGCATGCGCGGTGATGCGATGGTCAACCAGGGCCCCTATGTCGCCCTGATCGACCAGGGCAAGTGCGAGGGCCGTGGCGACAGCAGCAAGTCGACCAGCACCAGCGCCGGCGCCTCGAACGCGACCAACTACATGTCCAGCGTCGTGCAAGCCACGCAGGCCACGGTCAATGATCACCTGATCATCAAGGCCTGGCTGCATGACGAGCAGGAAAACGGCGGTTCGCCGCAGAAGATGACCATCTACGCTTACGTCGATGCGTCTGCCGGCAAGTCCGACACCAATCCCAATGGCCTGTTCTCGATGTACTTCTGCGGCGAGGCCGACAGCAACCCCGGCACCTGCGTGTTCCGTGGCTCCTTGAAGTCCGACGGCAGCGGCCTGAGCTTCTACCAGGAAGAGAACCATGGCGGCGGCGGTGGCGGCCCGTCCACCACGCAGCTCAAGCTGCAAAGCGACCCGGTCCACGATGCGGGCAACGGGAGAGTCCAGGGTACGGACAATGGCACGCCCTATGACTATGCTTTCGCCTTCGATGCGGCGGATTTTGCGCGTCAGGAAGGCAGCAATGCGGCCGTGTGCTTCGACCGCAACAAGACCAATGGCGTGACCTCGACCTGGCGCTATGGCACTTACAACGCCGATGGCAGCCGCCTGGACATCGCCCACCCCGGCTTCCCGGTGAAGTACGTCAATGGCAGCGACACCTACTACGGCTTCTGGAGCTTCTGGGGCCTGTGGCTGCCTGACTCGGCCATGTCGGAGATCGCGCTGGGACACGGCACGCTGACCCGCCATGTGGGCGATTCGGATGTGGCCATCACCCCGACCTCCAAGGGCGGCAAGCTGTGGAAGCTCACGCGCCACAATGCCGCGCTGGACGACTTCAAGAACGTGTCGATGATGTACTGGTCGCCCAACTCGATCGGCACCGTTGGCAGCTCGCCTGCGCCGTCCAACACCTCGTATGAACTGCAATGGGATGGCAGCAGCCTCAATGCGATCGGCTACCAGCAGTGCGACCAGAACGGCTGCGCCCCCCACAGCCTGGATGCGCCAGTGGCCCTGGATGCCTCGGTCTTGTCGGGTACCAACCACATCCTGTCCCTGCCCATCTTCTTCCCCTCGGGTGGCGGCAACGGCAACATCGTGGTGCCCACGGGCCATGCCTTCATTGGCACGGACACGGTGTCCTACCGCACCCGCGAGGTGGTGGACCCCAGCTCCGCCGACATCGGTCTGAACTGCGTGACCATGTGCCCCAAGACCGGTGGCAACCTGGTCAGCAACGTGGGCAGCCCGCCCGTGGCCACGCTGGCTGGCACGCCCTTCAAGGACACCAGCTCCTGGGGTCCGGTCACCCCGCACTTCACCTACACCTTCCATGCCGGCATGCTCAATGACGGCACGGCCGATGCGGATGCGTCCGGCGCAAGCAAGGCAGGCATGGGCAACAACCAATGGGGCCTCAACAGCGGCTCCATGGTGACCGATGCCGACCTGGCCAGCATCAAGTGCGATGGCAACGGCACACCCAACACCTCGGGTGGCTTCTACTGCTCTTCCCTGATCGAGCAGGCCAGCACCATCTACCAATGGGAAACCGGCCCCAATCAGTGGAACCAGTTCTTTGGCGCCAATGGCATCACCATCGACCCACCCAAGACCCTGACGCTGGACGCCGTGCACGTGAACGGCAACCCTGGCGGCCTCAACAACATCAGGGGTGCCCAGGCCGGCAACTTCAATGGCAACAAGGTGCAGCTGCAGTTCAGCGGTTTTGGCGAGCTGCAAGGCATCCCCGGTGGTTGCGTGAACCCTGACACCAACCAGGCCGTGCAGTGCACGCAGTCCACACGCTGGGTGCCGGCGTTCGACATGATCGATGGCAGCACGGTATATGACAGCACACCGACCAACTTCTTCGTGAAGTACCTGGAGCGCGAGATGCGCCTGGGCAAGGTGAACTGTGGTTCGGTGGCCGGTTCGTTGACGAGCTCGTTGAGCACCGCTGGCAGCCAGACCCTGCCAACTTTGGATTCGACTGTGGATCCTCGTACGACCCTGGGCAGCGAGCCTGCGCCCACCAGCACCAAGCCCTCGGTCATCGACGGCATCGTGCAGTGATGACATCGCGCTGAAGCGGTATCCGCTGATGCGTGCAGACGGCCCTTCGGGGCCGTTTGTGCTTTGTTTGTGCTCTCTGCGTGCTGCCGATCAGGAGGCGGCGGGACAGGTCACCCAGATGATGTCGGTGCTGCTGGCCTTCATGCAGGTGTCGTTGGCCTGTGCATGGAAGGTGGCAGCCAGGGTGATGAGGCCGCTCAAGGACGGCGATAACTTTTGCAGGTCGGCCAGGTCGCTGCATGTCAGCTGCCCTGTCTGGCTGTCAAGCGAGATGCGGATGTCGCAACTGCCTGACAGCGGCGCGAGGCGCATCTGGGCGGTCAGCGTGCCGATGCGCGTTGTGAGCGCTTGACGCAGGCCCTGGATGGCCTGCTCGCGCTGCATGGCGGCCGAGGTGTCGGGCGGCATCGCGGCCGGTGATGTGTTCCAGCGGCCATGGCCCATGGGGCGGCTGACGATGGGGGCGAAGAGGCTGGCGAATCGGGCGCCGGGGCGCTCGGCCGAGGTCTCCAGCGGCGGTGTGGGCTTGAGTGCGGGGAAGGCCTGTGCGGCGGTGGTGTCTTCCTCATGCGCGGTGGGCGCGGTGCTCGGTGCAGCTTGCACGGCCGCTTCATGGTGAGGCGCTGGATCAGGCTGGGGCTCGGGTGCGTGAGGCGCAGTTGCTTGCGCATCAGGCGAGGCTGCGAGGGCGCGTGGGAGCGTGCGCGGGGCTATCGCCGGGTGGGGCGGTGCCACTGCTGGCGCGGCGGGCTTCCCCGTCCGATGCAGGCTCTGGGGTGCAGGCGATGGCGGCAGCAAGGTCACCATCAGGCCGCCCCGTTTCTGGCCGATGCTGGGAGGCGAGCCCTCGTTCATCCTGCTGTGCAGCCAGAGCCCCAAGGCCAGCGCATGCGCCAGCACGGACAGGGTAATGGCACCACCCATGCCGGGTAGGGCTGTTCCTGCGGTCCGTGGCTGCTGCATGTGGCGACGATAGCGCCCCTGCCGTCGCCTCAAACCCCTGAAAAAGCCGTGCGATCCGCGCCTGCTCGGGCCTGTCGCGGGGATGGTGAGGGCTTGATCCATGTCAATGCAATGGCGGGCCCTCTTGAAAAAATAAGCGCGCCACCCATGTTGCAGTCACTGGCAAATGGATGCCTTGGTTCAACCCACTTTCAGGAGATCGACATGAGCCATCTGACCCGTTACAACCCCGTTGACGAACTGTTTCGCGGTTTCTTCGTCAAGCCCATGGACCTGCCCGGCAATCTGCCCACCCAGCAGATCAAGATGGACGTGACCGAGCAGGAAGCCGCCTACCTCGTGCACGCCGAGATCCCCGGTGCGAAGAAGGAAGACATCCACGTCGAGATCGAGGGTAACCAGGTGTCGATTAGCAGCGAAGTCAAGCAGGAGAAAGAAGTCAAGGACGGCGAGCGGGTGCTGCGCTCCGAACGCTACTACGGCCAGGTTTCGCGCACCTTCCAGCTCGCCCATGACATTGACGATACCAAGGCGCAGGCCGCCTTCAACAACGGCGTGCTGGAGCTGACCCTGCCCAAGAAGGTGGCTGCCAACGGCAAGCGCTTGACCATCAACTGATAGTGCGCGGCATATTGCACAAACCTGACACGAGGTTGTGGCAGGCTTGTTGCATCCATGCTGATTGATCACCCCCTATCCCCTTCCTCTTCGTCGGACCTGCCTGCACTGGCTTGCAAGCAGGCCGATGACATCCTGTGTGACCTGAAGTCGGATCGGGTGGGGTTGACCGAAGCAGAGGCTGCTCGTCGGCTCGCTCAATGGGGGCTCAACCAGGCCACGCCACCGGGCAGTCGGACCTTGTTGGTCCAGTTGTTGCAGCGCGTGGCCAATCCGCTCAACTTTCTGTTGATGGGGCTGTCGCTGATTTCGGTGCTGACAGGCAACGCCGAGTCGGCCCTCATCATCTTCCTGATGGTGGTGCTCAGCATCACCCTGGGCTTCGTGCAGGAGCGCCGCTCCGACAGGGCAGCCGCTGCCTTGCGTGCCATGGTGCACACCACGGCGGCGGTGTTGCGCAGACCCGATGGAGGCGACGTTGGACACGCTGAGCACAGCGTGCCTGCACCTCAGGAACGACCTATCGCACAACTGGTGCCCGGTGACATCGTGCATCTGTCGGCGGGCGACCTGATCCCAGCGGATGTGCTGTTGCTGTCGGCGCGCGATTTCTTCGTCAATGAAGCCGCCTTGACGGGCGAATCGCTGCCAGTCGAGAAATACGCTTTGGCCGAACAGCCTGGCGTGGACTTGATGGCCTTGCGCAATGCCTGCTTCATGGGTACGCACGCTGCCAGTGGCACAGCAACGGCGGTGGTGGTTCACACCGGCCCGCGCGCGGTGTTTGGCGGCATCACGCAAGCCATGAGCGCGACACGCGGGCCCAGCAGCTTCGATATTGGCATCAACCGCTTCACCTGGCTGATGCTGCGTTTCATGCTGGTCATGGTGCCCATGGTCTTCGTGATCAATGGCCTGACCAAGCACGACTGGCTGGAGGCGCTGCTGTTCGCCACCGCCGTGGCCGTGGGCCTCACGCCCGAGATGCTGCCCATGCTGGTCACGGTGAACCTGGCCAAGGGCGCCCTGACGATGTCGCGCAAGAAGGTGATCGTCAAGCGCCTGCAGGCCATCCAGAACTTCGGTGCGATGGACGTGCTGTGTACGGACAAGACCGGCACGCTCACGCAAGACCGCGTCATCCTCGAAAAATACGTGGACCTCGATGGCCAGCCCAGCGACTGGGTGCTGGACTTCGCCTACCTCAACAGCTATTACCAGTCCGGCCTGAAGAGCCAGCTGGACCAGGCCGTGCTCAAGTACACCGAGGTGCACAACAAGCTGCACGAGCAGGGGCTTTATCAAAAGGTCGATGAGATCCCGTTCGACTTCCAGCGTCGGCGCATGTCGGTGGTGGTGGAGGGGCAGGACAGGCGCCTGCTGATCTGCAAGGGTGCGGTGGAAGAGGTATTTACCGCCTGCACGATGGCCGAATCGGGCGGCGTGCACTTTGCGCTCGATGACAGCCATCTCGCGCGCGTGCAGGCCACCAGCCGGGCGCTCAATGAAGATGGCTTTCGGGTGATTGCCATCGCTTACAAGCCGCTGGCCGCCGATCAACCGCCGGTGACCGTGGCCGATGAGTCCGAGATGGTGCTGCTGGGCTTCATCGCGTTTCTCGATCCGCCCAAGGAGGGCGTGCGCGAAGCGGTGTCGGCATTGGCGCGGCATGGCGTGGCCGTGAAGATCCTGACGGGCGACAACGAGGTCGTCACGCGCAAGATCTGCAAGGAGGTGGACCTGCCTGTGAGCCGCATCCTGCTGGGCAGCGAGATCGAGGCGATGTCGCCGCTGCAATTGCGCGAGGCGGTCGAACAGGTGCAGGTGTTCGCCAAGCTCTCGCCGGCGCAGAAATCCAAGGTGATCGCGGCCTTGCGATCGCGTGGCCGCGTGGTCGGCTACCTGGGCGATGGCATCAACGACGGGCCGGCCCTGCGCGAGGCCGATGTGGGCGTGTCGGTGGACACGGCGGTAGACATCGCCAAAGAGTCGGCCGACATCATCCTGCTGGAAAAGAGCCTGCTGGTGCTGGACGACGGCGTGATCGAAGGCCGCAAGGTGTTTGGCAACCTGCTCAAGTACATCCGCATGGGGGCGAGCTCCAACTTCGGCAACATGTTCAGCGTGCTGGGTGCGAGTGCCTGGCTGCCTTTTCTGCCGATGGCGCCCATCCAGGTGCTGACCAACAACCTGCTGTATGACGTGTCGCAAACAGCCATTCCCACCGACGAGGTCGATCAGGAAGAGCTGATGCAGCCGCGCCGTTGGGAGATCGGGCACATCGCGCGCTTCATGCTGTTGGTCGGGCCCATCAGCTCGGTGTTCGACTATGTCACCTTCGCACTGATGTACTGGGTGTTCAAGGCCCAGAGTGCGGGGCAGGAGACCCTGTTCCACACGGGTTGGTTCGTGGAGTCGCTCCTGTCGCAGACGCTGATCATCCACGTCATCCGAACGGGGCGTCTGCCCTTCATCCAGAGTCGCGCGAGCAAGGCCTTGATGGGCACGACCCTGGCCGTGTGCGCCGTGGGTGTCTGGCTGCCTTATTCGCCTTTGGCGGCCTCATTGGGCCTGGTGGCGATGCCATGGACCTACTGGCCAGCGCTGGCGGCCATCCTGCTGGCTTACCTCTTGTTGACCACCCTGGTGACGCGCTGGTTGCGCAGGCGCTTTCACCTGGCCTGATCGGCGGCGGGTGCGAGCGCGTCGGCCGGGGAGCGCTTGAGCACGGTCTGCCAGAAAAAGCCGTTCTGGAAGGCGAACAGCGCGAGCACCAGGAAGGTCTGCGAGGAGCTGTTGAACTGCCCGGCCGTGATGAAGCCCAGGAACACGATGGGCGAGACCACGATGGCCATGGCGCCATGCCGCAGGTGCGAGCGCCAGGAGGGCTTGCTGTCGTCGAGCATGTCGAACAGGGCCTTGGCCAGCATGCCCAGCAGCATGGCGATGAACAGGGGGCCATACAGCACGGCCTGCTCGCCAAGATTGGCGGTTTCGGGGGGCGAGTCGGTGCTGCTGTTGCCGGGCTTGGGTGGGGGCAGCGTGGGTGGGGTGTCGGGGGTGTCAGGGGCATCCGGCGCGGCGGCCTTGGTGGCGGGCTCGTCAGGCTGGGGCGGCGCGGGTGGCTCGTTCATCACCTTGGGGGGCTCGGCCGTGTTGTAAACGGCCTGGCGCACGGGCTTGTCGGCGGTTCCACTGGAGGTGCCGCGCTCGGCTGGCCGCCATTGCGACGCGAGGATCCAGCCGAACTGCCAGGGTTCATTGCTGCGTGGGTGCCGGTAGCCGATCTGGGACCATTCCTTGCTGCTGAAGCCGAAGTCGATGGCGCGACTCTGGCAGATCCAGACCACATGGCCCGCAGGCAGCCGATCCGTGCGCTGGCCTTGCCAGCCCAGGCCGGTCACGTAGCGCGGGGCCTCTTTGTAGACCTCGGCGCTGGCGCTCAGCACGGCCTTCTGTTCGCATGTCTGGGCGTGCACGCTGCCGGTGAGGCACCAGGCGCACAAGAGCCATGCCAGCCAGAGCCCGATTCCAAGCCGTCTTGGCTTCATCACACATTCCCCAAGGGTTTTGTCTGGAGAAAATTTTGTACATCAAGCCTCGGGGCTTGTCGAGGTGCGTCATGGGTTCTAGGGGGGCGTCTCGGCCAAGTAAAAAATCCCTTCCAGGGCTCAAGCGGTGGGAAATCAAGCCGAAAAACCGGGCGGATCATCGCGCTTTGCTGAGGCTGCTTCGGCAAAGGGCGTCGCGGATAGTCTGAGCAGCATGTCTGAGCGGGTGAGCGCCATGAAGCTGTCGGATGTCAAATTGGGCAAGAAGTTGGGGGCGGCCTTTGCCGCTTTGGTGCTGCTGACCGTCCTGGTGGGCGGCATGGCCTTGGGCCAGATGTCGCGCATCAATGCCAATACCGAAGACATCGCGACCAACTGGTTGCCCAGCATGAGGGTGCTCGCGGACATGCGCGATGCGCTGGATGAGTTTCGCCGTGGCGAGGCTTTGCACCTGATGGCGACCAGTGACCAGGATCGGTCCAGTGAAGAAGAGCGCATGGCCAAGGCCCACAAGCAGATCGATGATCTCCTGGTGCAATACGAGCCCATGATCAGCTCGCCCGAAGAGCGCAAGCTGGCCGATCAGATCAAGCAGCAGTTGGCGACCTACTTTGATGCCAACGCGACTTTGCTGGGCATGTCGAAGAAAGGTGCCGCGCAGGCGACCGAATCGCTGCTGTACTACAAGGGGGCGTCGAGGACGGCGTTCCGGGCCCTGAGAGTGACGCTGAATGCCGACATCGACCTCAACAACAAGGGCTCGGATGTTGCATACAAAGAGGCCCAAGCCACCTATGGGCAAGCCCGTGCCTGGGTGCTGGTGCTGTTGTTGGGCGTGGTGGTGGTGGCGTCTTTCCTGGCTTGGTGGATCACGGGCATGGTGACGCGGCCCGTGAACGAGGCAGCCAGCGTGGCACGCCGAATCGCCGATGGCGATCTGTCTGCCCGGCTCCAGGTTGATGGGCACGACGAGATCGGCCAACTCATGCAGGCCTTGTCCGACATGAAGGACAACCTGGTGCAGATGGTCAGCGGCGTGCGGCTGAGTGCGGAAAGCGTGGCCACGGCCAGCTCGCAGATCGCCCAGGGTAACCAGGACCTGAGCCAGCGTACCGAAGAGCAGGCGTCGGCCCTGCAGCAGACGGCGGCATCGATGGAGCAACTGGGCTCCACCGTGACCCAGAACGCCGACAGCGCCCGCCAGGCCAATCAACTGGCCAATGGGGCATCTTCTGTGGCTGTACAAGGTGGTGAGGTCGTGAGCCAGGTTGTGGACACGATGAAGGACATCAACGACAGCTCACGCAAGATCGCCGACATCATCACGGTGATCGATGGCATCGCCTTCCAGACCAATATCCTGGCCTTGAATGCGGCGGTGGAGGCGGCACGGGCTGGTGAGCAAGGACGCGGTTTCGCGGTGGTGGCTGGCGAGGTGCGCAACCTGGCGCAGCGCTCGGCGGAAGCGGCCAAGGAGATCAAAGGTTTGATCAACGCCAGTGTCGAACGCGTGGAGCGCGGCAGCGCACTGGTGGACGAGGCGGGTGCCACGATGCAGGAGGTGGTGACCGCCATCCGCCGCGTCAATGACATCGTGGGCGAGATATCCAGCGCCAGCACCGAGCAGAGCTCGGGTGTGTCGCAGGTCAGCGAAGCCGTCAGCCAGATGGACCAGGCCACGCAGCAAAACGCCGCGCTGGTCGAAGAAAGCGCGGCGGCGGCAGAGAGCCTCAAGCAGCAGGCGCAGCAGCTGGTGCAGGCCGTGGCCGTGTTCAAGCTGGCCTGACGCTCAGCTCAATCTGACGTTCAAGCGGGCGTCAGCATGCGGGCGTGGTGAGCCAGGTGGTCCGCCACGAAGCTTTGTATGAAGTAGTAGCCATGGTCATAGCCCGCATGGCGGCGCAGCGTGAGCGGCTGACCGATCTGGGCGCAGGCGGCTTCGAGCTTGTCGGGGTGCAGCTGCGTGGCCAGGAACTTGTCGGCCAGGCCCTGGTCAATCAGGATGCCTTGCGGGTAGGGTGGCATCGGGTACTCGGCCATCAGCGCGCAGGCATCATGGGCCATCCACGGGCCGCGATCAGGGCCGAGGTAACCAGTGAAGGCCTTCTCACCCCACGGGCATTGCGATGGCGCGGCAATCGGTGCCAGGGCCGATACCGACTGGTACAGCCCGGGGTTGCGCAAGGCCAGCGTCAAGGCGCCATGGCCGCCCATGGAGTGCCCGAAGATGCCCACGCGGTTCAGGTCCACGGGCAGGTGGTGATCGACCAGCGCGTGCAACTCCTGCGTGATGTAGCTTTCCATCTGCCAGTTGGCGGACCAGGGGGCTTGGGTGGCATCCAGGTAGAAGCCGGCCCCCACGCCGAAGTCCCAGTCATCTGCCTCGCCAGGGAGGTTGGCGCCGCGCGGGCTGGTGTCGGGTGTGACGATGGCCAGGCCCAGTGCGGCGGCATGCTGCTGCGCACCGGCCTTGATGGCGAAGGTTTCTTCCGTGCAGGTGAGCCCCGCCAGGCAGAACAGCACGGGCACCTTGGCGCCGGCATGCAAGGCTTGCGGTGGCAGGTAGACGCCGAACTGCATGGGCAGGCCGATGGCAGCCGAAGCGTGGCGGTAGAAGCGCTGCACGCCGCCGAAACAGGCGTGCTCGCTGAGCAGCTCCAGGGGGCTGGACATCAGAACACCACAACGGAACGGATGGACTCGCCCCGCTTCATCAGGTCGAAGCCTTCGTTGATCTGGTCCAGGCGCAGCTTGTGCGTGATCAGGCTGTCGATGTTGAGCTTGCCGTCCATGTACCAGTCCACGATCTTGGGCACATCGGTGCGGCCGCGTGCGCCGCCGAAGGCCGAGCCTTCCCACTTACGGCCGGTCACCAGCTGGAAGGGGCGCGTGCTGATCTCGGCACCGGCCTCCGCCACGCCGATGATGATGCTGCGCCCCCAGCCTTTGTGGCAGCACTCCAGGGCCTGGCGCATGGTGGCCGTGCTGCCAATGCATTCGAAGCTGTAGTCGGCGCCGCCGTCGGTCAGTTGCACGATGGTGTCGACCAGGTTGCCGCCGCTGGCCGCGATGTCCCTGGGGTTGAGAAAGTGCGTCATGCCGAACTGGCGCGCCATGGCTTCGCGGCCAGGGTTGAGGTCGATGCCGATGATCTTGTCGGCGCCCACCATCCTGGCCCCCTGGATGACGTTCAGGCCGATGCCGCCCAGACCGAAGACGACCACGTTCGCACCTGCTTCGACCTTGGCCGTGAACAGCACGGCACCGACGCCGGTGGTCACGCCGCAGCCGATGTAGCAGACGGTCTCGAACGGCGCGTCCTCACGGATCTTGGCCAGCGCGATCTCGGGCACCACGACGTAGTTGCTGAAGGTGGAGGTGCCCATGTAGTGCAGCACGGGCTGGCCATTGAGCGAGAAGCGCGCGCTGCCATCGGGCATCAGGCCCTTGCCCTGCGTGGCGCGGATCTTCTGGCAGAGATTGGTCTTGCGCGAGAGGCAGAACTTGCACTCGCGGCACTCGGGTGTGTAGAGCGGGATGACGTGGTCGCCCGCACGCAGTGACTTGACACCCGGTCCGGTGTCGACCACCACGCCCGCGCCTTCATGGCCCAGCACGGCGGGGAAGAGGCCTTCGGGGTCGGCGCCCGAGAGGGTGTAGTAGTCCGTGTGGCAGATGCCCGTGGCCTTGATCTCGACCAGCACCTCGCCTTCACGGGGTCCTTGCAGGTCCAGCTCTTCGATGGTCAGGGGGGCGCCTGCTTTCCAGGCGACGGCGGCTTTGGTTTTCATGGGGGCTCCTTGCTGCTTGCTGTGGATGTGCTGAGCCGCACTATTCCACAGCTTGTGAGGAAACGCCCCTGCTTGGCCGCTACTTCTTGGTCACTACATCAGCAAGACGGGCGAGAGATAGCCTTGCTGGATCAGGTCGTCCTGCACATCGTTGCTGCCGGCGGGCACGGCCAGGTCGGACGTGACGCTCTGCCCTTCGCCACCGCCCAGCGTGCCATCACCATTGGCGTCGAAGCTCATGGTGCTGCTGGCGTTGCAGCTGTTGGTGGGCGCGTAGTGGATGTGCGAGGTGCCCAGTGCCCAGCTGCTGGCAGTGCTGCCCAGGCTCAGCATCTGGTACTGGTAGTTGTTGTGCATGGTCTTGTTGCTGCCGGGGCCGGACCAGTTGCAGACCATGCCGCGCATGGTGCCGTCGGTGTTACTGATGTCATCGGTGTAGCCGTGGAACAGGGCCATGGCGCGTGACTGCGTGCTGGTGTCCAGCGTGCCGTGGCCCGCAAACACACGGGCGTGGCTGGTGCCGCCCAGGGGGAGGTCCTGCCAGGCGTAGGCGAAATCGCTGGTCTGCGTGTTCAACACCAGGTCGGTGGCCATGCGCACGAAGCCCTGGCGCCAGCCCAGTGTGCTGCCGCGCACATTGCTGGCCAGGAAGACGGCCGGGTCCAGCTCGCCTGACATGGTCGTGGCGGCCAGCTCACCGAACTGGTCGCTGCTGCTCACGGGGTTGCCGCAATACTGGCCGGCACGCAGGCGCAGGCTCAGCCACTGGTCCTGGCGGTTGTAGCCCAGCGAGACCAGGCGGGCCACCTTGTAGCGGCCGCTGCTCATCTGGTCTGAGCAGCCGATGCTGGCATCCGTGCTCAGATAGCCCATGGCCAGGCGCAGCACGCCAGCGTAGTGCTGGTCGGTGTCATTGGGGGTGTGCAGCACGGTGATCTCCAGCGTCTGGGCGCTGGTGCCGCTGCCACGGCTGAGCAGCAGGCGGTAGGTGTACTCGCTGCTGTCGGTGTTGAGGGCGATGCTGGCGGCCTGCACGGTGACGCCGCTCAGCAGTGGCGAGAGCAAGGTGCTGGCGCGGGTTTGCAGGTCCACGCTGCTGCCGGCTGCCGGGAGGGTCAGGGTGCTGTCGGTGGAGGCCATGCGGCGCAAGGCGGCCATCAGCAAGGTGGCCTGATGCGCCTGCGCACTCAGGCCTTGCGTTTGCGCGTTGACCTCGGCGGCGGCGCAGGCCAGGGGCGTGCTGCTGTCGTCGCTGTCGCGCCAGATGGCCACCTCGCCGCTGGGCAGCGTGCCATTGGTGCCCGAGGCATCGTCGTGGTTGAGGTAGGCCACGGTCTGGCCGTAGCAGGTGGCGTGGCTGCGCGCGCTGGTGTCGAACAGCGCCGAGACGTTCACCAGGGCGCTGGCAGACAGGCTCAGTCGCCCGGTGGCGATGGCATCGGCCTGGCTGGAGGCCACGGCCTGTTGCGTGGTCATGGTGGTGTGCAGGCCGATGTCGCTGACGCCCGTGGCGCCGCTGATCACGGCGCTGCTGCTGGCCAGGGCCGTGGGCGAGGCCAGCGACATGCCGAAGGGGAAGGGCCAGGCCGAAGTGGGCACCACGCCGGAGCTGGTGGCCGAGCTGTCGTTGCTGCCGCCTCCACCACCGCCCCCGCCGCCACAGCCGCTCAAGGCGGCCACGGTCACGAAGGAGGCGATGCTCAGACCACGCCAGACTGCACGTTGGGTCGATACGAAAGAAGGCAGGGAAAGGGCGGAAAAAGTGGTGTGCATGAGGGTGCTCCAGGCGCAGGCCAGCGGCAGCACACACAATGCCGTGAAGCGAGCGGGTCTGATCGGCCATGAACCGGGGCGTTTGGACGCTTTTTCCGGCCTCGGTTTTCAGGACGAGTCGGGGGCGTGGCGATAATGCGCTCCATCACGCCATCAGCATCCCCACAGAGGACACCCATGTTCCAGCACGTCGACGCCTACCCCGGCGACCCCATCCTCACGCTCAACGAGGATTTCCAGAAAGACCCTCGCCCGGGCAAGATCAACCTCAGCATCGGCATCTACTTCGACGAGCAGGGGCGCCTGCCCGTGATGGCCGCCGTGCGCGAGGCCGAAAGCGCCATGCTCGCCGCAGTCGGCCCCAAGCCCTATCTGCCTATGGCCGGTGCGCTCAACTACCGCGAGGCCGTGCAGCACCTGCTGTTTGGCGCTGATCACGAGGCCGTCAAGAGCGGGCGCATCGCCACCCTGCAGACCCTGGGCGGCTCGGGCGGCCTAAAGGTCGGCGGCGATTTCCTCAAGCGCTACTTCCCCGACTCGCAGGTCTGGGTGAGCGACCCCACCTGGGACAACCACCGCGCGATGTTCGAAGGTGCGGGCTTCGTGGTCAACACCTATCCCTACTACGACCCCGCCACCTGCGGCCTGAGGTTCGACGCCATGCTGGACGCCATCCGCGCCCTGCCGGCCAAGAGCATCGTGCTGCTGCATGCCTGCTGCCACAACCCGACCGGGGTGGACTTGAGTGAGGCCCAGTGGAACGAGCTGATCCCGGTGCTGCGTGATCGCCAACTGCTGCCCTATCTGGACATCGCCTACCAGGGCTTCGGCGACGGCATCGACGCAGATGCCTATGCCATCCGTGCCCTGGCCGATGCGGGCGTGCCCTTCTTCGTGGCCAATTCGTTTTCCAAGAGCTTCTCGCTGTACGGCGAGCGTGTGGGCGGCCTGAGCGTGGTCTGCTCGGACAAGGACCAGGCCGGCCGCGTGCTGGGCCAGCTGATGTCGGCGGTGCGCCGCAACTACTCCAGCCCACCCACCCACGGTGGCCAGATCGTGGCGCGCGTGTTGCAGACGCTGGCGCTGCGCCAGCTGTGGGCCGATGAGCTGACCGCCATGCGCGAGCGCATCCAGCTCATGCGCCAGCGCCTCCACGACGGCCTGGTGCAGCGCGTGCCTGGGCGCGACTTCAGCTACTTCCTCAAGCAGCGTGGCATGTTCAGCTACACGGGCCTGAGCGCCGAGCAGGCCGATGTGCTGCGCGAGCGCCATGGCGTGTACGTGCTGCGCTCCGGCCGCATGTGCGTGGCCGGGCTCAATAACGACAACGTGGACCGCGTGGCCGAGGCGCTGGCTGCGGTGGTCTGAGGCCGGTCAGGGGCCTCTCAGGGCCCTCTCAAATGGCCCCGGCCATCCTCAAGCGGCGGATCTCCTGAGCCTGGGCCTCGCCGGCGTCCAGTGCCGTAGCCAATTCGCCACCCACACCGTCAACTGCATCCCGAGACAAATTGGCGTCATCGTTGGCAAACGTGGGGTCCTTTGGCGACGCCTTGGCCATCAGGCATTGCAGCCTGCGCTGCAGATCGCGGGCCATGTACTCCACCACGCTCCACAGCGACACCGCGATCAGCGTGGCCGAGCCCAGCAAGGTGGTCCACTTCAAGACGCTCGCCAGGCTGGCCGTTCCCAGCACGCCCATGACGAACATCAAGCCCAGCACCCGAAGGCGTGCTGTCACGCTGCACTGTTCGAACCACTTGAACATGTTGACACCCCTTGCTGACCGTCAATCCATGTTCGCCGAAGGGCTATCGACCTGGTGCCACGAAATGAGGGGCAAACCTCGCCTTGTCGCACTGCACCATTGGGGGCATCCCGCGCACCAGATGAGGGCCAACCGTAGAAAAATGGGCCTCGCGCGATGAGCTGAAAGGCTCACTGCAGAGGAGCCCTCTATGGAAAAGATCTGGCTGAAACACTATCCGCCAGGTGTCCCGCACACGATCGACACATCGGCCTACCGTTCCCTGGTGGCGTTGCTGGAAGAGGGACTGACACGGCATGCCAGCCTGCCCGCGTATGGCTTCATGGGACGCATCTGGCGCTTCGCGGACATCAACGTGGCGTCGCGCCACATGGCGGCCTATCTGCAGAGCCTGGGCCTGCAGCCGGGCGACCGCGTCGCGGTGATGCTGCCCAATGTGCCGCAGTACCCGGTGGCCGTGGCGGCCATCCTGCGGGCGGGCATGGTGGTGGTGAATGTGAACCCGATGTACACGCCAAGGGAGCTGGCCCACCAGCTCAAGGATTCGGGCGCCCGCGCCATCCTCATCCTCGACAATTTCGCGCACACCCTGCAAGAGGTCATCGCGCAAACGCCGATCAGGCACGTCATCCTCACCGGGGTCGGCGACATGCTGGGGGCGGTCAAAGGCGCACTTGTCAACCAGATCGTGCGGCGTGTGCGCAAGCAGGTGCCGCACTACGAGTTGCCCAAGGCGGTGACGGCGGTGACCTTCAACAAGGCGCTGCGAACGGGGCGCCGGTCGGCTTTCGTGGCGGCCCAGCCTGGGCCCGACGATCTGGCCGTGCTGCAGTACACCGGCGGCACCACGGGGGTGAGCAAGGGCGCGATGCTGCTGCACCGCAATGTCGTGGCGGCCATGCTGCTGTCCGAAGCCTGGAATGGCGGTGTGATCAAGCAGGTCCACGGCCAGCATGAACAGTTCACCATGGTGGCGGCCTTGCCGCTCTATCACATCTTCGGTTTCGCGGTGAACCTGATGCTGGGCCTGCGCCTGGGTGCCTGCAACATCCTCATCCCCAATCCGCGTGATCTGCCGGCCATGTTCAAGGAGCTGTCGCGCTGGCGTTTCCACAGCTTCCCGGCGGTCAACACCTTGTTTGCCGCGATGGCCCGCCACCCTGACTTTGACAGCGTGGACTGGAGCGGCTTGAAGCAGTCCGTCGGCGGCGGCATGGCGGTGCAGCAGGCCACGGCCAAGCACTGGCGCGAGAAGACGGGGCTGGTCATCTGCGAGGGCTATGGCCTGTCCGAGACCACGGCCGGCGTGAGCTGCAACCCGGGCCAGCAGCTGAGCTTTTCAGGTGGCATCGGCCTGCCGCTGCCTTCCACCGAGGTGATGATCATCGATGACGACGGGCATGAGCTGCCGCCGGGTAGTGCGGGCGAGCTGGTCGTGCGTGGCCCGCAGGTCATGGCGGGTTACTGGCAGCGGCCCGATGACACGGCCCAGTCGATGACGCCAGATGGCTTCATGCGCACCGGCGACATCTGCGTGATGGACGAGCGCGGCTACCTCAAGCTCATCGACCGCAAGAAGGACATGATCAAGGTCTCGGGCTTCAATGTGTACCCCAACGAGATCGAGGACATGGTCGCGCTCATGCCCGGTGTGCGAGAGTGCGCGGCCATCGGCATCCCCGATGAACACTCGGGCGAAGCCGTCAAGCTCTTCGTGGTGCCTGAAACGCCCGAGCTGACCGAGCAGGCCGTGCGCGATCACTGCGCGCAGGTGCTCACCGGCTACAAACGCCCGCGCGTGATCGTGTTCAGGCCGGATCTGCCCAAGACGCCGATCGGCAAGGTGCTGCGCCGGGCCTTGCGCGAAGAGACGGCCAGCGAGGCGGCCAGCCAGCCCGAGCGCGAGCTTACTGAGGCCCCATCAGCTTGATGGGCGTGACCTCGACGGTCTGCTCGCCGTCGTTGATCCAGGCCGTGCCGTCCTGCACGGTGAACTGCAGCTGCATGGTGCGCTGAGTGAGCGTGGCCAGGGCCTGGCTCTGCTCGGTGGGGATCTGCCAGACGGTCAGGTTGTGCGCGCGCGTGAGCTTGGTCTCGATGCCGCTCCACCACACCGGCGTGCTGCTCTGGAAGGCGTAGAGGCTGACTTTGCGGGCGCGGCCACAGGCTTTCATCAGGCGCTTGTCGTCGGGCTGGCCCACTTCAATCCAGTGCAGGATCTCGTCAGAAAAGTTCTTGTGCCACAGCGCGGGCTCGTCGGGCTCCCACATGTCCTTGGCCAGCTCCAGCGTGCCTTCGGATGTATCGGCGGGCCAGTTGAGCGCCAGGGCCAGCACACGGACCATCATGCGCTCGTCGGTTTCGGACGGGTGACGCGCGATGGTCATGCCCGGGTCGGCATAGACGTTGCGGTCCATGTCGGCCAGCTGCAGCTGGGCTTTGTAGATGGTGGCTTTGAGCGCCATGGTGACAAACGGGTTCTGAACGACAAAGACCGCGATCATCCCTTAAAAACGCGCCCCAGCCAATCACCCATCTCCTGGAGCACCTCGCTCTGCTCGACCTCGTTGAAGATCTCGTGCGAGAGCTTGGGGAAGGGGCGGTGGTGTACCAGGCTCTTGGGCGCGGCGGCGGCAAAGGCGGCCGAGCCTTCGGGCTTGACGCAACGGTCCTCGCCACCCCAGATGATCAGCGTGGGCACGGTCCATTGCGCGGCGCGGGCACGCACGTTCTCGCCTGCGGCCAGGATGAACATGGTCAGGCGGCCGGTGATGCGGTTGTGCACCAGCGGGTCGGCGATGTAGGCCTTGACCGTGGCGGGGTTGTGGCAGACCCATTCGGGCTTGAGGCCATTGCCCACGGGCACGTCGGGTGTGAGCTTGCCCACGGTGGCCAGCAGGCCGCGCTGGATGGCGCTGATGGGCACGTCCAGCGCGGGCGAGGACAGCACCAGCGCATCCACAGGGCGCGACCAGGCGGCGGTTTCAAAGGGTGTGGCAAGAGCCGAGACGAAGCGCCCTGCAATGGCCCCGCCCAGGCTGTGTCCCACGATGACCAGGCGCTGGCCGGGGTAGGCCGCGCGGGCCGCGTCCACGACCTTAGCCAGGTCATGCAGCAGGTCGTCACCTTGCTGGAGGCCGCCGCGCGGGCCGGGTGAGCGGCCATGGCCACGGTGGTCGTAGCCCACGGCGGCCCAGCCTTGCTGGTTCAGGTAGGCCGCCACGTGCGCATAGCGCAGGCAGTGCTCGCCCAGGCCATGCACGATCACGGCCACGCCATGGCTGAGCTGGCCTGCGGCCAAGGGCCAGTGCTGGGTGACCAGGTCCAGGCCATCGCGGGTGCGAACGGTGGCGGGAAAGGCGGAAGAGGCGCTCATGATGGCGTGTGTCTCAACAAGGGGTGATGCGGTGGTCGGCCAGCCAGGCCAGGCCGGCCGAGGTGTGGGTGCGTGGGCGGTATTCGCAGCCGATCCAGCCTGACCAGTTCAGGCGGCGCAGCTCGTCGAACACCCAGGGGTAGTGCAGCTCGCCTTGATCGGGCTCACCGCGATCGGGCACGGCGGCCACTTGCAGATGCCCCACGCGGCCGGTGGGCAGGTACTGCCGCAGCTTCATGCTCACATCGCCTTCGACGATCTGGCAGTGGTAGAGGTCCATCTGGACTTGCAAGTGCGGCGAGCCGATGGCCTGCACGAGCTCATGGGCCTGCGCCTGGTGCGTCAGCAGGTAGCCGGGCATGTCGCGCGGGTTGATGGGCTCGATCATCAGGGTGCGGCCATGATGCGCGGCCTGCTCGGTGGCCCATTGCAGACGCTGGGTGTAACGGGCCCAGGCGGCATCACGGTCAGAGGCATCGTGCAGGCCGGCCATCACGTGGATGCGTGGGCAGCCCAGCTCAGCGGCCAGGTTCAATGCCGCAAGGATGCTGCTGCGGAAGTCGTCGTCACGACCTTCCAGACAAGCCAGGCCCCGCTCGCCTTGAGCCCATGAACCGGGTGCGGCATTGAAGAGCACCAGCTCCAGCCCATTGACACGCAAACGTGCGGCGATCTCGGCACTGGGGTGCTCATGCGGGAAGAGGCATTCCACACCATGAAAGCCATCGCGTGTGGCGGCTTCGAAGCGGTCCAGAAACGGCAGGTCGGTGTAGAGCCACGACAGATTGGCCGCGAACTTCAATACGGGGCTTGATGCGCTGTCGGGGGCGGTGGAGGGGAGGGCCATCGTGCGTGCGGACGAAAGCGCTAGCGTAGCCCAAAAGCCAAGGCCGACGGGCACGAGGCCGGTCGGCGTTTCAAGCGTATTGAGATGACGGGGCGTGCCAGCTCGGCAGCAGGCCGATCAGAAGGTTTCCCAATCGTCGTCGCTCTTGGGGGCAGATACCGCTGTGGCCGCTGCAACCGCTGCAGCCGGCTGAGGCAGACTCGGGCGCAGCAGTGGCGCGGGTGATGCCGCTGGCGCTGGCTTGGCCGCAGGTCCGGCCTTGGTCAGTTGCGGCAGTGGTGTCACCGGTGTGATCGTGGTGGCCGCCCTGGGGGAGGCTTTCACCAGCGCAGGAGCCGCAGCGGCAGAGGTGTGGGTGCCGCTGCCCAGCTTGAAGGCCGACACGGCGTCGGCCAGCTTCAGGGCCTGGTCCTTGAGGCTCTCGGCCGCAGCGGCCGATTGCTCCACCAGCGCGGCATTTTGCTGCGTCATCTGGTCGAGCTGGTTCACCGACTGGTTCACATGGCTGATGCCCTGGCTCTGCTCGCCAGCAGCAGCCGTGATCTCGCCGATGATGTCCGACACGCGCTGCACGCTGCCCAGGATCTCGGTCATCGACGAGCCGGCGTCCTGCACCAGCTTCGAGCCGGACTCGACCTTCTCGCTCGACGAGTTGATCAGCGACTTGATCTCCTTGGCTGCCTGCGCGCTGCGTTGCGCGAGGGTGCGCACCTCGCCGGCCACCACGGCAAAGCCACGGCCTTGCTCGCCGGCACGCGCGGCTTCCACAGCGGCATTGAGCGCCAGGATGTTGGTCTGGAAGGCGATGCCGTCGATCACCGTGATGATGTCGTTGATCTTGCGGCTGGCGTCATTGATCTGGGCCATATTGGCCACGACCTGCGACACGATCTCTTCGCCACGGTGCGCGGCCGTGGCGGCCCCCGATGCCATCTGGTTGGCCTGGCGGGCGGCATCGGCGCTCTGGCGCACGGTGTTGGTCAGGTCGTCCATCGAACTGGCGGTCTGCTGCAGGTTCGAGGCCGTGTGCTCGGTGCGGTTGGAGAGGTCCTGGTTGCCCGAAGCGATCTCGGACGAAGCCGTGCTGATCGAGTCGGTGGCATGGCGGATCACGCCGATGGTGTCGCGCAGCTTGCGCGTCATGGCGATGACAGAGGCATTCAGTGAGTGCGTGTCCTGAGGGTTGGCACGCAACTCGACGCTCAGATCACCCTCGGCGATGCGACCGACCGCTTCGCGCAGATCGGTCGGCTCTCCACCCAGGTCTCGCCAGACCGAGGCGATGACGGCCTGCGAGGCCACGCCCAGCATGCCCAGCACGATCAGGCCGGTGAGCACGGTGACCCACAGGTTGGTGTTCACGCCTTGCGTGGCACTGGCCTGCACCGTGTCGATGGCGTCCTTGGCACTTTGCTTGTGCTGTGTCAGCAGCTTTTGCAGGCTGGCCTGGGCGCTTTGCATCTTGCCGACCTGGTCACCCGGATTCTGCTTGCTGACCAGCGCCCGCGTGGCGCCGATGGCCGAGCCCTGGTAGGCGTCGAAGGCCTCACCCAGCTCCTGGGCGATGGTGGATTTCTCAGGCAGCTTGCGCATGCCGTCGATGGCCTCGCGCGCCGATGACACCATCGCGTCCGTTTCCTTCAGGCGCTCGCTGTCACCCTCGGCTGCAGCCGTCTGCAAGGTCAGGCGCAACTGCTCGGTGCTGCGGTCCAGGGCCGTCACATAGGCCATGTGGGGATTGTCCACCGCGTGCAGGTGCGCCAGCACGCTGGAGGTGCGCTCACCCACGATGAAGCTGATCGCCACGCCGACGACGAACACGGCCGCCGCGCTCAATGGCAGCATGCGGATTTTGGTGCGAAAGTTCATGAAGCCTCCTGAGGGCCGAGCCGGGCGTGTCGACACGGACGAGCTGTATCGACGCTGCCTGCATCATCTCGCCAGGGGCGTTGGCTCAAACGCGCAAAAAAGCGTGCAAAAGGTCCGCTTTCCAGATAGCCCCAAGGACCATGCCCAGGGCTTCCTACAATCCCGGGCATGAAATCGTCGTCTTCGAGCACGTCTCGGCCCGAGTCGGGCGCCTCTCCCCTGTCCAGCCCGCGAACCCTGATGGCCTGGGTGGCCCTGTTGTATTTCTCTGAAGGGCTGCCACTGGGCCTGTTTTATGACCTGTTCCCGGTCAACCTGCGCCAGGCCGGCGTGGGGCCTGCCGAGATCGGCCTGCTGAGCCTGCTGGGCCTGGCTTGGACGGTGAAGTTCCTGTGGGCACCCTTGATCGACGCCTGGCGCCAGCACCGCTGGTGGATCGCCGGGGCCAACCTGGGCATGGCCCTGGTGCTGGCGACGCTGGCCATGCACCCGCAGGCCTTGGGGCAGGGGGCGACCTGGCCCTGGGCCCTGCTGGCGGCTTTCACGATGCTGTCGGCCACCAACGACATTGCCACCGACGGCTACACCATCGAGCTGTTGTCCAAGGACCAGTACGGCGTGGCCAACGGCCTGCGCATCGGCTTTTACCGCGTGGGCATGCTGGCGGCCGGCGGCTTGCTGGTTGTGGCCGGCAGCATGGGCACGCCCGGCCAGGCCAACTGGGCAGCGGCTTACGGGCTGGGTGCCTTGCTGATGCTCATCAACGGCGGGGCGATCCTGATGGCGCCGGCGCAGCCGCCTCGCGCCGAACGCGAGGCGGGGGCATCGGCACGCGAGTGGGCGGCCGTGCGCCAGCAACCGCTGTGGCTTCTGGCCCTGGGCTTCGTGATGGCCGGCCTGCTGTGGCCCGTGCTGGGCCCGGTCGCCAAGGCCCTGGGATGGGCGGCGGTGCAGGCGGTCAGCGGCACCTGGTGGTTCAAGGGCGCGGTGCCGGTGGGCCTGATGTTTGCCGGTGCGGGCCTGATGGTCAAGGCGGCGCGTGGCCCGCAAGCCCATGCCATGGCCGATGGCCCCATCTTCGGCGCCTGGGTCGAGCTGCTGGCCCGGCCGGGCATGCTGCCCGTGCTGCTCTTCATCCTGTTGTTCAAGCTGGGGGATGCGGCCATGGGCTTCATGGTCAAGCCCTTCTGGGTGGACGCGGGCTTCACGCCGGCCCAGATCGGCCTGGTCAGCGTCAACGTCGGACTGGGGCTGTCGATCGCCGGTGGCCTGGTGGGCGGCTGGTATGTGGACCGCGTCGGCATCTTCAAGGGCCTGTGGGTGCTGGGCCTGGCCCAGGCCCTGTCCAACCTGGGCTATGCCCTGGCCGCGTGGTATGTGCCGCATGGCCATGCGGGCACCGATGTGGCCATGAGCTACCAGGCGGCGGTCTATGCGGCCAGCGGCCTAGAGAGCTTCACCAGCGGCCTGGGCACAGGTGCTTTCATGGCCTTCTTGATGGGCATCACGAGCAAGGAGCGCGCAACCACCGAATACGCCATCCTCTCGTCCATCTTCGCGTTCTCGCGCGCCGTGGCCGGCTGGGCCGGTGGCCTGGGCGTGGAGCAAATGGGCTATGCCGTGTTCTTCTTCTTGACTTTCTGGTTGTCGTTCCCAGCTTATTTGTTGTTGCCGGCCGTGCGGCGTATGCTGAGCAAGGCCGGGCTGCGTTGAGCGAGAAGCCCGTTTCGTCTTTCCTTCTACATGATGACATTCACGAGATTCCATGGCGTGTTAGGCGCAGCCTTGCTGTCCCTGCTCCTGAGCGTACCGGCCCCGGTGTCGGCACGCGAAGGCGTGGACGTGGGCAAGGAGTCCGGCTTCACCCGTTTGGTGCCGGCCGAGCAGATCGAGGCGTCTGCCCAGCAGCAGTATCTGCAACTGGCCTCACAGGCCAAACAGCAGGGCGCCTTGCTGCCTGACGACCACCCTCAGGTGGTGCGCGTGCGGGCCATCGCGCGGCGCATCATCCCCTTTGCCTACGAGTGGAACCCGCGTGCCAAGCAGTGGCGCTGGCAGGTCATCGTGCTGAACTCCAAGGAACTCAACGCCTTTTGCATGCCGGGCGGCAAGATCGCCTTCTACACGGGCATCCTCGATCAGCTCAAGCTGACCGATGACGAAGTGGCCATGGTGATGGGGCACGAAATGGCCCATGCCCTGCGCGAGCACGCGCGCGAGCAGACAGGCAAGACCCAGGCGACGCGCTTGGGCGCAGGCCTGATCTCCAGCCTGTTTGGCCTGGGCAATGTGGGGGATGCCCTGCTCAACACAGGGGCTCAGCTGCTGACCCTGAAGTTCAGCCGCGAGAACGAATCCGAAGCCGATCTGGTGGGCATGGAACTGGCTGCGCGCTCGGGTTACGACCCACGTGCCGGCATCAGCCTGTGGGAGAAGATGTCGGCGGCCAACAAGGGGGCGCCACCGCAGTGGATGTCCACCCACCCGGCCAGCGCCAACCGCATCCAGGATCTTCAGGCCAACCTGCCCAAGGTGATGCCTTTGTATGAGCGTGCAGCCAAACCCGAGCAGCGCTTTGACGGGCCGCGCAAGTCAGGTGCGGCCTATCTGAACCATGAGCCGCTGGCCTACTGGGGTGTGGGCGACACGACCCGCTGAACTCACAGATAGGGGTTGCCTACCCGCTCTTCCCCAAAGGTGCTTTCAGGGCCATGTCCCGGCGTGAAGGTGACGTCGTCACCCAGCGGCAGCAGCTTGGTCTTGATGGCGTTGATCAGGTCGGCATGGTTGCCGCCGGGAAAGTCCGTGCGGCCGATGCTGCCTGCGAACAGCACGTCACCCACGAAGGCATGGCGCGTGGTGGGTTCGAAGAAGACGACATGGCCGGGCGTGTGGCCGGGGCAATGCAGCACCTGCAGCTTGTTGCGGCCGATCTGGACGGTGTCGCCCTCCTTGAGCCACTGCGTGGGGGTGAAGCCTTCGGCCTGCGGGAAGCCGAACATCTGGCTTTGCTGAGGCAGGGCGTCGATCCAGAACTTGTCGCCCGTATGCGGGCCGATGATGGGCAGATCCAGCTCGCGCGCCAGCGTGCCAGTGGCGCCAGCGTGGTCGATGTGCGCGTGCGTGAGCCACAAGGCCTTGAGCGTCAGCCCGCGCGACTCCACTGCTTCCAGCAGCGCGCCCATATCGCCACCTGGGTCGATCAGCGCGGCTTCATTCGTGTCGGTGCACCAAACGAGAGAGCAGTTCTGCTCGAAGGATGTGACGGGGATGGTGAGGCGTTGGAACATGGTGGAGAGAAGGAATCGGATAACAAAGTTTCAAAATTCAAAACATAGTTTCAAAACTGCGTTTGCTGACTGTGGCGCAGGGCAAAACATAGTCTCAAAACGCGTTGATTCGAAACGACTTTGGAGAGCGTAGCACTCCAAAGACGGAAGGCGACAGTTGCCGTAGCCTAGTCAGATATGCGTCGCCTCGTCTTCAACCTTTGCTAACAGGAAGCGCGATCACAAAATCGACGCCATCGGGAGCATTCTTCGCCGATATGGTGCCCCCCATCTTCGAAAGATAAGTTGCAGCAACAAACAACCCTTGACCGTGACTACCGTCGACGGCCTCGGCACGCTCGGAAACTCCGTACTCAAAGATTCGATCCAGCAGATTGTCCGGAATGTGCGGTCCACCGTTGTGGATGGTGATGAGTGCTGACTCTGAGGTCGAAGCCAAGCCAATGGTGATGGAGGTCCCTTCCGGGCGATAGCGCGTCGCATTCTGTAAAATATGAAGGATGACGTCCTCAAGCGCCGAAGGTTCGGCGCGGACTTCAACTCCCGTGCTCGGACCCACATAGGTAACGTTGTGGATGCCAGCATGGTGAGCGTTCTTGGCAGCGCTATCCAAGAATTTTGCCAAGTCCATGCGCTCTGTATCGAGCTCTACGCTCTGGAAGCCGTCCGATGGGCTTGCACTCCCGTATAGAGCAGCGACCGCGTTTAACATTCTTTGAACGTATCCTGAGCCTGGCTCAGAATCAGCCAAGATCGCCGAAAGCGATTGCAAAGGGCCACGAATTTCGTGGCCTATTGCCCTTAGGGTGGAGCGCTCTTGCTGAATGCGAATCGTGTTTCGCTGAACGTCGTCGGCGATGCGCTTCAAGAGATCATCAAGGCCAGCCGCCAGCACTCCGAGTTCATCCCGCCCTCGCAGAGCCGAAAAATCGAAGTTCTTGAGATTTCCATCTGCGCGTACTGCGAGCGACACCAATCGTGTCCTGCCAGTCAAGCGTCTCACTCGTCGCATGATGCCGAATTCGATTGCCACCCATGCCATCGCTGTCATTGCGATCATCAGGACTGCGTACGCGGCTACTGATTCCCCGCTGCGCACCAACTCCGGATCTAACCCGCGGGCACTGCCTCGGCGAATCATCTCGAAGCGCTCACCCCGTAGCCCGAACGCACGCCGCTCTTCTTGGTCTGAGTTCGCTCCGGCCAAGTCAATGCCGACAATGCGCAAGACCTTCTCGCCGAACGTTTGGAGGCTTGGTATTCCGGCAGCTTGAGGACGAGCCAGTCTGAAGAGCTCCTGAGACTGCCCCTTGATAAGTCTTTCAATTGTCAGTGACTCACCGGCAGCCAGGTAACTTTCGATATCCGAAGCACCGAACGGAACCACCGCCGAGGCGGAATTCCTAGAGTCAATGAATGTCGTGGCCTCGCCGCCGGTGTTAGGCCCGTTGACTGCAACATCAAGCGTCAAGTCGCGCGAGCGTACTGGTACGCTATCTTGCGCACCCCATCGGTCCCGAGGGATTGCAATCGAGAAAGCGTGTTCCCGCATGCAGGTAGCTGTTGGTTCATCGGGATTGATGCATTCGCCTTCAAGCAGCCAGGCTCCTGTGAAGTCCGGCTTCCGCGTAATGGGAACGCCACGGGTATCTAATCGGTATGCGGTCAGGCTCAGGCCATCTCTCACGCGATGGTTTCTTCGATCAATGGGAACTTGAACTGGAAAAACCCACTGATAGCTGTTTTTGCCATCGCGCAGCGTCACCTTGACCCGATGAGCATCTTGAATACGACGGGCCACCGGGCGATCGATGTCCAAAGTTCGCGCGTCGACAAAGACATGAGGAACAAGGCGGGCGCTGACGAATGTTCCTGTGACAAGTAGGCGGCCACGAACATCCGGGCCATCATTTTTACGCACGCCGACACAGACCGAGCCCTGGTCGAGTAGGGCCCCTTGAGTAGCCTTGAACTGGATTGGACATCCAACTGCTCGTACTTGGTCAAGGACGACGCCCGGCATGTCAGCCTGAATCTCCAAGAAGGGAAGAACCACCGCCCGCAGCGGTGTGACAGGCAGCAGGATCCTGCTTGGGTTCAGAAGCGCGAGCTGCCCGGCCGGGCTGAGCAGCCGTTCGATAAGACGTTGTTCGGCCGCCTCCCGATACTTGGTCTGCTCTGCATCACTGCGTTCAGCCTGGTGCCGGAAGGAAAAATAGGGCAGCAGGACTGCGGCAAGGAGAAAGACAGAGAAAGCGATACGTATAGTGGTGCGAATCTGGCCTGCACGGAGTTGGTCGACGATCTTCTTTATCGATTGACCCATCGATAGCCTCTCAAGGGTTCAGCAATGATCCCGCTCCATTTGCCCCCTTCGACGTCCTCAAAAGCAGACCGAATTTGGCTAATCTGCCGCTTGAGGTTATCGGTATTCTTCCCACTCATCAGGAACTGAAATAACTCGTCGTACGATACTGCAGGGTCCAATTCATTGCGCCGTTCATAGATGGCATGCAAGAGGCGCTGCTGGGTCGCGGTCAAATTGAGTCGCTGGCCTTTCCACGTTGGCTTTGCCAAAGTGAGCGGGTCGATATGGAGCGGATCAACGGATACTACCTTCTGCTTCTCCGCAAAGCTCAGCATGCTCAGCAGAGTCTGGTTGAAGTCATGTTCGCCTACAGGCTTTTGCAAGTAGTCCCACGCGTCCAGGGCCTTCATGACGCCGCGATACAAGTCAGCGGGCATGCCTGAGACAACGAGAACTGGGACTGGTCGAGTTCTGGTGGCCTCCTTGATCAGCGACACCCCAGCGTTGCGCTCGGCGCCAAGTTCGATGTCTAGCGTGATGAGGTCGTACTCGTTTGACCGAATAGCCTCCTCGGCTTCCTGGCGAGCGAAGAGCTGGTCGACTTGTGCATCGGGCACCGCCTTGGTTGCCCATTGGGCGAACTGGTTGTTGGTGGGCCGATCGTCTTCAATGATGGCGATTTTTGGCATTTGAGCATCCTTACTTCTTTGCAGAGAGTGTCGGCGCAAGTCGGTAACAAGTGGCACCCTCGTGGTGAAGATTTCTTTACCGAAGTCCTGGTTTTTCGCAGTCTGGGGACTGAGAGGGGCATCTTGGGAACATCAATGTCGCCGAGGGACCCTAGAACGGTTTCCCCTCGGTGGGCCAAGATGCTTACATGCCGAGGGGCAAAGCGAACACTTTCTCTTCCGCGGCCTCTAGGGCAATTTCAAGGGAATCAAAATGACCACTCTTACCCAGACCACGACTTTCAAATGCATCGGCAAGCGCATGAGCGGTGGCGCGGGCCATGAGCACATTAGTCTCCTTCGGTGGGTCAAATGCGTAGGCAACCAAGAGACTACGGAGCGCGGCGATAGCACGCGAGAGCAAATGATTGGGTACATCGAAGCGAACGGCAATAAGTCCGTTTGGTGCCCGGACCGCAACCCGCGCCTCGCTGGCGCCTGGGTTCACGTTCACAGCAACGGACACATCAAGTACGTGCAAACCGTCGCAGACGGTCGCAAGAACGACAACTTGCTGTCCCTGCCCAACATTTGAACCTAAGGAATCAGCATGACACACAAAGTATTCGTAGAGCGCCGTTCGCAGGGTGACTATGCGGTCCGCCGTGCGAACTCTCAGCGCGCGAGTAGCGTCGCACCCACCCAGGCAGAAGCCATTGCCGAGGCAAAGCGCCTCAACCCCGATGGACCGGTGCTGGTTGAGCGTGTTCGAAACACTGAGATAGGCAAGCCCGACAAGTGGCGTAAGCCTTAGCTTCATCGGTCCTAAATCACCCACCTGTGCAGCGCTAACTCGAAGTGGAGTTGACGCCCCCGGAGCGAGCGTCGTTATGCGCAACAAGCTCGCCAATCCTAGTCCCTTGACAACTGACTTGCTCAACCTCACACCAATGATCGCCCCACAAGAACACGAATATTCAGTCATGGGTGGTGCCAATCGTGCCAACGTCGGCAGACTCCTGAGCTTTGCGGCCAGCGCCATTTCCGGCGCGTTGGTGTTTATGCTTCTGACCGCTGTCGACCTGGCGAAGAAGTTGGGGTGGAACGTCAACGCACCACCAACATTGCTATCGTTACTTAGCGCCGGTACGGCTTTCGGTCTCCTTTACTGGGTTCTAAACAAGTGGGCGTGGAAGTGGCCCGGCATCGGCCACGCGCTTAAAGTCCCGGACATCTCTGGCACGTGGGACTGCTCCGCCAAGTCGCTCGACGGCAGCGGCTCTATCAAGTTCGAGTGGCTGGGCGAGGTCACGATAGTCCAGTCGTGGGACAAGCTTCGCATTCGCCTTGCGACGAAGACGTCCCGCTCCAGCAGCATTTCTGCCGCGCTTGCCCACGACAGCGTTGACGGCTATGTCCTGCTGTATCACTACAGGAATGATCCCAAGATCGGGACAGTCGATTTGGCATCACATACCGGCTGCTCCGTCATGACCATCGCCAAGGATCTCAAGACAGCAACTGGCGATTACTTCAATGGCCGCGGCCGGATGACTTTTGGAACGATGAACTGGACGAAGAGGAACTAATGGCTTCCGATATCTACTCTCGCTTGTCGCAACTGCGCGCACGTCGCATTGGTGATCCTTCAACGGTGGCTTATTTCGATGCCGCGCAGGCGTATAACAGAAGGTTCGCGGCAGATGCCGCCGAAGTTGAAGACTGGGAGTCGCGTGGCACATCAAGCCAGCGCTGGACCCGGTACGCCATTGGCGCTATGCAAGCCGTCGGTCGGAAGTACACCGAGGTAAGCATGCAGACCGGCGAGCGAGTAGCAGGTCAACTGAGCGACCGGCTCGCCAGGGCCGGTATTGACGCCGAATTCAGGCTGCAGGGTTCCGTACCCCTTGATGTGCACATCAGGCGCGTCAGCGATGTTGACGTCTTGGCGATCACAAAGGATTTTTATACGTACAGCCAGGTAGGAGTACGGTCATTGCGGGGCGGGTACACAAACCCTTCGGCGCGGACATCCAGTGGTGTCCTCAGTGCCCTTCGGCTGCAGGTTGAATCTGAACTTGATGCAGCCTTCCCCGCTGCCAAGGTCGACAAGTCAGGCGCGAAGGCGGTCAATTTGTCAGGAGGTTCGCTACAGCGGTCGGTAGATGTCGTTCCCGCCCACTGGTATGACACCAAGGAGTACCAGAGCAGTGGTCGCCAAGCCGATCGGGCCGTAACGATTTTTAATAAGAAGACCTGCGAGACGATCGACAACTTGCCGTTCCTGCATATCGAGCGCGTGGGGAGCCGCTGTGACAGTATCAGTGGGGGGCTGCGCAAGGCCATTAGACTCTGCAAGAGTGTCAAGGCCGACTCCGACAGAGACATCCCGCTCTCAAGCTACGACATCGCGGCCATCATGTACCACGCGGACATGAGTGCGCTGCGTCTCGGTCAATATAGCGACCTTGCAGTCCTCGCCGAGACGCAGCGTCACCTGGATGTTCTTTATCAGGACTCGGCAGCTGCCGCCAGACTCTGGGTTCCAGACGGGAGCCGCGTGATTTTTGATAGTGCAGAAAAGCGCGATGGGCTGCTGCGACTGTCTATAGAGTTGGATGAGCTTATGCGGAATGTCTATCAGGAAAACTTTCCAAACCAGGCTTTGTCATCTGCGTCGCGCGACGTGCAACGCAGCCTGATCAAGGCGCTGACGGTGTAGTGCTGGCCCGCCACGGGCAAGGCAAACGCCTCGGCCCACGGATCGCGCCCGCTCTCTGCATACCAGCCACCTGGCTAACTCAGCCCAGGTAGAAGAGTATGTACCGGGAAGTCTTTGGCACCACGTTTCCATTTTGAGCAGCCTGTCCGGACAAAACATGAACAAGCAAGAACTCCTGAAGTACATCGCTATTGCTGGGTACGATGTCGGCTTTGGTGCTAAGAAGCACTTTGCCACCTTTGACATCATCGAAAAAGGACCCGGCTGGCTCGGGTTTGTCTCCTTGGTAGGTGGAATCTATGGGCTGTTCGTCCCTTTCTGGTCGCTCACCCATGTCTCCGCAGTGTTTGTCATCTTCGGCGTTGTCTCGCTTTACATCGGCATGTATGGAGCAGAGAAGCAACGCTATGAGGACTGCGGCAAAAAATTGACGCAAGGGTTTCACGACCTGCATGCGCTGTACGGAACGGTGAAGAGCATGCCGGACAATGCAGATGTGAGCATGCAGGTTCAGCAAGCGCAGAAGATTCAGGCCGATGTGCTTGCCTGCTGTATCAGCAAGCAAATCTTTCTGTCTGATTGGTACGCACATTTCAAGTTCTTCTGGCAGGCGCAAATCGACTGGATTGACGAGGCGAGACCGTTCCACTTTTTTAGGGACAAGATTCCGCTTTCCGCCTATCTCGTTGCTGGCCTCTTGGTCGTGGCGGGCATCTTTGCATCCCAGCACGTGACGTGTTCCGTGAGCCCGGGGGTGATGGTGCCAGCGCCAGCAAAAGAGGTCATCAAACAATGAGCAGCGCCCACTTCGAACAATTTCGTAAGAACCTTGCTGTTCAAAACGAAGCGGACATCTCCACGTCTTATCGCGAGATAACCAAGCGGCTGAACAAGGACTACTGGGATGGCCTTGAGTCTGACTCGCAGCACTGCCTTCAAGTGGGGTCTTACGGGCGCAACACTGCCATTCATGGCGTGAGTGACCTCGACATGGTCTTTGAGCTTCCAGCGAAGAACCTCGAGCGCTTCAAGGACGTCGAGGGGAATGGGCCGTCGCAGATGCTTCAAGAGGTGAAGCGCTGCATCGCCGGTCGTTATCCAAAGACCAAGCTCAGCGCTGACGGCCAGGTGGTTGTCGTTGAATTCGGCAAATTCAGGGTCGAAGTTCTGCCAGCCTTTTATAACGCTGCTGACGACTCATACACCTACGGGGATACGCACGATGGTGGCTCATGGCCGAAGTGCAAGCCACGCCACGAAATCGCCGCCGTTAACGAACGCAACAAGACATCGAACCGAAACCTGAAACGTGTTTGCAAGATGCTTCGGGCATGGAAGGACTACCAAGGCGCAGCCATGAGCGGGATGCTCATCGACACGCTCGCATACAACTTCTTTAAGGACAACAGCGACTATGACTCGAAGTCCTACGCCAGCTACTCGTCGCTAGTCCGGGACGTGTTTGCCTATTTGGCGAACTTGCCTTCGCAGGAATACTGGCTGGCTCCGGGCAGCGATCAGCGCGTGGGCAGCTCGGGCAACTTTCAGCGCAAGGCGAAGAAGGCGGCTGCAAAATGCCAGGAGGCTCTGGACGCGGACAATGACAAGAAGAGAGAGAAGCTCTGGCGCGAAGTGTTCGGCAAGCGGTTCTTCCCCAAACTAGGGGGCGAGAAATCCTTCCGAGAGTCTGCGACCTTCCGCCCCACCGAGCAATTCATAGAGGACATGTTCCCGATGGATATCCGCTTCGATGTCGACATCGACTGCGAAGTCTCTCAGGATGGGCAGAACGAAAACCGAATCCGATGGCTGGAGCAAAAGTTCTTCTGGCTGCAGTTGAACCGTAGCCTGCGGTTCCACGTCGTGGCCTGTAACGTGCCCAAACCGTACGAAGTGCTTTGGAAGGTGCGCAACGTCGGTCCATTGGCTGAGAGCAAGAACCAAGTTCGGGGCGAAATCGTCACCGACAAGGGCCACCTTGACAAGATAGAACGCACGTCGTTTCAAGGGCCGCATTTTGTGGAGTGCTACGTAGTCAAAGACGGCTACTGCGTTGCGCGGGACCGCATCGACGTGCCCATCGGTAGCCATTGAGCTACCCACATGGAAAACATCTATAAGCCCATTGAAGTTAACGCACTTGAAGCAGCGAAAGCTCAGCTCGACGCGGCTATTGGTCTGTTCTTTTTGAATGCGCATCCGGCCCCGGTTCATTCTTTGATTGGTGCAGCCCAAGAGCTCTTGAAGGGACTGGTTGCCGCTCACGCGCGAGCGATGGGAGGACCGCCGCCTGAAACGCACTTAGATGCAACGGAATTCGCTCTCCGAGCGATGGGAACTGCAAAGCTAAACGATGTCCGAAACTTTTTAAAGCACAAGATAGGCAATGCGGAATCGACGGTCGCGATCAGCGCCGACATGAACATGGCCTGGATTCTTGACTGCCTTTATTGCCTGTCAGTTTTAGGAGAGCCCACGACAGCTTTGGTCGAATTGCATTTGGACTGGGCGTTCGAAGTGCACTTCAGGCGCACGACCTTCCCGGCTGACATGGCTCACGAAGAAATTCTGAAAGAACTCACATCAGAACGAGGGCATCCCTACGGAACGGTGGATGAAACAGTCCTTTGGCTAAAGGAGAAATTGGCTGAGCCACGATTCCAATGCGTTCCGGACTGGTTCCGACATTCGGTCGCTGCTTGGCCGGCTAAGGCCGCTGAACCGACGCTCGGGCAGAAACTATGGGACCTCAAGCCGCCCTTACGGCAGCTCTTGGCAACACACCGGGACGTCGAGATGCCAAACGGCTAAGCAGGAAGGACAAGCGGACGCCCTGCCAACTGCGAGGTGAGCCTGGCTGTGCAATTGAGTTGAATCATAAACCTAGCTATGAATACTGCGGCTACAAAGCGCTTGGCGGCATTGCTCAAAAACCTGTCGAAGGAGTTTCCTGCGGCAAAATTGCCGAAACGAGTTCCCTATCCAAATCTTCCAAAATCAGGCTGTCTGACACGGAGCCAACAATGGGAGTCAATGCTGTGGTCAATCGACTCTGCCCGGGCGCACGGCAAGCATGAGCTTCGAGGACTGGCGGTTGCACTATCTCAGGTTATCAGGGCGCGAGCTATCGAGACTCTGGTCATGGAAGCCCGAGAGTTCCATAAACCCGCGTGGGATGCCGACGACTTACTGTGGGATAAATCGTTACCCTTGAATGAGGCGGGGGACACGCGCGCCTCGCTGACGAAAAAGGCTTTCCGAACACTGTCTGTCGACCTCAACGATGCCGTCGTCTTTCCGTCACCTTGGGAGCGCTGGCGACTGCTCAGGTCACTTCAAAACCTGGGCAAGAAGCGGGAGTGGGGCACGTGGCGGCAAGACCGGAACCATTTCGGTATCGCTTGGAAGCCGTGGCCGATAGTCTGGGTGTCCAACGGCAATCACAGCACGATGGCAGCACTCATCTGCGGCGGCGGTAAGTTCAAGTGCTATGAGGCATACGACTTCGGCGCTGTGCTGCAGGCCGTAAGGACTGATGGTGTGCATTGGATTCGCTTGGACACTGGTGAGGTGCTCGAGCCTGTCCGGTCTTTGCCAATGGCGGGTATTTTCGAAATCGGCCGACGACTATTGATTTAGCCCAGTCGGGGCTTACGATAGCCTATGCTGCGCCCGCGACCCAAGCACTAAACCGGCGGGGTTGCTTTGACTCAACGCTAAGCGTCAGGGAAGGCATCTATGACCGATGATGTGCACCACGGTGTAAAGACAATTCAGATTCATGCGAAAACTAGTTACCCAATAGTCTCGGCGTATGAGTTTGAGTTCTTGAAATCTGAAGCAGAAATTCAGGCGATCTTGAAGCCTTGCACGATCTACTTCATCCTTCAGAGACCACTGCTCTATTTTCAAAACGTCAGGATGGAAAACGGTGACATCACATTTGAGATCACGGACGACTCATCGACGGCATCCTTGAGATGCACTTTTGATCCTCGGCTTAATGGATTTGGTGGCTTTGGGGAGGAGCTTTTGATTGACGTTCAGTTCTACAAGAAAGTCCCCGATACCCAGCCACCATTCAACGATGTGGCAGCACTGAAGATCCTTAACGTCGACAAGAACTTCCTTGGATGGTTTAGTCCTGCCAAGTTCTTGTACGAATGTCTATCCGGGCACATACAAGCCGAAATCCAGGGTCAGATTGATGCATATCTGGACTACACAGTTCACTACATAGGGAAGTCCTTTTCGCAGGACATTTGGGACCGCCTTACTGGGCACCACAAGATGCAGCGCATCCTCACTCTTGAAGAGTCCATGAGTTCCAAGCGTGCGCGAGCCCCCTTCGAAATTTCGTTGATGATGCTTGATATAGATGGCTTTGATGAGGCAAATATCTTTCCATTCTTCGATTTCTGCCTTGCCCCGGGTATCGAGCCGATCGTACATGAGTTCAGATCAGACGATGATGGCGAGAGCTTCTCAAGCTACTACGCTCCAAAGCTAGATCCTCGGGCTCCGGAACTTACGTCCGAAGTCGAAGGAATGCTTGTTAGCACATTCAAGCCAAAATACAACGAAGTTCTTTTCGACAACTATCCTTATTTGAGCAAGGGCACCCGCTCTGCGGGATACACCCAAAGTCGGCTGTTGATTGAGCGGATGCCAGCGATCCTCCGAACGGAGCACCACACCCAGGAGCTCGTGTTGCCGAGTGAAGCTTAAGCGCGCCCGAGGCGATCATGTCTTTGCCTTTGTGCTGCGGGGCTCGCACCACCGGCGCGACTTTGTCTGGGCGACCGCTTTCAGGCGGTGACTCGAAAGCCCCGTTGTGTTTAGGGTTGTGAGATACCTGCCCGGCATGACACCAAGGCCACGAACGTGCACGGCCTGAGGGCAGGTGTCGCATAAGCCTCGGGGGAGGAAACCGCGGCGAGTGCCTCGGTGCCGGTTTATGGCACCAACTCTATGGCGATTGAGGCACTGGATGGCTGGTCATGGCACAGCCCGATCCCTTCGTTAGTGGTGCAGCTACCCTGCTGGTAGGCCGAAGCGGCTTGGCACAGGCCGCAATGCCTGGCCTTGAGCGGGCCCACTTGATGGTTGGGTACCGTGCGGGGCGAGCTGCCCCGGCCCCCCCAGGATGGCGGCGTGGCAGGAAGCGACGGATTGGGTTGGCCTGCTCGGGTCATGGCGGCATAGGCGGTGCGCGAATGGTCTGGCCGCGCACGAAGGTTTGCAAGACGATCATGGCTTGGCCGCAGTGCCAACAAACGAAGGTGGGCGCGCACGCCGCTGGACTGCTTTGGCTGTCGCCGTTGCCGATCTGCACTGTGGGTGGCGCCACATGCAACAGCTCGCGCGCCAGCGGCAGGCTCGACTTGCGATGGCTATTGGCGAGCAAGCCATAGTGGCGAATGCGATGCAAGCCGCTGGGCAGTACATGCAGCAGGAAGCGGCGCATGAACTCGTCAGGTGCCAAGGCCATGGTCTTGTGATGCGTGCGTCCCTTGGCGCGGTAGTCCTTCCACCTGAAGCTCACACCATGCTCGTCCATGGAAATAAGGCGGCTGTTGGAGATGGCCACCCGGTGCGTGTAGCGTGACAGGTAGGCCAGCACCGCGTCGGGTCCGGCAAACGGCCGCTTGGCATAGACCACCCACTCGCATTGGCGCATGGGTGCCAGCCAGTTGTTGAAGCAGGCGCCGTCAGCCAGCGCGGCCAGTTCACCGAAGAACCTCAGCCGCCCGGCCTGATGCAGCCGCAAGACCTCTTCAAGAAAGCGCCGACGCATCAGCCTGGAGAGCACGCGCACCGGCAGGAAGAACCCGGGTCGGCAGGCTACCCAGGACTGGCCATCCGGCGCCAGCCCACCACCGGGCACGATGCCATGCACATGCGGGTGGTGCGTGAGGGCCGATCCCCAGGTGTGCAGCACCAATGTGGCGCCGATGCGCGCGCCCAGGTGCTTGGGATCTGCTGCAATGGTTTGCAGCACTTCGGCCGCCACGTCAAACAACAGGGCGTAGAGCTCGGCCTTGTTCTGGTACGCCAGATCTGCGAGGGGCGCGGGCAGCGTGAAGACGACGTGGTAGTACTCGACGGGCAGCAGGTCGGCCTGGCGGGCATCGAGCCAGCGCTTGGCCGCAGTGCTTTGGCACTTGGGGCAGTGCCGGTTGCGGCAGGAGTTGTACGAAACCAGATCGGTGGCGCAGCCTTCGCAGCGCAAAACGTGTCCTCCCAGTGCCGCGCTGCGGCACTGCTCGATGGCCGACATGACCTTGAGCTGGGCCAGGCTCAGGTGGCCGCGCTGGCTGTCACGCCAGGCGGGCCCATGCTGGTGGAATATGTCGGCGACCTCCAAGGCGGGTCGCGCCACAGCAGCGGCCTCACGATGAGGGCGGCAGCTCCTCCAGCGGGCCAATCACCTCGCGTAGCAAGTCGGTGGCCACGTGGACGTAGATCGACGTGGTCTCCAGCTTCTTGTGGCCCAGCAGCACCTGGATCACCCGGATGTCGACCTTGCGCTCGAGCAAGTGGGTGGCAAACGAGTGGCGCAGCGTGTGCGTGGTCACGCGCTTGGCAATGCCGGCAGCCGCGGCGGCATCGTGCACGGCGCGGTTGAGTTGGCGCGCGCTCAACGGCTCCATCGGATCCATGCCCGGGAACAGCCAGCCGTTGGGCAGGATCTTGCCCTGGGCATGCCCGACGCGCCACCAGGCACGCAGCCGCTGCAACACCACGGGGCTGAGCATGGCATAGCGGTCCTTGGCGCCCTTGCCCTGCTCGACGCGCAGCGCCATGCGCTGGCTGTCGACGTCGCCGACCTTGAGTCGGCAGACTTCGCTGGCACGCAGTCCCGCGCCGTAGGCCACCGACAGCGCCGCCTGGTGCTTGATGTTGCGGGCTGCGGCGATCAGTGCGGCCGCCTCCTGCATGCTCAGCACAACAGGCACGGTGCGCGGCAGTTTGACTGGCTGCATCCTGGCCATCAGCTCGCCGCGGCCCAGTGTGATGTCGAAGAAGAACTTCAGCCCGGTCAGCGTCGCATTGAGCGTGACAGGCGAGGTGCCGGTGTCGACAAGGTGCAACTGGAAGTTGCGCAGGTCTTCGATCGTGGCCGTGTCGGGCGAGCGCTTCAAAAATGCGGTCAACTTGCGAACGGCGCGGATGTAGCCTTCCTGGGTTCTGGGCTCAAGCTTGCGCATGCGCATGTCTTCGATCATGCGTTGACGCAGCGGCGAGCCCGCGCGGGTGGTTGTGTCCATGGTTGCAGCTCCGTTGATGAACGAGGCCAATTGCCTCGCTCTTCAACTTCGCAGAACCTGCTGCGCAACGAAATGCCTCAACCTCGCCGCAGCGAGTACCGCGCGAGCGGTTTAGTCCAACAGGCTGATTGCGGACTTGTACCCTGCACACCCGGATGACCGCTGCAGTCGCGAGCGGTCAGTAACGATCTGGTCATCGATCAGAAGAGAACTCTCCGCCACTCACCGTCGACAGCGGGCGGTAGATTGAAGCGACTGTATATGCAGGCTATACGATGTTGTATAGAGTTGCCGACTCGTTGGGGTCAGCAGCAACATACACGATCGCTGCACTCATTAGCAGTCCAGCAACAATGTTCGGAACATGCTTCGGACTTCGCTCTCACTTAGCGAACTTTGGGGGAGAGCTTGATTCGGCGATCCAGTCCCAAGCTCCGGTTTTTCTGCTTCGTCCGCAATAGAGGCGATCTCGTCACGAACTTCACGTAACGGAGTTGCGAAGAATCGCGACCTCGTTTTGCGTTGCGATAGCTCGGACAGATTCTCGACAAGCTGCTTCTTGTCATGCAAGTTTTCGCAGTTATCTAAATCATTTCGCCAGCCGCCGTTCATGTACGAGCGTAGACCTTCAAAGAATTTCTGCCCATTGCGTTGCTGCCAGCCCGGCGTGGTCTCAGGGAGGTCGATTAGGCTTTGCCAGTTGTACGACATAGCGTGCGGTAACGCATCCAGCAGCTTTTCAAGTACAAGCAACCGAATACTCGCGCCCCGGCCCGCCATGAAGCGGTCTAGCGTAGCCATCTCCTGCAAAAGATCCTGCGTATACCAAATCCCGAGCATTTCCGAGGACCATTTCGCAATTAGCTGTTCCATGGCGTTATAGACCTGATCCAGGCCGGGCTCTGCGTGCTCGACATTGCAGAATTCTGCAAAAAATCTCAGACGTTCCGCTGTGGCGTAGTCAATCTGGTGTGCCACTATTTCCCCCTCAGCAGAGGTCGTGCAAGCGAAAGTTGGGCTATGCGCCAATGCAGTGAGCCTTGAAATGAAGGTCGCACTGTGGCACTGCGGAAGCAGTTGCCTCGACGGGGATCCGACTTCCTTTCTCTGCCGCCAAAGCGTCGCAATCTGCTTGAAGTGCGTTGCCGATTCAAAGATGTCAGAGTAGGTTTCCGGATCGCCAACAATGACCGACCCAACATATCCCCTGATTGACGGATTCAAGTAGTCAATACCTCGGGTTCCGATGGTCAAGAATCCGCCTTCAAGGACCTTTAGATTTGCTTCAAATTCCTTTGGCTCAGTTGGCTGGTTGTACCTCTTCGCTCTTGCTCGGCGAAGGTCGGCGAAACTGGATTCCAGCCCGAGAAGGCTGTCGCCACCATCTGTGTACAAGGCCAGCAGGAGGCAACGCCCAGCCTCTGAAATCTGCGTACGATAGGCGTGATCCCAGATCCTTTCCGGGTTGTCGAGCAAGTTTTCAACGTAACTTTGATAGTCCGTAGCCGGCACCGATCCGACACGACTCAAGTCCGCCAACCACTCGATGAGCCGGGGGTTGAAATGCGGATGGCGGATGATCCGCAGGAAGAAGTCACCGCGAAGCATCTCCCTCTTGTGTGTGTTGGGTAGGTCGCTGAAGTAGAGATGGTTGTACAGGATCCTTGCACGGTCACCGAAGCTGTAGTGCCCAAGCTTGAGCACAATTCGGTCACGGATCAATGTATTCCCGTCGAGTCGCTCAGATAGGCGAATCGCGCTGCTGAGGATGTGCTCGCGCGTGGTCAGGATGAACTTGGAGTCCGGCGACCGCCTGACCATCTCAATGAAATCGACCACGGCCTTGTCTTGGTTCTGACCGAAGTACTCCCGACGGTCCCCGAGGAACGTCTGGCCAAGGAAATCATCGTAGTAGAAGATCTGACGCGCTCCGCGTCGATACAACTTCTTCCCTTCGTTAATGTCCGCCTGGATAACCACCGGCTCGTAACCCTCCTCCAGACTTGCGTAGAGCAGCATCTCCGCCAGCGTCGTCTTCCCAATTCCTGGTGGACCGGAAACAACTAGGATCCGGGTTGCTCTCAGGATCTCTTTCGCCTGAGGATAGGCCTGGTTCTGAACGAAGAGCGGCAGTTTCTGTTTGATGCGCTCCACCTCGAACTCGGTTTGACACACTTCCGCGTTGTGCAAGACCCGATCGATGACGCTGGTGCTTGTCAGCCACAGTTTGAAATTTGCTCTTTCGACATTGGGGTGCTTCGCAAGCAGACCATCAAGGTCATCCGCTCCGAGAATGTCCGATGGTGACTTCACATAAGGCGCTAGCGCTTGCAGGATCGACTGCTTGTTGTCAGGTGAAAGACCCACTGTCGTCATGACGACATACCGGTTCGGGTTCAACTTTGCGATCTTCGGTAACTCTGAATCTTTCAAGTGGCGCAACAGCGCGGTAACGCCCGACTTGACATAGTGTTTGCACTGAACGATCACTGTGTTGCCAGGGGACGTGGCGTACCGCAGGTCGATGCCACTATCGCGGCCTTCCTTGAATGCCTCCAACGCCACATTCCATTCCGCCTGCAAGAGATCTCGCGAGACCTCCTCAAAATCCCGAGGTGAGAGTGCTCCGTAGTTGTAGTTTGGCATCTGCGTTCTTCTTCCCCACGTGTTTAAAGGAACCTAACTAGCATCGCCGATTCGATTGATGCTTAGTTCCGGGTCCGTGTCATGCATTAGATCGGTCCGGCGAGTTCGGCATCTCAGAATCTCACGCGCGTCAACACGCCTCGCTCCTCTCACGTCAACGACTGCTTCGCAGCTTGCCGACGTCCAAAGACTAGCAGGGAGATCAATTATCCGCTTCCGGATCTCGAACGCGTGGGCAGTCGCAAGCCGCTATTAGAGGTACCCCGTGTGCAGGAGTTGCATCGTCCGAACGCCGTAGGTCTTTAACTCAGCGTCAGTGACGTCGGTTCCTCGTAAACCCGCCAGTCAGCCTTTGGTACCCAGACAGCCGTCATTGGTCGCTATGGGACGCTTGCCGGGAGGATGGCAGGCGAAGTCTAAGGACCGCTATCGCTGCGGAGCGGCCTGCCTCAAAGGCTGCACAAGGTTGAACTGAGTCGTTCGCGATTGAAAGCATCAGTGGCGTCGAAGTTGCACAAGCGTCTCGCCCCACGTTTCGTGTCAGCATTCCCTCATTAAAGAGCCATGGCCACAACCATTCGCGTATGGTGATCACTGTCAACCTGTTCGATCAAATCTAACAGGTCGCGAAGGATAGTTGGGGCCTCAGCCAGTGCCGACGCTTCGTCATGTCCCTCACTTACCTGCTCGGCATGGGAGTGGGTATCAACAAAACGAAGCAACCGAGTCTTTCTTGGCTCGGCGAAGTCCACCTCTTGCAAGCGTGAGTGAAGAGAGTTCTTATCCGGCACTTTGAAGACAAGGAAGGTCTCCAAAAGTCTTCGCGCGAGATTAGGTAGGTCGTAGTACACCCCCAAAGGCTGCCCGGCAGGTAGTGTTGAAGCCTCATGCACGCGCTTGAACAGATAGTGATACTCCGACTCATAGTCCCGCAAAAATGGGTCCAGAGACTCTATGTGCGAGCGCCGTTGCCCTCCATCCATCCTAGCCCTCAGCATATAAAAATGCGCCGGTAGAGCACGACGACTAACCCCTCGGTTCAAGAATTGAAACCAATTCCTAACTTGTCGAAAGAAGGTGAAGTTGTGTGTGAACACAAACAGTTGATTGACCTCCTTGAGTTTTTCTTTGAGGAACCCGAAGGCTGAGTAAGTCGAGTTGGAGTCGAGGCTAGTGATCGGGTCATCAATCACAACAATACCTGTCGCTAAGTCAAAAGTTCTGTCGCTGAGACTACGCAGAAAGTGGAGAAATGCTATGGCTGTGCGCTCTCCTTCGCTGAGGTTTGTCGCGGGCTCGCCTCGACGCATGAGCCGATACCCAGTTTTTTCTGCCACTACCTGAATTTCATCGTGGCCGAGATACGCAACCAGATCGGCATTGAGCATTTCTGCTGCGGGTCTATGTTGGAGGATGTCCGCTTCCAGTGCTCCAATTTTGTCCTGTGCATCTGCGAGGGCCTTGGCTGTATTGGCTCGCAGGCTGACGGCAGCATCTCTTTCAGCAAACAAGAGACGCCACTCGCTCATCGAAGCTGCAATTTCATGGTCATGCAAGCGTCGACGCGCATCTCGGACTTCTTGGTCGAATGCAGCAGAACGATCGTTATGCTTTTTGATGATGGCCTGGAGTTTTGCGTAGGTTGTTTTGCCCATGAACTCAGAGAGACTCGGGCCTCCCGCGATCATTACTGCGAGCAGTGCTTTCAGTAGTGATGGCTCCTCGGGTGACATTCCGCCCCCTCCAAGAAGGAGATCATTCAGGGTTAGCGACTCAAACATACGGGTGGTCTTTACCTGGACGCAGCGTGCAAGTGACTGAAGCCCTTGAACGACGCTTGAAAGGTTGCCTTTCAACAAGACAAGCTCACGAGCGTAGTCGGCCTGAAGGTCCGTATAAAGCTGACTTGCAGATGGGAAGCTGACGCGTTCCAACTGCAATGCGGCTTCTTCGATTCGCTCTTTGATGGCATGAACCTGCCGCTCGAATTCCTTGAACCTGTCGTTGAAGTGCGCTTCCAGTTCGCGCAATCGCGATGCTTGAAGTGGCTGTCGGCAAAATTTACAGGTAGATGCGTCTCCATCCTTTGTGTGCATTTCAAGCCCATGCTTCACCCAGTTAGCCGCCGTAGGCGCATCGAGAAGGTCCTGCACAACAGACGCAGTGACTGTCTGCTTTAGAAGCTCTTGCACCTCAGAACGAAGGGCCAACAGGTCAGGGAAGGGAACTTGCGCCAACGATAGGGCATCCTTGGCCACGGCTCCCTTCAGCTCAACAAGACGACTCCGCTCCTCATCGAGCAACGAGACACCACCCGCCTCTTGCGCAGCAGTTACGAAGTTGCGATAGTCGCCTGCGTTGTAGTTGTTATAGGCGCCGCCAGGAGCAAGAAGTAGGTTCTTTATCTCTCTTGCTTTGTTCGATTCAAAAGTGCCAATCTTCTTTTCGCACTCATTTGCTGCAGCATCCGACGCGTTTGAGGCTTCACGCAGCGTATCCAATTGGCTCTTCAACGCCTCAATCTGACGCTGCAACTCGACGCTGTCCTCACCAAAGACAAATACGGGGGGAAGGTGCGCACTGCCGGGTGTTTCGAACACGCTCCTTGAAACGGAATCCCGGTTGAATACCCGTACCTCCGGTAACGCAGCGTCTGCAAGCTGAGCTCCACGGATGGCGTTGCCATCAAGCTCATAGGTCACTTCGCCGTCGAGGGCAGTGGTTTTCAACTGCAGGGCACGCAATATGTTCGAAAGCGTCGTCTTGCCACTACCGTTCCAGCCATAGATCAAATTAAATCGGCCAAATGGCGCCAAGTCCGTGGGCCATACGAAATGGTCAAAGATGCGATGCCCACGAATTCTACTGATGCGGTCGAGTTTCATTTGTTTCCCTGCATATATGCAGAATCTTAGACCCCTAGGACCTCGGAAGCCGTACGAAGGATCTGCTAGCCGAGATGATTCGATCGGCAGACATGGCTCAAATTTGCGTGGTCTGATGAGGCCTTCGAATGATTTGCCCCCCTGCGTTTGTCAAGCGGTCCTGCGTTCAGATGTTTGCTCATTGGGCAAAGCAGATTCCAACGATCGAACTGAAGATTCAAAATCCAATGCGGTGTTGTTTCGGGACAAGTTCAGTATTGCTTTGAGTCCCGTGATGCTGGACAGGAGAACTTCGTCATACAAGCACACTGGCAACTCCCGGTTGTCCTTGAATCGCTTGTCGGGGCCCCCCTTCTTGTTCACATAGCGCCAAGTGCGGTCAACCACTTGTGCATCTCGCGGCGGAGAGCCATCTTCGATAAAGCGTGTCGATTTGACAGAGATCGAGAGTGACTCGTAGGTCAGTGCGCCAACGCCTAATGGCGTGTAGATGAATAGCCTGTCCGGAAAAAAATAGAGTTTCTGCTTACCCATTGCAATGCAGTACACGGCCACGTTGGTCTTGACGTAGGCTGGCTCAGCAATCGATATGCGGCAGTCTTTTCTCGTGACCAAGCTCCCGGCGCCTGCATGGTATTTCGAGTCGTGGACCTTGCCTTGAGCGTTGATGTACCAGGCAGCTGAACAGTCGGCCATTTTCTTGAGGCCTTCGAGCATTGAGGCATACCGAGGTTCCAGCGTCTCGTCGAGCTCATAGAACAGAACCGTTGATTTCTTGAGCCGGTCTAACGTCCATACGGCGTATATCAATGGCAAGCCAATCAACACAGCCGGGAGTAGCAACCAACTCCACGCTTCGTTTGTGAGTGCCAGAAGCAGCGCGGCCCCGACAACGCCCGCGCAGAACTTCCAGTAGGCTGGTCGAGAGTTCTTCTTGTTGATCTCGTCAAGCAGCTCTTTCGATGACGAGTCTGTGACTTCAGTTGGGTCAGCAGAAACAACTTCTTCAAGTGGCGCATGCGTTCCAGCGGGAATGATGGGGTCTGCGGTAGTCGAGGAAGGAGCTCGCGGCGAAGCTGGTGTGCTGCTTGCGGGCGATGATGAAGGTATCGTCGCGCGGTAATAGATGCCGCCTTGGCCCATGTGGACATAGTTCCCCCTTGGGCCCGTCCCAACACGGAAACCTTTGATGCCAGCGGATACGCCGACGCCCGACTTGGACAGGTTGAACCGCAAAGGCCCAACTCGGATGCTCTTTCTTAGATAGATGGCCATGCTGTGTTCCTTCCCTGTTTGGTTGCGCTGGCAAAGCGTTATTGCTGCCGTCCTTTGGCAATGGACGTTGCGGCCCTAGTCCCGGCGTGCTCTGCTGCTTCAGTTTCAACGACGCGTAATGGGACTGCACCAACAGGCAGAGTGAGGTTGCCCCTGTAAAACGTAGTTCTTAGCTCCTGTTCAAATAGACGTAGGAGCATGGAAATGACAGACAAGCAAATTCGAGCCCGGTACA